>NZ_JBIWKR010000022.1:0-89019 GCF_044765765.1 Streptomyces sp. NPDC102402
GGCATGCACATCAGCGGTGTGCGCGAGTGCTTGGCCAGATAGCGCAGGTGCTCGCTCATCTCGTCCGGGCCCGTCGAGCAGTTCAGCCCGATCAGGTCGATGCCCAGCGGCTCCAGGGCCGTCAGCGCGGCACCGATCTCCGAGCCGAGCAGCATGACGCCGGTCGTCTCGAAGGCGAGCGAGCAGATCAGCGGCACGTCGAAGCCCAGGGCGTCCATCGCCCGGCGCGCGCCGATGAGACTCGACTTGGTCTGCAGCAGGTCCTGCGTGGTCTCCACGATCAGGGCGTCCGCGCCGCCGGCGAGCAGGCCTTCCGCGTTCTGCTGGTAGCCGTCGCGGAGCACGTCGTACGCGATGTGGCCGAGCGAGGGCAGCTTGGTGCCGGGACCGATCGAGCCCAGCACCCACCGCTGACGGCCGTCCTTCGCGGTGAACTCGTCGGCGACCTCCCGGGCGATACGGGCACCCGACTCGGACAGCTCGACGATCCGGTCAGCGATCTCGTACTCGTTCGCCGCCGAGTGGTTCGCGCCGAAGGTGTTCGTCTCCACGCAGTCCACCCCGACCGCGAAGTACTCCTCGTGCACCGACCGGACGATGTCGGGCCGGGTGACGTTCAGGATCTCGTTGCAGCCCTCGAGGTTCTCGAAATCCTCCAGGGTGGGGTCCTGGGCCTGGAGCATGGTGCCCATCGCACCGTCGGCCACCACCACCCGGGTGGCGAGCGCCTCACGGAGCGCTGCGGCTCGGGTGGCGGGTCCGGTCATCGCAGGCCCCCCAGAACCGGGAGGACGCGTTGTGCGGACGGGCCGCCGTGGGCGATGTCCGCCGCCGCTCCGCCGCGCCGGACGCCGAGGTGGTCGGCCAGGGAGGAGAGCGGCACGTGCTGCTGCCGGTCGGGGAGGAGTCGGCCGCCGAAACGGCCGGGGAAGACCATGGGGTGGTCGGTGGCGATGGATCCGGTCACCGCGATGCGCACGAGGGCTCTCCTGTGAGGGGTCGGAAGACAGGCCGGGAAGGAGCGGGCGGAGCAGACAGGACCGGAACCGGCTCCGGGCCGTGTCCGGAAGATCCCGTCCGGTCGGACACGGCGCGGGCCTGCGGACGGGCCCGCGACGGGCCGGGCGCCCCGGGAGACGGTTCCGCGGGACGCCGGACGGGTGTGGCGTCAGGTGGCGGCAGGCGCTGCCACGGCCTTCTTGAGGGCGTCGACGCGGTCGGTGCGCTCCCAGGTGAAGTCGGGGAGTTCCCGGCCGAAGTGGCCGTAGGCGGCGGTCTGGGCGTAGATCGGACGGAGCAGGTCGAGGTCGCGGATGATCGCGGCCGGGCGGAGGTCGAAGACCTCACCGATGGCGTGCTCGATCTTCTCGGTCTCGACGGTGTTGGTGCCGAAGGTCTCGACGAAGAGGCCGACGGGCTCGGCCTTGCCGATCGCGTAGGCGACCTGGACCTCGCAGCGCGCGGCCAGACCCGCGGCGACGACGTTCTTGGCGACCCAGCGCATGGCGTAGGCGGCGGAGCGGTCGACCTTGGACGGGTCCTTGCCGGAGAAGGCGCCGCCGCCGTGGCGGGCCATGCCGCCGTAGGTGTCGATGATGATCTTGCGGCCGGTCAGGCCGGCGTCGCCCATCGGGCCGCCGGTCTCGAAGCGGCCCGTCGGATTCACCAGCAGGCGGTAGCCGTCGGTCTCCAGCTTGATGCCGTCGGCTGCCAGCGCGTCGAGCACGTACTCGACGACGTGCTCCCGGATGTCCGGGATGAGCAGGGCTTCCAGGTCGATGTCGCTCGCGTGCTGCGAGGAGACGACGACCGTGTCGAGGCGGACCGCCTTGTCGCCGTCGTACTCGATGGTGACCTGGGTCTTGCCGTCGGGGCGCAGGTACGGGACGGTCCCGTTCTTGCGGACCTCGCTCAGGCGGCGGGAGAGCCTGTGCGCGAGGTGGATCGGCAGCGGCATCAGCTCGGGGGTCTCGTCCGAGGCGTAACCGAACATCAGGCCCTGGTCACCAGCGCCCTGGCTGTCCAGCTCGTCCCCCTGGGTTCCCTCGACCCGCTTCTCGTACGCCGTGTCGACGCCCTGTGCGATGTCAGGCGACTGGGATCCGATGGACACCGACACGCCGCAGGAGGCTCCGTCGAAGCCCTTCTTCGAGGAGTCGTAACCGATCTCGAGGATCTTGTCCCGGACCAGCTGGGCGATCGGGACGTACGCCTTGGTGGTCACCTCCCCCGCGATGTGCACGAGGCCGGTCGTGATCATGGTCTCCACGGCGACCCGGGAGGCCGGGTCCTGGCTCAGCAGGGCGTCGAGGACGGTGTCGCTGATCTGGTCGGCGATCTTGTCCGGATGGCCCTCGGTCACGGACTCCGAGGTGAACAGACGGCGGGTCATGGCGAACTCCAGTCGGTAGGAAGAGGGCGGCCGTTCGGTTCCGGTGCGCCCGGCCGGCATACGTGGGTCATACGGTTCCTTCGGCCCCGCTCGCCGCCGCGTACGCGGCGGTGGCGGCGAGGACCGCCGCGAGCTCACGGGCCGCCGCGGCCTCGGCTCCGGTTCCTTCTCCGGCCGGGGATCCGGGGAGGGAGCCCGGCGCTGCGGACGCGGCCCCCGGGGTGCCGCCGATCGCGACGAGCGGGGGTGCCCAGCCATGGGCGGCGACGCGCTGCGCCACGCCGTACGCGAGAGCTCCCGCGCCCGAGTACCCGCCCAGCAGGACGGGTTCGCGGGCGGCCAGGGCCGGACCCAGGGCGGTCAGGCAGGCCGTGGCGTCGGCGGGTGCGGTGACGGTGACCAGTGTCTGGGGCCCGTCATGGCCACGGGCGAGCATGTCGTAACAGGTCTCCGGGAAGCCCGGGGGCGGGATCAGGAAGATCGTGCCCGCGCCCCGGGCCGCGCCCGGACGCAGCAGACGCAGGGAGGACGGCGGCCGGTGCGCCGTGCGGGGCACGGGGCAGCCCTCCAGGAGCCCGAGGGCTTCCTCCACGGTCGTGGACTCCTCTGCGGCGAGGGGAAGGCCGCGCAGGAGCCGGACCAGTTGGGCCAGGCACTCGGAGGCGTCGGCCTCCGCGATACGGGTCCGGTCGTGGACGACGGTCAGGACCAGGCCTCCCGCGTCGTCGTGGCGGGCGGCCAGGGTGAGGGGCACCCCCGTGTGCGCCCCGAAGACCTCCGGGGGTTCCACGCGCACGCCCTCGGCGGCCAGTTCCTTCCGGAGCCCGGCGGCCGGGTCGCAAAGCGCTCCGGAGCGCGCGGTCAGGAGGTCCAGGGGCTGGAAGGCGACGACGGACTCGGTGAGTTCGTCCTCGGCCGCCCGGTCCGACCAGTCGTGGACCTGCCCGGCGGAGATCCATTCGTACGCGGCGGTGTCGATGGCGCGGTCGGTCAGGGCGGCCAGCAGGTCGCGGACCCGGGTGCGGGGGCCGACGTCCACGGCGACGGGCAGCGGGTTGGCCAGGGCGCCCGGCATCCCCTCGACCCCGTCGAGGGCGATCCCGCGGCCGGACACGACCGCGGCGAAGGCCACCGGGGCGAGGACGGGGTGGGCGCGGTGCAGCAGCAGCGCCCAGGCGGCCTGGACGACGGTGCTCTCGGTGGCTCCGTGGCCGGCGGCCCAGTCGCGCAGCCGGACCGCCTCGTCCGGGGTCAGGCGCCGCCAGGCCCGGCCATGGCCCCGCTGGCGGGTGACGGTGCCGGAGGGCCTGGCGGGCAGGGTGAGCGCACCCGCCAGGGGTGCGGCACGGGACCAGAACGCGCGGGCGGGACCGAGGTCCTGCCCCTGTACCCAGCGGAGGTGGTCGCGTACGTCGGGGCGGCGCTCGCCGCCGCTGACGCGGCCACCGTCGAGGTAGGCGCGGTAGAAGGAGCGCAGCAGCAGGCTCATGCTGCGGGTGTCGATCAGGGCCTGGTGGTAGGTGACGAGGATCCGGGTGCCCGGGGCGCCGGCGCCCCGGGCGTCGTCGACGATCACGATGCGGAGCGGACCGCCGCACATCAGATCGAACTCGCGCAGCCGCTCGGTGGCGACCAGGGTGTTCCACTCCGGGGCCCCCTGGGAGCGGCGGACGATCTGCGGTGCCGCGGACGGGCGCACGACGATACGGGGCGGATGGTGCGGGGCGGGGCGGGCCAGGACCGCACGCAGCACGGCCTCGTGGTCGATGACGCTCTGCCAGGCCGCCCGGAACCGCTCGTGGTCGAGCGGACCGTGCCAGCTCCAGTGGACCTGCTCCACGTGGAGGCCGGTGCCGGGGTGGGTGAGGGAGCCGAGGAGGATGTCCTGCTGGCGGGGGGCGGCGGGGTGGCCGTGTGAAGGAGAGTACGGGCGGCGAGCGGCGGAGACCGGACGGCGCGTGGCGGGCCCGGCGGCCTCCGGGCCAGGGACACCGTCGCGGTGGCCCTCCGTCGGCACACCTACGTCCGCTGCCGTGCGGGGAAGGGCACCCGGCCCGGTCAGGAGGTCGGCCAGCCGACCCGCGTCGTAGGAGAGGGGCAGCCGCAGCGTGTGGTGGACCGGGGAGTGCCGGCGCAGCGCGGGCCGGGGCGGCGGGAACCGGTCGAACAGCGGCTCCAGTGCGGCGGGCGCCAGCGGGCCGTGCAGTTCCAGCGAGCTCGGCCGGCCGGGGGCGATGACCACCGTCACGGCCTGAGGTGCGGCCATCGTCATCGGTCCCTCCCGGGTCGGTGCGGGTCGGTGCGGTCGGTCCGGTGCGGCTCTGTACGGAATCGGCGGGGTGTCGGGACTGTCCACGGACACGCCACGCGGCACCGACACGCCGCTGACACGGCGGCTCCGGACCCGGTCACGGGACCGGCCGGCACGTCAGCCGGCGGCGAGCATCTCCTCGACGGCGCCCATGAACCCGTCGTCGAGCATCGTCTGGACCGTGGTGTCCGGACCGGTGTCCAGACCCGCGTCGTGGCAGGCCACACTGAGCAGGTAGCGGCCGAGCACCCGGTGGGTCCGGAAAGCCCATTCGCCACGCGCGGCCGCGCTCCCGTCGGGGGCCGTCAGGTCCCCGCTCTCCAGACCGAAGCCGAACTCCGTGAACCCAAGTCTCAGCCCCTGGCCCAGTGCCTTGGTGTAGGCCTCCTTGAGAGTCCACAGGCGCAGCAGTTCGGCGGCCTTGCGCTCGTCGGACAGACCTGCGAGCTCGGCCTGTTCGGCCGGGGTGCATATGTGGTCGTGGAGCAGTTCGAAGGACAGCCGCCGGCCGGCCGGCTCCACGTCGACACCGATGCGACCGGTGCGGCTGACCCCGACGGCGATCACCTCGTCCGTGTGGCTCAGGCTGACGTCGATCTGGTCGAAGCCCCGGATGTAGGGCCGTCCACCGATCTTGTACGCGAGGTCGAGTGCGGCGGGATCCGTCCGCAGCGCCGCGGCGGCCGTGTACTTGACCACCATCCGCGAGGTGACGAAACGGTACCGGACCGCGGCGTCCTCGGTTCGCCGGTAGCGCGCCCAGTCGCGGCCCAGCAGGGGCCGCAGCTCCGAAGTGGTCAGGGCCGCCGTCAGCCACTCCCCCCAGGTCGCGTACACCACGGCGCTGCCGAGTACTTCCAGGTCCCCGCGCACCGCCTCCCAGGGGCTCTCGGGTCCGGTGACGTGGATGGGGGACGGGACTCCTCGCCCGCCCGGGGCGCTGTGCTGTTCCGGCACGGTTCCTGCCCTCCTCTGCGGCTGCGGGGGGTGTGCCGCCCGTTCGGGGGCGGGGTCAGGGCTTCGCGGTGTGCGGGTCGCACGGCTCACCAGGCGGACGACGTGCCGTCGAGGTCGTAGCTGCGGCCGGTGCGGTGGCGTCCGAGGACCTCGGCGAGCAGTTCCTCCGCGCAGCCCGCGGGCGGCTCGGGCACGGTGATGCCCAGCCGTCCGGCCAGCCGGGTCAGGGCGAGGACCGCCCAGGCGGGATCGGCGAGGAAGGGGTCGGTGCCGTCCTGCCCCTCCCAGACCCCGAGGACCGCGGCGGCGGCCAGGACCAGTGCGTACCGGTCGCTGAGGACGACGACCGCGGGGTCGCGGAGGCCGGCGCCCCCGGTGGGCAGCGCGGCGCAGGCCGTACGCAGCGCCCGGAGTTCTCCGACGAACCCCTCGGCCAGTTCGCCGAGTGCGGCGACGGCGCCGCCGGAGGCACGGTGCGCGGAGAGCCGGTCCGCGCAGGCCACGAGGGAAGCCGGCAGGAAATCGTCGCCACCGGCGAAGCCGAGCAGCCGGTAGTCGAGGTCCGGCAGGCCGGCGCCCGGACGGAAGACCTCGGCCGGGGGCTCCTCGGCCCGGAACCAGGAGCGTTCGGCGAGGGTGCGCAACTGGGGGACGATGACGGCCTGGCAGGCGGCGGTGCCGGCGTGGCCGAGCCCGGCGACGGGCAGATCGCGGACGATCTTCTCCAGGGCACCGTACTGCGGGCTGCCGTGCTCGTAGCCGTGGGCGCCGAGCACGGAGGCGAGCTCCTCCAGGTCCTCACGCAGCAGGTCGCACACGACGTACTTGACCGCGGCGGCCAGCACGTGGGTGCGCTCGGGCAGCAGGCTCAGGGAGCGCAGTGCGACGGTGGCCATGGCGTCGCAGGCCAGCAGATCGGCGAAGACCCCGGTGAGGGGCTTGTGCCAGCGCCGGGCCACGGGTGCGCTGCGGCCGGTGGTGACCGCGCGGACGGCCGAGTGCAGCACGGTGTCGACGGCGGAGACCGCGACGGCGGGGATGAGGCAGCGGTTGACCTGGAAGGTGCGCAGTGCGAGGGAGACGCCTTCGCCGGGCCTGCCGACCATGGCGTCCTCGGGTGCGGGGCAGGCTGTGAACTCCAGCCCGGAGAAGAGGCCGCCGCGCATGCCGGGGGTGTGCACGCGGGGCAGGTGCCGCACCGCGCCCTCGGGCAGGTCGCCGGGGCGCAGCAGGAAGACGGAGTGGCTGCGCGGCCCGCGCTCGGGCGCGGTGCGGGCGTAGACGACGTACGCGCCGGAGCGGGCGGCGTTCATGACGACGTCCTTGCGCCCGCTGAGCGTATGGCCGCCGCCGGGTACGGAGCGGGCCGTGAACTCGTCGCGCAGGATGGCGTTCGCGTGGGCGAGTTCGTGGTGGACGATCGAGGCCCGGCCGCCACCGAGCAGGAGATCGGCGGTCTCCTGGCGCCGGCGGGGGCTGCCGGCGGCCCAGACGGCGGCGGTGGCGAACAGCGAGGTGATGCCGAAGCCGAAGCCGAGGGCGATGTCGCGGCGGAACACCGGGCGCAACACCTTCGCGAGCAGGTCGGCCCGGGTCAGGCGGCCCCCGAGGGCGGCGGGTACGAACTCGGCGCCGAGCCCGTTCTCGGTGAGGAGCCGCTCGGTGGCGGCGGGGGGCCGGCGAAGGTCGTCCGCGGCGATGAGGGCGGCGATGCCGTGCGGATTGGCGGGCCGCAGCGGATCTCCGAGGAGGGATTCGAGCCGCGCGGCCCGCCCCAGCGCCCGCGCCTCGGGCGCGGGCGTTCCGGCGGACGGCGGCAGCATGTCGGGCGTCATCGTCATGGGCTGCCGGTCACTGTCCCGGGCACAGCGTGCGAACGGCGGATTCCGCGTGCCGACGGGCGAGCCGGAGGGTGGCCGCGCCGGCGGCGCCCAGGGTGTCGCGTACGTACCGCCGGGCCTGGGCCAGGTCGGCGCCGCGGCCCAGGACGGACTCGACGGCCTCCTCCCGCAGCAGGACGCTGTGGGTGACGGCGGCAGTGACGCCGTTCTCGTCCGGGGTCACGGACCACTCGCCACGGTGGGCGGCCAGCAGAGGCGAGGCAAGGGTCTCCTTGAAGGCGATGTGGCCCGCGTGGGGGAAGCAGACCCGGACGGACTCGGTGGTCCGGGCCGGGGCGCCGGGGGTGCGGGTGTCCATGGTGACGACCTGGATGCCCGGCCGGTCCTCGCGCACGTCGGCACGGACGACGTGGGCCAGGTGCTCCGGCCAGTCCTGGACGTCGTACAGGAACTGGTAGACGAGTTCGGCGGGTCCCTGGACGCGCACCGACTCCTCGACGGTCAGCTGGAGTTCGTCGAGCCGGGTCCACAGCTCGGCCGTCTCCTTCAGCCGGGCGAGCTGGGCTCGGCTGTTCTCGGAGGTGGCCCGGGTCAGCCACTCGGTGCCGGCGAGGTCGTCGCCCACCACCGTGAAGCAGTGCGACAACGTGATCCGCGAGCGGTCACCGCCCAGGTCCTCGACGACCCAGCGGCCGCCCATGTTCGCGGCGGGTGCCGCCGCGACCTCCTGGTGGAAGTCGATCGTGCGGTTCGCCGCGTCCAGGTGCCTGCGGGAGATCCACGAGGTGACGGAGCCGTTGGCCGTCACCCACATGCGGAACCGGTCGTGGATCCCGTCGAAGTCCAGCCGCTCGACGTGAACGGCCGGTGGAACAAGGAGCGGCCACCGCGTGGTGTCCGCGATCAGTCCGTACAGCACGCCCGCAGGCGCGGCCACATCCACTGTGTACGACGTGCGACGCACTCGCTCGTCCGGCATCGGCCCACACCTCTCTCGTCCTGGCATCCGACTCTGTCCCGCTCCGCCGGAGGATCGCTCGACGAACCCTCGATCCTTCGTCCAGGACGCGTCCGGGCACTCTGGACGGGTCCGGAGCCCACACCCACGCCCGGCCGCGCCGGACGGGAACTGCCGGGTCCGGGCAGGAAGTGCCGGGTCCGGACGGGACACGCGGGAACGGACCCACGTCCGTGCGGAGGCTGCGGCGCGGGTCCGCGGTCAGGCCGGCGACCGCGGTGGGGCACGGCGTACTCGGCGTGCTCTCGGTACTCTCTTGAGGACCTGTGGACAACGGCTCGGACCACGGACGGCGGAAGCTGGCCGTGACGGCCGCCCCGGTGAATGCTGGACGCGACGGCCGAGTGGGAAGGGTGGAGGGATGAGCGAACGCCCGGTTGAGGGCAGCTGGTTCAGAAGGTTCCAGCCCGCCCCGCAGGCCCCGGTCCGGCTGGTGTGCCTGCCGCACGGGGGCGGTTCCGCCGGGTTCTTCCTCCCGACGGCGCGTGCGCTCGCCCCCGCGGTGGACGTGCTGGCCGTCCAGTACCCGGGCCGTCAGGACCGGCGCGGCGAGGAGCCGGTGACGGACCTCCAGGTGCTCGCCGACCGGATCGCCGCGGGCCTGGCCCCGTACCGCGACCGGCCGCTGGCCCTCTTCGGGCACAGCATGGGCGCCACCATCGGCTTCGAGGTGGCCTGCCGGCTGGAGGCGGCCGGCGAGGTGCCGGCGGTCCTGTTCGCCTCGGGAAGCACGGCGCCGTCGATCCCGTTCGAGGGCGGCCTCGGTTCGGCCGGGGACGAGCGGCTGCTGGCAGAACTGAGAGCGCTCGGCGGTACGGACGCCTCACTGATGGAGGATCCCGACCTGCTCGCCATGGCCCTGCCGGCGCTGCGCGCCGACTACCGGGCGGTGGAGACGTACGTGTACCGGCCGCGGCCCGCGCTGACCTGCCCGGTCGTCGCGCTGACCGGGGACCGGGACCCGGTGGCCGGCATCGAGGGCGTGCTGGCCTGGGAGGACCACACCACCGGCCCGTTCACCGCCCAGGTGTTCCCCGGCGGACACTTCTTTCTGACGGACCATCCCGGGGATGTGCTCGCGACGGTCGTCGCACACCTCGGGCGCGGCCCACGGCCGCAGGTGCCGGGCGCGGGGCAGGCCGCGTTCACGCAGCCTGCCGCCGCCCTTCCTCCGCGTACCGCCTGACCTGCTCCATCACCGCGGCACTGCGCCGGCCCAGATTCCGCCGGACGCGCCGGCGGGCCGTCTCGAAGGTGGCGTCGGGACCGAAGAGTCCGGTCACGGGCCCGGTCCGGAGCACGACCCCGTGCCGGGAGGTGAGGACGGTGGTGCCCGCGCCGCCGTCGGCGACCGTCCAGACCCCGGTGTGGACGGCCAGCGGGACGGGGGTCCGCAGTTGCTTGTGGACGATGAGCCCGCGACCGGGCAGGCGGATCCGTACGGAGCCGGGCGGGACGGCCCTGACACGGTACGGGCGACTGCCGGGGCTCTCCAGCAGGTCGTACACCTGCTGCGGCGGGGCGTCGATGCGCACCGAGTCCTCGAAGCAGAGGACCAGTTCGTCGAGGCGGGCCCAGTTCGCGGCCAGCCGGGCCAGATGACCGGTCTCCTCGCGGAGGGCGGCCACGGCACCGTCCCATGCGGCGACGGCCTCCGGCGAGCGGCTCCCGGCCGGTGCGGGGGCGTCCACCTCCAGGGTCAGCCGGGCACGTTCGGCACCCAGCGCCTCGACGGTCCAGCTGCCCGACGGGGTGCGGCCCGGGTCCGCCGGGTCCTCCCCGCAGAAGGCGATCCGGCGCAGGGCGGTGTCCAGGACGCGCCGCAGGGTGCGCGAACGGGGGACGCCGCCGGTCGTGTCCCACCTGCGCAGCCGCTCGCCGGCCCCGCCGGACGCGAGGCGTTCGACGTAGACCGTGTCGGGCACGTACAGGGGCCACTGCACCGCGTCGGCGAGCAGTCCGTACACCAGCCCGGCGGGAGCCTCGACCTCGGTCCGGTGCACCGTGCCGTGCACCCGCGGGAGTCCGGTCATCCGCGGCTCCCCGGCTGCGGGACGGGCCCGCGGAGGGCGGTAGCCGTCGGCCCTCCCGGATCCGGGAGGAGGGCAGAGCCAAGCCGGGGCGCGGTACGGGGCCCGGGTCCGGTGCGCGGGCCCGCGGCCGTACCGGTGGGGGCGTCCGCGCGGGCGAGAACGGCGGCGTCGGCGGGGGCGTCCATGCGGGCGAGAACGGCGGCGTCGGTGAGGGCTGCCGCGCGGGCGAGGACGGCGGCCCTGCCCAGCGGGGCCAGGGCCCGCTCCAGGGCGGCCGTGGTCAGCTCCGCGCCGCCCGAGGCGGTGTAGCCGTCGGGCCTGATCAGCACCCACGCGCCCGGGGCCAGGCCCAGGGTCGCGCGCAGCCGCCCGCCCGGGTCGGGGAGCTGCCCGGGGGCACCGGCCGGGCCGCCGAGGGTCCGTACGGACAGCCAGGAGGAGAAGGCCTCGCGGACCGCCCGGGCCGTCCGCCGGGCCCGTGGCGGGCCGTCGGCTGCGACCAGGAGCGTCCAGCGGACGTCCCGCAGTTCGTCACGGAGGGCGTCCGCTCCGGGGCTGCCGGGGTGGCGGGCCGCCGCGGCGGCGGCCCGGGTGCCGGGCTCCAGGGTCCCGCCGCCGGACTGCTGAGTGGTGAGGGTGCTCTCGGGATAGCCGAGCCGGAGTCCGGAGATCGAGCCGAGGACCTTGCGCTGGATGGCTCGGCGCAGCGGGGCGATGTTGCGTACGAAGGTGAAGACGACCGGCAGCATGAACCCGGCCACGGTGTTCTTGAACTGGACCAGGAAGGTGGCCTTGCGGGTGGAGCCGAGCAGGGCCTCACCGACGGGCACGCGCTCCTCGCTGTAGGTGTGGAGGAGTTCGCGCCCGGCCTCGCCGCGGTCGGCCATGGCGAGCTTCCAGGCGAGGTTGTAGGCCTCCTGGACACCGGTGTTCATGCCCTGGCCCGAGGCGGGGCTGTGTACGTGGGCGGCGTCCCCGCAGACGAAGACGCGGCCGTCGTGCATGCGGGGCACCATGCGCTGCTGGAAGGTGAAGACGGAGGTCCACTCGGGCTCGCCCACCCGGACCTCGCGGCCGAGGCCGGTACCGAGCTTCGCGCCGAAGCGCTCGGCCACGGACGCGGTGGCGGCGCCCCCGCCGGGCTTCGTGCCGGTGGTACCGGGGGCGGTGTCGAGGAGCCGCCAGTGCCCCTCACGGCTGTACGGCACCATCATCAGGGCCTGGCGGCCGGTGTGGACCCAGTAGATGGTGTCCTGCGGAAGGTCCGCGGTGACGGGTGCGTCGGCGAGCTCCCAGGTCTCGCTGGACTCCCCGATCAGCGGCAGCCGCAACTGCTTGCGCACGGTACTGTGCCCGCCGTCGCAGCCGACCAGCCAGCCGGCCGTGTACTCCTCGGTGCTGCCGTCGGTGTGTTCGAGCCTGGCGCGGACACCGTCGTGCTCCTGTTCCAGCGAGGTGAGCCGGGTCCCCCACTCGACCCGGACGCCGAGCCGGCCGACGGCCTCGCGCAGCAGGGCCTCGGTGCGGGTCTGCTCCAGGATGACGCTGTACGGGTAACGGGTGGGCATCGAGGAGTAGTCCGCTTCGAGCCGGACGAGCCGGGTGCCGCGCGCGAACATCGTGAACGCACGGTTCTGCCGGCCGGCGGCGACGAACGGGGCCGCGATGCCCATCTGGTCGAAGGTCTCCAGGGTGCGCGGGTGCACGGCGACTGCGCGGCTGGTGACGGCGGGGCCCGGAGCCCCGTCGATCAGCCGTACCCGCAGACCCCGGCGTGCGAGTTCGTGCGCGGCGGTGAGGCCCACCGGACCAGCACCGACGACCAGGACATGGGAGGTCACGGGCATTTCTCCTCTCGGGCGACGACGGCCTCGGCCGCTGCGCGGTTGCGGATGTCACGGCGGGAGCGCGGCGTTCCGGCTTGCCGGAGGGGTGCGCGTACGACGCCGGGTCCGGACGGCCCGGCCGGGCCGCTCGGACCGATCGGCCCCGATCAGTTCCGGTCGGGACCGGTCCGGCGTCCCCACTGTCCACAGAACCGCTTGAGGAATCTTCGAACAGCTCTCGATCCGCGCTACGGATACTGGCCGGACACGCTGGACCGCAGGGACCGGACGGGTCCGGAAGCGTTCGACGACTCTCGAGGAGCGGCATGAGCCTGTACACCACCCACCCCGAGCCGGCCTTCGCACCCGCGGTGTCCGCGCCGACCGCCGATCCGTACATCGAAGTGAGCCGGTTCTACGCCCAGCAGGCCGAACTCCTGGACGACCTGCGGCCCGACGCCTTCGCGGAAGCCTTCGCGGAGACCTTCACGGAGGACGGGGTGCTGTCCCCGTCCCCGCTGAGGAAGAAATCGGTGGGACGCGGGGAGATCGCCCTGTCCCTTCGCGCCGCGCACCACAATCGCTTCGGGAACCAGCCGGTCCGGCGCCGGCACTGGTTCAGCATGCTCCAGGTGCACGAGCAGCCCGACGGCACGCTGCGCACGCGCTTCTCCTCGATGGTGTGGGTGACGCGGCCGTGGAACCCCGCGTCGGAGCCGGGCACGAGTGCGGTCGTGGAGGACGTCCTCGTGCGCGCCGGAGACCGGCTGCTGGTGCGGGAGCGCCGCATCACCCCTGACCACCTGTCGTTCTGACCACCGGGCCCGTCCGGCGCCCGTGGCCGGAACGCGCCGGGAGGACGTCGTACCGCAGACCCGGTGCGACGTCCTCCCGGCGCGTTCCGGCCACTCCCGTGCGGTCGTCATCGAGTTGCGGCGGGCCTCCGAGCACCCACACCGATTCCCTCGGCGCCGATCGGTCCGTGGGCCGGGCGGGGTGCGGGTGCGGGTGCGGGCGGAGTGCGGGCGGGGTGCGGGTGCGGGTGCGGATGCGGGTGCTGTCGGGGAACAGGACGAGCCCGGCGTGCGCCACGAAGTCGTCGAGGAGGGTCGGCTGCCGCAGCCCGGTGAGCTGTTCGTCCGGCAGGCCCGCGGACCGCTGGCCTCCGTCAGCCGTCCGTCCGCAACCGGCCGTCGCGCCGCAGGACACGGGCCGCACGGCCGATCAGCCGGGGCAGTTCGCGGTCCCGTACGAAGAAGTGGCCGCCGGGCACGGTGCGTCGGACGAACCGTCCGGTGGTCCACCGGGACCAGCCGGCGAGGTCCTCCGCCGTGGCCAGGACGTCCTCGGATCCGGCGACGGCGAGCAGCGGAACGGGCAGGGGCCCGGCGGCGGAGGGAATCAGCGCGGCGGCGCGCAGGTCCGCGGCGAGCCGCAGATCGTCGCGGAGCACGGGCAGTACCTTGCGGTGCCACAGGTCGCCGGGCACGGCTCCGGGCGGCGCGGCGCCGAAGGAGTCCAGAAGACGGACGAGTTCCTCGTCGGGGGCGTCAGCGGCCCCGGACAGCCCCAGGGGCGCGCGGGGCGGCGGGCACGCTCCGACGGCCAGCAGCGCGGGCAGCGGCGCCCCGGCCTCGTGCAGGGCGCGGGCGAGCGTGTAGGCGATCATGCCGCCCAGGCTGTGCCCGTAGAGGAGGTACGGTCCGGACGGCGGGTCGTCGAGGAGCGCGCGCATGTCGTCGAGGAGCGCGGCGCGTCCGGTGACCCGGGGCTCGCGCCGGCGCCCGTCGCGGCCGGGCAGCAGCCAGGGCCGCGGCTCGAGAGCACCGCCGCTCAGCTGCCGCCACTGCCGGAAGGAACTCACCCCGGCTCCCGCGTGTGCGAGGCACACCAGTCGCACGGCCATGCCGGTCCTCCCGCGGTCGTCGGTCCTCGCCCGGACCTTCGCGCACCGTGCTCGAGATCCGCTCGAACCCGGCGCGCGCCGCGGGCGGCCGGGCTACGCCGCGTAGAAGTCGAACGTGGAGCTGCGGCGCGGTCCGGAAGCCAGGTCCAGAGCGGGGTCGACCATGAGTATCGCCCGGTGCAGCCGCTGGAGCTGCGGTGACGGTTCGACACCGAGGTCGTCGATGAGCCGGGCGCGCAGGCGCCGGTAGACGTCGAGGGCGGTCGCCTGGCGGCCGGAGCGGTAGAGCGCCACCATGGCCTGCGAGTGCAGACCCTCGTGCTGCGGGTGACGTGCGATCAGCTCGGCCAGTTCGACGATGAGTTCGGCGTGCCGGCCCAGGCGGAGGTCCGCGTCGATCCGGCGCTCCACGGTCACCAGCCGGCTCTCCTCGAGCCGCATGACCTCGATCTCCAGGATCGGGCCGACACGCACGTCGACCAGCGCCGGGCCCTGCCACAGGGCGAGCGCCGTGCGCAGCAGGCCGGCGGCCTGCTCGTCCTGGCCCTCCTCGAAGGCTCTCTGCCCCTTGCCGACCAGCCCTTCGTACTCGTGCACGTCGACCGCCTCGGGGGCGATCTGCATCAGGTAGCCGCCGTGGCGGGTGGCGAGTACCTCCTTGGCCCCTCCAGGGGCACCTGGCCCCATCGCCGTGCCCAGCCGCCGACGCAGCTGCAGGATGTACGTCTGCAAGGTGGTGAGGGCGCTCTGCGGGAGCTCGGTCCCCCAGATCTCCTCCATGAGCGTCGGTACGGGAATGACCCTTCCCGGGTACAGCGCGAGAAGAGCCAGGATCTGGCGCGGCTTCCCTGCGGTCGGAACAATCGAGCCCCCGTTGACCTCGGCACTCAACGGACCCAGAACCTGAATCCTCACGGTTTCCTCCGTACGTGGTCGAGTTCGCATCGATTTTCAGCCTTCGTCGAATGAAGGTAGCGAAGCGTCGGCAGGGATCCCGGAATTCTCCAGCGACTGTCGAGCGGGCCTCAATTCCCTGACCTTGTAGCGGAAAAATCGCCTGCTAGATTTCGCACGAGGAACGAACCGAGGAACGAGTTTTCCCGTTTCGGGCGACAGTTCACACCGCTTCCCGCGAGGCCCCGGCGGATCTTCGGAAGGAGCCGTACCACGTGAATGACACCGTGGAGCACGAGGCGCCCGCGGACCCCGGCCACGGGCCGGTGGGCTTCCGCATCCTGGGCCCGGTCGAGGTGCACGATCCGCGGACCGGCGAGCGCGCCGTGCCGTCGGGCCCGAAGCAGAGCGCTCTGCTCGGCGCTCTCGCGGCCCGGCCCGGCCAACTGCTCGCCGTCGACCGGCTCGTCGACGAGCTGTGGGGCGACACACCGCCCGCCGCCCCGGCCAACGCCCTCCAGGCTCACGTGGCGCGGCTGCGTCGGCTGCTGCCCGGCGGCGGCGAACCCGAGTGGATCACGACCCGCCCGCCCGGCTACCTGCTGTGGCTGGGCCGGGCCACCACCGACGCCCAGTGCTTCCACCGGCTCGCCGCCGAGGGCCGGGCCGCGGCCGCCGCCGAACCGGCGCTGGCCGTCACCGTGCTGCGTCGGGCGCTGGCGCTGTGGCGTGGCCCGGCACTGGAGGGAAGCGTGCGCGGCGCCATCTGTGCCGCGGAGGCGGACCGGCTCGAGGAACAGCGGCTGACCGTCCTGGAGGTCCTGTACGAGGCGAGCCTGCGCAGCGGCCCTGCCGAGCACGTCGTGTTCGAGCTGGAACGGCTGGCCGCCGAGCACCCCGTGCGCGAGCGCTTCCACGACCTGCTGATGGTCGCGCTGTGCCGGGCCGGCCGGCCCACCGAGGCCCTCGGCGTGTACGAGCGAGCCTGCCGCCGGCTGGCCGACGGGCTCGGGGTCGGACCGGGCCCGGCACTGCGCTCGCGGATGGAGGCGATCCTGCACCAGGCTCCGCTGACCGCCATGGAGTTCTCCGCCCCGCCGGCCGCCTTCGGAGCGGACGGGGCACTGCTCGACCTCGGGAGCGAGCTGGCCCGGCTGCGCTCCCGCGTCGACACCCTGACCCAGCAGCAGGAGGACCTGCTGCGCCACATCCACCGGCTCGCGGGCGGGCCCACTCTCGTGTGACGGGCCGGGCGGCCCCGGCACCCCCGTCGGCCCGGTACGGACCACCTCACACGGGTCGCCCGCTCGGGCGTCCAGGGTGCTCGCGGGGGCCGCGGGCGGTTCGCGGACACCGAATTCCCCGCCCGTCCCGGCCGCACATCCGGCCGGTCACACCGCGATTCCCCTCACGAGTTCAAGTCGTTTTCCGGCGGGACCGGATTGCGGCATGAGCGTTCTGCGAGCGGTTGACAATCACTCTTCGACCGCCGTGGAAAACAGGAGTGCCCACCGAATAAATAGGGGTCCCCCGATACCGGGAAACGCCCTAGCCTGACCGAAGCGTCCCCTCTACTCGCAAGGGATTTCACGTGGACGAGATCGTCAATGCCCTGCTCGCCGAGGGCGTGGCGTCAGCCGATGTCGCGGCCCTGCCACTGCCCGAGTCGTACCGGGGCAGCGTGGTGCGCCGCGACGAGACGGACATGTTCGAGGGAATGGCCTCCGCGGACAAGGACCCCCGCAAGTCCCTGCGCCTGCAGGAAGTGCCCACCCCGGAGCCCGGTCCCGGGGAGGCGCTGATCGCGGTGATGGCGAGCGCCGTCAACTACAACACCGTGTGGAGCTCCATCTTCGAACCGCTGCCCACCTTCGGGTTCCTGGAGCGCTACGGGCGCCTCAGCGAACTCACCCGGCGCCACGACCTTCCGTACCACGTGCTGGGATCGGACCTGGCCGGTGTCGTGCTGCGCACCGGTCCCGGGGTGAACCGCTGGAAGGCCGGCGACCGGGTCGTCGCGCACTGCCTGTCCGTGGAGCTGGAGTCCGCCGACGGACACGGCGACACGATGCTCGACCCCGAGCAGCGCATCTGGGGCTTCGAGACCAACTTCGGCGGCCTGGCGGAACTGGCGCTCGTCAAGTCCAACCAGCTGATGCCCAAGCCCGAGCACCTGACCTGGGAGGAGGCCGCGAGCCCGGGCCTGGTCAACTCGACGGCCTACCGGCAGCTGGTCTCCCGCAACGGTGCGGGCATGAAGCAGGGCGACAACGTCCTGATCTGGGGCGCGAGCGGCGGCCTCGGCTCCTACGCCACCCAGCTCGCCCTGGCCGGCGGCGCGAACCCGGTCTGCGTCGTCTCCAGCGACAAGAAGGCGGAGATCTGCCGGAAGATGGGCGCGACCGCGATCATCGACCGCGACGCCGAGGGCTACAGGTTCTGGAAGGACGAGCACAACCAGGACCCGCGCGAGTGGAAGCGCTTCGGCAAGCGCATCCGTGAGCTGACCGGCGGCGAGGACGTGGACATCGTCTTCGAGCACCCGGGCCGTGAGACCTTCGGCGCGAGCGTGTACGTGACCCGCAAGGGCGGCACCATCGTCACCTGCGCCTCGACCTCCGGTTTCCGGCACGAGTACGACAACCGCTACCTGTGGATGTCGCTCAAGCGGATCATCGGCTCGCACTTCGCCAACTACCGCGAGGCGTGGGAGGCCAACCGCCTCGTGGTCAAGGGCAGGATCCACCCGACGCTCTCCAAGGTCTACTCCCTGGAGGACACCGGCCAGGCCGCGTACGACGTGCACCGCAACCTCCACCAGGGCAAGGTCGGCGTCCTCGCCCTCGCCCCGCACGAGGGGCTCGGCGTGCGAGACGAGGAACTGCGCGAGCAACACATCGACGCCATCAACCGGTTCCGTACCCGGAAAGACTGAGGAAGCCCACCATGCCCCCTGCACCGATCACCGCTGTCGTCGGCCTCGGCAGCCTCGGCGAGAGCCTGCTGCGGCTGGCCCTGGCCGCCGGGCACGAGGTCGTCGCCGTCGACACGGACCTCGACGTGCTGGCCCGCGCCGCCCGCAGGGCCAAGACCGCCGTGCCCGACGGCACGGGCCGCGTCGTCCTCACCGACGACCTCGCGGAGGTGCGCCGGGCCGCTCTCGTCGTCGAGGCCGTGACCGAGGACCTCGGCGTCAAGACGGAGGTCCTGCGGCAACTCGCGGCAGCCGCCCCCCGAGCCACCCTGGTGACCACCTCCGCCGAACTCCCCCTGGCCCGGCTCGCGATCGCCTCGGGCCTGCCCGCCAACGTGGCCGGACTGCGCTTCCTGGTCCCGCCGGGTCCGGGCGGGACAGCCGAACCGGTGCACACCGCCCTGACCTCGCCGGAGACGGCGGCGGCCGTCGACGCGCTGGTTGTCTCCCTCGGCCTGACCCCGGTGGTCCTGGGCGCCCGCCCGGCCGCCGACGCCACCGCCCTGGTGCTGGCCCACCTCAACCAGGCCGTCGCCTTCCTCGACCAGGGCCACGCCTCCCGCGACGACATCGACACCGCGATGCGGCTGGGCTGCGGGCTGCCGCAGGGCCCGCTGCAACTCCTCGACACCATCGGCCTGGACACCGTGCACGCCGCGCTGACACGGCTGTGGGAGCGCACCGGCGACACCTCCTTCGAGCCCGCCGCGCTGCTGACCCGCACGATCGGCGCCGGGCTGCTCGGCCGCAAGACCGGCGAGGGCTTCCACCGCTACGACGACGAAGGCCGGGCGCTGCGCACGGTCGCGGACACCCCCGGCAACGCCGCCGTCCGGCCGGTGCGAACGGTCGGCATCCTCGGCTCCGGCGCGATGGCCCGAGGCATAGCGGAGGTCACCGCCGCTGCCGGGTACCCCACGGTGCTCGTCGCCCGCGGCGAGGAGAAGGCGGCGGCCGCGCTGACGGCCGTCGGGGCCTCGCTGAAGCGCTCCGTCGAGCGCGGCCGGACCACCGCCGAGGCCCGGGACGCCGCCCTGGCGCGGCTCACGGGGGCCACCGGCGTCGGTGCCCTGGCCGAGTGCGATCTGATCGTCGAGGCCGCGGCGGAGGACGAGCGGGTCAAGCGGGAACTGTTCGCCGCACTTGGCCGTACGGCCAAGCCTGGCGCGCTGCTGGCGACCACCACCTCCAGCCTGTCGGTCGCGGACTGCGCCGACGCCTCCGGCCGTCCGGCCGACGTCATCGGTCTGCACTTCTTCAACCCGGCCCCGGTGATGAGGCTCGTCGAGATCACACGGACCTCGGAGACCTCCGACACCGCGGCGGCGACCGCCCGGGCCTTCACCGAGGCCCTCGGCAAGACCTCCGTCGCCTGCCCGGAACGGGCCGGCTTCATCGTGAACGCCCTGCTCTTCCCGTACCTCGGCGCGGCCGTCAACCTGCTCGACCGCCATGGCACCGACATCGAGGAGACCGACGCGGCGGTCCAGCGGGGATTCGGCTTCCCCATGGGACCGTTCGCCCTGCTCGACACGATCGGCCTCGACGTGTCCCTCGCGATCCAGCAGCGGCTGCACGAACAGCTGCGCTCCCCCGAACACGTCCCGGCTCCTCTGCTGGCCGGCCTGGTCTCCACCGGTGCGCTCGGCCGCAAGAACCGCAGGGGGTTCCGTACGACCGTCCGGCGCGACTGACCGGAACGCCGGTCATCCCCCGGCCGCCGGGGCACGGCAGCCGCTGCCGTCCCCCGCGCCGTCGGCGGCCCGCCACAGGGCCGTGAGGCCGGCCCGGGAGCCCACGTCAAGCTTGCGGTAGACGCGGGTCAGGTGCTGTTCGACGGTGCTCGGGGTGACGAACAGGCGGGCCGCGACGGCCCGGTTGGTGAAGCCCTCCGCCACCAGCCCCACGACCCGGCGCTCGGCGCGGCTGAGCAGGGCCACGGGGTTCCCGTTTCCGGCCCGGGCGGCCGCGCGGGGAGTGGGCGCCGCTCTGCCGGGTCCCGTCAGGCCGTGCGACAGGGCCGCCCCGTGCGCGCCCGTGTGACGGTCGAGCGGCCCGGCGCCGCCCCTCGCTCCGGCTGTGTCCGCCGGGTCCGCCGGATTCTCCACGCCGGACGCCCCTCAGCCACGTCGGCCCAGCAGGACGAGTGCCTCGTCCACGGTGAGCCTGTCGTCACGCACCGCGTCGAGCAGCACGTCGAGTTCGGTGATGTGCTGGGCAGCGGCGGCCGGCTCCGCCGGGACCGGCGCGGCCCCGGTGCGTGTGGCGATGTGGGCGGCCAGCTCGGCGAGGTTGGGGTGGTCGTGGAGCGTGACGGCGAGCTCCCGCAGTCCGAAGGTGCGGTTGAGGACGCTGACGAGCTCGGTGCCGATGACCGAGTCCACGCCGAGCAGCGGGAAGGACGCGGTCGGGTCGATCTCCCGGGGGTCGCAGCACAGGATCGCCGCCAGCTGCTCGCGCAGGATTCCGAGGACCGCGCCCCCGTCGGCAAAGGCGCGGGTCGCAGCAGGCGGGCGGGACTCCCCGTACGGGGCCGCCTGGGCGTCGGTGGCGGGCGGCGTGCCGGTCCGTGCCGCCGCGGGGACCGGGCCCGCCCCGTCGGTCCGGCCCGGTTCCCGGGCGAGCCGGCGGGCGAAGGCACCAGGGGACGGGTGGTCGTAGAGCTCGGTGGGCAGGAGCTGGAGCCCGTACCGCGCGTTGAGGACGGCGACGAACTCGACGGTCAGCAGTGAATCGAAGCCGAGGGACTGGAACGTCTGCTCCGCGTCGAGCTTCTCCGGCGGTACGCCCAGGACGTCGGCGAGGACGGCGAGGACATCCGGCAGGAGGTCGCCAGGGGAAACCGTTCGGTCACTGGTCATCGGAGCCTTCTCCTGGGTGTCGGCGGTGCGCCCCTGCCCGTACGGCCGCCTGATGCGGATGCCCGGGAATCCGCCCCGTGCGCCGGTGCCCGGCGGCACCGGGCTCGGCAGCGCGGGGCCGTTCACGCGCCGCCGGATCGCGGTGCGGTTCATGTCCGTTCACGGGCTGTCCCGGTACCGGCGTGGGCGGGACTCCCGTCGGCGCGTTCCGTCCCGGTACCGGCGTGGACCGGACTCCCGCCGGCGCGCTCCGTCCTGTTCCCGCGTCCCGGTTCCTTCCGGGACGGCAGGCACGGGGCATGGGTTCAGCCCACCCGGGCGAGCCGGTCGTCCGCGTTCTCGGCCGCCTCGACGACGCTCTCGGGACCGGCCATGAGGATGGCGCGCTGCAGTCGGCGTACGGCGGCGGAGGGCTCCAGGCCCAACTCGCGCACGAGGGTGCCGCGCAGTCGCTGGTAGACGTCGAGGGCCTCGCCGCGGCGGCCGGAACGGTGCAGGGCGAGCATGAACTGCCCGTGCAGGTTCTCGTGCGTGCGGTAGCGGCTGGCCAGGACGGTGAGTTCGGCGAGCAGCTCGCGGTGGCGGCCCAGCCGCAGGTCGGCGTCTATGCGCTGGTCGAGCGCACAGAGCCGGGTCTCCTCCAGCCGCCGGGTCTCCATGTCGAGCTGCACCCCGCCCTGTACGTCGGCGAAGGCGGGACCGGACCACAGGGACAGCGCCTCGCGCAGCAGCCGGGCCGCACCCGGGAAGTCGCCCGAGTCCATCGCCCGGTACCCCATGCCGGCGAGCCGGTCGAACTCGCGGACGTCGGTGGTGCCGCCGCCGCTGTCGAGCAGGTAGCCGCCCGGCAGCGTCACGAGCACGTCCTTCGCGGTACGCCGCCCGGCGGGATTCTCCTCTCCGCCGGACTCGGCCTGTTCCAGGGCGGAGGCGATGAGGACCCGCAGCTGCAGCACGTACGTCTGCAGGGTGGTCCGGGCGCTGCGCGGCGGTGCGCCCGCCCACAGTTCCTCGATCAGCGCCGACACCGGGACGACCTGGTCGGCATGGAGCGCCAGCAACGCCAGCACCTGCCGTGGTTTCGGGGCCGTCGGCGTGATGGAGACTCCTTGCTCCCGCACCGCCAGTGCGCCCAGTACTTCGATGTCCACGCGTACTCCCCTGTCCGCAGATGAAGCCTGGCTCAGTAAAAAACAGGACGCGCGGTTTGTCAATACAAAACCGCCCGCGCTGTTTTAAAAGTAGTACTCGCCACCCCTCGAGGACCGGCGGGAAGGTGGACAGACCCGGCGCAGATCCTGGCGGGGGCGGCCTGTGCGGCACCCGGGCCGGTACCGGGCGGCGGGGCCCCGGCGTCGGCGGCCACGATCCGGGTGCACCTCCGGAGCCTTCGCCGCCCTCGCCGGTGGACGGTCCGGTGCGGCCGGCCCCGGCGCACCGCTGCCCGCCCCCTCCGCGCGGGCAGCCGGGACACAAGCGGCCTATGGGGATCGCGTCCCCTCGACCTCGATGTCACGGAGCGAGCCCCGCGGCACCAGCGTCGGCAGCAGCAGCCGCCAGAACCTCCCGACCGTGGCCGTCGAAAGCCACTCCGCGTCCCGCACGCCGAGCACTTCGAAGCCCACGGTCGCGGCCACCACAGCGGTCACCACATCCTCCTCCGCCACCTCCGGGCGCAGCTCGCCCTCGGCCTTGGCGTGCTTCACCGCCTCCGCGACCCAGCACCGCCAGTGCTCCCGCAGATCGACGTGGACCGGGCGGGCCGACTCGCCTCCCAGCGCGAGACCCGCCCGCAGCACCACATCGCCGCGCAGCGCGCCCGCGAGGCCCTGGGTCGCGTCGACCAGGAGCTGCACACGGCTCGCTCCGACAGGGACACAGGCGTCGGTGACGGCTTGCAGGCTGATCAGCGCCTTCTCTTCGACGGCACCGGCGAGGGCGATCTTGTTGTCGAAGTGGAAGTGCAGCGCCCCGTTACTGACCCCGGCCAGGGAGGTGATCACCGAGAGCGACGCCGCGGAGAAGCCCTCCCGGTCGAACACTTCGGCCGCGGACCGGATCAGGGTTTCGCGCGTACGCGTCGCGCGCTCCTGTTTGACCATGACTGCTCCGTCACTGCAGAGGGGGCCCGCGCCCACCGAGGGGCAGGCCGGAAGGGTTGCTGCGGGGCTCCACGAGGGGAGGCGGGCAGGGCGTCACTCGGGCGCCTTGACCCGCCACGCCCCGGCCCTTCCCTGGTGAGCCTCGTGCGACTATAACAAACCGCTCGCGCGGTTTCCATTGCGCGGACACGGCCATCTCGGTCGGAAGCGGGGCGACGTGATCCGACGGGAGCCCCGGCCAGGGCTTCGTCGCCCGCATGCCGTCCTCGACCGCAGCGCGGCCGCGCTACGCACACCACCCTCGGACCGATCGGGTCAACTGCGGGGAAGCCGCCCTCCGTCGACCTGACCGAACGGTCGAAGCCGTGGACACGGCTTCGACCGTGGACACGGCTTCGACCGCCGCCCTCACGGCCCCGCGGGGCGGGGGCCGCCCGCCGAACGCTCCGTCCTGCGCCCCCTGTCGCCAGGCGCCAGGGTCCGGACATCGACGGCCTCGGCCGGCGAGCCCGTGGCGTACAGCCCGTCGGGAACGGTGTCCCGGTCGTGCGGCAGCAGCCAGAACAGCCGTCGCCTGAAAGTGCCCGAGAGCCGCGAGGGCTTGGCCTCCGGCCCCAGCAGCGCGTACCCGACCAGCCGTCCGTCACGGCGGTAGGCGGGCCTCGCGCACCGGGTCGGCAACCGGTCCAGGCTCTGCCGGACGTAGTCGAGCCGGCTGGTGTCCTCGAGCCAGACGAGGCCCACCTCGTGGACGATCTCGTCGTCTGCGATGAGGGCGCTCATCCTGTCTCCTCGTTCGCGAGCCGGCCCTGAGACTGGCACCAGCTGCTGGAGGACGCGTGGAGCCACAAATCCTGGATGCCGCAGGTCCGGCAGACCCGCACCAGTGCCGTGCCGAGGTGGTCGGACCCCGCGCGGCCCTCCCATGAGGGCGCCCCGCCCGACGCCCGGGGAGAACCGGCGTGCCCCGCCCGGGGGCCCGTGAGCTCCGCCGGGCACGGCTCGCGGTTCACCGGCGGCGGGACGCAGCTCCGTCCGCACCCGCCCACGAAGCGACTCGCCGGGCGGACGGAGGCGGCGCACCGCTTGAGAAACGCTCGCGAAGTGGTGGAGGGCCATCGCGACAGGCACAGCCCGAGCCCGGAAAAGGACGATATCCACCCCGGGAGGGCGGGCGCCCCTCCGCCGCCCCGACCGTCACCGCGGGCAGGTCTCCGCACATCAGGGAGTCGGGCGCGATGACCGGCAGCCGAAATCGAGGGATTCATGAAGGGCATGTCGCGACTCGTAGAAAATATACCGGTTGGTATGTATCTTCACTGACTGAGGCGACGTCACACGTTCGAACCAACACACCTCAGGGGGAAACATGTCCACCGGCACTTTCCGTTCAGCCGACGCAACCTGCCCCGCGAGCCACGCGACGACCGCTCTCCGCTTTCCGTCGCTCACCACGACGGTGCCCAAGGAATTCGTCCACCGCGCGAGCGTCGCCGAGGTGATGCTGACCGACTGGGAGCGCACGGGCGAGGACCGCTTCTCCGTCTCCGCCCAATGGCCCCGCGGCCACAGCTTCTTCACCGCGGTGAACGGCCACCACGACCCGCTCATATCCGCCGAGACCATCCGCCAGGCCGGCGCCCTCCTGGCCCACGCCGAGTACGGCGTCCCTCTCGGCCACAGCTTCCTGATGTGGTCGCTGGAGTTCGCGGTGTGTCCGGAAGACCTCTTGGTCGGCGACGCACCGGCCTCGTTGGACATCGAGATCGCCTGCGCCGACATCAAGCGCCGCGGGCGTTCCGTCGCCGGGTTCCGCTACGACGCGGTGGTCCGTCGCAACGGCCGGATCGCCGCGACCGGCTCCGCCGACTTCACCTGCGTGTCCTCCGAGGTCTACACACGCATGCGCGCCGGGCGGCTGGCCTCCGGCCGCCCGCGGCTCCCTCTCACCGCCCCCACGGCCCCGCAGACCGTCGGGCGGATCTCACCCACGGACGTCGTACTGTCGCCGACCGGCGAACCGGACCGCTGGCAACTGCGGGTGGACACCCGCCACCCCGTGCTCTTCGACCACCCGGTCGACCACGTTCCCGGCATGATGCTGCTCGAAGCGGCCCGCCAGGCAACAGCCGCGACCCTGGGCCGCCCGGCCCTCGCCCTCGACGTGAGCAGCACATTCGCGCGGTACGCGGAACTGGACGCGCCCTGCCTCATCACCGCCCGCCGCGTGCCGGGCAAGAACGGCGGGGAGTCCGTCCTCGTGACCGGGCACCAGGAGGACGAGCCCGTGTTCAGCGCCACCGTGACCGTGGCCGCGCAGCACCTCGGGTAGAGCGGGCACGGCCCTCCGGCCCCGCCGTGCGGCACGGGGTCCGTGCTCGGAGCCGGAGGACCACCCCGAGACCGGACCCGTGCGTCACGGCGGGGCCGGAGGGCCGTGCCCGGCCGGAGCTCAGCCCCTCCATCCGTAGCGGGACCGGGTCACGGCCCGGCCGGGCCGCCATGACGGCCCGGGGCTCCCGGGTCGGCCGGGGAACCCTCGCGTCGTTTCACATGTCGGTCAGGTGGAGCCGGAAAGCTGCGCCGAGCACCGTTAGCTGTAATATACAAACTGGACGGTTTTTTACTGACTCCATGGGACTCACCGCGCGAAAGAGGCGAAAGTGGTCAAGCAGGACCGGGCACTCCGTACACGGCAGGCGATCCTCTCCGCGGCAGCCGAGGTCTTCGAGGAGCGCGGCTACCAGATGGCGACGATCAGCAAGATCCTCACCACTGCGGGAGTGACCAAGGGAGCCCTGTACTTCCACTTCCCGTCCAAGGAGCACCTGGCCCAGGGGGTCCTCCACGAGCAGGACCAGCTGCTGCCCGTCCCCTCACGCTCCTACAAGATCCAGGAACTCGTGGACACGGTGATGCTGCACGCCTACCGGCTGCAGACCGAGCCGATGGTCCGCGCCGGCGTTCGGCTCTCGCTCGACCAGCAGGCCCACGGCCTCGACCGCAGCGGCCCGTTCGCACACTGGACCGAGGTCGTCGGAGTACTCCTCGACGAGGCCCTGGCCAGAAGGGAGTTGCTCCCCCACGTCGTGTCATCCGAGGCCGCCAGCGTCCTGGTGGGGGCCTTCGCCGGCGTCCAGGCCATGTCCCAGGCCGTGAGCGACTACAAGGACCTGCTGGCGCGGGTCTCCAGCCTGCTGGCGTACGTCCTGCCCAGCGTGGCGGTCCCCTCCGTCCTGGCCGCCGTCGACCTCACCCAGGATCGCGGCGAGACGATCGCCGCCGAACTACGCCAAGGGGCGGGCGTCTTGGACCTGGCGGTCGGCTGACAACCCTGCTCGGCCGCGCCCACCGGATCGCCTTCGCTGGAGCGCGTGCCGTCCCCCAGGCACACCTCCGTGTCAGGCACCGCGGCGTCCCGGCGCGGAGGGTGCTGGCCCTTGGCCGTTCGGACACCTCGGTCCCGCTTCCGCGAGGAGGATCCTGATCCCCGCCCCGCCTCGGCCGGTTCGCAGGCGGGGAGCATCCCCACGGGCCGACCGCACAGCACTTTTCCCCTCCTGGGCGGCTTCTGCCGTGCAGCGGTCCAGGCCGCCCCATCACGGATCGAAAATATACCGGTTGGGCTTTTCTTTGCCAACGTCCGAACAGTTCTTTACGAATCAACCAACCAGATCTCGGCCTCCGCTGACAGTCCGGTTCAGCGGACAAGCAGTTCCGGCGAGGACACCGGCGAGGGCCACCACGCCCCGGCAGGCCCTGCCGCCCGTCGTCGCGGCGGGCAACTGGGCCTGGGGCGCCCAGGTCGGGGGCCGGCCGCTCGGGGGGCACCCGAGGCCTGCGGGGCTCGCAGAGCGCCGCGCAGGCCACCAGCAGCAGTGGCGGGCGGACAGGCCGCGCTGGTGCCGGAGACCGGCGCGGGACCGGCCGGTCCCGCCGGGGGCTCCGCGCAGCGGCCCAGGGCCGGACGGTACGGGCACCGGACGGCAGCTCTCGAGTCAGTAGCTGCGGGAAAGACGCAGTTCGGAGGCCATGCCGGCTTCCGAAAGCGACCGAAGCGACCCAAGGTCGGGCACAAGGTTCTCCAAACGTCCCGCGGGAGTGGGCAAACCTCGGGGGCGGACCTCCCCGCTCATGCCCTGAGAGGAAAACAGCTACCGGGATTGGCGTCAAGCGACCCGGGCTTTTCAGTAGCTGACTCGGGCCCTCAAGTAATTGCGCAGGTCAGAGCCGTTTTCGTCCGGAGACAGCGACTGAAGCTACTGAGTCCCTCTATATATGACGCACACGCGCATACGGGAACCCTTCATATACCCGGAAGCTCCGTCGCTTGAGTCGCTGAGAAGCAACAGTGCCACTCCTGACCTGGGGTTTTCCCTCACGCGACGAAAGCTACCGAATGCATTCCGGGTCGCTTGTCCTCGGTCGCTGCTCCAGCCCGGTGTTCTGCCGCGGTTCCTCCGAGCCGGTTGCACGCGGCTGGGTCACTTGGGTCGCTGCAGGCTTCTCCCCCAGGAGAGTTGCGCGCACCGGGGCAGCAGTGGTTGGCTCGGCATGATTTTGACAGACCGGACGGTTTTTTTTCTGTAGGATCCCGAAATGGGGTGATCAACCTTCGATAGTGTTCACGTCATCGATGAGTCGCTTCGGTCGCTGGTGGGGGAAGAGCATGACCGGTGAACTGCGTTTTCCGCGCAGCGACTTAAGACAGCCATGCCCTTGCCCCCTGTCCCTCGGCGGTCGTCCCGCCCCGGATCAGTGGGGAACGGAGCCGGACCAGCGGCTTCCCTCGTCACCTGTGCCCCGGTTCGGATCGGCCCTTTCTCAGGTGAGGACAGCCGTTCACGGCTGCCTTCCAAGCATCGGCTACCAGCTCCTGCGGGGCTCCAGGGGAGACGTATGACTGTCGGTCCCGACGACAAACTTTTCGACGCCCGGGCGGCGGCCTCCCAGATCCTGGCCCATGTCTCCGACTCCTCCCTGCGGGAAGCGGAACCCGGGACGTTCACAGGGCATGTCAGCGCGACCGGTCTGCTGCCCGACACCCTCAGCGACCGCGGTAACGCCAAGCTCTTCGCCAGGTTCTACTCCCACGGCTACCGGCACGTGCCCGGCCTCGGCTGGTACCGGTGGGAGACCACCCGCTGGCAGGCCGACGAGGACGACACGGTGCTGTGGGCCGCGGGCGACCTGGCGGAGAACATCGCGGTCACCGACCCGCGGGGCACGTACACGGACACTGCCATGCGGCAGCACCGCCGCCGCGCCCTCAGTACGGGTGGCATGAACGCGATGCTGGCGCAGGCGAAGTCCGCCCCGGGCATGGTCCTCAACGCCGCGGCCCTGGACGCCGATCCCTACGCCCTGTGCACCCCGGCGGGCATCGTGGACCTGCGCAGCGGTGCTGTCCGGCCGGCCGTCCCGGACAAGGACTTCCACTCGCGTTCCACCACCGTCAGTCCCCGGGCCATGCCCACCCCCCGCTGGCTCCGGTTCCTCACCGACACCTTCGGTGAGGGCGCGGAGGGCACGGAGATGATCGATTTCCTCCAGGTGCTGCTGGGTTACTCGATCACCGGCGACGTGGGCGGGCAGGTCATGCCGTTCCTCTTCGGCTCCGGCAAGAACGGAAAATCGGTTCTGTTGGACGTGCTCCTGAAGCTCCTGGGCGACTACGCCGACGCTGCGCCCCCCGGGTTCCTGATGGCCCGGCCGTACGAGGGCCACCCCACGGACCTGGCCGAACTGCACGGAAGGCGCGTCATCGTCTGCAACGAGGTGAAGCCGGGCGACCGCTTCGACGAGGCCCGGGTCAAACTCCTGACGGGCGGCGACCGCATCAAGGCCCGCCGGATGCGGCAGGACTTCTTCAGCTTCGAGCCGACGCACAAGCTCTGGCTGCTGGGCAACCACCGGCCCGAGGTCGGCACCGGCGGCTTCGCCTTCTGGCGCCGTATCCGCCTGCTCCCCTTCGAGAGGGTGGTCTCCGACGACCGGAAGATCGACAACCTGGCTGACCTGCTCGTCACGGAGGAAGGACCCGGAATCCTCAACTGGCTCATCGACGGCTCCCGCTGCTACCTCGACTGCGGCAGAGACCTCACAGGCCCCGAGCGCGTCCGCATCGCCACCAACGCGTATGCGGAGACGGAGGACCACACCGGCCGCTTCTTCGAGGAATGCTGTCTGCTCAACCCCGATTCCCGGGCGGAGCAGGCCGGCCTCTACGCCGCCTATCGGCGCTGGTGCCAGAATGAAGGCGCACCCGCCGTCTCCTCCCGGGCGTTCGCCGCACGGGCGCGCGAGCTCGTCGGACTGGCTTCGCCCAAGGAGATGATCCTGTCCAACTCCCGCAAGTACTACCCAGGCATCGGCATAGTGGTGCTCGCGGACGAGGAGACCACATGAGCTCCCTCATCACCGACGAGGAGATCCGAGACGAACACGAACTCGTCTGGCTCGAGAACGTCGAGGAACTCGACTACGTCCGTCAGAGCCTGGACCGTCTCCCGACCCGGCGGGGCAAGCCCGCCTACCACCGCGACGGCCGGATGATCGGCTACGCCCAGCTCAGCCCGCAGGCCAAGGCGTCCCGTTCCTCGGGCACGTTCCGCCGACGCGTCTTCTGGCTGCTCCCTCACGACCGCGACAACGATCCCGAGGGCCTGTACGCGACGGGCGCCCCGGCCGAAGCGGTGGACCCCCGTACCCTCATGCCCGGCGCCAAGGGCAGTAAGACCCAGCGTTCCAAGGGCTCCGGTGCCTCCCGGCTGGTCACGTAGGGACAGAAACGCTCCCGGCCCCCTGTGGGGGCCGGGAGCGCACCGTGGTCCGGAGCCGTTGCGGCCGCGGTGGCCGGCCCCTTCACCGTCGGCCCGTCCTCTGGAGGGACGGCGGCACCCGGGCCGGATCACGCGGGGACTTCGAGTTCCTTCAGGAACGTCTCGAAGGACTTGAGCCCCGTGTGCACGGTGCGCAGCGCGGAAATGTCGGCCTGGTAGCCGTGATCCTGGAACCACTCGAACATGAGGGCGATCTCGGGTGCGTTGGGGATGTACGGGTTCGACGCGACCGTGTCCAGGTGGAGTTCATGGAAGCGGGCCGGTGTGCCGGTGCGGGTCGCGAAGGCCTCGGCCACCTCGTCGGCTGTGAGCTCGTCGCCGGCGATCTCCAGCTTCCGCCCGAGGTACTCCCCCGGCTTGTCGAAGGCTTCGGCTGCGAACCAGCCGATGTCCTCGACCGCGATGTACTGGACGCGTGTGTCCGGCTTCAGCCCCAGGGCCACGACCCGGGTGCCGTCGACGACCTCCGGCAGGTGGGCGGCGAAGTTGTCCATGAAGAACGTCGGCCGCAGGACGGTGTTCGGCACTCCGAGCTCGTCGAGGTACAGCTCGATGTGCCGCTTGGAGTCGAAGTGCGGTACGCCGCTGTGACGGTCCGCGCCGCCCACCGAGCTGTAGACGACGTGTGCCACGCCGGTGTCCCGGGCGGCGCGGGCCACCGCACGGCCCTGACGGACCTCACCGCCGAGGCCGGCCGGTGTCATGAAGTTCTGCACGCTGAAGACTCCGTGCACACCGTTCATCGCGGTGCGCAGCGAGGCCTCGTCGTTGAGGTCGCCCTCGACCAGCGTGGCGCCGAGCTCGGCCAGCGCCTGTGCCGCGGGGGCGTCCGGCTTGCGGACGAGTGCCCGCACGGTGCGGCCCCGGGCCAGCAGGGCGCGTGCGGTGGCACCGCCCTGCGCGCCGGTACCACCGATGACCATGACCGGTCCGTGGTTCTGCGGGGTGTTGCCTGTCTCGCTCACGGGAGTCTCCTCAGCTCCTCAGCCGAACAGCGACGCGTTCGCCGCCGCCCACGCGCGGTACGGACCGGGGTCGCGGCCGGTCAGCTCCCGCACCGCCGGGCTCACCCCGGCCCACGGGACCTCGGGGCTGTGCAGGGCGGCCACGTTGGTCACCGCGGCCGGGCGGTCGCCCGTGATCCCGGTGAACACGTCGACGACCTCCTCCTGCGGCGCCACCGAGAACTCCAGCTCCCGGCCCAGGACCTCACCCAGGATCCGCGCCTGCTCCTCGGAGGTGAGGACCTCGGGGCCGGTGAGCAGGTACGACTTGCCCTCGTGGCCCTTCTGCGTCAGCGCGACGACGGCCACGGAGGCGATGTCGTACTCGTCGATCGGCGCACCGGGGTTGTTGCCGATCCAGTCCCGGACCCGGTTCTCCTCCCGGACCGTCTTGATCCACCAGGACGTGTTCGCGTGGAAGGGGCCGGGGCGCAGGAACGTACAGGCGACGCCCGACGCCTCCAGCGCCTCCTCGGCGGCACGGTGCTCGTCCGCGATGCCGTGCGGCACCGGGTGCTCGACGCCGCCGGAGGAGAGCAGCACCAGCCTGGGCAGGCCCGCGGCCTTCGCCGCGGCGGCGAACGTGGCGGCCTCTCCCGCCACATCGCCCGACAGCACCACCAGGGCCGCCTCGACGTCCTTGAGCGCGACGGCCAGTGCGTCAGCGTCCCCCGGGCTGCCCGCCACGACCTCGACGGCCTCCGGCAGATTCGCCTCGGCGGGCTTCCTGCTCAGCGCCCGGACGTCCTTGCCGAGCGCCACGAGCTGCTCGACGGCCTCACGACCGACCTTGCCGGTCGCTCCGGTCACCAGAATCATCGTCAGGCCCTCCAGCCCTCGGGGCTGGGCCACGGCGAGCCCAGCTGGCGGTAGGTGCCCTGGTAGTCGGGCCAGTCGCGGTGGTCGCGGATCTTGCCGTCGACGAAGCGGATCAGGTGGATCTGCTCGCCGGAGAACTCGCGTCCGGTCGCCGGCATGCCGACCAGGTCGCCCACATGGGTTCCGTAGAGGACGAGGTTGGCGCGCACCCACTCGCCGTTCTCCTCCAGGGACACCTCGACCAGCCGGGCCTCCTCGGAGAAGGTCATCCGGAGCCACTTGACGGCCATGGCGAAGGAGTCCGGGCCGCGCAGGTCCATGTGTTCCATGGTGGCGGGGTTGAGGTAGTCGGGATGGATGTACTCGGCGACGTCATCCGTGTTTCCGGTGTTGTACGCGTCGACCATCCGGCGCACTGCGTCGAGCTGGCTGCTCATGGGCTTCCTTCCACGGTTGTCTTTCCTACGGTTCGTTGGGGTATCGGCGTGCATCTTTCCGCGTCCGCACCATCGGGGGAAGCGACGTCCAACGCCCGTCGAGCGGGAGTGGGCCGGTCCTCCAGCGGCTCTGGCACAGCCCTTGCGAAGGCGTCCACGCCAAGGCTCCGGCCCGTCACGTCACGGCCCGTGCGACCTGCTGGGTGCGGGCTCCCGCGGCCCGCCGTGCCGCGGGAGCCGGGATCTCAGGTGACCGACAGCGCGCCGTCCACCGCGAGTACGGTGCCGTTGGCGTACGAGGCCTCGGGGCGCGTCAGCTGCACGATCCACCAGGCGATGTCCTCGGGCCGGCCGACCCGGCCCGAGGGGATGCGTTCGGCCATCTGCGCGAGGAAGCCGTCGTAGGCCTCCTGCGGCATCCCGGCCCGTACGCCCACGCCCGTGTCCACCACTCCGGGCGCGATGCCCACCGAGCGGATGCCGCGCGGCGCGAGCTCGACGGCCCAGGTGCGGGTCAGGAAGTCCATGGCCACCTTCGCCATGCCGTACACCGAGTTGTCCGGCCACGCCCGGAGTCCCAGCGAGCCCGCCGAGCTGACGTTGACCACGACACCGCCGGTGGCCTCCAGCGCGTCCAGCGCCCGCTGCGTCAGGAACACCGGAGCCAGGAGGTTGGTGCCGAGGTGGGCACCGACCGTGTCGCGGTCCAGGCCCTCCAGACCGGTGAAACCGGTCACCGCGGCGTTGTTCACCAGGACGTCGAGCCGGCCGAACTCCCGCAGCGCGGTCCGGACGACGAGCTCGGGCGTCTCGGGGCGGGAGATGTCCGCGGCCAGCACCCGGATCCGGGAGTGGGGGGCGTCCGCGGTCTCCTTCAGGTTTGCCTCTCCGCGTCCGACGACGAGGACGTGCGCGCCGTCGTCGGCGAAGGCGCGGGCGGTGGCGGCCCCGATGCCGGTACCACCACCGGTGACGACGACCGCCTTGCGAACCTCGCTGTTTGTCACAGCCGCCTCAGAAACACAGGGCGGTGTTGACACCGCGGATGACGGCCTGTTCGGCGTCGTGGCCGAAGTCCTTGTCGCCGATGGTGAACGACAGCTGCACACGAGCGTGCAGGTCACGCGTGGTCGCCGCGAGCGTGGCGTACCCGGGGATGCCCGCGCCGTGGCCCCACAGGTCGAGGTTCTTGTCGTTCTGCAGCTTCATGATGCCGAGCCCGTAGCCGATGCCCATCGGAAGGTTCTCGATCATCTCCGGCGGCAGTGCCGTGATCATCTCCGCGAACTGCTCCTCGGCCAGCAGCTTGCCGCCGAACAGGCCCGAGAAGAAGGTGTCGAGGTCCTTGGTGGTCGAGATGATCTCGCCCGCGCAGCCGGCCTCGGACGGGTTCATCAGTGTCACGTCGACCGGCTCCCCGCCGATCTCCATGTAGCCGCGGGCGTGCGGCTCCGGGATGTTCGGGTCGTCGCCGGGCAGCACCGTCTCGGTGAGGTCCAGAGGCCGCAGTACGCGCTCGGTGATCTCGTCGCGGTAGGAGCGGCCGGTGACCTTGTTGATGAGCAGGCCGATGATGAAGTAGTTCGTGTTGCAGTACATGAACTTCGTACCCGGCTCGAACTCCAGCGGCTTGGCGGCCGCGATGGCGATGAGGTCCGTCGGCTCGTAGTGCTTGTAGCGGTCGCGCAGAAAGCGGTCGCCCGGCTTCTGGAACGAGTCCATGTAGTTGTACAGACCGCTGGTGTGCTGCATCAGGTTGCGGATGGTGATCTTCTCGCCGTACTCCGGCAGCAGCCCCGGCAGGTAGCTCTCGACCGTGCTGTCGAGGTCGATCTTGCCCTCGGCGACCAGCTGGAGCACCACGACCGCGACGAACGGCTTGGTGATGCAGGAAATACGGAAGCGGCCGTCCGCGGGAACCGGCCGGTCCGTTCCCAGCTCGGCGATGCCGGAGGTCACGACGAAGGACTGCTCGCCCCGCGCGACACGGAACTGCACGCCGGCAGCGCCGAGTTCCACGAGCCGGTCCGCGGCGCCCTGCACAGCAGTCTGAAGGGCCGAGGTCTCCGGCCGGGAGATCGTCGTCTGGGTCATGTCGGAAAAACCCCCATGGGTCCAAGGCGTGTGATGCGGGTACGGGCAGCGTCCCCACGGCCGGTAGCGGCACGGCCGGAGGGCGGTGGAGCGGAGATGGAGAGGGGTCTGCGACGTGTCCGTCAGGTCAGGTCGTCGCGGGTGACCAGGCGGGCCCGCACCTGGAGCCGGCCGTCGGCGTCACGCACGAGGACGTCCTCACAGACACACATCCGGTGCACACGTGACCCCTGTCCCACGGTGGAGGCGTAGACGACGGCGTACGAGCGCACCTGCACGGTGGCGTCCTCCTGCGGGCGCACGTCGAGCATGCCGATGACGTGCCGGTGCTGTTCCTTGGCCTCGGCCAGCTGGGCGTGGGCGCGCCGGGTCGAGGCGACCAGAGCGGCCCGGCCGCGCACGGGCTCGGGCAGGGTCGGCACGTCGAACGTGGCGTCCTCGGTGAACGTCTCCGCCCACTCCTGCGGACGGTGCAGATCAAGCAGCTGCATCTGCCGGGCGTAGTACTGCTGCACCTCGGCGTACAGCACTGCGGCCTCGGCAGCGGGCAGCCGGACGGCGGTGGCGGGGTCGGCCAGGATGGTCACGGAGTTCTCCGGTCGTCGGTGGTCAGCACGTGGCTGCTGCGCGCCACAGTGGGCGCCCCGGGTCGAGCCCTCTTCGAAGAACCCTCGACCCCGTGTCCTCCACCCCGCGTCCAGCGCGTTCCGAGCCGGGCGGGACAGGGTCGGAACTCCGACCACTCCTGGAGGAGAGAAATGACGGCACCCACGAACCCGGTGGCGCTGGTCACCGGTGCCACCAGCGGCATCGGTCTGGCAGTCGCCCGCGACCTGGGCCGCCGCGGCCACCGGGTGTTCCTCTGTGCCCGTACGCCCGAGAAGGTCGCCGAGACGGTGGCGCAGCTGCGTGCAGAGGGCATCGAGGCCGACGGCACCGCGGCCGACGTGCGCGACCGCGAGTCGGTGACCGCGCTGGTCGCCGCGGCCGTAGCCGTGTTCGGCCCCATCAGCGTCCTGGTCAACAACGCCGGCCGCAGCGGCGGCGGCGTCACGGCCGACATAGACGACGACCTCTGGTACGACGTCATCAACACCAACCTCAACAGCGTCTTCCTGCTGACGCGTGAGGTGCTGAAGAAGGGCGGCCTGGAGGACGCCCCCTACGGCCGGATCATCAACATCGCCTCCACCGCGGGCAAGCAGGGCGTGGTGCTCGGTGCCCCGTACTCCGCGTCCAAGCACGGTGTCGTGGGCTTCACGAAGGCTCTGGGGAACGAGCTGGCGCCGACCGGCATCACCGTGAACGCGGTCTGCCCGGGCTATGTCGAGACGCCCATGGCCCAGCGGGTGAGGGCCGGCTACGCGGCCGCGTACGAGACGACGGAGGAGGCCGTGATGCAGAAGTTCACGGCGAAGATCCCGCTGGGCCGTTACGCCACCCCCGAGGAGGTCGCGGGCCTCGTCGGCTACCTGACCACCGATCTCGCCTCGTCCATCACCGCGCAGGCGCTGAACGTCTGTGGCGGGCTCGGCAATTTCTGACCGGAGGAGACACAGTCCGATGACGAACGAGCAGACGGACGGGCGGGTCCACCGCACCGTCCACGAGGTGGAGACCGAAGCCCCCGCCGATGTGGTGTACGGGCTCATCGCGGACACCGCCCGGTGGCCGCTGTTCTTCCCCCCGAACGTGCATGTGGAGCAGCTGGAGTCGGACGGCACCACCGAGCGGCTGCGGATGTGGGCCACGGCCAACGGCGAGGTCAAGTCATGGACCTCGCGCCGTGTGCTGGACCCTGCCGCGCGCCGGATCGAGTTCCGTCAGGAGGTGTCCGCGGCTCCTGTGGAGTCCATGGGCGGTACCTGGATCGTGACCGGACTCGGGCCGGAGCGTTCACGGTTGACCCTGCTGCACGACTTCACGGTCGTCGGTGACGATCCGGCGGACGTCGACTGGGTCGAGCGGGCCACGGACAGCAACAGCCGTACGGAGCTGGAGAACCTGCGCGAGCTGGTCTCCGGCTGGAGCGCCCTGGAGGGACTGGTGCTCTCCTTCGAGGACTCCGTGCGCATCGACGGTTCCGCGGAGCGGGTGTACGCGTTCCTGGAGCAGGCCGGCAGGTGGCCGGAGCGGGTGGCGCACGTGGACCGTCTCGAGCTGACCGAGGACGGGACGGGCGTGCAGGTGATGGCGATGGACACGCGGACCGCCGACGGGTCGGTGCACACCACCGAGTCGGTGCGGGTGTGCTTCCCGGAGGACCTGCGGATCGTGTACAAGCAGACGGCCACGCCTGCCCTGATGGCCGCGCACACGGGCCGTTGGACCGTGGTGCCCGCCGAGGGCGGCGGGGTGGTCGCCACCTCGCAGCACAGCGTGGTCCTGCGCGAGGAGCCGATCGAACGGGTTCTGGGTGAGGGCGCGGACGTGGTGCGGGCGCGCGGGTACGTGCGCGAGGCGCTGGGGCGCAACAGCACGGCGACGCTCAACCTGGCCAAGGCCTTCGCTGAGAGCGCCGCGTAGGCCGACGGAAACACCTGGCTGCCGGACCCCTCGTCGGGGTCCGGCAGCCAGGTGTTTCCGCGGGTGTCCGGCCCGCCGGGTGGCGGGCCGGACTCAGGCCCGGGAGACCAGGGTGTCTCCGTGGTGCACGACCATTTCGTCGAAGAGTGCACCGATGTCGAGGGGGGATCCCTCGGGCAGGCCGCGCTCCTCCGCGTAGGCGCGGTGGAGGTTGGGGACCAGTCGTTCGGAGTCCAGCCGGTCGGTGTAGGGGCCCAGGTCTGCTTCGCGGGCCAGCTCCAGCGGGGTGAGGCCGGCGGCGACGCCCTGTCGGGCGAGGTCCTGGAGAAGGCGGAAGTACCCCTCGTCGGCGTCGAGGAGTTCGGTTCCGCCGACGGGTCCGTGTCCGGGGACGACGACAGCCGGATCGAGGGCACGCAGCCGTTCGAGGGCGCGTAGGGAGCCGGTGACGGAGCCCATGGCGCAGAACGGCGTGGCGCCGTTCATGACGATGTCGCCGGTGAACAGGACACGTCGGCCCGGCAGCCAGACCACCGTGTCGTTGGTGGTGTGGGCGGCGGGGCCGAGGTGGATCAGCTCGGCCGTGACGGAGCCGGTGTGCAGAGTGGTGCGGTCGCGGAAGGTGAGGTCCGGGGGACGGACCTCGATGTCGCCCCAGCACACGTCGGGCCACAGTCCGGTCAGGTGCAGTCCCGCCGCCTCGACGAGGGTGCGGGTCTGCTCGTGGCCGATGACGAGGGCTTCGGGGAAGACGAAGTTGCCGAAGGTGTGGTCACCGTGGAAGTGGGTGTTGACCAGCGCCCGGGGGGGCCGGGGGGCGAGCCGCAGGGCGGTCTCGCGCAGCCGCCGTGCGCGGGCCTCGGTGGCCGCGGTGTCCACGAGGGTGCTGTGTCCGCCGTCGGTGATGATGCCCGCGTTGTTCAGGCACCAGCCGCCGTCGGGCTGGACGTAGGCGTGGACGCCGTCGGCCACTTCGGTGACGGTCGCGTCGAGGGTGGCGGCCGAGGTGGTCACTGTTCGTCCGTCGGCACGAATCCCAGGTCCTTGAGCATGGGCAGGTAGTTGAAGACGTCGTAGTGCTCGATGATCTTGCCGTCCGCGTCGAAGCGGAGCTCCTCGAGCATGTACCAGGTGACCTTCTTGCCGGTGGGGGCCTTCCCCATGAACTCACCGAGGTGGGTGGCGTTCACGGTGATGCGCAGGATCACCCGGTCGTCCTCGGAGACGGCGCTCCTGACGTCCAGGTGGAGGTCGGGGAAGGCGGCGAGGCCGCCCTTCATGGCGCCGATCATCTGCTGGGTGTCGACCTGACGGTCCTCGGAGTAGTGCCGGATGTCCGGCGCCCAGTGCTCGAGGATGCCGTCCAGTTCCCAGCGGTTCCAGGCGGCGGCGCAGTCGAGCGCGATCTGCTTGTTGCGCTGCTGGATCGTGCGGGTGGCGGGGATCGTCGTCCCGGCCTGTGCGGCGGTCATGTGGGTGGTTCCTCTCAGGGGATCAGGACGTACTTGCCGACCACGCGGCCGTCCAGGAGTTCGCGCAGGGCGCGGGAGGCCTCGTCGAGCGGGAGGCGGCCGGCGATCTCGGGGCGCAGGACGCCCTGGCCGAGCAGGTCGTACATCGTGGCGAGATCAGCCGCGAAGTTCTTTCCGGGCTTGACGTAGTACATGCGCATGCGGCGGCCGCCGGTGCGGCCGAGGAGACGGGCCGCGGCGTGGGTCAGGCCGCGCCGCATGGCCGGCACGTGGGGGCGGAACCACTGGCCGGGCCGGTAGCCGGCGACGGAGGAGTCGAACGAGACGAGGGTTCCGCCCGGAGCGAGCACCTGCCAGCTGTCGTCCAGTCCCCTGCCGCCGATGTGGTCGAAGACGGCCGTCACGCCCTGGGGGGCGAGCCGTCGGACGGCGGCGGGCAGGTCGGTGGTGCGGTAGTCGAGGGGTTCGGCGCCCATGGCGCGCACGGCGTCGTGCTTGGCGGGCGAGGCGGTGCCGATGACGCGCAGCCCGTGGTGGACGGCGATGCGGGTCAGCACGGTGCCGACGCCGCCGCTGGCTCCGTGGACGAGCACGGTGTCACCGGGGGCGGCGTCGGTGAGCCGGTGGAGCATCTGCCAGGCGGTGACGCCGTTGGTGACCATGGCGACGGCCTCGGCCGCGTCCAGGTCCTCGGGCAGCCGGGCCAGGCAGGAGGCGGGGATCTCCGCATACTCCTGCCAGCCGCCGTAGCGGGGCATGGCGGCGACACGGTCGCCGGGCCGCCAGTCGGTGACGCCGGCACCGACCTCGACGATCCGGCCGACGACGTCGTAGCCCGGGACGAAGGGGAAGCGGGGCGGGAAGGGGTGCAGGTGCTGGAGCATCTGCACCTCGGCGTAGGAGACGCCGGCGGCCTCGACCCGGACGACGACCTTGCCACGCCGGGCGGCGGGCCGGTCGGCGTCGTACGTCTCGATGTGCTGCTCGGGCTCGCCGCTGCCGGTCATCCGGACAGCTCGTCCCGTGGTGCGGGCGCTGCGGCCCGCCTCGGTTCCCGCGGGGGCGCTCATGCGGCGGTCCTCGCGGTCTGCGGGGCGAAGGCGTCGGCGTGATCGACGGCCCACTGGGCGAAGGTCAGCGCGGGGCGGCCGGTGATCCGCTCCACTGCGTCGACCGGGGCCGGCGGGTTGACGACGGCGTCGGCGAGGTAGCCGAGCACCATCTCCACGACGGGCGGGGGCATGGCCTGGCCCATCTGTTCGCGGGCCTGGTCGGGAGTGATCTCCTCGAAGGCGACGGGCTGTCCGGTGGCGGCGGCGATGGCCGCGACCTGGTCGCGCTGGGTGATCGCCTCGGGGCCGGTGAGCACATATGCCTGACCGGCGTGGCGGTCGTCCAGCAGCGCGGCGGCGGCGACCGCGGCGATGTCCTTCTCGTGGATCAGGACGCGGGGAGCGTCGCCGTAGGGGGCGCGGACGGCCCCCTCCTCGCGGATGGAGTGGCCCCACTTCCACAGGACGTTGGTGGCGAACTCGTCGGGGCGGACGAAGGTCCACGTGAGGCCGGACTCCTGTACGGCCCGCTCCACGGTGCGGTGGTACTCGCCGCTGTGGTTGTCACCGGACTCGTCGAGGACGGAGGACGAGGAGAGCACCACGATGTGCCGGACGCCTGCCTGCCGGGCGGCGGCGACGATCTCGCGGGCGGTCTCGGGGACCGGGAAGAGGTAGAGCTTCTCGACGCCGCGAAGGGCCTCGGCCACGCTCGCGGGGTCGGTGAGGTCCCCAGCGAACACCTCGGCCTGTGCGGGCAGCCGGGCCGCGCCGGGATCGCGGGTCAGGGCCCGCACCGGCACGTTCTCCGCGATGAGCCGGTCCACCACGTGGCGGCCCACGGATCCCGTAGCGCCTGTCACCAGTACTGTCACGGCAGTTCCACCCTCGTCACCCTGGGTCTCAGCTCGGTGAGACGTCTCGGTCGGTCTGTGGTGACAGAGTCGGGTCCCGGTCTGGAGAGATCCCGGAGAGCTGCTGGACCGGGGCCGGGCCGCCGGCACCGGCCTGTTCGGCGATGTGAGCCGCGATGCCGTCCAGGACGCGGCGCAGACCGAAGGCGAAGCCTCCGTCGTGGCCGAATCCCGCGCCGGGTTCCTCGAAGACCCCGGACATCCACACGCGGGTGAGGGTCGGGTAGCGCGTGAAGGGGATCAGCCGTTCCAGGACCGGGCCGCTGCGCTCGAACCACTCCTGGTGGCTCAGGCCGGTACGTCGTTCGTCCTGCAGGGCGTCGGTCTCCTGGACCACGGCGCCGCGGACATAGCCGTTGACGAGGTTGACGACGGCGAGCATGTCCGGCTCGGTCAGACCGGTACCGGCGACGGCGCGCAGGACGCCGTCCCACAGCGCGGTCTCGTGAGGTCCCATCAGCATGCGGGATCCGAACAGGGGTGGCATCCAGGGGTGGCGGCGGGCGATGTCCCTGATGTCGTTCGCGTACAGCTCCAGGGCGGCTCTCCAGTCGTTCTCGACCCCGGACAGGGAGACTGCCTCCGACAGGACTTCGTCGAGCATGCAGTTGACGAGTTCGGCACGTCCGTGGACGTAGGTGTAGAGGGACATGGTCGATACCCCTAGCGGTTCGGCCACTTTTCTCATCGCCAGCGTGTCCAGGCCCTCGGCGTCGGCGACTGCGATCGCGGTGTCCACGATCCGGCTGAAGGTCAGTTGCTGCTTGGGTCCCCGAGTACGGGGGGCGGGCTCCTGGTGATCCCGCCAGAGCAGGGCGAGGGTACGCGCCGGGTCTGCCGGACGGTTCTTTCTGGCCATTTTCGTGACATCCTCTCGTCCCGGAAAAGAACTCCGTACTGTATAAAGGGTTTCCCTTTATGGCATACGGAGTTTATGCCCTCACCCCCATGAAGCACAGGAGGCATGAGACTTGTCCGCTCCCTCGTCCGTCCCCACCCCCACCGCTGCCGCTGCCGCTGCCGCTGCCGCCAAGCGTGACGAGAAGGAAGGGAAGAAGAGCAGGAAGAAGTTCGAACTGAGCCGCAGGGCACGGAAGCTGACACTCGCGGTCCACGTGGTCACCTCCGTCGGCTGGGTCGGCCTCTCCCTGGCCATGGTGGTCCTCGCCCTCATGGGCTGGACCACCGACGACCCCGCCGTCGCCAAGGGTGTCTACAAGGCGATGTACGTGTTCGACGACACCGCCGTCACGGTGTTCAGCGTGTTCGCCGCACTCAGCGGGATCCTGCTGTCCTGGGGCAGCGCCTGGGGCTTCATGCTGCACTTCTGGATCATCGTGAAGTGGCTCATCACCCTCTTCATGACGATCTTCGCCTGGTTCGTGATCCACCCGATCGTCACGCAGGCCGCGAAGAACACCGCGGACACCGGCTCCTCCTCAGGGCCCGGCTGGTCCGGCGACTTCCTCGTGTGGAGCGTGCCGGCGCTGTTCGCCCTGCTCACCACCGCCGCGGTCGTGTCCGTCTACAAACCGTGGGGGCGCACCGCCCGGGGCAAGGCCAAACTGCCCGCGGCACGCCGCAGGAAGGCGGCGGCGAGCACCGACGGGGCCTGAACCGTCAGCGACCGGGCCCACCGACGCGGGCCCGGTCGAAGTCCGCGACCCACTCGGTCAGGCTCCCGGCCGTCAGCAGGCCGGTACCGATCAGCAGGCCGTCGAACCCGGCGCCCAGCAGACCGGCAGCCGTCCGCGGGCCGTCGATCCCACTGGCGCTGACAGCGCACCGGGTCCCGGTCCCCCGCACCGCCGGCAGCAGAGCGGGGCTGCGCGCCAGATCCCCCGCACCCCGCTCCCCCGTCGCGATGTCCTTGTTGTTGACCGCGACCACGCAGTCCTCGCCGTACCGCACGGCGGCCGCCTCAGCCGCACCGGCGACCTCCACGAACGGCGTCAGCCCCAGCTCCAGGGCCTGGCCCGTCAGCCGCTCCAGCGTGCCGGCCGCCAGCAGGCGAGCCGTCAGAAGCACGGCCGAGGCCCCGAGTTCACGGCTACGGCGCAGCTGGCCGCGGTTCGTGACGAAGTCCTTGCGCAGCAGCGGGAGAGAGGTCAGCGAGGCGACCTCGGCCAGGAGCCGCTCGGTGCCCCCGAACCACCGGCCGGTGACGACGGACACGCACGGGGCACCCGCCGCCTCGTATCCGGCGACGATTTCGGCGACCGTACGACCGCCGAGCAGCTCCCGGCCGTCGGCGTCCTGGCATTTGACCTCCATGATCATCGGGCGTGGGGCGCGGAGCAGCGCGGCCGCGAAGTCCGTACTCATGCCGCGGCCTCCCCCCGCACGCCCCGTTCGCCTCGCCAGGCGTGCACCACCGCGCCCGCCGCCCGGGCGTCCAGCGTGCCGAGCGGGCCCCGGGCCGCGGAGTCCACGTCGATGCCGAGCAGCCTCGGGTGACGCAGCACGGCCCCGAAGGCGTCCCGGTTGCCCGCGCCGAGGCCGCCCGCGAGCAGGAACGGCAGTGTGGTGCGCGCCGCGAGGCGGAGCACCGCGGCGGGGTCCGCGCTGCGCCCGGTGCTGCCGATCCTGCCGTCGGCGGCAGCCGTGTCGAACAGCAGGCAGTCCGCACCCGCCCGCTCGTACGCGGCGACGAGCGAGCCCTGCAGGCAGTTCCCTTCGGGGTCCAGATGCAGGACCTTGACGATCCGCAGTCCGGGCGGCCCGTCGCGACGCAGCCGGCGTACCAGCGAGGGTGGCTGGAAGCCGTGCAGCTGGACCCACGACACCCCCGCGTCGGCCACGAGCGCGAGCAGCTCCCGCGCGTCGCCGCAGAAGGTGACCAGGACCGGGTCGGCGCCCCCGGTCCGGTGGACGGCACCGGCCAGCCGGGCGAACCGGTCCGCGGCCAGGTCGTGCGGGCCGTCCGGGATCCCGTACCACAGGCCGACGAGGTCGGCCCCGGCCCCGGTCACCGCCCGCACCTCCTCCTCCGTCGTGGCGCCGCACACCTTGACCAGCATCACGCGGACACGGTCCGCGCGGCGTCGGCCTCCAGCGATCCGGCGGCGAAGGCCGCGGCACCGCCGGACCGGAACAGACGCGGGTGCGCGATCCGCAGGTCGGCCAGGACCCGCTCGTAGGGCAGGTCGTCGAACTCACCGTGGAAGCGCAGGAACTCCATGTACCGGCGCCCCTCGGCGTCGAACGGGTGGTAGAGGCTGTCGGCCGTGCCGTCGAATTCCAGCGGCGCCATCCGGTACAGCCGGCACAGCTTCTTGTTGAACACCGGGGTCGCCTTCACCCAGCGGCCCTCCAGACGGACCGAGGTGAGGCCGTGGTGGTGGAAGACATCCCCGCCGACGAGCTCCTTGAGCCGCTCGGAGGCGAGGTGGTTGCGGACGTCGGCGAGTACGAGACGGGCCGGGATACCGAGCGAGCGCAGAGCGGCCGCGTACAGCACGGACTTGTGCAGACACATGCCGGACCCGGTGCGCACCACCTGGCTGGCGCGCAGCCCCTCGCGGGAGAGGTCCGCGCCGTACACCTCGTAGTGGATGCCGTCGCGGACCGCCCGGTAGAGCGCGACCGCGGACTCGGTCGGCGTGCCCGGGCCCGTGGGAAGCGCGTCGGCGACGAAGCCGCGCACCTCGTCGGACTCGTGGTCGAGGAACTCGGTGGGGCGCAGGGCGTTGGTAGTCATGCGGCGTACTGCTTTCGTCGGGGTGGCGGGGCTCGGCGTCACAGGCCGAGCAGGGCGGCGATGCGGTTGCGCTGGGTCTCCGAGGTGCCCGAGTAGATGGTCCCGGCGACAGCGTTGCGCAGCTCCTTCTCGATGCCGTACTCGGCCATGTAGCCGTTGCCGCCGAAGATCTGCACCGCGGCCAGGGCGGACGCCACGTTGGCCTCACTGGTGACGAGCTTGGCGATGGCGATGTCCTCGGTGACGTTCTCGCCGGCCGCCATCCGCTCGCCGGTGTCGTAGAGCCATCGGCGGGAATTCTCGACGCCGATGCGCAGGTCGACGATCCGGTGCGAGACGGCCTGGTTGGAGCCGATGGGCCGGCCGAACTGGACGCGTTCCTTGGCGTAGGCCAGGCACCGGTCGAGCCGGTGGCGCATCTCACCGGCGTTCACCACGAACGTCAGCAGGATCTCCCAGCGCATCACGTACTCCATGACGAGGTATCCGCCGCCGACCCGGCCCAGGACCCGGTCGGCCGGAACGCGGCACCCGTCGAAGAACAGCTCGCACAGCGGGGAGGTGCGCAGACCCATCTTGGCCACGGGGGCGCCGACGGTCAGGCCGGGGGTGTCGTGCTCCACGAGGAATGCGGTGTAGCCGAGCGGTCCCGGCCGGTCGCTGGTGCGGGCGTAGACCGTGAAGAGGCCGGCGACGGGGCCGTTGCTGACGAAGGACTTGCTGCCGTCGAGGACCCAGGTGTCGCCGTCACGGCGGGCGCGGGTGCGCATGGCGAGAGCGTCGGAGCCGCTGTCCGGTTCACTGATCGCGTGGGCGGCGATCAGCGAACCGGAGCAGACGGCCGGCAGGTAGCGCTCCTTGAGCGCGTCCGAGCCGAAGCGCTGCAGCGGCACCCCCGTGCTTGCCAGGTGGGTGCAGACGGAGAAGTTCAGTCCGGCGTCGCGGCAGCCCTCCCCCAGCCCCTCCAGCACGTACATGGTGGTGGGCAGGGACAGGCCGAGACCGCCGTAGCGCTCCTCGAAGGGCAGGCCCATCAGGCCCGCGTCGGCCAGCAGCTTCCACTTGTCGTGGGGGAAGGCGGCGGCGGCGTCCTGTTCCACGTGTCCGGAGTTGAGCTCGTCCAGATAGGGGGCCAGGCCGTCGCGCAGGGCCTGCTGCTCGGTGCTCCACTTGATCATGGGGATGTCCGCTCGGAGGCTCAGTACTGCGAGAAGTCGGGCGAGTCGAGGTTGTGCGTCTCGTTGCCGTGCAGGGCCGGTGTGAACACGCAGACCAGGCGCAGGTCCTCGTGCGGGCTGGCGATCAGCCAGTGGGCGTCGTGCTGGTCCAGGGCGTAGAGGGTGCCGGGGGTGATCGGGTGGGAGTTGCCGGCCTGGTCGACCACCTCGCCGCTGCCCTCGATGCAGTAACAGGTCTCCAGGTGGTTGCGGTACTCCAGGCGGGACTTGGTACCGGCCTTGACCACCGTGTCGGTGACCGAGTAGCCGACGCCGTCGGACTGGGTCAGAAAGCGGCGACTGAGGCCGTTGCCCCATTCGATGCTGGCGACGCTCTCGAGCCTGCGTACGATCATGATGAGATTCCCTTCGTGGTTGCGGTGACAGGTGTGGACGGGATGCGCGGCGGTGGTGGCCCGGCGCGTAGCTCCCGGACGAAGGCCGCGAACTCCTCGACCGGGTCGCGGTGTTCGGTGAGGGCCCGCTCGATGCGGTCGACGCCCGCGCTGCCGACCACGACAGACTGCGCCCCGAGCCCTACGAGCCTGGCGATGTCGGCGGCGGTGCGCACGCCGAAGCCCACGGCGACCGGGGCGGCGGCGTCGGCCTGCAGCGGGCCGAGGACCTCGGCGAGGAGCCGCTCGTCCAGGGGAGCCCCGGTGCCGCTGCGGCCGTAGTGGGCGACCAGGTACAGATAGGCGGAGGCCTGTGCCGCGGCCTCGGCCCGCACCCTCGGTTCCGATACGGCGTAGCAGGTGGTGACCGCGGGCAGGGAGGCCCGGGCGGCCGCCTCCAGGTATGGGGTGCGCGACCGGGGCGGCAGCCCGTGCAGGAGCAGGCCGTCACAGCCGGCGTCGGCCACCGACCGGGTGAAGTCGCCCAGGCCGGTGCCCTTGACGGTGTGGCTCCAGTCGGCGAGCAGCGCGATGCGCAGGCGGCGGAGCGTGGGCCGGGCCGCGGCCACCGCGTCGAGCACGTCCCGGGTGGTCACGCCCTGGGCCAGGGCGCGGCGGGCGGACCGGCGCACGACGGGCCCGTCGGTGACCGAGTCGGGGAAGGGCACGGCCAGTTCGAGGCAGTCGACGTCGTTCTCGTCGAGCATGGCGAGCAGGTCGGGCAGCAGGTCCAGGGGCGGGTCGCCCGCGTTGAGGAACACCGCGAGACCGGGCCGCCCCGGACGGCGCCGGGCGAAGAATCCGGTGCGGTCAGGCAACGGACACCACCCGGGTGCGCAGCCGCTCGACCAGTGCGTGGGCGCGACCGTCGTGGATCGCGGCACGGGCCGCGGCCAGGGCCGCGTGCCAGTCGGCGGTGAGACGTCCGGCCACGGCGAGCGCGGCGGCGTTGAGGCACACGGTCTGCTCGGCGACAGGGTCGCCCTCGCCGCGCAGCAGATCGAGGAAGTGGCGGACCACGTCGGCGCCGCCCGTGGTGACCGGGGCGAGGTCGCCGATATGACCGGGACTCAGGTTCAGCGCCTGCGGCCGCAGGGTGAACTCGTCCTCTCCTCCGCCCTCGTAGGTGCGCACGCGGTTGGGGACGAAGCCCAGGAGTTCGTCCGCGCCGAGGTCGTTGGTGCACAGCCACACGGTGCGTCCGGTACGCCGCGCCGTGTGCTCGGCGGCCTTGCGGACAGCGGGCAGCATCCTGGGGTCGGAGACGCCTGTGAGCTGCGCGGCCGCCGGGAGGCCGGCCAGGAAGGGCCCCAGGACGTTGACGAAGCGGCCGATGTCGCGCAGGTCCATGGGCAGCGAGGCCCGGGCGAGCAGGCCGATCTCGTCGGGGTACACGAAGGTCCCGGCGAAGGCGATGCCGTCGCGCTCGAGCACCTCGGCCGTCTGCTCGTAGGAGCCGGTGAGACCGATGCCGAGAAGCCCGAGGAGGTCCATGGAACCGCAGCCGCTGGTGTAGGCGCGCGAGCCGGTCTTCACGACCTTCGCGCCCATGGCGGCGGCGGTCAGGGCCGCGGCGGTGGAGATGTTGAAGGTGCGGGGCCCGCCGCCGGTGCCGACGACGTTGACGGTGTCCCGGAAGGGGGCGGCCGACGGAGGGCGGCGTTCGTCGAGCGAGTCGAGCAGCGCGGTCAGCGTGGCGGCCTCGGGCGGTGTCGTGGACAGCGAGGCGAGGAGGGCCACCGCCTCGCCCCGGCGCAGTCCTCCGTCGTGGAGCCGGTCCCACAGGGACCGCCAGCTGTCCCGTTCGACCGGTCGGCTGCCGCCGATGAGGGTGACCAGGGCGTCGTGCATGGTTACGCCGCCCCGGCCCGCTGCGCGAGGGCGTCCGTCACGAAGGAAGCGATGGCGGTGACGGAACGGAAGGCGTCGGGGTCGAGGTCGATCTCGTCGGTGTCGATGTCGTACGTCGACTCGATCCAGGCGATGACCTTGAGCAGTCCGAGGCTGTCGATGACGCCTTCGTCGAGGAGGTCGAGGTCGGCGTCGAGGTCCTGCGGGCTCACGTCCGGCAGGAACTCCTCCACCACGAACCTCTTGACGGCGCTCAGGTCGTGAATCGTGTCGGTGTCGGACATGTCAGCTCTCCTTGCTGGGACGGATGGTTCGTGCGGGGGCCGGGATCACGCGGTCGCGGTCCACCTTTCCGGTGGAGGTGCGCGGCAGCGGCTCGTCGGTGATCCGTACGGTGCCGGGCACCGCGGCCCTGGGCAGTCCGCGGGCCAGATGGCCGCGCAGCGCGAGGCTGTTGAGGCCGCTGCCGGGGGTACGGCGCACCACCGCGTGCAGCAGGTTGCCTGCGACCGGGTCGGGCCGGGCGAGGACGGCGGCCTCGGTGACGTCGGGGTGGTCGAGGAGCACGTGCTCGACCTCCTGCGGGTTGACCCGCACGCCGCGCACCTTGACCTGGAAGTCGGTGCGGCCCAGGAGGGTGTGGCGGCCGTCGGCGTCGCGGTGTACCAGGTCGCCGCTGCGGAAGAAGCGGGGTCCGTCGGCGGTACCGCGCGGGTCGGGCACGAAGGCGGCCGGGCGGGCGCGGGCATCGAGATAGCCGTGACTCTGGAAGGGGGTGGAGACGTACAGTTCGCCGCTGCCGGCGCCCTCGAGGACGTGGCCGTCGGGCGCGACCACGACGGCGTGCACGCCGGGCAGCGGCCGGCCGAGGGGCGCAGGCACGGTGGGGTCGGTCACTTCGTGCAGGAAGCTGTCGTTGGTCTCCGTACAGCCGTACAGGTTGCTGAGGCGGGCTCCGGGCAGCAGGGCGGGAAGCCGGCCGAGCAGTGGCACGGGCATGCTGTCGCCCGTGAAGACGGCGTGCCGCACACCTGGGAGGGTGCGTCCCTCCCGGTCCGCGGCGTCGGCGAGGAGCCGGTAGAACATCGGCACGGCCTGGACGATCTCGGGCCGGTGACGGGTGACCTGTTCGAGCAGGTGCGGCCCGTGAGCTGCCCGGTCCGGGTCGACGAGGACGATCCGGCCGCCGTGGGCCAGGGTGGTCCACACGTCCAGCAGACACAGGTCGAAGTTGAGGGGGGCGTGGTTGAGGACCGTGGTGCCGGGGCCGATGCCGAAGTGGCCGGCGGCCCATCGGGTGAACTCCATGACCGCGGTGGCCGTCAGCGGGACGATCTTGGGCGTCCCGGTGGAGCCGGACGTGGTCAGCAGCATCAGCGGGGCACTGTCGAAGGAGCCGGTGCCGCCGTCCGTCCCGGTCTCGCCGGCACCGGTGGTGCCGCCGTCCGTCCCGGGCGCGAGGACCCGCCGGACTCCGGCCTGCTCGTGCAGCGCGGCCCGTACCCGTACGCCGAGGCTCTGCGAGGTCAGCAGCACCGGACGGCGCTCCAGCTGGCAGGCGAGGAGCAGGGCCAGGGTCGCGGGCGACTTGACGGCCTCGACGGCCACCGGCTCCCCTGGCGGCAGGCCGAGGGCGGCGACACGACTGCGCTCGGCACCCGCCAGGGCTCGGAGTTCGCCGTAGCTCGTCCCACCGTCCCGGTCGACGAGGGCGGTGGCTTCAGGGTGCGCCCGCGCCCGCGCGAGGAACGCGCCGGCGGGCGTACCCCCGCCCACCGCACTGTCTGCGCCTGACATCACCTGAGTCCCTCCGGCCGAACGGTCTGCAACCGATCCTGGGACCGGCGGCTGGAGAACCGTTCGAGCGGCGGTGTACGGCGGTCAGTGCTCCAGCAACTCCGCCAGGACGGAGGCCGGTTCGGCACCGGGCGCGCCACAGGGGGTCCACTCGGCACCCTCCCGGCGGTACGGGTACCAGCGGCCGTCGCGGCCCAGACGCAGTTGCACGCCCCGGTCCTCGAAGACCCAGTGGTTGTCCCGGACCAGTGGCGCCGCCAGTTCGTCCTCGTCCCAGCCGGCGGCCAGCTCGGTGCGGATCCGGGCGAGGGCCGGCCCTCCGGGATCGAAGGTCTCCTCCAGGACCTCCAGGCCGGCCGGCCCACCCTGGCGCCAGGCCGCGGCGGCCGCCGGCAGCCGGTCACCGCACCCGCTCGCCGCCGCCAGCCGGGTCAGGGTCCGTGCGTCGGCGTGCGCGGCGATGCGCACCGTGTCCTGCCACGCCGTCAGCGGTACGGGCGGGGCAGCGGTGCGGCCGAGCGCGTACGCGAGCAGCGCACGGGCACGTACCGCGGCGTCGGCGGCCCTCAGCTCCAGCGGGTCCGCCTCGATGCCGGAACGCGGCAGACCGTCCGTGTCCACCGGGTCCGGCAGTCCGGGCGGGGCGGGCAGCGGCGGAACGGACCGGGCGTAGGCCTCGGCGGCCTCCTGCAGTTCCCGTTCCGCCTCCTGCTCCCCGCGGTCCGCGCCGTCACGGCCCCCCTTTCCGCCCGTCGGGCCGCCGGCGTCCGCTGAGCCGCGCGTGACATCGGTGTTCTCGGCGTCATCCTCGGGTCCGGCTTCCTCGGTCTCCTCGTCGAGGCCGCCCATGGCGTGCAGCAGCACGGTGGTCCGCAGCTCCTCCAGCGCTTCGTCCCGGTCCCGCCCACGGCACAGGAGCAGCAGGAACGGGTCCTGGTCGAGCAGCCAGGCGAACTGGTACGACAGCGCCGCCGCGTGCGCGCACGGGTGGTCGAACGAGTCGCAGTCGCACTCGGCCTCCAGGTCCCCGTACCCGGGCAGCATCCGCACCCGGGCGTCCTCGGCGGCCTCGAGGAAGTCCGGCGGCAGGGTGCCGGCAAGGACGCCCTCCAGCTCTGCGGGCCGGTCGGCGAGCTTCTCCCACAGCAGGTCCCACTCCTCGTCGTCCAGAACGGCGAGGGTGATCACGACCTGGTACGTGTCCTCGTCGTGGACGGTGACGGCGATCCGGCCAGGAGCCACGGAGATGGGGCCGAGCCTGCCCGAACGGGACGCGCTGCGCCCCTCCTTGAGCGGGTCGGCGTCGAACAGACCGTCCTCCACCGAGTCCGCCCAGGCACCCGCCCACCAGCTCTGGCCGCGGACCCGGCCGCCCCTGCGCGCGGGGAAGGCCGCGAAACCGCGGGCCCGGGCGTCCCCGGCGTCGTCGTAACCGCTCAACTCGTGCTCCTCAGCTCGACCAGGTTGGCCAGTTCGTCGTTGGTCAGCTCGGTGAGAGCGGCCTCGCCCGAACCGAGCACCGCGTCCGCCAGCTCCTTCTTGGCCTGGAGCATGGCGGCGATGCGGTCCTCCACGGTGCCCTCGGCGATCATCCGGTGGACCTGCACCGGGCGGGTCTGTCCGATGCGGTGGGCACGGTCGGTGGCCTGCGCCTCGACCGCGGGGTTCCACCACCGGTCGAAGTGCACGACGTGGTCGGCGCGGGTCAGGTTCAGTCCGGTGCCGGCCGCCTTCAGGGAGAGCAGGAAGACGGGCACCGCACCCTCCTGGAAACGGCTGACCATCTCCTCCCGCTTGGGCACCGGTGTGCCGCCGTGGAGGAGCTGCGTCGGCACGCCGCGGTCCGCGAGATGCCTTTCGAGCAGCCGGGCCATGGCGACGTACTGGGTGAAGACCAGCACCGCGCCGTTCTCCGCGACGATGGTGCCCAGCAGTTCGTCGAGGAGCTCGAGCTTGCCGGAGCGGCCGGACAGCCGCGGAGCGTCCTCCTTCAGGAACTGCGCGGGGTGGTTGCAGATCTGTTTGAGACCGGTGAGGAGCTTGAGGACCAGGCCCCGGCGGGCGATCCCGTCGCTGCCACGGATCTCGGCCATCACCTCGGCGACCAGCTTCTCGTACAGGGCGCTCTGTTCGGCGGTGAGGGTGACCGGGCGGTCCGTCTCGGTCTTGGGCGGGAGCTCCGGTGCGATGCCGGGGTCCGTCTTGCGGCGGCGCAGCAGGAAGGGCCGCACCAGCTCGGCGAGGCGCTGGGCGGTGTCCTGCCTCGGTCCGCCGTCCTCCTCGGCGACCGCGCGCTCGGCCTCGATGGGCCTGGACCAGCGGGTCCGGAAGGCTCCGTGCGGGCCGAGCAGCCCGGGCGTGGTCCAGTCGAGGATCGCCCACAGTTCGGAGAGGTTGTTCTCCACGGGGGTGCCGGTCAGGGCGATCCGCGCGTCCGCGGGGATCAGCCGCAGCGCCTTGGCGGTGCCCGACCGGGGGTTCTTGATGTGCTGGGCCTCGTCCGCGACGACCATGCCCCAGGAGTGGGCGCCGAGACGCTCGGTGTCCAGGCGCATGGTGCCGTACGTGGTCAGGACGAATCCCGCGTCGGCGCCGTCCAGGGTGCGCCCGGCGCCGTGGAAACGCCGGGTGGGCGTACCGGGTGCGAACCGGCGCACCTCCCGCTCCCAGTTGCCGAGAAGCGAGGCCGGGCAGACGATCAGGGTCGGCCCGGTCGTGGCGGGGTGCTCCTGGCGGAGCAGGTGCAAGGAGATCAGCTGGATCGTCTTGCCCAGACCCATGTCGTCGGCGAGGCAGCCGCCGAGACCGAGCGACGTCATCCGGTCCAGCCAGCGCACGCCGCGCAGCTGGTAGTCGCGCAGGGTTGCGTCCAGTGCGGCGGGCGGGGTCAGGGGTTCGCCGCCGCCCTCCGGGTCGCTGAGCCGCTCGCGCAGGGCCGACAGCCACGGAGTGGGCGCGACGCGGACCGTCTCACGGCCGGCCACGGCGATCTGGGTGAGGGCAGCGCCGAGTGCCTCGATGGGAGTGAGCGGATCGAGTTCCGGTTCGCGCGCCTTGCGGGCGAGGACGGCGGGAATCAGCAGCCAGCGGTCGCGCAGTTGGACGATGGGGCGGGGCGCCATGGCGACCAGCCGGGTCTCGCTCTCGTCCAGGGGCTCGCCGTCCAGCGTGAGCTGCCAGCGGAAGCCGACGGCGGCGTCCGCTCCGCCGAAGAAGGAGCGCAGGTCGTCCGGCGCGGCGAGCCCCGCGCCGACGACCGCCACGGCGTCCAGGGCGCGGCTGTCCTCGGCGGGCCACCGCAGGTCGATGCCGTGGGCCCGCAGCCGGGCGGAACCCTGGCCGAGCAGGTCGTCGATCTCGGCGTCGCTGGGCTCGATGTCACCGGGTACCGGCAGCAGACGCTCCAAGGGCGCCCAGACGCCCGCGGCACGGCGGGCCGCTTGCGCGATGTCGTTGACGGCCCGCGGACCGAAGCCCGGCAGGCTGCCGTCGAGGACGGCGCGGGCCGGTCCGGCGAGGGTGGGGTCGGAGAGGCTGTGCGCCCAGGGCACGAGCACCGGGGTGGGCGGCTCGCCGGGCGGGGTGCGCAGTTCCAGGCGGAAGGAGAGCCGTACGCCGCTGTCGATGCCGGCGGAGATCTCCTCGGCCCAGGCACGCAGCTGGGGCACGTGCTGGGGTGCGTCGGCGGCGAACGCGGCCCGGCCCGAAGCGGCTTCGGCGGCCGGGGTGCGGGGCAGCGTGTCGGCGACCGCGTCGACGAAGGCCCGTACCAGGGTCTCGGCTTCGGGCAGCCGGGCGGTGGTGCCGGAGCGGGGCAGGGCACGGGCCTCGGGCGGCGCGGCGGCGGCGAGTTCGCGCAGAAGGGTGATGTCGTCGGGGTCCAGCGGCCCGGCCCGCCACGTGTCGTACCCGCCCGGTGAGACGCCGGGCAGCAGCCGGCTGCGAGCGGCCAGATGCAGGGCGAGCACGGTGGCGGCGCCCCAGAAGGCGGCCGCCGGGTGGGAGCCGGTGCCGGGCCGCGCCGCGTGAGCGAGCACGGGCAGCGCGTCGGCCACGCCCAGACGCAGGGCGGGGACGGCACGGACCTCGACCGTGCCGTCCTTGACGGTGGCCAGGACGACCTCGGTCCGTCCGCCCGCTGTCCCGTCCGGGAGTTCGGCGCCGTCGGGACACCAGAAGTAGAGGTGTCCGGTGCGGGCCGGGTCCCCGGGGTCGAAGACCACCGCGCACCGGGCGAGTTCGGTGTCGGGTCCGGCCGTCGTCACTGCCTGGGTCATCGGGCGGGTCGCTCCCCTTGGGTTCCGTGTGTGTTCCACGTGCGCGTGCCGGGCTGTCCTGCGGTTCCAGTGTGCGGGCTCAGCTTCCGAGGCGCCGGTAGCGGCGTACGGCCAGCGGGAAGAAGATCGCACAGATCACGACGGGCCACAGCACGGACAGAAGAATGGCGTGTTCTGCCGCCCAGGAGCTGCCCTGCCAGCCCGGGTTGCCGAACAGCTCGCGGGTGGCCGTGACGGTGGCCGACAGCGGGTTCCAGTCCGCGATCGCGGCGAGCCAGCCCGGCATGGTGTCGGGCGACACGAAGGCGTTGGACAGGAAGCCCAGCGGCCACACCAGCGTCTGTACGGCGGTGACGGCGGCGGTGTCGGTGAAGATGAGGCCGAGGTAGATGCCGACCCACAGCAGGGCGAAACGCAGCAGGAGCAGCAGACCGACAGCGGCCAGGGCGCGGGAGAGTCCTTCGTCGGCGCGCCAGCCTACGGCGAGGCCGCACAGGATCATCACGCCCAGGCCGACGACCGAGTTGAGCATGTCCGCCATGCTGCGGCCGGTGACGACGGCGGCGGACGAGGTGGGCATGGCCCGGAACCGGTCGGTGACCCCACGGGCGGTGTCGGTGATCACGGCGAGCAACGTGACCTCGACGCCGAACACCATGGTCATGGCGAACATGCCGGGGACGAGGAACTCCCGGTAGTTGCCGCCGCCCGGGACGCTCATGGCGCCTCCGAAGAGGTAGCCGAACATCAGCACCATCATGATCGGGAAGAGCAGGCCGATGATGACGGGGGCGGGGTTGCGGGCCCAGTGGGCGAGCGAACGCCCGGTGAGCACCCAGGAGTCGGCGAGGGCCCAGCGGAGCGAACCGGTTCCTGCGGGGTTCTGCCGGGCTGTGGTCGCGGTGGTCACACCGTCACCTCTTTCTCGTCCGCGGTCTGCTGTACGGGCTGTTCTCCGGTCAGGTGCAGGAAGACCTCGTCCAGGGTCGGGCGGCGCAGAGCGATGTCCTCGACGTCGATCCCGGAGTCCTGCAGGGCGCGGGCCGCACCGGTGAGGGCGGCGACACGGTCGTCGACGGGGCCGCCGACGCGCCGGTTGTCCTCGTCGACGTCGGCGCCGCGGCCGGTGACCGAGGCCAGCACGCCGGCCGCGGAGCCCAGGTCGGCGGCGTGGCGCAGGGTGATGTCGATGCGGTCCCCGCCGATGGCGGACTTGAGCTGTTCTGGGGTGCCCTCGGCGATGACCCGGCCACCGTCTCCACCCGGGGAGGCGATCACCGAGACGGAGTCGGCCAGCTGGTCGGCCTCGTCCAGGTACTGGGTGGTGAGCAGGACGGTGGTGCCGCCGTCGACGAGCGACCGGACCGCTTCCCAGACCTCGTTGCGGCTGCGCGGGTCCAGGCCGGTGGTCGGTTCGTCGAGGAAGAGCACCCTGGGGGCCAGGATCAGGCTCGCGGCCAGGTCCAGGCGGCGGCGCATGCCGCCCGAGTAGTTCTTGACCTGCTTGTCCCCGGTGTCGGCGAGACCGAACTGGGCGAGGAGTTCGTCGGCCCGCTGCCCGGCGGTCTGCTTGTCCAGGTGGAACAGGCGGCCGAACATCACCAGGTTCTGGCGCCCGCTGAGCACCTCGTCCACGGCCGTCTGCTGGCCGAGGAGTCCGATCCGGGCGCGGACCTGGGCGGCCTGCCGGGTGACGTCGAGACCGGCGACCTCGACACGGCCGCTGTCGAACCCGGCCAGGGTGGCGAGGATCCGGACCGCGGTGGTCTTGCCGGCGCCGTTGTGGCCGAGCAGACCGTGCACGGTGCCGGCCGGCACCCGCAGGCCGAATCCGTTCAGGGCGGAGGCGTCACCGTACCGTTTGCGCACGTCCTCGGCATGGATCGCGTAGTCGGATCCCATGGAGTTCCTTCCTCAGGGGGCTCGGAGAGGGGGTTCCGGGCGGCCCGTGGGCACACCTTCACACCAGCGTGCCCCGGCCCGCTCGGCTGCCGTTCGAGTGTCACTCGAGCCCGAAGGAGGAGGTTCCAGTCCCGTACTGTCCGCACCCCGTTCTGGAGGCAGCACCGTGGTCACCTTCGTCAACAGGTTCTCCGTCAGCGGCCCGGTGGAGGAGTTCGAGCGGCTCTTCGAACAGACGTCGGCCTTCTTCGTCGCCCAACCCGGTTTCATCACCCACCGGTTGATGCGCCACGCCGAGCAGCAGGGCAGCTACGTGAACGTGGCCGAGTGGGAGGACGCCGAGTCGTTCCGCCGTGCGGTCACGCACCCGGACTTCGCCCCGCACGCGGCGGCGCTGCGCACACTGTCGGCCAGCGACCCGAACCTGTTCACCACCACCGTGCTGGAGCGGCACAGCGGCTGAGTCACACCGGCGGCGGCGCGCCGTACGGGACAGGGGGCCGGGGCGCGCATACGCCCCGGCCCCCTGGTCATGCGGTGCGTGGAGCACCGCGTCCCGTCAGTCTCCGGCCGGGCGGATCGAGAGCGCGTGATGGAAGATGTCACGCGGGTCGTAGGCCGTCTTGACGGCTTGGAGCCGCCGGTAGTTGTCCTTGTAGTAGAGCTGGTGCCACGGCACGCCGGAGGTGTTCCACTCGGGGTCGGCCGTGTCGATGTCGGGGAAGTTGAGGAAGCAGCCGTCGCCCTGGCCGCCGGGCACGGGGACGCCGCCGGTCCCGGCGTAGACGTCCGCGTACAGGCGGCGCATCCAGTCGACGTTGTCGCCGTCCTTCTCCGGGTCCTGCCAGGTGTTCATGTACAGGGCCCGTATGACGGAGTCGCGCTGCGCGGTGGCGGTGTCCCCGGACTCGGGCAGATTGGCCCGGCCGCCGTAGCCCTGCAACGAGACGGACGCGGTGTCGTGGGAGTGGTCGAGGCCTGTCAGCCGCTCGAAGAGGACGTCGATCTGCGCGTCGTCGTAGGCACGACGCAGATAGGCGCTCTTGATCTTCTGGCGGCCCTGCTCGGCGTCCTGGTTCGCGGCGAGCATCTCGACGGAGGAGAACCACGGCAGCTGCTCGGTGGGCAGGACGTAGGGTTCGGCGCCCACGCCGTCCGTGAGGGCGTCGATGTGATCCTGCAGCAGCTTCTCGGCTCCGGGCAGGGTCGCGTCGAGGTGGGTGAAGGCGATGGCGGCCATCCCCTGGTCGTCCTGGTGCTGATTGCCGAGCAGGACCAGGCCGCTGAACAGGCCCCGGTAAGGGGAGTCGGGGCCGCTGTGCTCCTCGTGCCAGCGCCCGTGGTTGCGGACCAGAGTGCGGAAGGCGGCCTTGTCGAGACCCTCGCGCGGGAACATCACGGTGGAGGCGAGTACCGAGCCGGGCGGGCGGGGCAGCAATCTGCCCGGGTCGTTGCCGGTGGCCCCGGGGGAACGGAACCAGTAGCGGGTGATGATGCCGAAGTTGCCGCCTCCTCCCCCGGTGTGCGCCCACCAGAGTTCGCGGTGCGGGTCGTCGGCCTCGCGGGTGGCGACCACCGCGCGGGCGTGGCCCGCGCGGTCCACGACGACGACCTCGACCGCGTACAGGTGGTCGGAGGAGATGCCGTGCCGGCGCGAGAGCTGTCCGAAGCCTCCGCCGACCACGTGGCCGCCGAAGGCGACGGTCGCGCTGGCGCCGCCGGGCACGGTGACGCCCCAGCCGTAGTACAGCGTCCGGTAGACGTCGGCGAGCTGGGCCCCCGCACCCACCTCGAAGGCGCGGCGGTCCGCGTCGTAGCGGACGGTGTCCATCTCGGCGAGGTCGATGACGACCTCGGCACCGGAGCCGCCCACGAAGTTCTCGAAGCAGTGACCGCCGCTGCGGGCCACGACCCGCTTGCGGGCCCGTACCGCGTTCTGGACCACGCGCACGACCTGGTCGGTCGTGGTGACCACCTGGAAGGACTCGGGACGGGTGGTGAAACGCCTGTTCTTGCCACGCAGAACGAGGTCCTCGTAGCGCGGGTCGGACTCGCCGACCGTGACCGGCCCGAAACCGGAGCCGGCGCTTCGGGCGTGGGCCTGGGCAGGGCCCGCGGTGACGGCGAGTGTGCCGCCCGCGGCCGAGGTGGCGGTGGCCGCCACGACGGTCTGGGTGAGGAACCGTCGGCGGTTCGGGTCGGTCATCGTGAACCTCTCGGGGCGGGGCGGGGCGGGGCGGGGCGGTTGCGGGGCAGGGCGGGGATCAGACGCGGGCACGGGCGGACAGCGCCCGGTTGACGGTCTCCAGGAGGGCTCGGGGCGTCTCGGCCTCGTCGACGGCCTCCTCGTCCAGCACGACGTCGTAGTCGCGCTCGATCCGGCCGGTGGTCTGCAGGACGGCGAGCGAGTCGTAGCCGAGGTCGACGAAGAGGGTGTCCAGGACGTCTCCGTCGAGGTCCACGCCTTCGCCCTCGCCGGCGCACTCGCGCAGCAGGGCGGTCAGATCCGCGATGTCCAGGTGGTTCACGCTGGTGCCTCATTTCGGTGGGTGGGTCTGCTGCAGGGGTGCACGCCCCCCGCCTCTCAGGTGGCGCGGACCACGGTGGCGGAGTTGAAGCCGCCGCGGCCGCGGGCGAGGACGAGGGCGGTGCGCAGGGTGACTCCGGTGCGTGGGGAGCCGGTGACCAGGTCGAGCGGGCAGTCGGCGGCGAGCCGGGCCACGTTCGTGGTGGGCGGGACGACCTGGTCGCGCAGGGCGAGCAGGGCGGCGGCCAGGTCAAGCGACGAACCGCCCGCGCTGAGGCGTCCCGTCATCGTCTTGGGCGCGGTGACCGGGACCCCGTACGGACCGAACAGGCCGGTCAGCGCCTCGGCCTCGGCCCGGTCGGCGGCCCGTCCGCCCGCCGCGTCCGCGAACACCACGTCGACGTCCGCGGGGGTGACCCCGGCGTCCGCCAGTGCGAGACGGGCCGCGTCGGCCAAGCGGGGGGCGCCCCGGCCGGGGGCCGGGTCGAAGGTGGCGGCACAGCCGGCGACGGTGCCGTACGTACGGGCCCCGCGCTCGCGGGCGAAGTCGGCGTCCTCGAGGACGAGCAGGGCACCGCCCTCACCGACGACGTGCCCGGCGGCGTCCTCGTCGAACGGGACATAGGCGCGGGCCGGGTCCTCACGGGTGCTGAGCTCACCGGTGGCCAGGTGGGCGGCCCAGCCCCAGGGGCACACAGCGGACTCCAGTCCCCCGGTGACGACGAGACGAGCCCCCTTGCGCAGCTGCCGACGGGCATGCGCGACCGCGTCGAGCCCACCGGCCTGTTCGGACACGAGGACACCGCTGGCACCGCGCAGCTCGTGCTTGATGGAGATCTGGCCGGAGTTGACGGCGTAGAACCAGGCGAAGGACTGGTACGCGCTGACGTGGCTGCCCCCCTTGCTCCACAGCGCCTGCAGCTCCCGCTGGCCGAACTCGAAGCCTCCGGCGGAGCTCGCGGTGACCACACCGGCCGCGTACTCGGGCAGGCCGGCCGGATCGACGTCTGCGTCGGCGAGGGCCTCGGCGGCAGCCGCCAGGGAGAGGCGGGTGACGCGGTCGGTCTGCGGGAGCAGCCGGCTGGACACGTGCTCCTCGTCGACGAACCCGGGCACCTCGCCGGCCAGCCGGACCGGGTAACGGCCGGCGTCGAAGCGGGTCAGCGGCCGGATGCCGCTCTCGCCGCGCAGGGTGGCCGCCCACCATTCCTCGGTGCCCAGGCCGTTGGGGGCGGCGACACCGAGGCCGGTGACCACGGCCGTGCTCGCGCGGGCGCCGGCGGCCGGGGCCGTCTCGTCACTGGTCAAGGTGGTGGTGTTCATGCCGCTTCTCCCAGACGCGGTCGGGTGAGGATCATGGCGCTCTGGAAGCCACCGAACCCGCTGCCCACGGTCAATACCGTGTCCGTGCGCTGCTCACGGGCCGTCAGCGGGGTGTAGTCGAGGTCGCAGGCGGGGTCGGGCTCGTGCAGGTTGGCGGTGGGCGGCACGGTGTCGTGCTCGATCGCCAGGGCGCTCGCGGCCACTTCCAGGGAGCCGATCGCGCCGAGCGAGTGCCCGATCATCGACTTGATGGAGCTGACCGGCACCTCGTGGGCGCGCTGTCCCAGGGCACGCTTGAAGGCCGCCGTCTCGTGGCGGTCGTTCTGCTTGGTGCCCGAGCCGTGGGCGTTGATGTAGTCGACGGCGCCGGCGTCGAGCCGTGCCTCGTCGAGGGCGGCCCGGATGGCCTCTGCCATCTCCTTGCCGTCGGATCGCAGCCCGGTCATGTGGAAGGCGTTACTGCGGGAGGCGAATCCGGCTATCTCCGCGTACACGTGGGCGCCGCGGCGGCGGGCGTGCTCCAGTTCCTCGACGACAAGGATGGCCGAGCCCTCGCCGAGGACGAATCCGTTGCGGGTGCGGTCGAAGGGGCGTGAGGCGGTCGCCGGATCGTCGTTGCGCGGGCTGGTGGCACGTATGGCATCGAAGCAGGCCACGGAGATCGGCGAGATGGGGGCCTCGGTGGCACCCGTGACCATGATGTCGGCGGAACCCTCACGGATCACCGAGACTGCGTGTCCGACGGAGTCGAGACCAGAGGTGCAGCCGGTGGAGACCATCGACACCGGGCCCTGGGCGTCGGCGGTCCAGGCCACCTCCGCCGCCATCGAACTGGGGACGAAGAAGTCGTAGAGGTGCGGCACGGCCCGCTCGTGGTCGACCAGCCAGTCGGCCCCCCGCTCGCTGACCTTCGCGTACTCGACGTCCAGACCGGTGGTGCAGCCCACGGCGCTGCCCAGGGTGACGCCGGTGCGCAGCGGGTCGAGGCCGCCCGCCAGACCGCTGTCGGCCAGCGCCTCCCTGGCGCCCACCACGGCGAACTGCGCGGCCCGGTCCAGGCGCTCCGCGTCCTCGTCGCCGATGCCGTGCGCCGCCGGGTCGAAATCGACCTCGGCGGCGATACGTGAACGGAACTGCGCGGGGTCGAACAGTGTGATTCCGCGGGTGGCGGTGCGGCCGGACGTCAGGAGCGACCAGAACTCCTTGGTGCCCACTCCCCCGGGTGCGACGACTCCGATTCCGGTGATCACGACGCGCCTCATCGGTTGTGCCTCACAGTGGTCTCCTCCGTTTCGGCGGGCCGGTCCGGCCGGCCGGACCCTGCGGGAGGTCCCGCACGGACTTTGAGCCTCGCGGAGCCGCCTAGAGATGTACTCGAAGAACGGAGGTCTCCCGCGGAGGCGGCGGCTCCGGTCGGGAGACCGGCCGCGCCTGGCACACAAGGCAGCGACGCGGTCGAGTGTTCCTGCGTTCCTGCAGCGGGCGAGAGCCTCGTGCCCCGGCCCACAGCTGTCTCAGGACGCGTGCGGGAGTGCGAGGAGGCCCACGGGCGGGTGCACGGCGCGGCAGGGCCCAGCGAGCGGCCCCGGCGATGCTGCTGCGTCCAGCGACCGCCTGACCGCGACCGCCCCCTGGGGGCGGTCGCGGTCATGCAGACCTGGAACCGCGGGCCCTGGCGCTCAGCGGGCCACGCGGGCCGTGACGTAGCGGACCGGAACCTCGAACCGCACCCGGCCGTCGTCGCCGCGCAGAGCGTCGAGAGCGGTGATGATGCGCTCGCGCAACGCGGCGGCCTCCGTCTCCGGCAGGTGCTGCCACAGCAAGCGCATGCCCTGGGTGTGCGACCAGGTCACCCAGGCCTCGCCGGACTCCGCCGTCTGGATCACCGGCTCGTCGTGAACCACCACGTCGGTGAAGCCCGCCTTCTCCAGGGCCGCGATCAGGTCCGCGGGCTCCTCCAGCCAGGAGTGCAGCTGCTTGTGCAGGTTCTCGGGGTGCCAGGCCTCCGGGAGGTGGTCGAGCAGCGCCATCGGGATGAGGTCGGTGAACAGCGGCGGCAGGAAGGGGAAGGTGTCCTTGGTGAACACGGGGCTGGTGAAGCCGATCCGGCCGCCGTCGGCCAGCAGGTCCGCGTAACGGGCCAGCGCGGCACGGGCGTCCGGCAGGAAGATCACGCTGTAGCTGCCGAGGACCAGGTCGAAGGAGCGCGCAGGCAGGTTCGGGTACTCCCCGTCCATGACCTGGACATCGACGTTCGTGATGCCCTGCCGCTCGGCCTCCTTGCCTGCCTCCTCGACCATGGCCGCGGCGATGTCGATGCCGAGCGCACTGCCCGCCTCGCCGACCAGCCGGGCGGAGGGCAGCAGGGTGGCACCGAGCCCGCAGCCGACATCGAGCACACGCTCGCCGGGCCGGGGCGCGGCCCTTTCGACGAGACGGCTGCCCATCGGTGTGAAGAATTCGACGTCCAGCCGGTCGTAGGTCGCCGCGGCCCCGTTGAAGGCAGCGGTGACTTTCGTCTTGTACGTCGCGGTCGCGGTCTCGGTGGTCACTACGTCTCCCGGGTTCTGCTGGACTTCGCGGACGGCTGTCCGTGCCCATCGTGGGGGCCTGTGCCCCAGTGCCGGTGCAGGGCCGCTGGAGGAACGGCCGACGTCCGGTCGGGGCCGTCGGAGGCTCCGGTCCACTGTTCCGCGGGCTTCACGGGGTGCCGGTAAGGACCGTGCTCACCGGTTCTGCCGGCTTGTCTCGGTCAGGTGGCGAGGGAGAAGCCGGGACGGGCAAGGTGACTGACGCGGGTGTGTCGAGCGGGTGGCCGTTCCGGCCGGCATCTGCATCGAGACGGATGAGGTCGAGCGCGCAACGAGGAGAGGACGTGCTCCAGGCGGGTCTTCCGCAGACCGAGGCAACGGGAGTTGGCGGGCTATGCGAGCCAGCCTGCCGGACACCTCGGTCGACTGGCTCAGGGCCGACTTCTTCACGACCGAACTCCGGGCGCCTGGCGCGTCCCGGACCGGACCGGAACACACAGGTGGACGGGCACGTTCACCCGGTCCCCTGGCCGGACGGCACGTCCGCTCGGAGCCCCTGGCCGGGTGGCGGATCCGCTCGGTCCCCTGGCCGGGCAGATCCGCACCCACGGTCCGGAACCACGCTTCGTGAGCCGCCAGGCAGCGTGCACGAGCCGCTTCAGCGTCTTGTGGCCCTCCGGCAGCCGGCGTTCCGGCGGACCCGGCCTCGGGCGGCACGCACGCCTCGGGCACCGTCATGCCCTGCACGGCACGCAGCGATCAGGTGGTGGCAGTTATCGCGGCGGCCGGGCCGCGTTGGGAGCGAGGGGTCTTGTCGCCGACGCGCCTCGGCTGGATCGTGCTCGGATCGACAGCTTCGCCGGGCGCACCCTCGTGGTACGGACCGTCGGGGTCGGCGTCGCGGTCGTGCGGAAGCAGGAAGAAGACGCGGCGGAGGTGGAGGCCACTGTCCGGGTCGGCCTCGGCACGGGCTTCCAGCTCTGTGTAGCCGACCATGCGTCCGTCACGTTCGTAGCGGGGCTTGCCACGGCGACGGGTGGTCTTGTCGAGGGCCTGACGTACGTAGTCGAGGTTGTCGGGGCTCTCCAGCCAGACCACGGAACTCTCGTGGTGGAGGTCGCTCTCGTTCAGCAGCGAGCTCATGGCCGCAGCCCCTTTGCGTTTGTTCCGGCCACGGGGCCGGGGTGGGTGTGGTGAACACGTTCCCGGGTGGGGACATGGAGTTCATGGTAAGTGGGACCGGCAGGTGCGCGCCGGGCGCAGGTGTCAGACATGGTTGGCCAGAGCTTCGTCATCGGTGAGAAGTCCCAGGCCGGGGTAGTACTTCCTGCCGCTCGACTTCATCATGTCGGCGGGTGAGGCCAGAGAGAGTTCCTGCCGCACGCGGGTGGCGAAAGCTCGGGCAGTTGCGGGGCGGATCCCTTCCCCGGCGCTGCACCAACTGCTGTAGGTCGCGTACAGGAGGCCCTGTTCGACGCGGAGGTCGCCCGGACCGCGTTCAGCCGCACGGTCGTGTGCACTGGTGGTGCAGCATTCGGCGAGGAAGCGGCCGATGTGGTCTTCGGTCGTCGCGTAGGCCTCGGTGGCGGTGCGGACGGTGGCAGGGCCGGCCAGGGGGTCACGGGTGGCGAGGTAGAGCTTGGCTCCTTCAATGAGCCACTGCAGGATTCCTGGCCCCTCACTCTGGACGAGTTCCTTGGCGAGGTTGTCGATCTTACGGGCGGCAGGGACGACACGATCGAAGGGAATCAACCGGATCCGCCGCCAGAAGGCGTGGCCGCCCGTGCCGACTTCGGGGCGGTGGTTGCCGAGCAGCCAGAGTTTGTGCGTGGGATTGAAACTGAAGAAGTCCTGTCGCATGCGCCGGGCCATGATGCGGTCGCCGCCGGTCAGGAGCTTGACTCGCGACTCGTCGAACTTGTCGTTCGGCTTGAGTTCCGAGCACACGACGATACGACGGCCGTGGAGTTCGGTCAGTTCGGTGGAGTGCTCGGAGAACTTGCCCTTCTCCATGAGGAAGCCGGGCGGTGCGGCCTGGGCGTAGTCGCCCAGGATCTGGGTCATGACGTCCAGCAGGACGGACTTGCCGTTGGCCCCGGTGCCGTAGAGGAAGGGCAGGACCTGGGCTCCGACATCTCCGGTGACGGAATACCCGAGGAGCAGGTGGAGGAAGTGGATGGTCTCCTCGCCCTTGGCGTCCTCACCGAAGGTGTCGTGGAGGAAGCGGTCCCAGCGCGGCGTCGGCATGGGCTCAGGGCCGACGCTGGTGGCCCGGGAGTGCATGTCGGCTTCGGGGTCGGGTTTGTGGAGATGACCGGTGTGGAGATCGACGACGCCTGCGGGAGTGCACAGGGCGTAGGGGTCGCCGTCCAGGGCGTCGGGGTCCAGAGCCAGCGCCGGGGATGCTTTGGCCTGGGTGAGCATGGCCTTGATCCCGGGGGTCGACATGGACCGCCGACGGTGGGAGGCGAGGTCGCGGTCGGTGAACTGGCGGGCGGGGTCGGTGGCCGGCATCTGCTCGGCCAGATCACCGGCTGCCCAGACTGCTGCCTTCTCACCGCCGGTGCGCTTCCAGCGGTACTGGTCCCAGTGGTACCAGCCCAGACCCTCCACATGCCGGAACTGGTCGCCGAACAGCTTTGCGAACAGTTTTGCGTTGCCGCGGTCCGTGAGCAGTCCAGGAAGCTGGCCCGCCTGCGGAAGCTGCTCCCGGACCGCGGAACTGCTCTGCTGTGCGGGCAGGTTCGGCTGGCCCGCCTGTCCTTCGAGATCGAGCATCTGCTGCGCTGCGGCAGTGGCGTCGAAGCGTGGGCTGTCGGCGCTGCTCATGGGCGTCCTTTGAGGTGAAGCGGCCGGCTCGCACCGGCGGACAGGGCAGAGGCGATGACGGAGCGGCTGTGCCGGCCGCGGTGCGGCCGTGCTGCGTCGGCAGCGGTGGTCAGCAGATCACGTGCTTCCGTTTCGGTGAGATGGCCGGTGGCGATCAGGCCTCCGGCCGTGTACGCGGCACGGTTCAGCTTCTCGGTGAAGGCCGTCCCCTCGGCGGCTGCCGCACATGCTTCCACCTGGGCCAGCAGCGGAGCCAGGAGCTGGCTGGCGCCGTGCCCCGTCGAACGCCGTGGACGGGGACGCTGCGGTGGCAGGAGGACGGTTTCCTGGCCGACCGGATGGCCGGTGCGCCCCAGCTCGGTCGCGAGCCAGTCCGGGAGTTCTGCGGGAAGTCGCGCCGAACCGACCGCTGTGTACGTTCCGGCAGACGTGCGCGTGGCAGGGGTGACGATGTAACCGCCGGTGGACCGGACGTCGACCTGCCAGGCGAGAGCGACCTTCGGGCTGGAGCCCACCGAGGACCGGTAGCGCGGGCCACCAAGAGGAATGCGGTACCACACGTGCAGCCCGCCTGAGGGGGTCCGTACGCGAAGGGTCTCACCGTCGTCTGCCGGGCTCTGCTGGCCTCGGAGCGCAGCCAGCAGAGCAAGGGTGTCGAACCCGGACGCCAGGCCTGCCAGGTTGACGCTGTCGTGGATCGGAATGCCCGGAAGAAGCCTGCTGCGGTCAGGCACCTCGGCACTGTGGGCATCGATGTCGAGCACGACGAGGCCTGCCGGACCGCAGGAGACTCCTACCCCCTGGTTCGGGTGCAGCCCCCACCAGGCTTCCAGGAGGGCCGGATCAGTCGTCGCTGCGTGGAAGCCGTGACACCAGCGTCCCGCGGCATGACAGGGGCACTGCGCGGGACGGTGCGGCTCGTCGCGGCACAGCTGACAGTTCCCTGCAGGCGTCTTGCGTCCAACTGCCAGAGGGTGGACGGGCCAGCCGTTTCCCGCACACCAGCGCGCAACAGCGTAGGGACTCGTGGTGACCGGCTGACGGGAACCACTGGTCTCACTGTGACGCGGCACGCTGATCGTCCTTGCCGAGGGCCAATAACTTGCTCAGCCCCTGGGAGAGAAAGGCCAGGTCAAGGCGCTAGCACTGCCAGTCGAGGGACCGAAGGGACTGAGTTTTCCAATCGGGTCAGAGCCTACAGGAGCCGCTTGAACAGAGGTGCGGCTGTTCCCCGACTTAAGTCCCTTCAGTCCCTCTGCCGCCTGGGGAGTTGGGGGCGCTCGGCCGTGTTCGGCACAGCTGACCGAACTGCGACGTCCGGGCGTGTCGGACCTGTGCTTCCTGATGGGGCGGGGACTGGCCGGTCCGGCGGGTCTGGGTCCCTTTTCGGTCCCCTTTCAGTCCCTCAGGTAAAAGTGCAGCTCAGAGGCTTGGGACCGCCAAGGGAGAGGGTCTGAAGGGACTGAAGGGACCCAACTTCCCTGTTCCGTTCTACATGCGCGTGTGTGTATGCGTACGCGCGAGACATAGGCCTCTAACCCCTGAGCCGTTCATAACAGAGACTTTGAGTCCCTTCAGTCCCTCAAAATCGCGCAATGTGCCGCCTGACCTGGGCTTTTGCTTGAGGGACTGAAAAGGGACCCAAACGCGTCAGATCGTTCAGTCCCTACGTGCCCGGCAGGAGCAGAGAGGGCGCAGGCGTCCCCCGCCACCTTCCGCGGAATGGCAGGAAGACCGGCGGCCACCTGGTCCGCCCGCCCGTGTCCACTGGCCGAAGACTGGACCTGGGCTGTCCCCGTGCCCGGGAGTAGCGACGAAGACGCTGCTGAGAGATCGCCCGCCGCCCTGGCCGGCAGGACGGCACGACACGGCACGACACGGCACGACACGGCACGACACGGATGAGCGCGCGCGACACCACTGCCCTGGCCGGCAACGCCTCTGGAAAAGCGCAATGTTGGACACCGCAGATATAGGAGCGTTCCTCAGTCCGGACGTCTGCGGCTTCCCGCCGCCGGACAGGGACTCCCCCATCCGGGAGGAAGGCTCCATACCAGCGGCTGCCCGAACAGCGAACTGAGCTGCGGGCAGCTCTCGGCAAGTTGGCGGCGAAGCCCGGCTTGCGGGGGGTGCGGACTCTATCCGTTCAACCGCATGACCAGCTCGTCGATCTCAGCTCCCCGCGCGTTGGCGAAGGCGCGGTCCTGGCCGACGACCTCGAAGCCGCATTTCTCCAGGACCCGCACCGAGCCGATGTTGTCCGCCGCGGCCCGGGCGAGCAACGGGCGTTCGGGGACCTCGGCGACCAGACCTCGCAGGGCCGAGGTCGCGATGCCCCGCCCCCAGTAGGAGCGGTCGATGAAGTACGTGACCTCCCGGTCCCCCGGCTCGCCGTACACGGCTGCGTGCCCGACCACATCGCCGTCCGTGAGCACGGTGCGGATGATGACGCCGGGCAAAGCGAGGATGCGCTTCCAATGCCCGGCGAAGGGGGTCCGGTCCGTCGGGTCCTCAGCAGTGAAGGCGGCCATCCGATTCGACTCGGGGTCGATCATGTGCCTGAAGAACACAGGAAGATCGCTGGGGCACACGGGACGCAGGGAGACATCCATGGAAGCCATGGGCCCCGACCCTAACGACCTTGAGGGGAGAACGGGAGCGAGTCGGCCGTGACCTGGCCAGGGCCCATGCATTGGGCGAGATGCCTCATCTCCGCCGACATGGTCGGGCGGAGTACGGTCGCCCAACAGCCCGTCAAAACACGCGTTTTGGTCTTCCGGAACCGGACGCATCTACGATGCGTCCCCTCTTGGCCGGACGTGATGAAAAGTCCGAATGGGCGACACTCGCTTTCCCCTGCCAAGGGGATCTTGCCTGTGAGCCCGCTTCGCGAGCGTCTCCAGCCCTCACCAGAACGGAGACGCACCGGGCTCATGCGCGACCCGGGATCTTCACAGCGATCCCGGCCCCCACGCGGCCGCCTGCCGACAGCTCTGCTCATCCGCGCGACAACGATCACCGCTCGCCGAGTCCTGGGGCGAATCAGGCCGGTGCTCAGCTGTTCACAGTCGTGTGGGCCAAAGCCAGAGGGCGCTGCTGGAGCAGTTGGCCCATGCACGCACCGCCTCGCTGCGGCGCACTCAGCGTGCCGTGGCCGCGCTGGTCGGCGCCCGGGAAGCCGCCACGCAAGGTCAGCGCGAGCTGACGCCCCGCCCCGCCCGCGTAACCTGGCCATACGCCCCGCCCGCGTAACCCGGCCATACCGACCGCCGCGAGTTCGACTAATGACGCCACGGCACCGTCTCCACCATCGCGGCCTTCAGCGTGCGCACCGGGCAGGTCCTGATCGAAGACCTGCCCGCAATGACTCGACCATGCTCACCGGCTTCCTGCGACTGCTCGACCACAGCGCCGACCAGGCCCTGGCGATCCACCTGGTCAGGGACAACGGCGCCTCGCGCGCCTCTGCGGCAACCTGGACCTGGCGGCAACCCACCCCGCTTCGTCGTCCACCACACACCGAAGGCACGCCTCCTGGCTCAGCCAGGTCGAGACCTTCTTCTCGATCCTGACCTGCCGCATGGCCCGACGTGGAGAGAGTTCGGCTCGCGCAAAAACCTCATCGACCAGATCCGAGAGTTCTGTTCTCCCTCGACTAGACGACTCCCCCGCCCCCAGGGCCACAGGCCCTCGCAGGACCAACGCGGCGCTGCGTGGGAGGCGTGACCGCTACGTTTCGCCGCGTTGAGACGGAGGACCGTGGTGTTGTCCTTGAGAGAGTGCGGGTGCGCGGGCCCGTCGGTCGCCACAGCGCCCGGCCGGACGCGGTCGCCGGGGGACAAGGCGTCCGCGTTCCGTGGAAGCCGCGCCCGCCTGCGTAAACGCGTTTCAGTTGGCCTCTGAGCGTTGTATTTGGCCCGGCCGAAGCGCGCGAAGGGCGGCCCGGCCGTTCGCGGGTGGCGCTCGCCGATCTGATCGGCTGCAGCGTATTGGGGTTTTCTCGTTGCTCCACAGCGCGGCCGATGAGTTTTTGGCTCCCGGCCAGTCCAAGCTCGTGACACCGCAGGAAAGGACACCGTCATGTCGGAGCTTCTCGTCGACTTCATCACCTCCCTCGACGGCCACGCATCGGGAGAGGGATGGCCTGGGTTCTGGGGTCTCGAGGGCCCGGAGTACCTCGCATGGCTCGGCAAGCAACCGGAGGTCACCTACCTGATGGGAGCGAACACCTACCGCCTCATGTCGGGCTTCGCTGCAGGCGAGGTCCCGAATGGCCAAGACGAGTTCAGGCCGGAAGAAGAGGCGTCTGTCGACGAGCTCACGCTAGCGTCCAAGATGGTGTTCTCCTCCTCACTCGAGGAGCCACTGACGTGGGCCAACTCCACGCTCGTCCGCGGCGACGCCGTCGAGGCGGTCCGTGCCATCAAGGCGAGTGGCTCGGGTCCCCTCAGCACGATCGGCAGCCTCAGCCTGTGCCGGTCCCTGCTACGTGCCGGACTCGTCGACCGCTTCCGGGTCGTGATGTTCCCGGTGATCACCGGGGCCACGGGCGAAGAGCGCATCTACGACGGCTATCCGGACGTTGCCCTCGAGATGATCGAGCACCGCACCTTCGACGGCCGCATCCAGCTGGTCGAGTACAAGCCCCGCGTACTCGAGCACCCGCCGCTCGGCGTTCCTGCGTGACGCCGCCCGTCCGCCGGTCTGGACGGCCGCCAGGCCGACGCCGGCGGGTGCGGAGCAAGACCTGACGGGCGGCGGCCAGCCCCAGGCCTCCGGCCACTTGGCCCCGCCCCGGCGCAGTCCAGCCCGGTGTACGCCCTCCCAAGCCGCAGTCCGCAAGGATCCACCTTCCGGATGCGGATGTGCCGCTGGACGCTCCCCTGGGCAGAACCTCGCCAGCTGAGCGCTCTACACGGCCGATGAGGGAAGCGCTCCTTACCGTGTGGAGGTTTGATTCCAGGCCTTCGTACGATCGGGAGACCCGGGGGCCTGGGGCTGGCTTCAGAGCGCTCATGCCGTTGGTGTGGCTTTTGACTGATTGGCCGCCCAGTGCCCCGCGACGACACGGACACTCATGGGGATGAGCGAACAGAGATCGCTTCGTGGGGACGTGTCGTCGCGGTCTGCAGGGACCAGTCAACCGATCGACACGGGAGGCTCGGGTGCCCGAGCTCTGGGCGGGGACGGATGCCGGCAAGGCCGCGCATCACTGCACGGTGATCGACACGGACGGGACGAAGGTGCTCTCACGCCGGGTCCCCAACAACGAGCCCGAGCTCCTGGAGCTGATGGGCGACGTTCTGGCACTGGCTGACGACAGCCCGGTGATCTGGGCCGTTGACCTCAACGCTGGCGGGAGCGCTCTGCTGATAGCCCTCCTGGCCAGCGGCTGCTCTACATCCCTGGCCCGAACCGTCCACCACGCCTCCCGTGGCTACCGCGGCGACGGCAAGACCGACGCGAAGTACGCCCACGCATCAGCGGCGACATGCGCCGACGACAGCGCTACCACCGCCGACTCCTACGCGTCTTCTCCCTCTCCGCTCAGATCGCCGCCCGTTTCTGCCCCACATCGCGATCTTCTTTGACCGCAGAAGAAACGAAGGGAGCCCCAAGCAGGCGATCCTCGCCCTCGCTCGCCGCCGCCTCGACCTCCTGCGGGGCCCTCATACGCGATGCGATCAGCGGACCTTCAAGGCCCAGCCCCTCAGCATGAGCTAGCCACCGGATCCCCGACGACCTGAGAGGGCATGCGCTGCCGCCACGGCGCATCTCAGGTCCTGATCAGGGGCTCGTAGGGGTAGCCCTCCGCCGTGAGGATGAGGACGAAGTTCGCTCCGACTCCGAGGGCCACCTCGCGCAGGCGGTCCAGGACGACTGCCTCAGGGGGAAGGTCAACGCCAAGCGCTACAGCGGCACGGTCTCGTCGGGCCACGAGGTCTGGTATGTCCTTCAGGTACTCGTCAGCCAGTTCGCGACTCTCCTCGGCCGTGAACGCTTGGCAGCCTCGCCACCACGGGGCGACCAGCAGCAGCCGCAGGAGTTCGGACAGACCGATCGCAACCAGAGCCGAACCTCCTTCGGAGTCGGCATACAAGACAGGCCGTTCCTCGCCGCCTTCGCCGCAGAAAAAATACGTGCCCCCGGCGCCGTCGCCCGCGAAACCCTCCAGCGCGGCGCCCGAGGCGAGGTGGACTTCCTCGACATGGTCGCCTCGGTCCAGGTCGAAATCACCCGGACCAGCGAGGAAACTGGCAGCTTCGTACTGCTCGTGAACGGTAGCGAGCAACGATTTCATGGGCCGCACCTTACGGCTCACCGGGTTGACAAGAACCATTGGGAATCAGTGGGTGTGACTGAGCGGGTCGGTGGCCTTTGAGCACGCTTGTTGGCCACTGTGCACAATGGTTGACCCTGTAGACGAGCAGCTGACTTGTCCGCCGCCCGGCTGCCAGGGGGCCTTCGAACCGGTCATGATCAGATGTCCGAAGGTTCGACGGTGCGGTGAGGGTGTGCTGTGGAGGATTGGCGGAGCGATCCGACGTTCGCGATGTGTGCGGACGTCGCGGACGGGGCGGACCTGGCCTTGTTCGCGGGTGGCCCTTTCGATGTCCGTGCTGTGGTGGCCGGAATTCTGCCCGGGCTCCGAGGCGACTTGCCCCTCGACTCAGTTCCGTGGGGCAACTTTCCCCACGGCCTCGATGCCCGAGACGCTCTTGCCGCCCTACGCGGCGACGGCGAACCGGGCATGGATGTGACCGGTGTGCTGTGGGGACTGTGCACCAACGACAGTCGGGCAGCCGCCGCCCTCGCCGTGCCGTTTCTGATCCCCCTCGCCACCGACGCCCACCACCCCCACCGTGCCGCCGCCCTCGGCGCCCTTCCTGGCCCAGCCCGCGCCCGGCACTTCGGCGTCGCCTCCCGCGAGGAACTCCTCCTTCACCGCACGGACCCCGCACGTCACGCGCCCGACGGAGTTGACGACTACGGCTACGAGGTGACCGCCTACCCGGCCGGCTGGTCGGTCGCCGCCGCCCGAACCGCGATCACCGCGAACACGCCCGCACTCCTGCTCCTTCTTGACGACCTCGACCCGGCCGTCCGTGTCGACGCTGCTTACGCCCTGGCGGTGGTCGCAGACCACGACCACGTCGTCCGGACCGCCCTGATCGGTAGGTGCAAGGCGGAGCATGACCCCATAGCCCGTGCCGCCTTCGCCCTGGCCAACGCCGAGATCACCAGGGCGCACCCGCACACGCCGATCGTCGCGTGGCTGCGCGAGCGCTGGCAGGACCATGCGGAGGCCCCCGAAGTCCGCCTCGCTGCGGCGATGGGATGGCTCTGTCTGACCGACAGCCCAGCCCCGGACGAACTCCGCCGGACCGTCGACGCCCTCGCCGACGCCGAACGCGCGCACGCCATGGAGGCCCTGCCCTGGATGGGAGCCGCCTCCGGAACCAACGAACCCGGACTCCTGCGCTGCAAGCGCAGCATGCTCCACCCAGACGAACCCGATCCGGAAACGATCTTCTGGGACTCCCTGTTCTGAGAATCGGGCTACGACTTGCGCAAGGGAGTTGTCCAGCGGGGCCAACTACGGTGCACGGTCACAGGGGCATACCGTGCTGGTGGCGTAGGAGGCATCGTCCGAAAGCAGCCAGGCGACCGCTCCGGCGATTTCCTGGGCTTGCCGGCGAGGCCCAGCGGTGGCAAGCCCTCCGGGACCCGAGAGGCGCGGAGCTCGTAACCGGACAGCGCGTGATACGAGGTCAAAGAAACCGATCGCTCCACGGGATGCGGTGGGCGCTGCGGCGCAACTCCATCCCGGCGCAGGAGAAGTCAGCGGCTCCCGGCTCATGCCTGCCATCCTCGAGGGCCTTGCACAGAGCCCGCTACACCGGCGCCAGCTGCATCGGTCTGACGAGTCCCGCACCGAGTACTGCGGTGCTCCGTCCCCGGATCGCGATTGCTGACTCGCACGCACATGATGCTCATCAGTGAGTGTTCAGCGCGGGGTGAACGGCCCCCGACAGGTCAACTCCGGCGAGGACCAGATGAGCTGCATCCACCCTGCGCAGCGAACCCAGGCGCACCTGTACATGGGTGCGCCGCTGAAGGATGGCTTTTCTGGCAGGTGGTCGAAGTCCACCTCGCGGAGCACTGACACGATTCGGTCGTCGACGAGCAGGGCGTTCACCGGCGTCCAGACGGGCGCGCTGCGAACGCGAGGGCCGCCGGATCCCCGTTACGGCGCACCAGCAAGTGGTCGGATCGTGAAGAGCTGCGAGGAGGGTGCCGAGAAGGGGTGAGCCGTCCTGGCCATCGCTGGCCACGGTTTGTTTGGTGGGGATGCGGCTGGCCTTGACTCGTGTCGTCGCTGTCGGGCGATCATTGCTCGTGACTCGCGAATTGTCGACGCTGCCCGCAGTTCCCGTTGGTCTGCTCTCGGGCTCCCCTCAGCCCGTTCTGCTCGCTACTCAAGGCCTGTTGCTGCGACCTTGGGAACCGGCTGACGCCCCCGTGTTCCTCTCCGCCTACCAGGACGATGAGATCTGCCGTTGGCACACGCGCCGCCCTCAGACGGAGACGCGTGTCCTGGAGTGGTTCGATACCTACCACCAGGACTGGGGAGGCGAAAAGGCCGGCCACTGGGCTGTCGCCCTCAAGGGCGGTGAGGTCCTCGGCCGGATCGCCCTGCGCGGCTTCGACTTCGACGACGGAACCGCCGGAGCCAGTTACTGGGTTCTTCCGACTGCCCGCGGCCGCGGTGTTGCGACCTCGGCGATGGCAGCACTCTCGACCTGGGCGCTGGATGAGATCGGCTTCCACCGCCTGTACCTGGAGCATTCGACGCGCAACCATGCCTCCTGCCGAGTTGCCACCAAGTCTGGCTACGCGCTCGAAGGAACCCAGCGCAGTGCGGCCGTGCATGACGACGGTCGGCACGACATGCATCTGCACGCCCGAACCCGAGGTGACTGAGCCGTCGGCGCACGTAGCCAGACGATGAGCACGGCGTAGGAAGACCTGGCAGTGCTTGTCGTATCGCGTCATGACAGCCCAGGAGTGCTTGAGCCTGCCGACGGTCCACTCAACGGTGTCGCGCTTCTTGTACCGCCCCTCGCCGAAGCCTGGCGGATGTCCGCCTCGCGATCCTCTTCGCATCGGGCGGCCCAGCTACCGCTCTCCTCCCGAAGGACGCGGATTTCCAGCGCTGCACTCGTGCTTCATTACGCCGTAATGAAGCACGAGTGCAGCGCTGGTGCTTCATTACGGCGTAATGATGGCGCTTGACGCGAGGCCGGGGCCCTGGGCGCTGGCGGCGATGGCCGTTCTCCCCGAAGTCAGCCTCCGTCTTGTCCACTCCACTCCAGTCAGGTCAGGGTGCTGCGGCATTCGCGCCTTCACTCGGACCGTTGCCTGCTTGCCAGGTCCCGGTACGGGCGAATCGCCCGACGTCGATCTCGTACGGCGCGGGGTCGAGTCTCCGGGTACGGAAGCCGGCGCCGGCCGCCGGTCCGGATTCGATCCCGTCAGCCGCGCGAAGCCTCTGCAGGACCGCAATGAACGACGCGTCTGCTACCCGGACCATCAGATCCATCACCTCCCGCATGAAGCCGCGCTCGATGCGTTGGCGGCCGATGCCAGGTATCCGCGAGGTCACTTCCTTGTGCAGCCATCACACCCGCTTGCCCACGCGGGGAAGAAGGCGGAGTTCTCCGTGTCCACCACAGTGGCCTCTTGAAGTTGATCAACGCCCAGCTCGGCACTGAGGGCAGGAGTCAAGCTCACGCCAACCGCGTAGCAGTGAGGCCGAAGGTTGGTCGCGCCGCTCCCCCGCCAGGAAATGCGGCCCTGCGCACTCAGGGTCAGCAGGCGTCTGGTCAATCGTCCCGACCGAGCTCAGGACGGCCTCACCAGGAGTGCAGCCAGGTCGGCGGTCCTCCGCCCGTCGGTCTCCCGGCCTTTATTACGGCGTAATGCCGCAGTTGACGTCTGGGTGGCGTACCCGCTGCCACTCCCCCGCTCCCCATCCGTGGAAGGTCCCGCTCGGTGGGTGGAACCATGCGGCGGGACGCGCGAGCTACCCAGCTGATCGGCCTAGGTGCTTCAGCTCGCAGTCTCTTTGAGAGTGGAGGTGTTGTCGCGCTGGGAGGGACGTCATTGCGGCTGCAGGTGCTGTCCCTCGGCACGCTGATGGCCCCGCGACTCCCGATGAGGAGTGACGGGGCCATAGCTTGAACTCGCTGTCAGGGCGCCTGTTCTGTTGAGGTGCGCATCCTCAGAGATTCTTTGATCTTGTAGTCCACCAGCAGCTCGGTCAGCTTGCGTCGTGCAGCCACGTCGAGCTCGGCGATGATCAGTTCCGACAAGGCTTCGGGGTCATGTGAGGGAAGCTGATCTTGACGGGGGGATCCGGCTGTGGGGGAGTGGCCGTCCCGCTGGGCGGTCTCGTCAGCGTCGGGCGAACTTATTACGGCGTAATGCTCGGGGGAGGCACCGGGGGTGGCGCGTGCTGTGCCCTCGGGCTTCTTGTTCTCTCCCCTGGCCTGGCCGCTGCTGGAACGTTGCTTGGCCAGCTGCTTGACGTCAGCTGCCTGCTGAGCTCCTTGCTCCTTGAGGCGCTTGAGGTGCTGCTCCTGCTCCTCAGGCTTCTTCTTGCCGACGCGTCGGAGCAGGGCGGCGGACTCTTCGCCGCTCTGCAGCTTCTGTTTCAGGTCCGGTGTGAGGCCCAGAAGGGCGAGTCGTTGGGATACCCAGCCCTGCGAGCGGTGAAGCCGTGCGGCAAGGGCGTCCTGTGTCCCGTGCACTTTGAGGAGCTGGCTGAGGGCCTTGGCCTCGTCGAGGGGGTCGAGATCCTGGCGGTGGATGTTGGCGACGAGGGCGGATTCCAGTATTCCGTCCGGGTCAGCGCCGAGCTCGTCGTCGAGCATGACCTTGATCTCTGTGAGGCCGGCCTCGCGGGATGCGGCCAGACGGGAGTTGCCGTCGATGGCCACGTACTTGGTATGGGGTTCCAGGTCCTCCTCGCGCCCGGGATTGCCCTCCAGATACGCGAACCGGCTCATGATGCTGATCGCGGTCTTCTGGCCGTGATCGCGCAGACTCGCTCCGAGTTCAGTCAACTCACCGAGCTGGGTACGCGGGTTGTCAGGGTTCAGGCTGATGACCTCGACCGGGAGCTTCAGGGGTGGCGGGGCCCCTTCGGTCGGGGCCGCAGTGACGGCGTTGATCGCCGAACGGCGTGCGCTGATGGTCTGTGTCTGGCCGAACGACGTGCCAGTTCCGAGCTTGGATGCTTTGCTCACGAGATCTCCCGGGCCAGTGCCCGCATTCCGACGGACTGATCGCAGCGTGGTGCGTAGGCCAGCAGAGGCTGTTTCACCCGTACCGCTTCCTTCTGTTCCTTCAGGTCCCCGATGACCCCGACAACTCGCGGATCCTTTATGTCCATCCACGACTCGAGGGACGAGGTGGCGATGTAGCCGCGCCGGGCGTCGTAGTGGTTCACCACGATGCCCAGGTAGTCGAGTTCGAGGTGCATGTCGGTACGCAGGTCCTCGATCTGAGATGTGAGGAGCCCATAGGCATCTGCGGAACTGTCTTCCGCCTGCACAACGACCAGCACGCCCGAGCTTCCCGGTGCTTCTCCTGGGCGGCGACGCCCGTAGTAGGCCGCGGCGTCCATGCTCAGGCCCAGGCTTGGGGGACAGTCGATGAGGATGGCGTCGTAGTCGTCTTCGATCGCGGCCAGGGCACGCTCCAGTGCTGCTTCGCGGGCCCGGACGCCGGAGAGCTTGACGTCCAGGAGGAAGGCGTCGGTACAGGCCGGCAGGAGGTGGAGCCGGCTCCCGAAACGGGGATCCTCTATCGGCACGATCAGTTCGCGGAGGTTGCCCTTCGCTTCGCCTGCCATGTGCTTGGTGAGACTGTCGCCTTCGAGGGGCAGCGGCTCCTGGCCGAGCTGCTTGGTGAGGTGGCACTGAGGGTCGAAGTCCACGAGGAGGACCCTGAGTCCGAGCCCGGGCAGGTCTTCGTAGAGGAGTGGCGAGTCGTCGTCCGCATCGAGTGCCGCGGCGAAGTGCTTGGAGATGCGCACCGGGTGCAGTTGGTTGGAGTCCTCCGCGAGAGCCTCACCGGTGCCGGCCGTGATGGCGGTCTTCCCGACGCCGCCCTTTTGGTTGCAGACGATGAGGCGGCGCGGGTGCTCCGGGCGAACAACGGTGGGCGCTGGGTTGGTCTCGAGCCACATCTGAACGGACTGGGCAAGGCCTTGGATGAGGGAGACCCCGCGGGCGGCACAGTCGGATCGGAAGGCGTCCCACTGGCCTGGTGGCAGGAAGGTGGCGAAGGACTTCGCTCCGCCGGTATCGATGGGGGAGAGGTTGGAGCCGAGTCCACGCCACGCGTCGATGCCGGCCTCGACCGCGTGCTGGATGTCGATGCCATGCTGGGCGGCACGGATCTTGAGGTCTAGTTGCAGTGCGGCGGGGATCTTGGAGACGACTTTCTCGCGGTCGCCGCCTGGGGAGGGCGAAGTCATGGCGGCTACCTTACTAACGCGCAAGATCATATGCAGCATCGACATGCTAGTTAAGCAAAGTATTACGGCGTAATGAGTGCCTCTGCAGGCCACCGGACCGCCCATGCGGCAGCCAACGCCCATGAGCGCACAAGGACAACCCCTCCACGGTCGGCGCCGTCCCCGGACTGAGGGCACCTCTACGAGATGCCCTCCTCCGAGCAGCCGGGCGGCCGGTACCGGGGAACCGCGACCGCGGCCTGGACCGTCACCTGGACTGCCCCCGCTCTGGGCGACGGCGGTCGGTTCACCGAGACCCGGCAGACCGAGTTCACCGCCGACGTCCGCGAGGTCCAGGTCCTCAACTGACCGTCAGGCCGCTGCCCTGCCGTGGGAAGTTTCATGGTGAGTTCGGCCGAGCCGTGGTGAGTTTTCGCGGTGAGTGGGCCCCGCCGCGGCGAGTAGAGCCGAGACCGTGGTGAGTTTCCCGGTCGGAAACTCACCACCGCCGCGGGTACGGCCACTCACCAGCTCCCCTCCATGAAGGTCAGTTACCAGATGCCTTCGAGGGGCTCTTTCAGGTAGTGGGTGAGGGTGTTCTGCAGGCTGGTTTTGTCGGGGCCGGTGAGCGGTCCGAGGACGCAGACCGGGACCCATTCATCGGCCCAGGTGCGTACGGGGCGCTTACAGGCTTCCGGCGGGTCGTGGGCGAGGGGCCAGCCGGCCGGGCGGTAGATCCGCTCGGCTTCGATGGTGGCCCCGGACCGGAGCTGGACGTGCAGCGCGAGAGGCGCACGCTCGTGGATTGTTTTCGTGCGGTGGACGGAGACCTTCTTGATCGCGTCCCAGGGGATGTGCTGTCTACCGGAGGAGTCGCTGGTGCCAAGGCCTGTGCGGTCGACACACAGAACCCGCGCCTGCACGGCACGCCTCACGTTGTTCTGCGGCAGCAGGTCGTCGGCGAGGGCGATCCCGAACGCCATGAACACGCCGCCCACTGCGTAGAGGACAACGGGACTGCCTTCTTCCGGGTTGCTGATGGCGTAGAGGAGGAAAGCGGAGCCGAGGAGGGCCGACAGCCAGCCGCCGACCACCAGCTTGCTCTCGCTGAACGTCTTGGGGTCTTCGTCCCCGGTCCAGGACAGGAAGAACAACGGCATCTTCTGATCCTTGCCGCCCGGTGTGCCGGCCCCGGAAGCCTGCGGCCTGGTCTTGTGCCGACCCGCCTTGCCTTTCCTCCCGCCGCGAGTGGTGTGACCAGGCGGCTTGGACGTTGCCTGCTGTGTGCCGGTGGCCTGCGTTGACGCCCCGGAAACCGCCATATCCTCTCCCGAGTCCGTACCCCGGGTGGTGCTTCCCTCGATGAGGTGTTTGTTCTGGCGGCGCAGGACTTTGACCTCGCGCTGGATGAGGACGACTTGTTCCTGCAGCGCGGTGAGCTCGGCCTGGAGCTGGCGGGTGTAGGTCTGGGCGTGCTCGAGGTTCTTGCCCTGGCCGGTGACCCGCTCCCGGAGCGCGAGGCGTTCCTGCTCCGAGCTGTGGGCCTCGTCGAGGGCCTGGCGGAGTGCGGCAGCGAGCTCGTCCGCATGCTTCTTCAGGGCGGCCAGTTCCGCTTTCCCCGCGTGCTTCTCCTTTCGTACCCGCGCCAGCTCGTCCTTGAGGTGGGCCAGCTGCACGGCCGGGGAACCGCTGGCCTCCTGCGCGAGCCCGCACAGCTCGTCCAGCCGGGCCCGCACGCCCGCTTCGAGCGGACGGCCGCGGTCTGTGAGAAAGGAGTCCAGGGCCGCGAGGAAACTCAGCGGGGCGATGCGTTCACCACTGAGGTAGCGCGACAAGGCGGCGGGGGAGACATGCACCGAGTGGGCGATCTCCTTCTGCGTGCCACCACGCCCGGTGAAGCCGTGCACCGCGGCACGTAACGCGGCCGCGTACGCAGCCGCCTCCGGACCGATCCCTTTCGCTGTGCTCATGTGCGCCTGTCCCCCTGTCGACCACGCCTGCGTCCGCATGCGCGCGGGACGCGGGCTCCTGATTGTCACGTACACCCGCAGTGCTGTGCAGGGCTTCGGCCACCGCGGGCCACGGCCTGCAACAGCCCGGTTGGGAAGCAGCGCGCCCTGGGCGGCATGGTCCTGCGTCCCGGCGATGCCGCGAGCCGCGTCGAGGCCGCAGAAGGGCGCCGCGCGCGCCCCCTTTGCCCCCCTGGGAGGCCTCAGAGCTGTACACCCTCCGGACCCGGCCGGACCGGCCGCAGCGTCCAGCGACGGGCCGCCTGTGTCATGCCGGCGGACCCGGGTTTCTGTCGCCCCGGTGGGTGCGCCGCAGAAGCCGGTGCTCGCGCAGGTTGGTCCACCAGGTGAGGCGGTCGGGGGAGTCCTGGGGGAAGAGCGTCTGGACGGATGTCGCGGCCAGGGCCAGGACGAGGCAGATCACGACTCCCCACCAGGGGGCGCCGGCCATCACGGTGGCGAGGCCGCTGACCGCGGTGACGGATGCGGGTACCAGGTTTGGGGAGAGGGCCATCGTCCGACCTCTTTCACTCGGGTTCGCGGTCGCCGTGTGGGTCCGCTGACGAGAGCTTCGGGCGACGGTGTGGGGTGCGGGAGTGGGAACGGCCCGTTCCCGGCAATTGGTAACGCCCGGCCGGGCCCAGTCGTGTGCGGCTGTCCTCGACGAGTCGGCCCCGGCATGTTGAGGAATACTCGACAATCAGTCAACTGCGTTGCCTGCGCGCGGTTTTCACGGGGGAAGAGGGGTCGGGATGGGTGGATCCGAAGAAGGGGCGGCGGGTGCCGCGTACGCGGCGGCGTTGCGTGAAGTGGTGGACGGCTTCCTTGCCGCCGGCGGCACGCAGAAGGACATAGCCGCAGCGCTGTACGTCTCGCAGGCCGCCCTCTCGCGTTACCTGAGCGGGGACCGGGTCGCCTCGTACGACATCCTCCGGCGCCTGCGGGCCTTCCTCGACGATCGGGGACTGCTCTGGGACCAGGAGATGGACGAGCTGCTGGACGCCCTGTGTGGGCAGGCCCACGCCACCAGCGGATCCCCCGCGGTCCAGCTCGTCCAGATCAGGGAGGAGCTGGCCCGCCTGCGGGACGAGCAGCAGCAGGCGAAGCAGGTCGCCGACACACGCCTGGCCGACCTCGAGACCAAGGCCCGCGACCTCGCCGCGCAACTGGCCCAGGCACTCGATCACGCCCGGACCACCGAAGGCGCACGAGCACTCCTGCAGGAACAGGTCCGGGAGCAGGACGAGAGCCTGCGCCACGCCCAGGACTACATCCATCAGATCGAGGCCGACCTCTCCGAGCAGCGCGAGCAGGCCCGGCTGCTGCAGCAGCAAGTCGGTGTCCTGCGCGCGCAGAACCAGCGCCTCGTCGAGGAGCAGACGCAACCTGTTTCCGGGGTGTCAACGCAGGACACCGGCCTGGAGGTCGCAGTTGCCATGTCCAAGAACGCGCCTGCGGAAATCTCTCCCGACCCGACCGCGGTTCCACTCTGGGCGTCACTGGAACGGACCGGCCCCGTCTACCCACCGCCTCGAAACCCCTCCGTCCGTCCGGCCCAGGGCAAGGGCGTTTCGAGGCACTATGCGGACACAATGGGTCCTGACCGCATCTTCGCCGTCGGCGTTCCCCTGGTGACGTATGCGGCCTTCGTCCTGCTGACGGCGTTCATCACCGGCCTGGAAGCCGATCCGGGCCCCAGCATCTGGAAGATGCTGCTCGCGGGCGGGACCGCCCTGCTCTGGCCGACGACGAGCGTGGGAGCCCTTCGGCTGGGACTGCCCAGAGGCGACGCTCGTGCGAAGGGACTCGTTGTCGGCACATTCTGGGGACAGCTCATGACGCTGTCCATCTGGTTTGCCTTCCCCTCCACTATCAACCCCGTGCTGAGCGTCATGGGCTTGGACGCGAGCGGGCAGTGGCTAGCCGACGTGGCCGGACTGTTGTAGCCAGGCAGGCATCGCCCTACCTGCGACAAGGTTCGAGCCGACAGCCGGCTTCACTGCCCACGTCCGGAGGCTCGGAGATCGAGGTCGGCAGGTCCCCTGGTAGCGGCGTCCACAACAGCTGTGACGCTATGTGTGACGACAGCTGTGACGGTATGTGCGACAGGATCCGGGACGCTATGTATGACAGCCGCCGCGCCTCGCGCCTCGCGCAACCGCAGGCCAAGCCCAGTGTCCGTTGCCATAGAACCTGGACCGTCTGTCAGCGAAGCTGGACGACCGGGCATGATCGAGGTATGGACATGGCGGATGGGCTGGCACAAGCTGCAGGGGACGGAGACGCGGCTGCGGTGGCACAGTGGCTGGACGCCGGTGCCGAGGTGGACGCCTTGGGCATGACTCGGCGTACCGCACTGGATCTCGCGGTGCATGCGGGGCACACCGAGACTGTTCGTGTGCTCCTCGCTGCGGGAGCGGATCCGCAGCAGCGAGCAGGTGAGTACGGCGAGTTAACGCCGCTTTGTCTGGCGGCGATGTACGGGCACACGGCAGTAGTGGAGATCCTTCTCGGCGCCGGTGCCCCCACCGGCGCCCAGGGCAGGATGAACTATGTGCCGCTGGTACTGGCAGCGACGGCCACAGAGTATGGGCACCCGCAGACCGTGGATCTGCTCCTGCGTCATGGAGTGGACATCAACGGGCTGATGAAGGATAAGACGCCCCTTGAGTGGGCGGCCGCCTTCGGGAAGGTGCAAATGGTGCACCAACTGCTCGCACGAGGTGCGACACCTACAGCGAAGGCGGTGAGCGAGGCCCATGCAGGCGCCAAGCGGTCCCCAGAAGCCGCGCAGAAGTACGCGCTCATCGTCGACGCCCTACACGCTGCGGGTATCGAGGACTGAACTTCCGGCGGTTCAGCTTGGCTGACAGACGGTCCAAGTTCGATGTCAACGGACACCCCGGTTTTCGTGTGGTGGGTGCTCGGACTTCCCCTCTTCTACCTGGCCTGTCCCGCTGTGTGGGGTGGGTGGGTGTGGGCTGGTGGCGGGCGTGGTCTCGGGGAACCGGGCGGCGCTGCGCTGGCCCGTTCCCCTGGCCCGTCGCGCTGCTCCGGGTCGGCGACGAGACCGACGACCAGGCGGCGGGGCGGTGGTGGTGGTTGTCCTACTCCGGCTGAGGGGCCGACCGCCGGCGCCCTCGGGACGCCCGCGGCCACCGTGGGAGAGCTCCTTGCGGGGGAAGCGCGTCGAACCTGTGTCCCAATCTGGTGCCGATACCCATGCTGCTGAGGTGACGCGGGTGCCCGCACGGGATGATCACCTGGTTCTGCACATTTGCTTGGCTTCTGAGTGCACTTCGGGGGACCTCTTGTACCGCTTCACCCGCCGCACTGGCAGTGCTCTGACTGCCGTCGCGCTGATTACCGGCATGGCATCCGCTTGTTCTGACTCGCCTCCGGCGCCCAAGGCTATGCAGCCGGAGAAGGCGGCGAGCTCCACCGCGGCTCCCACAGCTCAGTCGCTCTCTCAGTCCGGTAGGGAGCAGCTGAACAAGGAGGCCCGCGACTTGCTCAACCTGACGGATCGCCCGGCGTCGGACGAGGAGGGCTTGGTCTCGTCCGGCTCCCTCGCGATCCCCGGGCAGAATCTGGACGAGACCATCAAGTCCGGCACAGCCCTGCGGGTGGAGGTGGCGTGCGCAGGGGAGGGCACGGTCACCTTCACGGTCGTCTCAGGCCCCGCCAAGACAGCTAGGCGCGTCAACTGCACGCAGCCGATGACGAACAGGTTCGACTTCACCACCGCCGGGCCGAGCCTCGCGATCCAAGCGGACTCACCCGACGAAGACAGCGTAGGCACCGCCTACATCGTGAGCCACAACTCCTGAACCGATCCGGCTGACAGCCCTGATCACCCTGGCCCGTACGTCCCGCAGCGGCGCCGGCCAGGTCGCACAGGTGCTTGAGACCCTGGGCTGCGACAGGCAGCGCTCACTGGAGGGAGCACTCGCCTACTCCGGCTGCGCGGCCGGCCGCTGCGCTCCGTGCTAGGGCGTGTTTCAGAATGGGACCGGCTCTGAGCCGTTACTCACGCAGAGCTCGTGTAATGAGCCGTTCCATCACTCGCTCGGGCAGTGCCGGGTTTGTCGCGGCGTCTTGGGCGAGGGAGCCGTCGGGGGCATCGGTGAGGCTTTCGAGGACGGGGAGGTCCAGAGCGGGGTGGGCGGCAACGCGGCGCCGAGTGTCTGAATCCTCGGAGGCCAAGCAGAGCAGCAGTGTCTCAGACCGTGCCGCCGGGTGACCGGCGATCTCTCGCAGCACGCGCCTGCTGCCGGCTGAGTGCGCTGCCATCCAATGCAGCTGGGCGGAGGGACAGCTGGGGTGGCGGGCGACCGCGGCGAAGACTGATGGCCCGTGCCGCTCGATAATTTCGACGAGCCGTTCGGGAGCGAGTTCCGGGCGGGCGGCGATCCGCTGGGCCACTGCGATGTCCGGGTCGGTGGCGAGCTGTTCGGCGAGGACGCGCGGGAGCCGGGTCCGGTCGGCGACGAGCGCCCTGGCCTGTGCCACTCGACTCGAGGCCAGTGTTCGGAGTTCGAGCTCGGTGGCGGACTCGACGCGGGGTACCGGTTCGCCAGGCATCCGTTCGTTGGCAACGAGGGCGATGAGCAGGTCGAGCGGGACGGACGGGTTCTCCACGATGGCTCGACGGACCTCGCGAGCATGGTCGGCGGCGAGGGTGCGCAGTAGGGCTTCGGGGACAGCAGAATTCGCGGCGATCACAGCACGGACGTCGTCGCAGGGGTGGGTGGCGAGCCGGTTCAGGAAGTCGACCGGCAAATCGGTGCGGGCAGCAAACGTCGTTACCGTGTTCTCGGGGGCGTCCAGGAACGCAGCGAGCCCCGCCGGCGGCACGGCCGGGTGACCGGCAGCTGCCAGACGGACACGTCGGACACCGGGTGTGTGGTCTGCGCACGCCACCTCGCGGCTGTGGCAGGCGCCGCAGCGCGTCGGGGGTGGCCACCCGCCGTCGGCGAGGAGGGCGGCGAGCAGCAAGGGCGACGCGTTCTCGTTCTCGGCGACGGCCTGCCGCACGACAGTGTTGGGGTGGCGGGCGAGTTGGGGGAGCAGATCGGGCGGGAGGCTCGGGTTCGCGGCGGCGCTGGCCACGACCGGCAGGTCCAGGTCGCGGATCAGGGAGGTGATGACGTCGGCGGGTGCGTCGTCGGCATAGGCGACCTCTCGCCGTGCCTCGGGGTTTGGATCAGTGGCGACTGCCCGCCAAACGGCAGCCGGTGCAACCCCGCCGAGGACCGCGTCGAGCAGCCGTCCGGGCTGCTCCTTGGGAATCTCGGGCCACGGCACCAGCCCGACCCGGACCATAAACCCGGTGAGCGACGGGTTGCCCACGGCAACAAGGTCCCTGACCTGAGGGAGCGTCAACTGATCGCGATGGGCGAGCGTGAAGAGGACATCCTCGTTGCCGTTCGCCACCAGTCGGGCGAACAGTCTCGCGGGCAGAGCCGGATTCTCGGCCAGCCCCAGCAGCACGTCATGCAATCGGTCCCTCTTCCCAACTACTAGGTCTGCCAGTCGGCGGCCGGTGGCAAGCTGATGTAACCGGAACGCCCGCCCGACCGTCCATCGCATTTCGCCGACGACGACCGCGTCGCGATCTCGGTCGATGCCGGCCACGAGAGTGTGGAGGCGGGGAAGGTCTTGGGCCCGCCCCGGACCGCTCACCTCCGTCAGGTCACATCCATTCGTTAATCGCGGCTACGAGGACGGTTGACTCGAAACGGACCGCGAGTTTGTCGAACCGGGTGGCCACTGCCCGGTTCCGCTTGAGCCGGTTGATGCCGCATTCGACCGTGTGCCGCCCCTTGTAGTCCTCGCTGTCGGCGTACGACCTAAGCTCCCCAGTCGCGTACGGATGAACGTCCCCAGCTATGTCACGGGCAGGAGCACGGCTGAGGATCCTGGTTGAGATCGTCAGGCTGGCCAGAGACACTCGCACGATGAGTCACAGCGCATTGGCCGGATCGGTCGAACGAGGTTGGGACGGGCCCTGGTACCGGGTCCGGACGGACGCTTTCGAGGCGTCGTTCCTGCCCAGTCCCGACGAGGATCTGGAGGCGGTGTGCAACGTCGATGCCGAGGTCCGGCTGATGGACGGATCTCGGTGGAGCGCGACCGTCTTCACCGTCGCCGAGGTCGAGCGTTTGATGGAGGTCGGGACACGCAGCGGCGAGGACCTGGGCGGTCGCTACTTCTGGTGCTCGGATGGCTTGATCGTTCGGGAGCCCGGGATCGAGAGCATGGCCCATGTGATCGCTGGCCTGCTCGCCTCCGGCGCCTTCTCCCAGGTCCTGCAACGACTCGACGACGACTGACCAGGTCCCGGCCGGTTTCACGACGTGGTCCGTCAGGCCACGTCTGTGTCCCGCTCGATGGCCTTGAGCCGGTTCTTGAGCCGGTAGCTGGGGCCGTTGATGGAGATCACGTCGCAGTGATGCAGAAGGCGGTCGAGGATGGCGGTGGCCAGGACTTCATCGCCGAACACCTGCCCCCATTCGCTGAATGTTTTGTTCGAGGTCAGGATGATTGAGCCCTTTTCGTAGCGCTTTGAGATGACCTGGAAGACCAGGTTCGCTTCTCCGCGTTCGAGGATCTCGTAGCCCACCTCGTCGACGACGAGAACGCCCGGCCGTAGGTAGGTGCCGAGCTTGTTGGCCAGGCGGCCGGCGGCTTCGGCGGCTTTGAGGTTACGGACCATATCGTCGAGGCTGGTGAAGTAGACCGAGTAGCCGGCCCGGCAGGCCGCGACAGCGAGAGCGACGGCGATATGCGTCTTGCCCACCCCCGGCGGTCCCAGGAGAGCCGCGTTGGCCTTGGCCTCGACGAACGAGAGGGTGGCGAGGTCCTTGACCTTGCGCGGGTCGAGGTCAGGCTGGAAGGCGAAGTCGTACTCGTCGATTGTCTTGTGGTGTGGCAGTCGGGAGAGTCGCAGGCCCTGGCGGAAGCGGCGGTCGTCGCGGACTGCCAGTTCCTCGGAGAGGACCAGGTCGAGGAAGTCGAGGTAGCCCATCTTGGCCTCGTCGGCCCGGCGGGTGAACTCGTTGATGGTTTCCGCGAGGTGAGGCAGGCCGAGCTTGCCGGCCGTGGTGCGGATGCGGTTGCCGGTGAGCTCGCTCAAGACGATTCCTTCGTCGCTCGATGGGTGGTGAACGGACGGGTGCCGGTCAGCTCGTCATAGACCGACAAAGGTCGGCGCCCGACCTCGATCCGGGTAGCCGCCGCCCGGTTCAGCAGGGCCTGCAGCGGACCTGCCTCCTCGCCCCGCGGCTGTTCGCGGCGAGGCTGGACCGGGATGTCGCCGGTGGTCGTCCGGCGGTTCTTGCCGGTGGGCAGGCCGTCCCAGTGCCTCTCGTCGACGACGCGGGCACCGCGTCCGATGGCCCGGGGATGGACCGCCAGCAGGGTGTTGCCGTGGGCGTCAGTGAGGGTGGAATGCAGCATGACCTGGGACTTTGTTGCCCGGATTTCGACCAGCTGTCGCGGGCGGACTCTGCGGGCTGGCACCGAGTAGAGGTTGCCGTCGAAGGCGACCAGGCAGTCCTTGCCGACGTGCCGCAGTTGCCGTTCGGCCACCAGATATGGAGTCGGGGGAAGCGGCTTGAGGGCCGTGTGGTCTCTCGCTGCCCGTTCCGCGATGACTTCCCGGTGGGTCTTGTGGATCTGGGCCCGCCGCAGAGGCACCCAGGCGGTGAACGCGGCGTCCATCTCCTCGACGGAGGAGAACGACCGGCCGGACAGGACGTGGTCGCGGACGATTAGCACCTGCCGTTCGACCCGGCCCTTGCCCTGCGGCCGGTAGGCGGCCAGGACGTCGATGTCGAAGTCGTAGTGGCCGGCGAAGCCGACCGCTTCCGGATGCAGCGGGACCGCCTCACCAGGGGCGACGTGGCGGCGGACGACGGTCTTGGTCCGGTCGTAGACGATCGTCATCGGTGCCCCGCCGAAGTGCGCGAAGGCCCGGCGGTGGCAGTCGAAGAAGGTCTGCAGATCCTGGCTGGTGGTGAAGCAACAGAACGGATCCCGGGAGTACGAGAGCGTCATGTGGAAGGAGTAGACCTTCGCGATCCCCATGTGAGCGAGGATCTTGCCCTCATCTCCCCAGTCCACCTGGGCCTGGGCTCCTGGGATCACCTCGAACCGGCGGTGCATCCCCGCCAGTTCCTTGGGCGTGATCCCGAGTTCCTCGGCGATCCTCGGCCGGGCCGTCTGGACGTAGAGCTTGACCCGCTGATAGTTCCCGGTGAAGCCGTACTCCTGGGCCAGCCGCTCGTGAATGACTGCGGCTTTCATCAGGACCTCGGCCCGGAGCATCGAGTCGATCAGGGGCCCGAACTCGTCGATCACCCTCGCCCGCGACCGCCCGCTTGGCGACCGCCGCGGAGGCGTCGCGGGCCCCGGGGACGAGAGGTACTTGCGGACCGTCTTGCGGTCCAGCCCGGTCTCTCTCGCGATCTCCGACAGACTCATCGCTCCGGACTCCAACAAGCCACGAAAGCGCCGAAGCTCCAGCCAACGCTGCGGATCCAAGACCACTGCCAGCCCCCTCCGCCGCCCGTATCGACCAAGCAGCAGAGTGCCGAGCAGCAGGTCTCACCGCATCAGCAACTGTCCCTTTTCATCCGTACGAGGCTGGGGACGTTCATGTGTACGCCGACACTCGCGGTCGAAGGCTGGAGGCCGCCCGCCGCCGCTCCCACGATTCAGGGTGTGCGGAGGCTGTTGGTGCGTAACGGCTGGTCCTGCCAGGTTCCGGCCCGTCGTGCCATGGAGCGGGACGATGATGCGGTCGCGGGGTGGGTCAAGGAGGTGTGGCCCCGCGCGGAAGGTTAGCGGCGGCCCGTGGGGCCTGGCTGGTCTTCGAGGACGAAGCTGGCTTCTCCATGACGCCGCCGCACGCCAAGACCTGGTCACCACGCGGCCGCACTCCGGTGGTCCGGGTCCGCGGCCGTTCCCGCCGCCGACTTTCCATTGCCGCCCTGACCTGCTACAAACCCGGCCACCGGTCGAGGCTGATCTACCGGCCCGTGGAGGGACGACGGCAACCGTGACGGGCGCAAGAGCTTCTCCTGGCGCGACTACCGGGACCTGCTGATTGCCGCCCACCAGCAACTCGACGGCCCCATCGTCCTCATCTGGGACAACCTCAACGTCCACAAAGCCGCAGGTCTGAGGGAGTTCGCCGAATCCCGCGACTGGCTGACCATCCACTACCTGCCGCCCTACGCACCCGACCTCAACCCCGTCGAAGGCATCTGGTCACTCCTACGCCGCGGCTGGCTCTCGAACGTCGCCTTCCGCACCCCGGAACACCTCGCCCAGACCGTCCGGTGCGGCCTGCGGCACATCCAGTACCGCAGCCACCTCATAGACGGCTGTCTCACCGAGACCGGCCTGACCATCCGACCCGCCTGACCAGCAGCACGACATCCCGAGTTCAACCTCAGTAACGGCCGAACCGGAGCCTCGGGGCGAAGCTCCATCTCTACGCTGGCCTTCAGCCCGCCGGTACCCGCTCCGCCGACCTCGACCGGCTCGGCCACACCAGCCAGGGAAGTGCGGGATGACCACCAGCCCAGGCACCGTGATGCGCATCTACTTCCACCTTCATGACACCGGCCTCTGGGAGCAGGTCCTCGCCGTCCTCGAAGGCATCAGCCCGCGGGTTCAGGCACACCCTGCGAACTTCTCCGCCGACGTCGACCTCACCGGCGCACTGCGGTACTGGGACCGCGACCGGGCAATAGTCAAGACTTGTGGATCGGCAGTTGCTCAGCTTCGATTTGATCGGAGCCTGGTGAGTCCTCCGGGCGCCGAGAGTTCGTCATTGAGGAGCTTGGCGG
>NZ_JBIWKR010000023.1:0-85845 GCF_044765765.1 Streptomyces sp. NPDC102402
CCACAAACCTCCCGGGCGGGGGCGGGGCCTCGGGGTTGTCTTACATTACCCTTGTGTTCGACCCCCTGCGGTCCAGGGTGGGGGGGCGCCGGCCCGCCCCCCCCCCCCCCACTCTCGTTCGCCAGGGGGTGCCGCCGCATCGGGCGAGTGCCGCATCTCTGCGACCGGGGGTCCTTAGGCCCGGGCGGCAGATGCCTTAGCCGGCCCCCCGGGGGCCTCAGCCTCCGGCAGCGGCGGCGGACGGCATGGCGACGAACAGGTCGAAGTACATGCCCACGGAGATCAGTACGCCGAGCACGCCGAGCGTGATGCCCGCGACGGCGACGGAGCGGACCCAGCCCGCCTGGGGACGGAGCGAGGGGGTGCCGAAGGCGGGGCGGACCAGGACGAAGACGCCGACGATCAGTGCGAGCAGCGCGAAGAGGCCGTTGACGAGGGCCGTGCTGTGCCAGGCGTCGCCGTAGATCTCGGAGATCTGCTGGGCGGCGCTGCCGCCGCCGGAGGTCTTGATCTGGCCCATCAGGGTCTCGCGCTCGGCGGCGACGCGGCCGGTCCACGCTCCGGAGAGCGAGACGATGCCGAGCCCGGCGGACACGACCGCCGCGGCTCCGGTGCCGACCCCGGAGGCAGCCGCGGCCTCTGCCTCGGCGAAGGGGTCGGGCTCCAGGTCGGTCTCCAGGCCGTCCTCCGCCGCCGCGTCCGTCGCGTCCACGTCCATCGCGGTCACGTCCGACGGTGTCACGCCCGGTGCGACGCCTTCCGGTACGGCGTCCTCGGTGGGGCCGGCCGTCTTCGTCACGTCAGGCGCGGCGGCGGTCTCGTCTGCCGTCCTCTTCTCCTCGGTGTCGTCAGTGGTCGGGGTGGAGGGGGTGGTGTTCATGCGCCGCACGCTAGGGGGCCCGTATGAGAACCTCCTTAACACTGAGCTCCTCAGCCCCGTGCGTGACGCCATTCAGGGGCCAGGACGGCCCAGATCTCCTGGTCGTGACGCTTTCCGCGGTACGGGTAGGCCTCGCGCAGGACACCTTCGCGGGTCATTCCGAGCCTCTCGGCGACGGCGACGCTGCGCCTGTTGGCGGAGGAGGCGACCCACTCCACCCGGTGCATTCCGCGCACGTCGACGGCCCAGTCGATCAGGGTCCGGGAGGCGCGGGTGACCAGTCCCCGGCCTTCCGCGGCGGCCTCCAGCCAGCAGCCGATCTCACAGTTGCCGTTCTGCGCCTCGAATATCCGGAAGAGGACGCCGCCGACCAGGGTGCCGTCCAGCCAGATGCCGTAGAGCCGTCCGGTGTCGGCCGCCTGCTTGTCGGCGTACCGCTGGAGCAGCGCCCGCGCGGAGGCCAGGTCCGTGGCGGCCGCGGCGAACGGGATCCAGGGGTCCACCAGGGTGCGTGCCCGGTCCATGTGGGCGAGGAACTCCGCCGCCTGCCAGGGTTCCAGCGGGCGGAGCTCCGCCCCGTCCTCACCCAGTGACACCGTGAACACAGTGGCTCTCCTCGGTCCTCGTGCTGCCTCGGCGAACGCGCTGCCCGACCGGTCGGTCGGCGTCGTCGGCGCGGTCCCCCGGGATTTTCGCACGCGGTGCCGCTGGGTCCGGCGGCTCGGTGCTGATGCGGGGCGGCAGCCGGTCCAGCCGGGCGGGCAGCCACCGGTTCGCCCCGCCGAGCAGGTGCATCAGGGCCGGAACCGGCAGGGTGCGCAGGACGAGGGCGTCGAGTGCGGCGGCGGCCAGGGCGATGCCGAACATCGCGATGCCGCGGTCGCCGCTGAGCACGAAGGCGAGGAAGGCGGAAAACCGAGATCATGATCACCGCGGCCGAGTTGATCACCCGGCCGGTCTCCGCGAGCCCTGCCCGTACGGCCCGGCCGTTGTCCCAGGTCTCCAGCGAAAACCTCACATGGCCTGAGAACAGTCACTCCGACAGCCAACCGTGATCCTGGGCCCCGTTCGTGGGCAGGGTCACACCTCCGCTCACGCGCGGCCTCGCCCCCGGCCCGTCCTCCCGGGTGTTCAGCCGGTGACACTCGCCCTGCCGTTCTCGATGTGCCCCATCAGCCTGCGCCGGAAGGAGCCTTCGCCGTCCGCCGTGACCAGGAGGTCGTACCAGCCGTGGGCATCGGCCGCGGAGTGCACGAGGGTACGGCTGCGTCCCGGCCTGACCTTGACGGTGCGACTCCAGTCCCGCAGGTCGTCCTCGTCGACGTAGCCGAGCGGCCGGACGGTGTAGGTCAGCGTCCGCCGGCCGTTGTTGCGCAGCGTGAGGTGCAGGTCGCGTTCGCGGGCGTCGATGCGGGAGGCGACCTCGGCGACCCCGTCGGCCGCGCCCTCGAACTCCCGCCGGAAGCCGTTCGGGCCGGTGACGGTGAAGCGGTACCCCTCCCCCGTCAGGGGCACGATCCACTGTGCGGTGCCCCTGACGTCCCGGTGCTGCGGAGCTGGGAACTCCTGCGCGTAGGGGTAGAGCGCGAAGTGCGCGGAGGACCTGCCGGTGTTGCTGAGTGCCACCCGCAGCTCCCCCTCCACGCGCTTCGCCTGCGCGTCGGGCTGGTAGGGCAGGGGCCTGGCGGGGCGGCTCCCCGGTTCCTGGACGGGCATGTGCTGGACGGCGGGCGGCTTCGGCTGCCAGCGTCCGCCGAAGGGTGGGATCGCGGCCGGGGGCTCGGTCTCCGGCCGCCGCCGTGCGCGGGTGAAGTCGAAGGCGGAGGTGAGGTCACCGGTGACCCGGCGCCGCCAGTCACCGATGTTGGGCTCCTTCACCCCCGTCCAGCGCTCCAGGAGGCGGATCACGGAGGTGTGGTCGAAGACCTCGGAACAGACGTGTCCGCCGACGGTCCAGGGCGAGACGACGAGCAGGGGCACCCGTACTCCGAGCCCGGTCGGCTTGCCCTCCCACTGCTCCTCGGTGACCTCGGCGGGGGCGACCGGCGGCGGCACGTGGTCGAAGAAGCCGTCGTTCTCGTCGTAGGTGATGAGGACGACCGTGCGGCGCCAGACGTCGGGGTGCCGGCCGAGCGCGTCCAGGATCTTGTAGACGATCGTCGCGCTGTGCACCGGTGACGAGACGCTCGGATGCTCCGAGTCGACGGCCGAGGGGACCAGGTAGGAGACCTCGGGCAGTGTCCCCGCCGCCACGTCCTCGGCGAACTCGTCGGCGAGCGTTCCCGTCGGGACCCGGCGGAGCCCGCGCTCGAACAGGCTGCGCTCGGCCGGTGTCAGGCTGGCGACGCCTTCGTCGAGCAGGCCGAGCAGCCGCTCGCGCTCGTCCGTTTCGTCCGCGTCGCGGACCGCCGCGTAGAAGGACTCCATGTAGGTGTGCCCGCCGGTCCTCACCAGCGCCTTGCGGGCGATCGCCTTGAAGGTGGTGAAGAACTCGATCTGGTTGTCGGTGAAGTTCTCCCACTCGGTGTAGGTCTTCCAGCTCCGCCCGGCCTTCTCCAGCCGTTCGGCGTAGGTGCCCCAGTCGTATCCGGGGTGGGTTCCCTCGTCGTAGGCGTCGTTGCCCACGGCCCGCCTGCCGTCGGCCTCCTCGCCCGTCCTGCCGCTCCACAGGTGGTTGCGGTTCGGACTGGTGGAGGTGTGGATCGAGGAGTGGTAGGCGTCGCAGACCGTGAAGGTGTCGGCGAGTTCGTAGTGCAGCGGGATGTCCCGGCGGTCGTAGTAGGCCATGGTCGCGGCCGACTTCGCGGTGATCCATCCGTTCATCCAGCCGCCGGCCCACGCCTTGGCGCCGCCGTTCCAGGAGTGGTCGAGGGCCCCGATGTACTGCAGGTCCTTCTGCTGGGTCTCGGCGGCCGCGCGTACGGGGAAGGGCAGCACGGTGGTCCCCAGGGGTCCGGGCTGCTCGAAGACGGGCGTTCCCGAGGGGAGTTCGATCGCATTGCGGTCGGCGAATCCGCGCACCCCGCGCAGTGTCCCGAAGTAGTGGTCGAAGGAACGGTTCTCCTGCATGAGGATCACCACGTGCTCGACGGCGTCCAGCCCTTTACCACCGGTCTTCCCGCCGACGGGCCCCGCGGCGAGGGCCGCCTGGAGCGACGGCGGGAGGAACGATCCCGCCGCTGCGGCGCCGAGCGCACCGCCACCGAGTGCGAAGAGCCGCCGTCGTGACATGTCCGTGGTCAAGTGAGCCTCCCGATTCCGTGTCTACGGCGGGAAACTAGTCAGGCCGGATGGCTGCGGGAAGACCTCGGCGGGGCCTGGCGGTGAACGTCGGGCCGGCCCGGCACGGAACCCGCCGACCGGAGGGTGACACGCGAGGGGCGGTGCACCCGGACAACGGGTGCACCGCCCCTCGGGCGTGCCGGACGTCAGCCCTCGACGCCGAGCTTCTCCAGGATCAGCTCGCGCACGCGCGCCGCGTCCGCCTGGCCCCGGGTGGCCTTCATGACCGCCCCGACCAGCGCGCCGGCCGCGGCGACCTTGCCGCCGCGGATCTTGTCGGCGATCGCCGCGTTGGCCGCGATGGCCTCGTCGACGGCCGTGCCCAGGGCGCCCTCGTCGGAGACGACCTTCAGGCCGCGCTTCTCGACGACGGTGTCCGGGTCGCCCTCGCCCGCGAGGACGCCCTCGAGGACCTGGCGCGCCAGCTTGTCGTTGAGGTCGCCGGAGGCGACGAGCTCCGCCACCCGGGCGACCTGCGCCGGGGTGACCGGCAGCTCGTCCAGGCTGCGGCCCGTCTCGTTGGCGTTCCGGGCGAGTTCGCCCATCCACCACTTGCGGGCCTGGTCGGAGGGGGCCCCCGCGTCCGTCGTGGCGACGATCAGGTCGACCGCGCCGGCGTTGAGGATGGACTGCATGTCGTGCTCGTTGACACCCCACTCCTCCTTCAGCCGCTTACGGCGCAGCCGGGGCAGCTCGGGAAGGCCCTTGCGGAGCTCCTCGACCCAGTCACGCGAAGGGGCGACCGGAACCAGGTCCGGCTCGGGGAAGTAGCGGTAGTCCTCGGCGTTGTCCTTGATGCGGCCGGCCGTGGTGGAGCCGTCCTCCTCGTGGAAGTGCCGGGTCTCCTGCACGATCGTCCCGCCGGAGTTCAGCACCGCGGCGTGGCGCTGGATCTCGAAGCGGGCGGCCCGCTCGACGGAGCGCAGCGAGTTGACGTTCTTCGTCTCGGAGCGCGTACCGAAGGTCTCGGTGCCGTTGGGACGCAGCGACAGGTTGACGTCGCAGCGCATCTGGCCCATCTCCATGCGGGCCTCCGAGACGCCGAGCGCCTTGATCAGCTCGCGGAGCTCGGCGACGTACGCCTTGGCGACCTCCGGGGCGCGTGCGCCGGCCCCCTCGATCGGCTTGGTGACGATCTCGATGAGGGGGATGCCCGCACGGTTGTAGTCGAGCAGCGAGTGGGAGGCGCCGTGGATGCGGCCGGTGGCTCCGCCGACGTGAGTCGACTTGCCGGTGTCCTCCTCCATGTGGGCGCGCTCGATCTGCACGCGGAAGATCTCCCCGTCCTCCAGCTGGACGTCCAGATAGCCGTCGAAGGCGATCGGCTCGTCGTACTGGGAGGTCTGGAAGTTCTTCGGCATGTCCGGATAGAAGTAGTTCTTCCGGGCGAACCGGCACCACTCGGCGATCTCACAGTTCAGCGCGAGCCCGATCTTGATGGCGGACTCGACGCCGATCTCGTTGACGACCGGGAGCGCGCCCGGCAGTCCGAGGCAGACCGGACAGGTCTGCGAGTTGGCGCCCTGCTTGAGCTCGGTGGAGCACCCGCAGAACATCTTGGTCTTGGTGCCGAGCTCGACATGGACCTCAAGGCCCATGACGGGGTCGTACGTCGCGAGGGCGTCCTCGTACGACTCCAGGTCAATGACAGTCACGGTGAAACTTTCCCTCTCAGCCCAGCAGGACGTCGTCGTCGCCGAGACGCTTGAGTTCGCGGTAGAGGATCGCCAGACCGGTGACGATCGCCGCGGCCGAGACGGCGGCGTCGATCAGCCGGAGGGTGTCGTTCTCCGACCGGGCGAGCTTGGCCTGCTTCGCGACGCTCAGCGCGCCGAAGGCGGTGGTGCCGAGCGACAGGTACACGCCGGACTTGGACTTCTTGAAGTTCTTGGCCTTCTTGGTCATTGCACTCACAGTGACGGAGCCTCCTCAAGCAGCGGGTGTCCCCACCTTTCCACGAAGGCGGCCTCGACGGCGGCTCCGACCTTGTACAGCCGGTCGTCCTTCATGGCGGGGGCGATGATCTGCAGCCCGACCGGCAGGCCGTCCTCCGGGGCCAGGCCGCAGGGCAGCGACATGGCGGAGTTGCCGGCGAGGTTGGTCGGAATGGTGCACAGGTCCGCGAGGTACATCGCCATCGGGTCGTCGGCGCGCTCGCCGATCGGGAAGGCGGTGGTGGGCGTCGTCGGCGAGACGATGACGTCCACCTGCTCGAACGCCTTCTCGAAGTCCTGCGTGATGAGGGTGCGGACCTTCTGCGCCGAGCCGTAGTACGCGTCGTAGTAGCCGGAGCTGAGCGCGTACGTGCCGAGGATGATGCGGCGCTTGACCTCGTCGCCGAAGCCGGCCTCACGGGTGAGGGCGGTGACGTCCTCGGCGGAGCGCGTGCCGTCGTCGCCGACCCGCAGCCCGTAGCGCATGGCGTCGAACCGGGCGAGGTTCGAGGAGCACTCGGACGGCGCGATCAGGTAGTACGCGGAGAGCGCGAGGTCGAAGGACGGGCAGTCCAGCTCGACGACCGTGGCGCCGAGGGACTTCAGCAGCTCGACGGACTCGTTGAACCGCTGGACGACGCCGGCCTGGTAGCCCTCGCCCGCGAACTGCTTGACGACACCGACGCGCATGCCCTGGACGGAGCCGTTGCGCGCGGCCTCGACGACCGGCGGGACCGGTGCGTCGATGGACGTCGAGTCCATCGGGTCATGTCCGGCGATCGCCTCGTGCAGCAGCGCCGCGTCCAGGACCGTACGGGCGCAGGGGCCGCCCTGGTCGAGGGAGGAGGAGAAGGCGACCATGCCGTAGCGCGAGACGCCGCCGTAGGTCGGCTTGACGCCGACGGTGCCGGTGACGGCGGCGGGCTGGCGGATGGAGCCGCCCGTGTCCGTGCCGATGGCCAGCGGTGCCTCGAAGGAGGCGAGCGCGGCGGCGGAGCCTCCGCCGGAGCCGCCCGGGATGCGGGTGAGGTCCCAGGGGTTGCCGGTCGGGCCGTAGGCGCTGTTCTCGGTGGAGGACCCCATGGCGAACTCGTCCATGTTGGTCTTGCCGAGAATGACGACGTCGGCCGCCCTCAGCTTCGTGGTGAGGGTCGCGTCGTACGGCGGGACCCACCCCTCCAGGATCTTGGAACCGACGGTGGTCGGCATGTCCTGGGTGGTGAAGATGTCCTTCAGCGCGAGCGGGACGCCTGCCAGCGGGCCGAGCTTCTCGCCCGCCTCCCGCTTGGCGTCGACGGCGCGGGCCTGCGCGAGCGCGCCCTCACGGTCGACGTGCAGGAAGGCGTGGACCTTCTCGTCGACGGCGTCGATCCGGGCCAGGTGGGCCTCGGTGACCTCGACGGCCGTCAGCTCGCCGGAGGCGATCTTCGCGGCGGTCTGGGCCGCGGTGAGCTTGATGATGGTGCTGATGTCCGTCATGGCTGTTAGTCCTCCCCCAGGATCTGCGGCACCTTGAAACGCTGCTGCTCCTGGGCCGGGGCGCCGGAGAGCGCCTGCTCGGGGGTGAGCGACGGACGGACCTCGTCCGCGCGCATGACGTTCGTCAGCGGCAGCGGGTGGGAGGTCGGCGGTACGTCTTGGTCGGCGACCTCGGAGACGCGGGCGACCGCGCCGATGATGTCGTCGAGCTGACCGGCGAAGTGCTCGAGCTCTTCGCCCTTCAGCTCCAGACGCGCCAGCCGGGCGAGGTGGGCGACCTCCTCGCGCGTGATGCCAGGCATGCAGCGATCCTCAGGGGTTGGTGTGTGGTTTTGGCCCAATCCTATGGGGTCTCCGGAGGCCTCGGCGGCGGGCGGAGGGAGCCCGCTCGCCGATTGAGGACAAAACGGCCACGACTCGCACGCACTCGGGGCACGGCTCGCACGCACTCGGGCCACCCGCTCGTACGTGCTCAGGCAACCCGACGCACACCCGCACCGCCGTGGCCCAGGGGCCATCGGGCCACGGCCTGGACGCGTTCAGGCCGTGGCCGGGCCCGGGTTCAGGGCGCGCCCGGCGGGTCTGTGTTCCAGTGCGGGCGCCGCGGCCGGGGCCTGCAGCTCCGAAGGGCGCCGCCACCCGTGCTCGCCCCGGGCCCGCAGCCAGGCCGTCGTCTCCTGCGGCGGCATCGCCGCGGCGACGAGCCATCCCTGCACCGCGTCACAGTGCAGGTCTCGCAGCCGCTCCCAGGTCTCGTCGTCCTCGACGCCCTCGGCGACGACGATCAGCCCGAGCGAGTGGGCCAGGTCGATGGTGCAGCGGACGATCTCCGCGTCCTCGTTGTCCACGGCGAGCCGTGCCACGAAGGAGCGGTCGATCTTGAGCTCGCTGACCGGGAGCTTCCGCAGATGCACCAGGGAGGAGTAACCGGTGCCGAAGTCGTCGAGGGACATCTTCACCCCGTGCGCGGTCAGTCCGGCCAGGGTGTCGGCGGCCCGCTGCGGGTCCTCCAGCAGGACGTGCTCGGTTATCTCCAGCTGCAGCGCACCGGCCGGAACCCCGTGCCGGGCGAGGCGGGCCGCGACACTGCCCGCGAAGCCGGGGGTGTGGACGTCGCGCGGCGAGACGTTGACCGCGACGGGGACGAACAGTCCCTGCGACCGCCACCGGGCCACCTGCGCCAGCGCCGTCTCCAGCACGTACTCGGTGAGGTGCGGCATCAGCCCGGAGGACTCCGCGATCGCGATGAACTCGTCCGGAGGGACCCGGCCGCGCTCGGGATGCACCCAGCGCACGAGCGCTTCGAGGCCGGCCACCTGACCGTCGAAGCGGACCTTCGGCTGGTAGTGGAGCTCCACCTCCCGGGCGTCCAGGGCGCGGCGCAGGTCACCGAGCAGACCGAGCCGGTCCGGGGTGTTGCTGTCCCGCTTCGACTCGTACACCTCCACGCCCGTACGGTCGCGCTTGGCCTGGTACATGGCCACGTCCGCCCGTCTGAGCAGCCCTTCGGCGTCCAGCGCGTGGTCGGGGTGCACGGCTACGCCCGCGCTCGCCTCCAGCACGAGGGTCAGACCGTCGAGGTCGAGGGGCGAGGAGAGCGCGGCGACCAGGTGGCGGGCGACTCGCTGGGCGCTGGTGGTCGAGTCCGCCGTCGGCAGCAGCACGGCGAACTCGTCGCCTCCCAGCCGTGCGGCCTCCGCGCCACGCGGCAGGGCGAGCCGCAGCCGCTCCGCGATCTGGAGGAGGAGCCGGTCCCCGGCGAGGTGGCCGAGGGTGTCGTTGACGGCCCGGAAGCGGTCGAGGTCGATGAGGACGAGGGCGGAGCGGGTGCCGGTACTGTCGGCCTCCTCCAGGGCCGTCCACGTCCTCTCCAGGAGCCACTGACGGTTGGGCAGGCCGGTCAGCGGGTCCCGCAGTTGCTCCTCGGCCCTGGCCCGGGCGATCCAGAGCGTGGAGTCCAGGGCGATCAGCGGGACGGCGAAGAGCGGCAGCAGCACGGGCATGGCCGAGGCCACCACACAGATCAGCGGGGCGATACCGAGCAGGGCGACGGCCACGAGGCCCTGGCGCAGCAGCGCGGTACGGGCGATCGTCGGCAGCCCGCCGCCCTGGGAGGCCCTGGCGTACCAGAGCAGGACACGGGTGACGAGGAGGTACGTACCGGCGGCGAGCAGCACTTCCGGTACGGCGCCGATGCCCCAGTGGAGTGGCCGCCAGGGCGTCTCGACCGTCGGCACGTCGCCGAAGGCGGAGAGGACGAGCGCGGCCGCCCCTATGCCGAGTATGTCCACCGCCCCGTGCAGCAGTCCCTGCCACCACCGGTGGCGCCTGGCCGTGCCGACGAGCACCACGACGACGAGGCTGACGAGTCCGGCGGCCACCCAGCCGTAGAGGAGCAGCACGGCGAGGGTGAGGGCGGCACCGGAGCCGGTGCCGCCCCACCAGCGGTCGCGCCCGAGCGCGACGAGGTGCCCGACGATGATCCCGGTGAGCACGGCGAGCGACCAGCCCGCGGTGCCGGCGGGGAAGAGCGCGTGGCCGTCGTCGACCGTCCGGTAGAACCCGGTCGCGAGCTGCACCGTGGCGACCGCCACGACGACGGCGCCCACTTTTGACGTGAGGCCCGCGAAACCTTGCAGCCGCGACACCGTTGCGGCGCTCTCGGTCGGTTTCATTCCGTCCCTCTCACAGCCGGCGGTGCCGATGTCCCACGGTGGCCCCCGCTCCCATGCCACCACGACCCAAATCCCACCACGCGGCCGGGCACAGCAGGTGCTCGTTCAACAGTAGGCCGCCGAGGGCCGCCACGGGCAGCGCTCTACAGGTCTTGCCCGAATGCGGACCTGACACCCCGGTCGGTCTGATATGCGCCGAACGGGTGATGTCCGCGGGCCGGGACGGGCCCCCGGACCCCGCTCCCGTCCGCCTCGTCCGCTTACTTCCCCTCCCGGCAGCCGCCACGCACCGCCCGGCGTCTCGATCGCGCCTCGATCAGGCCTCGGGAGGAACAGCGGCCTCCCTGGCCGCGTCCGGCCCCTCCTCCAGCAGCACGGCGAAACCCCCTTCGTCGAGGACGGGCACCTTCAGCTGCATCGCCTTGTCGTACTTGGAGCCCGGGTTGTCGCCCACCACCACGAACGAGGTCTTCTTCGAGACGGATCCGGTGACCTTGGCCCCGAGGTTCTGGAGCGCGTCCTTGGCTCCGTCCCTGGTGTGCGCCGTCAGCGTGCCGGTGACCACGACGGTGAGCCCCTCCAGCGGTCGCGGCCCCTCGTCCTCGCCCGCGCCCTCGTCCTCCATCCGGACCCCGGCCTCCCGCCACTTGCGCAGGATCTCGCGGTGCCAGTCCTCGGCGAACCACTGCTTGACCGAGGCGGCGATGATGGGCCCCACCCCGTCCGCGGCGGCCAGCTCCTCCTCGGACGCCTCGTCGATCCGGTCGACGGACCGGAACTGCCGGGCCAGTTCGACGGCGGCCACCGGACCCACGTGGCGGATCGACAGCCCGGTGAGGATCCGGGCGAGCGGGGCCTGCCTGGCCGCCGCGATGCCCTCCAGCATGCCGAGGGCGTTCTTCCTGGGTTCACCCTGCTGGTTGGCGAAGACCGTGGCGATCTTCTCCTCGCCCGTCTTCGGGTCGCGCTTGGGAAGTCCGCTGTCCGTGTCCAGGACGTACGCGCGGATCGGCAGCAGCTGCTCCACCGTCAGCCCGAAGAGGTCCCCCTCGTCCAGCAGGGGCGGCTCGGCGGGCTCCAGCGGCTTGGTGAGGGCTGCGGCGGCCACATACCCGAAGTGGTCGATGTCCAGGCACTTGCGGCCTGCGAGGTAGGCCAGACGCTCCCGCAACTGGGCCGGGCAGGAACGGGCGTTGGGACAGCGGAGGTCGATGTCGCCCTCTTTCATGGGGCGCAGTGCCGTCCCGCACTCGGGGCATTCGGACGGCATGACGAACTCCCGCTCGCCGCCGTCGCGCAGGTCGACGACCGGCCCGAGGATCTCCGGGATGACGTCTCCCGCCTTGCGGAGCACCACCGTGTCGCCGATGAGTACCCCCTTGGCCTTCACCACGTTCTGGTTGTGCAGGGTGGCGAACTCGACCTCCGAGCCCGCCACCTCGACGGGCTCGACCTGGGCGTAGGGCGTGACCCGGCCGGTGCGTCCCACGCCGACCCGGATGTTGACCAGCTTGGTGTTGACCTCCTGCGGGGCGTACTTCCAGGCGATCGCCCAGCGGGGCGCGCGCGAGGTCGAGCCCAGCCTTCCCTGGAGCGGGATCTCGTCGAGCTTGATGACGACGCCGTCGATCTCGTGCTCGACGGACTGGCGGTTCTCACCGAACCAGGCGATGAACTCCCGCACCTCGTCGAGGGACCGGACCACCTTGTTGTGCCTGGCGGTCGGCAGGCCCCACTCCTTCAGGAGGTCGTACGCCTGGGAGAGCCGGTCGATGTCGAAGCCCTCGCGGGCGCCGATGCCGTGCACCACCATGTGGAGCGGGCGGGTGGCGGTGACCTTGGGATCCTTCTGCCGCAGCGATCCCGCCGCCGCGTTGCGCGGGTTGGCGAAGGGCTTGTCGCCCGCCTCGACCAGCCGGGCGTTGAGCCCTTCGAAGGCCTCCATGGGGAAGAAGACCTCGCCCCGGATCTCGACCAGTTCGGGAACGCGGTCGCCCTTGAGGCGGAGCGGGATCTCCGCGATCGTACGGACGTTGGGGGTGATGTCCTCCCCCGCCCGGCCGTCGCCGCGGGTCGCCGCGCGGGTCAGCCTGCCGTGCTCGTAGGTGAGGTTGACGGCGAGGCCGTCCACCTTGAGCTCGCACAGGAAGTGGTATCCGCCCCTGCCCACGTCCTTGGCCACCCGCTCGGCCCAGGCGGCGAGCTCCTCGTCGTCGAAGGCGTTGTCCAGCGAGAGCAGGCGCTCACGGTGCTCGACGGAGGTGAATTCCGTGGTGTAGGGCCCCGCCACCTTCTGTGTCGGCGAGTCGGGGGTACGCAGCTCGGGGTGGTCGTCCTCGATCGCCTCCAGCGCGCGCATCTGCCGGTCGAACTCGGCGTCGTCGACGACCGGCTGGTCCTTCACGTAGTACCGGAAGCGGTGCTCCTCGATCTGCTCGGCGAGGAGCGCGTGCTGTTCCCGCACCTCCGCCGGCACTCCGGTCAGCTGCTGCGCCTGCTGTTCGCCGGCCATCGCCTGTTCCTCCCGTTGCCCTGTTGACTCCGCGACCCGTTACTCAGGGTTGTCCGCGAGCGACTTCGCCGCCCGGGCGCAGTGGGCGAGCGCGGCGCGCGCGTACGCGGGTGACGCTCCCGCCAGCCCGCAGGACGGGGTGATCACGACGGACTCGCTGAGAGTCCCCGGATTCAGCCCCAGCCTGCTCCACAACGTCCTGACCTCCTTGACGCTACCGCCCGGGTCCGACAATGCGGTCGAGGCGGCGTCGGTGCCGGGAACCACGCCGAGGAAGAGCTGGGTGCCGCCTTCGACGGCTTCCCCGATCGCCTCCTCCTCACGCTCGGTGAGCAGGGAGAAGTCGAAGGAGACCGCGTCCGCCCCGGCACGGCGCAGCAGCGCGAAGGGCACCTCGGGGGCACACGAGTGGACGGCCTTGAGCCCCTCTCCGTTGACGGCGAGGAGGTCGCGCAGCGTCCCCTCGACGATCTGGCGGTCCACGGCGCGGTAGGTGCGGTAGCCGCTCGCCGACCTGACCCGCCCCAGCAGTACGGCGGTCAGGGAGGGTTCGTCGAGCTGGAGGACGACCTCCGCGCCCGGGACCCTGCGCCGCACATCGGCCAGGTGGGAGCGCAGCCCCTCCGCCAGCGAGCCCGCCAGGTCGCGGCAGGCCCCGGGGTCGCCGAGCATGGCCTCGCCGCCCCGCAGTTCCAGCCCGGAGGCCAGGGTCCACGGCCCGACGGCCTGGACCTTGAGGAGCCCCTCGTAGCCCTGGGTGAACTCCTCCAGCGCGTCGAGGTCCTCGCCGAGCCAGGAGCGGGCCCGGCGGGTGTCGCGGCCGGGGCGGTCGCTGATCCGCCAGCCGCTGGGCTCGACGTGGCCGTACATCTCGGTGAGCAGGCCGACGGTGCGCCCGATCATGTCCGCGCCGGGGCCTCGCGCGGGCAGCTCCGCCAGATACGGCATGCCCTGGCCGTCCGCGAAGGACCCGGTGACGGTCTTCGCCGCCTCCCGGGCGTCTCCTCCCGGCATGGACCCGATCCCGGTGGCTGCACTCGCGCTGAACCCGCTCTTCTCGCTCACGCGGAAAGCCTACGGTCCCGGGGCACGGGGTCCCGGCCGCCGGGGGCGGCGTAGGGCCGGCCGGCCCGGCGTCCGGGACGGGCCACCGGGCCGACGGGCCGACGGGATCAGCGGCCGGGGCGGACCGTCAGGTCGTTGATCTCGGCGTCCCGGGGCAGATCGAGCGCGAGCAGGATCGTGGTGGCCACCGACTCAGGGTCGATCCAGCGCGAGGCGTCGTACTCCTTGCCCTCCTGCTGGTGGACCTTGGCCTGCATGGGGCTGGCGGTGCGGCCGGGATAGACGGAGGTGACCCTGACCCCGTTGCCGTGCTCCTCGTGGCGCAGCGAGTCGGCGAGCGCCTTGAGCCCGTGCTTGCTCGCCGCGTACGCGCCCCATTCGGCGTGCGCGGCGAGTCCCGCGCCGGAGTTCACGAAGACGACCTGGCCCTGGGCGACACGCAGTTGCGGCAGCAGCAGACGCGTCAGCTCGGCCGGGGAGACCAGGTTGGCGTTCAGCTGGAAGTGCCAGGCCTTGGGGGTGAGGTCCCCGATCGTGCCGAGCTCGACGACGCCCGCGATGTGCAGCAGCGAGTCGAGGCGGTCGGGCATGGTCTGCTGCCCGAAGGCCCAGGAGAGCCGGTCGGGGTTGCCGAGATCGCCCACGAGGGTGCGGGCGCCGGGGTGCAGCGCGGCCAGTTCCTTGGCGCGTCCGGCGTCGCGGGCCAGCAGCACGAGCTCGTCGCCGCGCTCCAGCAGGCGGCGCGCGACGGCCGCGCCGATGCCGGAACCGGCGCCGGTGATGAGATGAGTAGGCATGCCCTCATGCTCGCACCACCGCGGGTGTCCGCCTCACCGCCGGTCCCGCCTCACTGCAGGCCGGCCGACTCCTCGATGTGGGCGAGCGCGCCGACGCCGTCCTTGGCGAAGAAGACCAGCTCGGTGAGCGGAAGCGGGAGGAAGCCCTCGTCCTCCATGCGCAGGAACTGCTGGTGCAGGCCGTCGTAGAAGCCGGCGGTGTTCAGCAGGACGACGGGCTTGGTGTGCTTGCCGTGCTTCTTGAGCTCCAGGATCTCCGTCGCCTCGTCGAGCGTGCCCGTGCCGCCCACCATGATCACGATGGCGTCGGACTTCTCCAGGAGCAGCGCCTTGCGCTCGGCCAGGTCCTTGGCGATCACCATCTCGTCCGCGTTCGTCCGCGCCTTGGCGGCCAGGAAGTCCACCGACACCCCGACGAGCCGCCCGCCGGACTCCTGGACACCGTCGGCGACGACCTTCATGAGGCCGCTCTCCGACCCTCCCCAGACGAGGGTGTGCCCGGCCCTGCCCAGCAGTTCGGCGAATTCACGGGCGGGCACGGTGTAGCGGTCGTCGAGGTCGGCGGCGGAGAGGAAGACGCAGATGTTCATACGGACACCGTACGGCGGGTCGCGGACACGGGAAGAAAGCGGCCCGCGCCACGGCTGAACCCTGTATGACCTCTCTCACAGGACACACGATCACCGTCGGACAGGCCGCCGTGCACGTGCGCGCGGTGCACGACGGGCAGGTGCTCGCGGAGAGCCGCCGCCCGCTGGTGCTGCGCGAGACGGGCTGCCCCGACCGCTACTACCTGCCGCCCGAGGACGTCCGTACGGAGCTGCTGACGCCTTCGGACACCCGTACGCACTGTCCGTTCAAGGGCGACGCGTCGTACTGGTCGCTGCCTGGGGCGGCGGACCTCGTCTGGGCGTACCCGGAGCCCAAGGAACAGGTCGCCGCGATCAAGGGGCACTTCTGCTTCTACTCCACGGAACTCGTCCCCGACTGACCGTCAAAAACATTCTCACGCCGATGCGATGAGTTTCGCGGCGTACGGCGGTCCACCCTCACATGGACAAGACTCTCTCCCGTGACGGCACGTCGATCGCGTACCGCCGCCGCGGCGACGGGCCGCCGGTGATCCTCGTCGGCGGGGCTCTGAGCACCGCGGCCGACGGAGCGCCGCTGGCCGCTCTGCTGGCCCCGCGCTTCACGGTCGTCACGTACGACCGCCGCGGGCGCGGGGCGAGCGGGGACGGCGGGCCGTACTCGCTCCGCCGCGAGATCGAGGACCTGGCGGCGGTCGCGGCCGCGACGGGTGAGCGCGTCTCGCTGTTCGGGATGCTGTCGGGCGGGGCCCTGGCTCTGGAGGCGCACGCGGCGGGGCTGCCGGTGGACCTCCTGGCGGTCTACGAACCGCCGTACACCCCGGGCCCCGCCGGCCTCCTGTACAAGTCCCGGTGCACCGCCTCGCTGCACCGGCTGCTGGCGGCGGGTGACCGGGGCGGCGCCGTCGAGCTGTACCTGTCGCGGACGGGGGTCCCTGAGGCGATGATCGCCCGCATGCGCAGGGCCCCGCTCTGGCCCGGCCTCGAGGCGCTGGCCCACACCCTCGCCTACGACGACGCCCTGCTGGGCGACGGTTCGGTCCCGACCGGGCGGCTGGCCTCCGTCACGGCGCGCACCCTGGTGGTGACCGGCGGTTTCAGCACGCCACAGGCGCACGAGACGACTCTCGCCCTCGCCGCCGCGATCCCCCGGGCGAGGCACCGCACCCTGACCGGTCAGACCCGCGAGCTGGCCCCGCACGCGATCGCGCCGGTGCTCGCGGACTTCTTCGCCAGGGACGTGTTCGCCGGCCGGGCGTCCTGAGCCGCCTCGCCGCCGCGTCCGTACAGGGGTCGGACGCGCGGCGGGGCGATTCCCGGCCGAAGCCGGTGCACCGGACTGCTCCGGGCCGAGGGTTCATGGCGACGGGGCGCGGCGCGATCGCCTGGTGGGCGGGAAGCGCTCACGAGCCGGCCCCGTCTCACGTACACCGCATGCGGACGATCCGCACCCGGCGCCTGTGACGCGGCCCCTGCCACGTCCGCGCGTCAGCCCGTGGCCGACGCCTTCTCCCGGCGGACCGTCGTAGCGATCGTGGCGGACCCGACGACCCGCGTCCCGTCGTAGAGCACGACCGCCTGGCCCGGGGCGACGCCGCGGACCGGCTCGGTGAAGGTGACGTGGAGTGTTCCGTCGAGCAGTTCCGCGCTCACCTCGGTCTCGCCGCCGTGGGCACGGAGCTGGGCGGTGTACGTGCCGGGGCCGGACGGCGGGGTGCCGCACCAGCGGGGCCTGATGGCGGTCAGGGCGGTGACGTCGAGGGCTTCCACCGGGCCCACCGTCACCGTGTTGTTCACCGGGGAGATGTCCAGGACGTAGCGCGGCTTGCCGTCGGGGGCGGGGTGGCCGATCCGCAGTCCCTTGCGCTGGCCGATGGTGAAGCCGAAGGCGCCCTCGTGGGTGCCGACCTTCTCGCCCGACTCGTCGAGGATGTCGCCCTCGGCGGGGCCGCCGAGGCGGCCGGCCAGGAAGCCCTGGGTGTCGCCGTCGGCGATGAAGCAGATGTCGTGGCTGTCGGGCTTCTTGGCGACCGCCAGGCCCCGGCGCTCGGCCTCGGCCCGGATCTCGTCCTTGGTGGTGAGGGTGTCGCCGAGCGGGAACATGGCGTGGGCGAGCTGCTTCTCGTCCAGGACACCGAGGACGTAGCTCTGGTCCTTGGCCATGTCCGAGGCGCGGTGCATCTCCCGGGTGCCGTCGTCGTTCAGCACGACGGTGGCGTAGTGGCCGGTGCACACCGCGTCGAAGCCGAGCGCCAGCGCCTTGTCGAGCAGCGCGGCGAACTTGATCTTCTCGTTGCAGCGCAGGCAGGGGTTGGGCGTGCGCCCGGCCTCGTACTCCGCGACGAAGTCGTCCACGACGTCCTCACGGAAGCGTTCCGCGAGGTCCCAGACGTAGAACGGGATGCCGATGACGTCCGCCGCGCGGCGGGCGTCCCGGGAGTCCTCGATGGTGCAACAGCCGCGGGCGCCCGTACGGAAGGACTGGGGGTTCGCGGAGAGGGCGAGGTGCACACCGGTCACGTCGTGGCCTGCCTCGGCGGCTCGGGCCGCCGCGACGGCGGAGTCGACTCCGCCCGACATGGCGGCGAGCACACGGAGGGGGCGCTGGGAGGTCTCAGTCATAGCTTCACCAGAGTACGGGGCGCCGGGAACGGAATGCTCGCCGATAAGCGTTGAGGAGCACATGGGGAACAACGGGAGTGCCGGTGGAGCGGGTAGAACTCCTGGTCACGGCATCAGCCGGCGGTCGCTGCTCATCGGCGGCGGTGTCGCGGCGGCGGGCACGGCCGTGCTGGCCGCGGAGGAGATCCGGCGCGTCTGGTGGCGGGTGCCGGGCGTGGAGAAGCCGCGCGAGGCGGGTGAGCTGGACTACACCCCGGCCCGGTGGATCGCGGCCTCCGAGGGGAACTGGCGCCGTGCCGACCGCCCCGACGACTACGGCGTGGACCGGGTGATCGTCCATGTCACCCAGGGCAGCTACGCGAGCGCGGTCAAGGTCTTCCAGGACCCGGCGCACCGGGCGGCGACGCACTACATCGTGCGGCAGAACGGCCGGGTGACCCAGATGATCCGTGAGCTCGACGTGGCGTACCACGCGGGCAACCGCTCGTTCAACGAGCGCAGCGTCGGTATCGAGCACGAGGGGTTCGTCGACCGCCCGCAGGACTTCACCGACGAGATGTACGAGTCGTCCGCGCGGCTGACGGCGTCGATATGCAAGCGGTACGGGATCCCGGTGGACCGCGAGCACATCATCGGGCACATCGAGGTGCCCGGGACGGACCACACCGATCCCGGACCGCACTGGGACTGGCCCCGCTACATGAAGCTGGTGCGCGCGGCGTCCACGGCCGGGTCGCTCGCTAGCTGAGCCCCGCCGTCCTGGCCCGTTCGACGGCCGGACCGATCGCCCGTGCGACGTCCTGGACGTCCTGTGCGGTCGAGGTGTGGCCGAGAGAGAAGCGCAGTGTGCCGCGTGCCAGGGCGGGGTCGGTGCCGGTGGCCAGCAGGACATGACTGGGCTGCGCGATGCCCGCGGTGCACGCCGATCCGGTGGAGCACTCGATGCCCTGGGCGTCGAGCAGCAGAAGGAGGGAGTCCCCCTCGCACCCGGGGAAGGTGAAGTGGGCGTTGGCGGGCAGCCGCCCGCCGGGGGCGGGGTCGCCGCCGAGGAGGGCGTCGGGGACGGCCTTCAGGACGGCTGCGGCCAGCTCGTCCCTGAGCGCGCCGATCTCACGGGCGAAGCTCTCCCGCCCGTCGGCGGCGTGCTGCCCCGCCACGGCGAACGCGGCCACCGCGGGTACGTCGAGGGTGCCGGAGCGCACGTGCCGCTCCTGTCCTCCGCCGTGCAGGACCGGTACGGGGGTGTGGTCGCGCCCGAGCAGCAGCGCCCCGATGCCGAACGGGCCGCCTGTCTTGTGCGCGCTCACCGTCATCGCGGCCAGCCCGGAGCCGGCGAAGTCGACTTGCAGCTGCCCGAACGCCTGCACCGCGTCGGCGTGCATGGGGACACCGAACTCGTTTGCGACTTCCGCCAGTTCACGTATCGGCATGATGGTGCCGATCTCGTTGTTGGCCCACATCACGGTGGCCAGGGCCACGTCGTCGGGGTTGCGGGCGAGCGCCTCGCGCAGCGCCTCCGGGTGCACCCGGCCGTACGCGTCGACCGGGAGGTACTCGACGGTGGCGCCCTCGTGCTCGGCCAGCCAGTCCACGGCGTCGAGGACCGCGTGGTGCTCCACGGGGCTGGCGAGGACGCGGGTGCGCCGGGCGTCGGCGTCCCGGCGCGCCCAGTAGAGCCCCTTCACCGCGAGGTTGTCGGCCTCGGTGCCGCCGGAGGTCAGGACCACCTCGCTGGGGCGCGCGCCGAGCGCGTCGGCGAGGGTCTCTCTGGACTCCTCGACGGTACGGCGGGCCCGGCGCCCGGCAGCGTGCAGGGAGGACGCGTTGCCGGTGACGGCGAGCTGCGCGGTCATCGCCGCGATCGCCTCCGGAAGCATCGGCGTGGTCGCGGCGTGGTCGAGGTAAGCCATGGTGGTGACGATTCTACGAGCCCGTGGAGCGGCGCGTGCCGCCCGCGTCGCTCGGCGCAGCGGGCCCCCCGTCCGCGGCAGGGCGGAGGAGGCCGCGGGCGAGGGCCCCACCGGCGCTCAGACGGCTGTCCAGCGCTGCGCCGTCGCTCCCGAGCAGCTGCTCGCCAGGAGGCCGCCGCCGTTCCCCGTTCCGAGGCAGCCGCCCGTGCCGACGCTCACGAAGGTGCCGCCCGACCCCGCTCGCCACTGGCGTGAGGCGTCCTCGTTGCTCGAGAGCAGCAGGATGCCTCCGGCGCCGGCGCTGAGGCACGACCTGCCCGACTCATGGACGAGCTGGAAGGATCCGCCGGACACACTCCGGACGCTCCAGACGGTGCCCGAGCCGTCGCAGGTGCCGGTGCTCGGGTAGCCGTTGAACGGGGCGGCGAGACATTTGCCGTTCCCGCCGTTGCGATAGCGGTGGTTACCGGAGGGCGCGGTTCCTCCGGAGCCGGACCCCCCGGTGGCACTGGACCCGCCGGAGCTGCTGGAACCGCCGGAGCCACTGGATCCGTCGGATCCTCCGGAAGTGCCGGACCCGCTGGAGGATCCGGACCCGCTGGAACCGCCCGACGCGCCGGAGCCGCCCGACGAGTCGGAGGCGTCCCCGGGGCCGCCCCCGGCTTCCGGCACCGGCTCGGACGTGCCGTCGGGCTTCTTGTCCCCGCCCTTGCCCTGCTCCCCCTTCTCCTTGGCCTTCGGCGACTCCCCCGGCGACGCCGAGCCGGACGGGCTCGCGCCGGCGGAGGAAGCGCCGGGCGCGGCCGGAGCCGTGGCGGAGACCGACGGCCCGGTGGCGACGCGCTCGTCCGCGCCGAAGGTGTAGGGCAGCAGCTGGACGGCGAGTGTCGCTCCGCCCACGGCCACCACGACGGGCACGACGGCGAAGAACACGCGGGTGCGCCGCCGCCGTTCGCGGGGCTCCGGGCGCGGCTTCCGCCCCGGTCCCATCGTCTCCACGGACACGGGCGGCGGGAGCTCGATCTCCTGGACACGGGCCGCGAAGGCGGCCTTCTCAGCGAGGTCCCCGTTGATGGACTCCGGCCACAGGGGGGCCGTGAACGGCCCGTGCTCCGTGGCACGCCGAAGCAGCCCGGCGGCGGTCGGCCTGGCCTCGGGGTCCTTGGCGAGACAGTCCGCGACGACGTCGGCGAGACCGGGGTCCAGCTCCCGCAGCGCCCCCAGGTCGGGCTCCTCGTGCACGATGCGGTAGAGCACGGCAGGGCCGGACTCCTCTCCGAAGGGAGGTGTGCCGCTGGCCGCGTACGCGATGACCGACCCCAGGGCGAACACGTCCGCCGCCCCGCTCAGGTCCCGCCTCGTCGTCGCTTGTTCGGGGGCCATGTAGGCGGGCGTGCCGACCACCATGCCGCTTCTGGTCAGCTGGCTCTGATCGGTGGCGCGGGCGACGCCGAAGTCGATGACCGTGGCTCCCTCGACCGTCAGCATGACGTTGGAGGGCTTGAGGTCCCGGTGCACCATGCCCAGTTCGTGCACGGTAACCAGTCCCGCGGCGGCTTCGCGCATCAGCAGCCACAGGGTGCCCGCGTCCAGTGGCCCCCGGTTCAGCTCGAGGGCCTTGCTCAGGGTGAGCCCGGGAACGTACGCGGTCGCCAGCCACGGGGGCCTCGCGTCGCGGTCACTGGCCAGCAGAGGTGCGGTGGCCTCCGCCGGCAGCCGGGAGAGGTTGTCCAGCTCGTGCCCGAAGCGGCGGACGAAGTCCTGGTCCTCGCCCGCGATCGAGGGCAGCACCTGCTTGACGGCGACATAGCGTCCCTCATGGACCCCGAGATAGACCCGCCCCATCCCCCCGGAGCCGAGCCGGCCCGCGAGAGGGATCCCTCCGATCTGCCGTGGATCCTCCACGTCCAGCGGCTTGGCCCCACTACCTGCCAGATCCAACACGCCCGCACCGTCTCCCCGTGACACACCGATCCGTACCACGGGCAGTCTGGCCAGTGGATACTTGAGGCGGAGGCACTTTCTAGAAAAATGCTCTAGATGTTCACCGCGGAAGAGCCCCGCCTCACGAACCACAGGGACGGTCACCCGATGAGCCCCAAGCAGCACCGCGGCGAAGTCACGTCGGACCTGCTCCTGGACGCCGCACTGCGCGTGTTCGTCGCGTCGGGCGAGCAGGGCCTCACGGTCAACGCGGTCATCCGGGCCAGCGGTGTCAGCCTGGGCAGCCTCTACCACCACTTCGGCAGCCTCGACGGCCTCGTCGGTGCCCTCAGCCACCGCTGGCTGGACCGGCTGCTCGGCGGGCTGGCCGAGGCCCTGCGGGGTGCCGACGGCGCGCGTGCGGGAATCGCCGCCGCCGTGGAGGCCTACCTGACCTTCGTCCAGGAGCACGCGGGCCCCGCCCTGCTGCTGCACTCCCCGCTCTCCGACCGCAAGGGCATGGCCCAGGGCAAGGAACTCCGCGACGCCCAGGAGGCAAGGGTCTCCGACATGGGCGGCTGGATCCGGCTGCATGTGGAGTCCGGGGAGCTGGCCCCTCTTCCGCTGCCGTTGATCGAGTCCCTGGTCCTGGGCCCTGTGGTCGCCGTCGCCCGCCGGTCGCTGTCGGGCATCGACGACGTCGACCTCGACGAGGCGGCTCGCCTCCTGCCGGAGCGGATCTGGCGGTCGGTCCGGGCGTGACCCCGGTCCCGAGCGAACCGCTCGGCCCGGGGCGCACTCAGCCGGCGAGGCTCCAGGAGACCGTGCCGTTGGCCGTGACCAGCACGGCGAGGACGACCAGGTCGGCGATTCCGAGGCACAGCCCGAGCAGGGCTCGGCCGCGGCGGGCGGTGGAGCGGGCGAGGGCCAGCAGCGCCATGACGATGGCGACCGGCCCGAGCACGATGTTCATCACCAGGAGGCCGAGCAGCCCGAGCACGAACGAGGCGACGGCGAGCCCGTCGGCCTCTCGGGAAGCCGATCCGGAAGCCGGTCGGGAGGCCGGTCCGGAAGCCGGTCGGGAGGCCGGTCGGGAGGCCGGTCGTGAAGCCGACTGGCCGGTGGACGGCTGACGGGTCGACGACTGCCCCCCGGACGACCGGTCGACGCGCGACGGGCCCGCGGGAGCGGCGTCGGCGGATCGGGTGTCACGCGGAGCGGTGCGAGCGGTGGTGAATGCCATGACGTGGACTCCTTCCTCAGCGGGTGCGGCGGGCGAGGCGCTCACGGGCGCCGAAGACCGCCAGCCAGAGACCGATCACGGCGGCGGCGGCCAGGGCCACGGGGAGCGGGAGATGCGCGACCGCTCCGAGGACGACCCCCAGCAGGAGCAGGGCGGCGACGAGCACGAACATGTCCGGCCTTTCTGCGAGCTTTGAGAGCACGACTGTTCACTGACTAACGAGTCTAGACCCCGTACCCCTTCCAGGACTCGGAGAACGGTTGTTTACTGAATGGCATGAGTCACACCACAGGCGTCCGCCAGGCCCAGAAGCTGAAGACGCGCCAGGCGCTGCTCGACGCGGCGCTGGAGCTGCTGGAGCATCAGAGCCTGAGCAGCCTGGGCCTGCGTGAGGTGACACGCGCGGTGGGGATGACGCCGACCTCCTTCTACCGGCACTTCGACGGCACGGCGGCCCTGGGCGTGGCGCTCGTCGAGGAGACCCTGGGGAGCCTGCACGGCATGATCGGCGCGATCCTCGCCGACACCGGGGACAGCGAGGAGCGGCTCGACCGGAGCGTCGAACTGATAGCCCGTCATGTCACGGCGCAGCCGGCCCACTTCCGCTTCATCGCCCGCGAGCAGCACGGCGGCGTCCGCCGGGTCCGCGAAGCCATCACCGCCCAGCTGCACGGCTTCGCCGAAGAGGTCGCCCACGTCCTCGGCGCGGAGCCGGAGTCGGCGGGCTGGGACCCGGAGGACCTGCTGATGCTGGGCGGGCTGTACGTCGACCACATGGTCCTCACCGCGTCGGCACTGCTGGACGCGGGACCGGAGGGCGAGCGGGAGGTCGTCCGGATGGCGCGGCGCCGGCTGCGCCTGGTCACTCTGGGACGGACCCACTGGCTGGACACGCCGTAGGGTCGTGTCCATGAGCGACTGGACGCTGGACCGGACCTTCGCCGGCCCCACGGGCGAGGTGCGCTGGGCCGCACTCGGCCCCGAGGGCGCCCCGCCCGTCGTCCTGGTGCACGGCACACCCTTCTCCTCGTACGTCTGGCGCGGTATCGCCCGGGGGCTGGCGCAGGACCACCGGGTCCACGTCTGGGACCTGCCGGGCTACGGCGCCTCCGCGCAGTACACCGGCCAGGACGTGTCGCTGCGCGCCCAGGCCCGGGTGCTCACCGAGCTCCTCGGCCACTGGGGGCTGGATGAACCAGCCGTGGCGGCCCACGACTTCGGGGGATGCGTCGCCCTGCGCGCCCACCTCCTGCACGGCGCCCGCTACCGGCGCCTGGCCCTCGTCGACCCGGTGGCACTGGCTCCGTGGGGGTCTCCCGCCTACCGGCTGCTGGGCGGCAGCGCCGAGGTCTTCGGCGAGCTGCCGCCCGGCCTGCACCGCGCACTGGTGACCGAGTACGTCGGCTCGGCCAGCCACCCGGGCCTGCATCCGGCGGTACTGGACCGCCTGGTCGCCCCCTGGTGCACCGAAACCGGGCAGCCCGCGTTCTACCGGCAGATCGCCCAGAACGACCAGCGGTTCACCGACGAGATCCAGCACCGGTACGGGGAGCTGGATCTGCCGGTGCTCGTCTGCTGGGGCACGGAAGACACCTGGATCCCGGTCGCCCGCGGCCATGAGCTGGCCGGGATGATCCCGGGCGCCGAGCTGCGGCTGATCGAGGGGGCCGGGCACCTCGTGCAGGAGGACGCTCCCGCCGAGCTCACCGCGGCGCTCACCCGTTTCCTGCGTACAGCTCCGTGACCGCGGTGGCGGCTTCGACGAGCAGGCGGCGGGCCTCCGGGGGCGACAGCACTTCGAGGTCCGGGCCGAACGAGAGCAGGGAACGCACCCACCCGAGCTCGGGCACGGCCAGCCCGGCGAGCAGCCACTCCCCCGCCGGCTCCGGCTCCGGGCGGCCGGTCAGCACCCCCGCGTGGAGACGCACGAAGAGGTCCAGCCTGGAGCGGTGGACGCGTACCCGGAGCCGCACGTCCCCCTGCCGGTCCTCGACCTGACGGCGCAGCTCCTCCCAGACGCCGGCGGGCTCCACGCCTTCCCTGCGCACCACGGGCTCCCCGGTGAGGACCGCCCGCTCCACCCGGTCCGCGCGGAAGAGCCGGGGTTCACCGTCCAGGTCGGCGGTCAGGTACCAGACGCCCGCCTTCACGACGAGGCCGTACGGATCGACGGTGTAGGCACGCGGGGTGTCCGTACCGCTGTGCCGGTAGTGGAGCACCAGCCTCCGGTCGGCGAAGACCGCGTCGTGCAGCTCGCCCACGTCGACGGCGTCCTGCGGTCCGCTCATCCAGCGGACCGGGTCCACCAGGATGCGGCGGCCGGTCTGTTCGGCGGCGGGGCGGTGCGGGGCCGGGAGGGCGGCCATCACCTTGCGCAGCGCCGACCCCAGAGCGGCGTCCAGTCCGAGTGCCGAGTGGACCCCCTGTGCGGCGAGGACGAACAGGGAGCGCGCCTCGTCGGCGGTGAGCCCGGTGACGTCCGTACGGAATCCCGGCAGCAGTGCGATCCCGCCGTTCCGCCCGCGTTCCGCGTAGACGGGCACGCCGGAGGCCGAGAGCGCCTCGACGTCCCGGTAGATGGTGCGTACGGAGACTTCGAGGCGCTCGGCCAGGTCACCGGCGGGCACCAGGCCGCGGGTCTGGAGCAGCAGCAGGACGGAGAGCAGCCGGTCGGACTTCACCGCACCATCATGGCGCGGGGGTCAGCCCCGGGGGGCGCGGGCCAGCTGGCGGGACTGGGCGACGAGGCGGTCGGCGCTGTCCCAGACGTCCGCGTCCTCCTCCAGGAAGCCGCCCGCGAGATTGCGGGTGGTGATGGAGACGCGCAGTGGCCCGGGGGCGGGACGGCAGCGGATGTGCGTGGTGAGCTCGATGGTGGGCGTCCAGCCCTTCAGCCCCAGCTCGAAGGAGGTCGGCGGCAGGGCGTCGACGGTCAGCAGCAGGGAGAGCGGGTCCGCGTCGCGGCCGTCCGCGAGCCCGAACCAGCCCCGCATCTCGCCCTTGCCCGAGGGGGCACCGACGGCCCAGCCGACCGTCGCAGGGTCGAGCTTGATGTCGAGCCGCTCGGTGATGGCGGAGCTGCCGGGGATCGGCGCCGTGCCGTCGCTCGTCCCGAGGCACTGGTCCAGGGGCGGGATGGCCGGCGGCCGGGCGGTCGTACGGATCTCGCCGGTCAGACCGTCCAGCTCACCGTAGGTGGCCAGCACCCGGATGCGCTCGATCTCCGAGCCGTCCTCCGCGAACTGGAAGAGCGAGGCCTCGCCGGTGGAGAGGGTGCGGCCGGTGCGGACGACCTGGGTGCGGATCACGGCGGGGCCGGGCACGGAGGCCGTGAGGTAGTGGGCCGAGACGGAGAAGGGGTCGGAGTGCGGGAGCGCCTCACCGAGCGCGCGGCCCAGCATGGCCAGCAGATAGCCGCCGTTGACGGCGCGGATGATCGTCCAGCCCGCGGAGAGTTCCGCGTCGTAGACGCCCTCCTCCCGGAGCGTGACGGCGGTGTCGCGGTCGAACTCGCTGTCACCGATGGTCGCCTGTACTGCGCGCGACTCCTGCGCTGCTGCCTGTGCCATGGCATGCACGGTACACCGATCGCATTACTGAGCGGTAGCTTTTTGCTGCCGTCAGATGACGACGGGGCTCTCCTCCTCGGTGGCGGACCGCCTGTTGTAGGCGCGCGGGGCCCGCCAGTGGAAGCGCATGGCCAGCAGCCGCAGGACGAACCCGGTGATCACGGCGGTGCCGCTGGTGTAGGCGTTGAGGACGTCGAACCGGATGCAGAGGACGACCATCGTGGCTCCGACGATCGCGGGCACGGCGTACAGGTCGCGGTCCCAGCGCAGCAGCGAGGGCACCTCGTTGGCCAGGACGTCGCGCAGCACACCGCCGCCGACCGCGGTGGCCAGCCCGAGGGCGGCCGAGGAGGTGAGGCCGAGGCCGTACTCGTACGCCTTGATCGTGCCGGACACACAGAAGAGCCCCAGGCCCGCCGCGTCGAAGACGTTGACGCCGACCTGGATGCGCTCCACGTGCGGATGCAGGAAGAAGACCAGGCCGGCGGCGACCAGCGGGGGGAGGAAGTAGCCGAGGTCGGTGAAGGCCGCCGGAGGGATCGCGCCGATCATCACGTCACGGAAGATCCCTCCGCCCAGCGCCGTCACCTCCGCGAGGACCGCGATGCCGAAGACATCGAAGTTCTTGCGTACGGCGAGCAGGGCGCCCGAGATCGCGAAGACGAAGATTCCCACGATGTCGAGCGCGTGCTGGACGGAGGGGGTGAAGAGTTCGGTGAGCACCGGGCAATTGTGCCGGTACTACCTCTTCGGCTCGTCCTCCGCGGTCGCGGACGGTGCGGCGGCGGCCCTGTCGTCCTCGTCGGCGGCGGACCCGGCGGGCTGCTCCGGCGCCTCGGCCGCCGCCGACTCCGTCGCGGGTGCGTCATCGGCCTCGCCCGGCGCGACGGGCTCCACCGGCCCGGCGGCCTCACCCGACGCGGCGGGCTCCCCAGCGGCCTCCGGCTCCACGGGCCCGGCGGACTTCCCCGCCTGCTCCGCGGCACCGGTCGACTTCACCGTGATGACGTCCGCGACGAGCGGCGCGTCGCCCGGCGCCTGGTCCTCCCCGTTCTCCGGGTGATGGCACGCCACCTGGTGCCCGGTCTTCAGCTGGAGCAGCGGCGGCTCGGTGGTCTTGCAGACCTGCGTCGCCTTCCAGCACCGGGTGTGGAAGCGGCAGCCGCTGGGCGGCGAGATCGGCGACGGCACGTCACCCTTGAGCAGGATGCGGTCGCTCTTCGCACCGCGCCGGCGCGGGTCCGGAACCGGCACCGCGGACATGAGCGCCTTCGTGTACGGGTGCATCGGCGCCTCGTACAGCGAGTTGCGGTCGGCCAGTTCGACGATCTTGCCCAGGTACATGACCGCGATCCGGTCAGAGACGTGGCGGATGACCGACAGGTCGTGCGCGATGATCATGTACGTGAGGCCGAGCTCCTCCTGGAGGTCGTCCAGCAGGTTCACCACCTGCGCCTGGATCGACACGTCCAGCGCCGAGACCGGCTCGTCCGCGACGACCAGCTTCGGCTTCAGCGCGAGGGCCCGGGCGATCCCGATGCGCTGACGCTGGCCGCCGGAGAACTCGTGCGGATAGCGGTTGTAGTGCTCGGGGTTGAGCCCCACCAGCTCCAGCAGCCGCTGCACCTCCGCCTTCACGCCGTCCTCGGGCTTCACGCCCTGGAGCCGGAAGGGGGTGCCGACGATCCCGCCGACCGTGTGGCGCGGGTTGAGCGAGCCGTACGGGTCCTGGAAGATCATCTGGATGTCGCGGCGCATCGGCCGGAGCCGTCCCGCGGACATGTGCGTGATGTCGCGCCCCTGGAACTCGACCGTGCCGCCGGTCGGTTCCAGCAGACGGGTCACCAGCCGCCCCATGGTCGACTTGCCGCAGCCGGACTCGCCGACGACGCCCAGGGTCTCCCCGGGGCGCACGTCGAAGGTGAGCCCGTCCACGGCCCTGACCGCCCCTACCTTGCGCCTCAGCACACCCTTGGTGATCGGGAAGTGCTTGACCAGGCCTTCGACCTTGAGGAGCGGCTCGGACCCGGACCCTTCCGACCCCGCCGCGGGAGACGCGGGAGTCTTCTCGTTCAGATCAGTCACAGCTTCGGCGCAATCTCTTCGGTCCAGATCCGGTCGCGCTGCTCACGCGACATGTGGCACGCGGAGTAGTGCCCGTCGCTGACCAGTTGCAGCTCAGGACGCTCGGTGCGGGTGATGTTGTCCTTCGGGACGTCGGCGTACGGGCAACGCGGGTGGAAGGCGCAGCCCGACGGGACGTTGATGAGGCTGGGCGGCGAGCCCTTGACGGGGATCAGCCGCTCGGTCTGCTCCCGGTCGATGCGCGGCATCGAGCCGAGCAGCCCCCAGGTGTAGGGGTGCTGGGGCTCGTAGAAGACCTTCTCGGCGCTGCCGCGCTCGATGCAGCGTCCCGCGTACATCACGAGCAGGTGGTCCGCGATCTCGGCGACGACGCCGAGGTCGTGGGTGATCATGACCACCGCGGAGCCGAACTCCTTCTGGAGATCGCGGATGAGGTCGAGGATCTGCGCCTGGACGGTGACGTCGAGGGCGGTCGTCGGCTCGTCCGCGATCAGCAGCTGCGGGTTGTTGACCAGCGCCATCGCGATCATGGCGCGCTGGCGCATGCCGCCGGAGAACTGGTGCGGGTAGTCCTCGTAGCGGCGGTGCGGCTCGGGGATCCCGACGCGGTCGAGCATCTCGACCGCGCGCTTCTTCGCGGTCTTCCTGTCGACCTTGTTGTGCACCCGGTGGGCTTCGACGATCTGTGCGCCGATGCTGTAGTAGGGGTGCATGGCCGACAGCGGGTCCTGGAAGATCATGGCCATCTTCTGGCCCCGCAGCTGCCGTACGCGCTCGGGACCGGCGCCGATGAGCTCCTCGCCGTCGAGCCAGATCTCCCCGCCGATCCGGGCCCGCTCCGAGGTGTGCAGACCCATGATCCCCAGAGAGGTCACGGACTTGCCGGAGCCGGACTCGCCGACGATGCCGAGCGTCTGGCCGGCCTTCAGGTCGAAGCTGACGCCGTCGACGGACTTGACCAGACCGTCGTCGGTGTCGAAGTGGACGCTGAGGTCGCGTACGGACAGGAAGTGCCCGTCGTCGCCCGACCGCGGGGCCGGAACGTCCGCCACCGGGGAGTCCTTCTTGATTGCGTCGCTCATGAGAGCCTCACCCGGGGGTCGATCGCGGCGTACACGAGGTCCACCAGCAGGTTGCAGATGACGATGAAGAAGGCGGCGACGAGCGTCACGCCCATCACCTTGGGCAGGTCGGCCTTGGTCACACCTTCGATGGCCATGGCACCCATGCCCTGGAAGGAGAAGACACGTTCGGTGATGACGGCGCCGCCGAGCAGCAGCGCGAAGTCCATGCCGAAGATGGTGATGAGGGGGGTGAGCGCAGCGCGGAGTCCGTGCTTGACGACGACCTTGCGCTCCTTGAGCCCCTTCGCCCGGGCGGTTCTGATGTAGTCCTCGCTCATCGTCTCCAGCATCCCCGCGCGGGTGAGCCGGGCGTAGAGCGCCGAGTACAGGAGGGCGAGCGTGCACCAGGGGAGCACCAGGGCCCCGGCCCACTCGGCAGGGTTCTGGGTGAAGGGCACGTAGTCACCGTTGCCGAACAGCGCCAGCACGGCGAGGCCGGTGAAGAACATCGGCAGCGAGACACCCGCGAGGGCCACGCCCATCGAGAGGCGGTCGAAGACCGATCCCCGCTTCAGGGCGGAGACCACGCCGGTCGCGACACCGGAGATCACCCAGAGGACGGCCGCGCCGACGGCCAGCGACAGCGTGACCGGGATGCGGTCGATGATCTGCGGCCAGATCTCGGTGTGGGTCTTGAAGGAGTAGCCGAAGCACGGCGCGTGACAGGTGACCGGCTCGGGACCGAACTGGTATTCGGCGCCGACGACGATGGCCTTGACGAAGTGCCAGTACTGCAGATAGAGGGGCTGGTCGAGCCCCAGGTTCTTCTTGACCGCGGCGATGACGTCGGGGTCGGGACTCTTCCCGACGTACTGGGCGGCCATCGAGTCGACGGTCTGGCCGCCGAGCCGGGGAACGAGGAAGAAGATCGCGAACGTGACTGCGCTGACCACCAGCAGCAGCAACACCGCGGCGAATACGCGTCGAATGATGTACGCAGCCACAGCCGTGCGGCGCCGGGCGGGCGGACGGGGTACGCCCGCCGGCCCGGCGCCTTCACCTGCCTTTCAGGGGATGCTGTCGAGGAACAGGTGTTACTTGGTCGAGGTCATCAACACGTAGTCGTACATGCCGAGGTACGCGTCCGTGACCGTGACGTTCGCCGCGGAGTCCGGGCGGTAGAGCAGGTTCTTGCGGTAGACCAGCGGAACGAGGGAGGCGTTCTCCATGACCTTCTGGTCGACCTCGCCCCAGGCGGCGTTGCGCTCGGTGGTGTCGACCGTGCCGATGCCCTTGATGAGGGCCTCGTTGACACCCTTGTCGTCGAGCTCCATCAGGTTCGTGCCGCCCGAGGGCTTGATGGCCGAGCCGTTGACGATCTGGTCGAGGAAGCCGAAGCCGGTCGGCCAGTCGGCGCCCCACTGCATCATCATCATGCCCGCGTTGTTCTTGTGGACCCACTCGGGGACACCGGCGAAGTCGGTGAAGTACTTGTCCGCCGGGAACTGCTTGATCTCGGCGGTGATGCCGATCGCCTTCAGGCTGCCCTGGAGCTGCGTGGCGGCGGTGATCTCGTCGGGACGGTCCGAGCGGGCCGTCAGCGTGGTCTTGAAGCCGTTGGGCTTACCGCACTTGGTGAGGTGCTCCTTGGCCTTCGCGGCGTCGCCCTTGCTGCCCTCGGTCGGGTACAGGTCGAACTTCTTGTATCCGGCGACGGTCGGCGGGATGACCGTGGTGGCCGGGTCGCCCTTGACCGAGCCACCGATCGAGTCGATCAGGCTCTGCTTGTCGACCGCGTACTGAACGGCCTTGCGGCACTCGATGTTGTCGAACGGCTTCACGTTGACGTTCAGCGCCATGTACTGCAGGGCACCGGCGTACGGGTTGTCCGTCTTCGCCTTCTCCGCGGCCTTGACCAGGACCTTGGGCTGGGTCTTGGACTGCAGACCCGTGCCCGCGACGTCAGCGGTGCTCACGTCGTTGAGGAGGTGGTCGTCGACCGTGGTCGGGTTGACGTTGAGCTTCAGCTCGATCTTGTCCGGGAGCGCCTTGCGGATCGGGTCCGTCTTCGGGTCCCACTCCGGGTTCCGGACGAGCGTCGCGCCCTTGCTCTCGTCGTACGCCGAGAACTTGTACGGACCCGAGGAGACCATCTTCTGGACGTAGCTGGCGCCCGTGTCGGCCTTCTGCTGGATCGGCGCGGTCTGCGAGAACGCGGCCAGGTAGTCCATGTCCGCGAACGGCTTGTTCAGCTTGAAGACGACCGTGTAGTCGTCCGGCGTCTCGATGGACTTGAGGCCCTCGGCCGACTTGTCCTTGTACGGACCCTTGTACTTGTCGCCGCCCTCGAGGTACGCCTTGAAGTACGTCGGGCCGTTGGACAGTGCCTCCGGCGCGAAGTTGGAGCGCTCGACGGCGTACTTGACGTCCTTCGAGGTGATCTCGGTGCCGTCCTCGAACTTCACGCCCTTGCGGATCGTGTAGGTCCAGGTCTTGGCGTCGTCACTGGCCTTGCCGAGGCCCGTGGCGAGGTCGGGGACGACCTCCAGGCTCTCCTTGCCGGCGGCCGGCTTGAAGGTCACCAGGGAACGGGCGTACAGGCGGGAGAAGTTCTGCACCCAGCCGTAGTACGTGTTGCCCGGGTCCAGGGAGTCCGGGCCACTGGAGTGCTCGTACGTGACCGTCCCCCCCTTCTTGTCGGAGGCGTTGACGATGCTCGACAGCGCGGCGTCCGCCTTGGCGTTGCCCCCACCGCCGTTGCTGTCACCGCCCGAGTCGCTGCTGCTGCACGCCGATGCGCCGAGCGATACCGCCACGGCCACGGCTATGGCCGCTGCTGTCTTTCTGTTCTGCATGCTGAGGAAAGCCCCCTCGCTAGTCCGGTGCGGCACTGCCGCGATTACTTGCCACGAGGGTCGAGTGCGTCACGCAGCCCGTCCCCCAGCAGATTGAAGGCCAGCACGGTGAGGAAGATCGCCATGCCGGGGATGACCATGAACATCGGGTCCACCTCGTAGAGGTCGACCGCCTGCGTGAGCATGCCGCCCCAGGACGCCTGCGGCGGCGCGATACCCACGCCGAGGAAGGACAGGGATGCCTCGAAGAGGATGTTCGTGGGGATCAGCAGTGTCGCGTAGACCAGGATCGGCGCGATGAGATTCGGCAGCAGCTCGCGGAAGAGGATGAACGGGCCGCGTGCGCCGAGCGACTTGGCGGCCTCGACGAACTCCCGCTCGCGCAGGGACAGGGTCTGCGCCCGGACGATACGGCCGATGTAGGGCCAGCTGAAGAAGCCGATCACGAAGATCAGGACCGCGATCCGCAGGGTGAGTCCTTCCATCCCGAACGCTTCACCCTGGAGGGAGGCGGAGATGGAGATCGCGAAGAGCAGCAGCGGGAAGGCGAGGAAGGTGTCCATCAGGCGGCTGATGAAGCTGTCCACCCAGCCGCCGTAGAAGCCGGCCACGACACCCATGACGACACCGATGACGACGGACAGGAGCGTGGAACCGACGGCCACCACGAGGGAGACCCAGGAGCCTTCGAGGATGCGCGCGAGGATGTCGCGTCCGGTCTGCGGCTCGACACCGAGCGGGTGGTCCCAGCTGATCCCGCCGAAGTCGCCCTTGGGCGCCAGCAGGACCGGGTCCACCAGGCTCTGGTTGAACGCGTTGGGGTCGAGCCCGAGGAGGGACTGCAGCGGCTTGGACAGCACCGCGGTGAGGATCAGCAGCACGACAACGATGCCACCGGCCATCGCGGCCTTGTCCCGCTTGAAGCGCGTCCAGGCGATGCGGCCGAGCGAGCGGCCCTCGATCTCCTTGCGTCCGGCGCCTTCCAGCACCGTTTCGGGCCGCGCGTCCGCCCCGGTGGTCTCGATCGGTGCCGTCATTGCGCTGGGGACCCCTCTCGGCCGACGGTGACCGGCCTGTGACCGCCGCTGTAGCGGCTCGTTTCAACATGTGGTTCATGTGGCGGTGCGCGACCGGCGAACCCTGTTTGAAGGAGGGATACGCCGGGCATGGAGCACCTGCTGTAGTGAGTCTTCAACCACTTTGCGATCACCCGCCAGACCTGACGGGGAATGTTTGCTCAAACGTGATGCTGCCAAGGGGCTTCCGTTATCCGGACAACCGTGCTTGCTGAGCGGACCTCTCGGTCGCTAATCCGCTATAGCGGACATGACGCCCAACAGCGTGGAACAGGTACCCAATTACCCCGGCGCTCCCGGCACCGGCTGACGTCGCCTCAGTAGGCGCGCGGTGCCTGGCCGGTGGCCGGGGGGTAGCCGTAGCCGGGTGCGGCGGGCGCCGGGGCGTGCGCCTCACGGTCGTAGAACGGCCGGGCGTTGGCGTGCAGCCACATCGCGACCGGGTCGTACTCGTCGGACATCGAGACCGTGGAGACCGGCAGGCCGTCGGGGACCACGCCGATCGACTGCTGCATCATCGCGCGGACGGCGTCGACGGACGGCCGGCCGGTGTCGTACAGGTCCAGGCCGATCGCCAGGTACGGGACCCCGAGCGCGGGCTGCACCCAGGCGCGCCGCAGGGCGCGGACGGCGGGGGTCCGGTGGGCGTTCTGCGACAGCAGCGCGTAGAACTGCGGGATCTCGACGGCGGGTTCGGAGAGCCGAAGCGGCCCCGCGGGCATCCGGTCGAGGCCCGTGGCGATACGGCGCAGGTCCAGCCAGGGGATGCCCACACCGCCGTCGGGGGCGTGCGGGTTGAGCCAGATCCCCCAGCGGTCGGGGAAGAGCGCGCGGGCGATGTCGCGGCCGGTGGTGACCTCGTGGGCCCTGTTCCAGCCGCTCGCCGCGAGTTCCTGGGCTGAGGTCACGCACGGGGCGTAACCCAGGCCGCCGACCTCCATGTTGCCGTACTGGGCGTCGGGGGAGCCCGCCGTGCCGTGCCAGAGCAGCATCCAGACCTGGCCGTCCGCCAGGGACCGCAGCAGCGCCTCGTAGGCGTCGAGCCGCCCGGGGGTCACCTGGCGCAGCACGTGCTCGACCTCTCCGCGTGCTCCCGGTCCCGATCCAGCAGGGGATACCCCGTCGGCCGCCCCCATGCCTGACGCACTCACCCTGGGTCCCGCCCCTCTTCGATCCGCTGTTCCCGCATGCCTCACGGTGCTGTGCCACCGCTCCCGGGCACACGGGGCGGTCTCGTCATCCAACCAGCTTATGCGCCGCCGTTGACACCGGCTTGACGCCACGTGGCGGTGGGGGTTCCGCTCTCAGAGCCCCTCGCGCCGGTAGAACGGGCGCACCTTCCCGAGCATCCAGTCGCCGACCGGGTCCTGCGCCACGTCGAGCAGGAGGAGATTGACCGGCCAGGGCACCTGGACCCGGCCCAGCGCACGGCCCAGCGCGTCCAGCAGAACCCCCTGGGCCGCGGCGTCCATGACGGCCAGTTCGACACCGACGAAGAGAGCGGGGCTGTCGCCCTCGACGCTGGCCAGCGCCCTGCGCGCGGTGCTCACCAGGCCGGTCGCCCGGAATTCGGCGGACACCGCGGAGAGGAAGTCGACCGGATCCTCCTTCCAGTCCGGCTCGTGGAGCCGCACCCGGCCACCGCTCGCCGGACCGTCGAGCGGTGTACGCCCTGCCCGGCAGAGTTCGGCGACGGCCGGCGGCGGCAGGGGTATCCCGACCGCGCCGCCCGGGTTGACCGCGATGCCGAGCTGCGGCGGGAGCCCGCGGGCGAACTCGCGCGCGGGCGCGACGGTGAAGGAGAGATGGGAGCCGACGCACTGGAGGAACTGCGCCTCGGAGCTGAAGACGGGGACGTAGGCACCGCCCTCGATGTCGAGGGTCGGCAGGTCGAGGCCGACGCTGTCGGGCCCGCCGCCGTTCGGCAGCGGCACCCAGACCTGGCTGCGGCCGAGCACCTCCACGAGCCGCCCGCCCGAGCCGGGCACGCCGAGCGAGGCGCTGAGCACCTCTTCGAGCTCGTTGGCCGGCCATCCCCCGGACGGATACGGGGCCTGTGCCTGAGCCGGAATGTCCACGGTGTCTGTGTCCCTTTCTCGCCATGCTGTGCGGCAGAAACCTTAGACCGGCCCGCGCCGCGAAGGCACTGCCGCAGGCGGGAGCGGGGCACATGCCCACCGTGCCGTCCAGATTCCGGACAGCCGGCCGGCCCGGCGCGAACTGTGCGTATGCGAACGGTGACGCCCGGATTCCCGCCTTCCGCACATCCGGGAACCGTGCGGCACGCTCCCCCTCGGCAGCCCGCCCCGGGAGCCCTACTCCTGCGGCAGGCGCGCCTCGGGGAACTCCGGGAAGGAGATCCGGTCGATCGCGGCGGCCGTCTCGCGGTCGAGCAGGACCGCCGAGGCGCACCCCGGCGGCAGCAGGCCGCTCTCGGTGTCGCGGAGCAGCCGGCCCACCGCACGCCGGTGCCGGGCGAAGGCGTACCCGGAGACTCCGCGCCCTCGCTCCCGCTGCCCCTGCCGGGCGACCCGGGGGGTGACGTCGAGCAGGACGAGATGGAGGGTGCTGCCCCGGCGCCGGGCCTCGCGCGCCAGCCATCGCCGCACCCACGCCTGCGTGCCGCAGTCGTGCACGACGACGGAGCCGCCGGACCTGAGGGCCCGCCACAGCCCGGCGTAGTGCGCGACGCGCACCAGGGGGCGGTAGAGCGCGTAGGGGAGTAAGCCGGGCAGGACGGCCGCCCAGCGGTCCCTGGTGTCCTGGGAGTCGATGGCGTGCTCCTGGACGGCCCGGCGGATCAGCGTCGACTTCCCGCTGCCGGGCAGCCCGGACACCACCACCACGTCACCGGCGGCGAAGTCCAGCCCACGCGTCCCGCGCCCGCCCTCGCCCCGCAGGTCACGCACCACCGGCGCGCACCCCGCCGTCAGCTCGCGGGCGGGCGCGCCCGGCTGCCGGGGCATCGCACCGCGTGCCGCCCCCGCGGTGCTCGCGTAGCGCTGCAACGTCATCGTCTTCCCCCTGCCGATTCACCCACTGACCTGCCCAAGAAGTGTAAAGAAAAGGTAATGCGGCACAACCGCTTCCGCCCGTACGTGTCGCTCCCGGCGCCCGAACGGACGAGGACGCCCCACTCTCCCCCAATGCGTGCGATGATGACCCCGCCAACTGCATACCGGCCGTTTGAATCCGCGCGGGAGAGTCCCGGTCACCGTGTGCACCGGGCGCCGAAGGAGCAAGTTCCTCCCTTGAATCTCTCAGGCCCCGTACCGCGTGGATGAGGCAGATCTGAAAAGCGGGCCGCTGCGCGGCTCCACCCAAGGTGCAAGCCGACCCCGGCGGGACCGAATCCGTCGGGACCCGTTCAGGGACTCTCGGCGAACCTCTCAGGTTCCGATGACAGATGGGGAGGGAACCACCCCCTGTCGTCATGCCCTGGAGCCATGTCCATGAGCACTGCCCCGAGCGCCGCCCCCCGCCGCACCGCCCTCGATGCCCTGCATCGGTCCCTGGGCGCGACCATGACCGACTTCGCCGGCTGGGACATGCCGCTGCGTTACGCCAGCGAGCGCGACGAGCACAACGCCGTACGCACCCGGGCCGGACTCTTCGACCTGTCGCACATGGGCGAGATCACCGTCACCGGACCGCAGGCCGCGGTCTTCCTGAGCTACGCACTGGTCGGCAACATCGCCACCGTGGGCGTGGGGCGGGCCCGCTACACGATGATCGTCGCGGAGGACGGCGGGATCCTGGACGACCTGATCGTCTACCGCCTGGACGACAGCGAGTACATGGTCGTCGCCAACGCGGGCAACGCCCAGCTCGTCCTCGACACCCTCTCCGAGCGCGCCGGCGGCTTCGACGCCGAGGTGCGGGACGACCGCGAGGCGTACGCGCTGCTCGCCGTCCAGGGCCCCGACTCCCCGGCCGTACTGAAGTCGGTCACCGACGCCGACCTGGACGGACTGAAGTACTACGCGGGTCTCCCCGGAACCGTCGCGGGTGTCCCCGCGCTCATCGCCCGTACCGGCTACACCGGCGAGGACGGCTTCGAGCTCTTCGTCGCCCCCGCCCACGCCGAGCAGCTGTGGAGGGCCCTGACCGAGGCGGGCGCGCCGTACGGGCTGATCCCCTGCGGGCTCTCCTGCCGCGACACGCTCCGCCTGGAGGCGGGCATGCCGCTGTACGGCCATGAGCTGACCACCTCGCTGACCCCCTTCGACGCGGGGCTGGGCAGGGTCGTGAAGTTCGAGAAGGAGGGCGACTTCGTGGGCCGCGAGGCGCTGACCGCCGCGGCGGAGCGGGCGGAGACCGCGCCGCCCCGCAAGCTCGTCGGCCTGGTGGCCGAGGGCCGCCGGGTCCCGCGGGCGGGCTTCCCGGTCGTCGTCGGCGGGGAGGTCGTGGGTGAGGTCACCTCCGGCGCGCCGTCGCCCACCCTGGGCAAGCCGATCGCCATGGCCTACGTGGACGCGGCGCACGCCGCGCCCGGCACCGAGGGTGTCGGGGTCGACATCCGGGGCACGCACGAGCCGTACGAGGTCGTGGCGCTGCCCTTCTACAAGCGCCGGAAGTGACACGGCGCGCCGCGCACGTGACGCAGTCGTGTCTCACACCGTAAGACCACCGTTCATCAGCACTCCCCCGCGTACAGGAGAATTCAGGTCATGAGCAACCCCCAGCAGCTGCGGTACAGCAAGGAGCACGAGTGGCTGTCGGCCCTCGAGGACGGCGTGGCCACGGTCGGTATCACCGAGTTCGCGGCCAACGCGCTCGGTGACGTCGTCTACGCCCAGCTCCCGGAGGTCGGTGACACGGTGACCGCGGGCGAGACCTGCGGTGAGCTGGAGTCGACCAAGTCGGTCAGCGACCTGTACTCGCCGGTGACCGGCGAGGTGACCGCGGCCAACCAGGACGTCGTGGACGACCCGTCGCTGGTGAACTCCGCTCCCTTCGAGGGCGGCTGGCTGTTCAAGGTGCGCGTCGCGGAGGAGCCGGACGACCTTCTCTCCGCCGACGGGTACACCGCGTTCTCCGGCAACTGAGACCTTAGGGACTTAACTGATGTCGCTTCTCAACTCCTCCCTCCACGAGCTGGACCCGGACGTCGCCGCCGCCGTCGACGCCGAGCTCCACCGTCAGCAGTCCACCCTCGAGATGATCGCCTCGGAGAACTTCGCTCCGGTCGCGGTCATGGAGGCGCAGGGCTCCGTCCTCACCAACAAGTACGCCGAGGGCTACCCCGGCCGCCGCTACTACGGTGGCTGTGAGCACGTCGACGTGGTCGAGCAGATCGCGATCGACCGCATCAAGGCACTCTTCGGCGCCGAGGCCGCGAACGTCCAGCCGCACTCGGGTGCGCAGGCCAACGCCGCCGCGATGTTCGCGCTGCTGAAGCCGGGCGACACGATCATGGGTCTGAACCTGGCCCACGGCGGTCACCTGACCCACGGCATGAAGATCAACTTCTCCGGCAAGCTCTACAACGTGGTCCCGTACCACGTCGACGACACCGGTGTCGTGGACATGGCCGAGGTCGAGCGCCTGGCCAAGGAGTCGAAGCCGAAGCTCATCGTGGCCGGCTGGTCCGCCTACCCCCGCCAGCTGGACTTCGCCGCCTTCCGCCGCATCGCGGACGAGGTCGGCGCGTACCTGATGGTCGACATGGCGCACTTCGCCGGCCTGGTCGCCGCGGGTCTGCACCCCAACCCGGTGCCGCACGCCCACGTCGTCACGACCACCACGCACAAGACCCTCGGCGGCCCGCGCGGCGGCGTCATCCTGTCGACGCAGGAGCTCGCCAAGAAGATCAACTCCGCGGTCTTCCCCGGTCAGCAGGGCGGTCCGCTGGAGCACGTGATCGCGGCCAAGGCCGTCTCCTTCAAGGTCGCGGCGACCGAGGAGTTCAAGGAGCGCCAGCAGCGCACCCTGGACGGCGCCCGCGTCCTCGCCGAGCGCCTGGTGCAGCCGGACGTCACCGAGGTGGGTGTCTCCGTCCTCTCCGGCGGTACGGACGTCCACCTGGTCCTCGTCGACCTGCGCAACTCGGAGCTGGACGGCCAGCAGGCCGAGGACCGGCTCCACGAGCTGGGCATCACGGTCAACCGGAACGCCATCCCGAACGACCCGCGGCCCCCGATGGTCACCTCGGGCCTGCGCATCGGTACGCCCGCCCTGGCCACCCGTGGCTTCCAGGCCGAGGACTTCACCGAGGTCGCCGAGATCATCGCGGCAGCGCTGAAGCCCGCGTACGACGCCGAGGCCCTCAAGGCCCGCGTGGCCGCGCTGGCCGAGAAGTTCCCGCTGTACCCCGGCGTCAAGTAGTCACCCACGATTTGCACGCCGGGTGGGGGCACCGCGCACACTGAACAGGGTGTGCGCGGTGCCCCCACCCCTTTGCCCCGCGTACCCGGGCCCACCGGCCCGTCCCCGCACCACCCGGCGGACAACGACGTCCACCAACGCCTTAGGAGTACTCCCGTGGCCCTCTCGGTCTTCGACCTCTTCTCGGTCGGTATCGGCCCGTCCAGTTCCCACACGGTCGGCCCGATGCGCGCGGCCCGCATGTTCGCCCGCCGCCTCAAGAACGAGGGCCTGCTGGCCCACACCGCCTCGATACGGGCCGAGCTCTACGGCTCTCTCGGAGCGACGGGCCACGGCCACGGCACGCCCAAGGCCGTGCTGCTCGGCCTGGAGGGCGAGTCGCCCCGCACGGTCGACGTCGAGGGCGCGGACGCCCGCGTCGAGGAGATCCGCTCCACGGGACGCATCAGTCTGCTCGGCGTGCACGAGATCCCCTTCGACGCCGACGAGCAGCTGGTCCTGCACCGGCGCAAGGCCCTGCCCTACCACGCCAACGGGATGACGGTCCTCGCGTACGACCGCGACGGCGCCCCGCTGCTGGAGAAGACCTACTACTCCGTGGGCGGCGGCTTCGTCGTCGACGAGGACGCCGTCGCCGGCGAGGACCCGATCATCCCGGACGACACCGTCCTCAGGCACCCCTTCCGCACCGGTGACGAGCTGCTGCGCCTCGCCCGCGAGACAGGCCTGTCCATCTCCTCCCTCATGCTGGAGAACGAGAAGGCCTGGCGCGCGGAGGACGAGATCCGCACCGGCCTCCTGGAGATCTGGCGCGTCATGGAGGCCTGCATCGCGCGCGGCATGTCCCGCGAGGGCATCCTGCCGGGTGGCCTGAAGGTGCGCCGCCGCGCCGCGAACTCGGCGAGGCAGCTGCGCGCCGAGGGCGCCCCCCTGGCGCACGCGATGGAGTGGATCACCCTCTACGCGATGGCCGTCAACGAGGAGAACGCGGCCGGGGGCCGCGTCGTCACCGCTCCGACCAACGGCGCGGCGGGCATCATCCCCGCCGTCCTCCACTACTGGCTGAACTTCGCCGCGGACGGCTGCACCGATGCCGAGAAGGAGGACGGCGTCGTCCGCTTCCTGCTCGCCGCCGGCGCCATCGGCATGCTCTTCAAGGAGAACGCCTCCATCTCCGGCGCCGAGGTCGGCTGCCAGGGCGAGGTGGGCTCCGCCTGCTCCATGGCCGCCGGCGCCCTGGCCGAGGTCCTGGGCGGCTCCCCCGAGCAGGTGGAGAACGCCGCCGAGATCGGCATGGAGCACAACCTGGGCCTGACCTGCGACCCGGTGGGCGGCCTCGTCCAGATCCCGTGCATCGAGCGCAACGGCATGGCGGCGGTGAAGGCGGTCACGGCGGCGAAGATGGCGCTGCGGGGCGACGGCAGCCACAAGGTCTCCCTGGACAAGGTCATCAAGACCATGAAGGACACCGGGGCGGACATGTCCGTCAAGTACAAGGAGACGGCGCGGGGCGGGCTCGCGGTGAACATCATCGAGTGCTAGGCGGACGGGCCCTGACCAGTGCGTTTGTATCTTCCAGCGCTGTCAGGGCCTTCCCTGCCTACGCGGCGGAAAGTCCCTGGAGCCTCCCTGGGCCATCTCTCCTTTGCCTCGTTCCTGGGGGGGTGCAGGGCTGCCTCCCGGGCCGGCCAGGCGCCCTTGCGGCTGGGCGAACAGGCCAGGTTCAGCGCGGTGAGGTCGCTCCTGAGGAGCCGCCGATTCTGACCGAGGTCCGCATGCCCCCCCCCGGCCGCCTGTGGGGCGCAAGGACCGCAGCGGGTACCGCCCCCTGCCTCAGACGAAGTCGATCAGGTCCCGCAGCGGCGGGGGCACGAGCTCGTGCGGGAGCGCCTCGACCAGCACCGTGCCGTAATGGATCTTCCGGCCCTTCTTGGTCCCGATGAACCGGCGCAGCTGCTGGTGCGTGCTGCGCTCCCGCTGGGCGGGCTGGGACTGGAAGGTGAGCAGCGGGCGCAGGTCGCCCTGCTGCCGGACGAGCTCCGTCACCTGTTCCACCCCGAGAGCGCGGATGAGCTCGTCCTCCAGGTCCACATCGCACACGAAGAAGTCCGGTTCCAGCCCGGCCCGCGCCCAGGCGCGGGCGAAGTAGCCGCGTTCCCCCTCGTCGCACAGACCCGTCAGCTGCACGTTCAGGCCCTTGGGTCCGGCGCGGTCGACGAAGCGGGCCACGTTCATGGCGCCGCCCATCGCCAGGACGCAGATCTCCTCCTCCGCCAGGTCCCGGCCGTAGCCGTGCGCCAGCGCGTCGACCGCGGCGACATCGCTCGGCCCTTCCACCAGAACGATCCCGCGGACGGGCAGCAGCGTGGCGAGCTCGTACGCCGGGGCGGCGGGACCGCCCCACGCCCACGAGGTGATCGCGTCCCGGAAGGACCTCATATCAGCCAACAGACACATCCATTCGTGCTCTGACGGTATGCCGCTCGACCAGCTCCGCAAGTCCGGCCACCGTAGCGTCGTCGAAGAACTCCGCCGCCGGCAGGTCCACGTGCAGGAGGGTCCTGATCCGGGCGAGGAGATCCATGCCCGACAGCGAGTTGCCGCCCATCTCGAAGAACTCGTCGTCGATACCGACCTCCTGGAGGACGAGCGCGTCGGCCACCAGGTCCGCCAGCAACTCCTCGGTGGGAGTACGCGGGGCCGCGAACGACGTGGTCACGGTCCGCGGCAGATGGGCGGGGGCCGGCAGCGCCCGCCGGTCCGTCTTCGAGCCCAGCGTGAGCGGGAACTCCTCCATGACCACGATGACGGACGGGTGCATGTACCGGGGCAGTCTGTGGTGCAGGGCCAGCCGCAACCTCGGCACCAGCCCCTCGGCGGAGCCGCTCGGCACGACGTACGCCACCAGGATCTTCCGTCCGGGCACGACGTCCTCCCGGGCCAGTACGACGGCCTCCTTCAGATCCGGCAGCCCGGACAGGGCCGCCGCGACCTCACCGGGTTCGATGCGGTAGCCGTCGACCTTGACCTGATCGTCGATGCGTCCGCGGAACTCCAGCGCACTGCGGGCGTCGAGACGGACCATGTCGCCGATGCTGTACATCCGCTCGCCGGGGACGAACGGGTCGGGCACGAACTTCTCGGCGGTGAGCGCCGGGCGGCCCACATAACCGCGGGCCACACCGCTGCCGCCGGTGTACAGCAGACCCCACTCGCCCTCGGGGACCCGCTCCAGGTTCTCGTCCAGGACGTACAGGCGGGTGTCGGTGACGGCGCGTCCGATCGGGACGCTGTCACCGATGCGGTCGTCGATGACGTGACAGGACGTGAAGCAGGTGTCCTCGGTGGGGCCGTAGCCGTTGACGATCAACAGCTCCGGGTAGGCCTCGCGGAGAGAGTTCATGTGCAGAGGGGACAGCGGTTCTCCGCCGCCGAGCATCTGGCGCAGTCCTGCCATGCTGTCGAGGTGGTCGTCGACCAGCCGGTGGAACAGGCCCGTGGTCAGCCACAGCGTGGTGATCCGCTCCTGTTCCAGGAACGCGGCCAGCTCGTGCATCGCCACCGTGCCCGGCGGATAGACGACCAGCTTGGCGCCGTTGAGCAGGGAGCCCCAGATCTCGAAGGCGGAGGGGTCGAAGCGCAGCGAGCAGAACTGCAGGAATGTCTCGTCCGCGGTCAGCGAGGCGTAGTCGCCGTCCTGCACCAGCCGCACCACCCCACTGTGCCGTACGGCCACGCCCTTCGGCATGCCGGTCGATCCGGAGGTGTAGCAGATGTAGGCCAGGTTGTCGGGGCCGGTGCCGGGGGTGATCGGTCCCGGGGCGGGGTCCGTCTGCCACGGGTGGTCGAGGTTGACCACGGTGCCGTCGATCTCGGGCACGCGGTCGCTCAGCCGGTCGTGGGTGAGCAGGACGCGTGCCTGCGCCTGTTCGAGCATGTACCGGAACCGCTCGGGGGGCTCGTTCTGGTGCACGGGCAGATAGGCGCCGCCCGCCTTCAGGATGCCGACGAGCGCGACGACCATCTCGAACGAGCGCTCCACGAACAGGCCGACCACGCTCTCCGTGCCGACGCCGAGCCCGCGCAGCTGCCGGGCCAGCAGATCGGCCCGCCGGTCGAGTTCCGCGTAGCTCATGTTGACGCCGTCGAAGCGCAGAGCGATCGCCTCAGGGCGAAGGCGCACCTGTTCGTCGAACAGATCCGTGATGCTCGCGCTCCGCCAGTTGTCGATGGTCATCGGATGCTCCCCTTGTCGAACGCCGCTTCGAGCTGCCGCTCCGGGGAGCCGGCGAGGTCGAAGGCCTCGGTTTCCCACGCATACGCTTCCACGTCCGGTGCAGGAGCCGTCCCACCCGCCTTCCTGAGACCGTTCAGGATGGTCTCGGCACGCAGCGACAGCAGACTGAACGACCCCGCGTCACCGATGCCGTGACTCGATTCGCACAGTCCGTTGAGGAACAGCGGCGGTGTGCTGTCGGTGTGGGACCGCAGCCGGTAGTCCGGCTCGACGACCAGATGGCCGTCGTCGTCGACCTGGAAGCGGTCGATCACGCCGGCCAGCAGCGCCGGATACGGCTCCTGGTGCTCTCCCGGTCCGAGGTCGCGGAATCCGGTCGCGAGGATCACCAGGTCCGCCTGGTCCGTCGACACCTCCCTGGTGTGCACCTCCTCCACCTCGAGGCGCACTCCGGTCCCGACCGGTTCGGCGGTCCTGATCGCGCTGTTGCCGCGGACGAACACCCGCTGGTCGCCGTCCAGGCGCTGCTCGTACATGAGCGCGTACAGATGGTGCAGGACGTCGGCGTCGGCCGACGAATAGTTGGTGGGCCGCATGTACGCGTCGAGCTCGCGCTTGCTCGCCCGGTCCGCCCGGTAGTAGTAGTCCGTGAACGAGGGGAAGAAGCCCTCCTCGCTGAACGGGCTGGTGTCCTTGAGCCGCAGCCCGAATTTCCGCACGTAGTTGACGATTTTCGCGTGCGGGAAGCGGTGGGCGAGATCGAGGACGATCTCGACGGCGCTCTGGCTGCCGCCGATGACGGCGATCGACCGCGGGGGCTCGCCGGTCAGCTCGCGCACGGTGTGCAGGTAGCGGGTGAGGTGGCACACCCGGGGGCTGGCCAGACCCGTGAATGGCTCGGGGACGAACGGGGTTCGGCCGGTGCCCACCACCAGCGACCGGGCCCGGTGCTGCGACCCGTCCGCGCACGTCACCACGTACTCCGCGGTGCCGCCGGTCCCGGACACGGCGACGTCCGTCGCCCGCGCGCCGAACGCGACCTGTGGCCGGAACTGCCGGGTGACCCAGTCGATGTACTGCGCGTACTCCTTGCGCAGCGGGAACTCCAGGGGCAGGTTCAAGTGCTCGATGAGCCTGCCCTGTTCGAAGAGGTAGTTGATGAAGCTGTAACGACTGCGCGGGTTGCGCAGGGTGACGAGGTCCCGATTGGGATGGTTCTGCATGTTGGAACCGTCCAGCAGCAACCCTCCCTGCCACACCGGGTGGGCCGCGGCTTCCAGGAAGAAGGCGCGCGTACCCGGCTGCTCCTCCTGGAGCGCGATGGCGAGCGACAGGTTCGCGGGTCCGAACCCGACACCGAGCACATCCACGGGTTCGGAGGTCGGCGCGGTCGCCTGGACGTCGGATCGATCAGTCATGCGGCACCTCGGATTGCGTCATCCCGCGTCAGCATTGTTCTCCCGTTCCGCGGACCGGCCGACGATCAGTGCCGGGTCCGCCCGCATCTCCTCGTACCAGTAGCGCCACTTCGCCACGTCGCCCGCGAGGCCGGCGGCGGCGATGATCTCTTCCTCTCGCTCCCAGCGGACCTCGGCCCGGGGCTGAATTCCGCTGCTGCCCAGGACCTTGCGGTAGAAGGGGTCGTCCCCCTTGCGGACGTCGCTCATCAGGGCGCCCACCTCGGGCGAGACCAGTTGCAAGCCGGGGCGAGGGGCCCAGCTCTCGAGACCGACGACCGGGGGCAACCCGAGCGCCGCCATCAGAGCGGCCGTGAGTCCGGCAGGGTCGGCCCGCAGGTCGTCGGAGTCGACGAGCACGTACGGGACGCCCCGTGACCGGCACTGCTCCATCTGCTCGCGCAGCGACTGCCAGCCGCTCTCGAAGACCGGGAAGGTCTCCGCGCCGTTGAGCTGGCGCACGATCCGCAGCCGGGAGGTGGTAGACAGACGGGGGTCGCAGATCACGAAGACCGGCGCGGCCGTGGCGAGCCCGACGAGCTGCCCGAACTGGGCCTCGCTGAGCTGGAAACTCATCTCCTTCATCAACAGGCCGCCGCCGTGCGGCACGTCAGCCAGCGCGACCCGGCGGCCGGACGCGACTTCCATGGGGTTGGCCAGGATGCTCTCGACGGATTCCGGACCCTGGTCGCCCCAGTAGCAGGCCTCGAAGGGTTCGTGGCAATGGTGGGTCACCGCCGGGTGCTGCCACAGCAGCCGCGCCACGGCGGTCGACCCGGTGCGCGGCGGCGATATCAGCGCCAGCCGGGTCTTGTACACAGAGGTCAACGCAGCGTCCAATTCCACTGTCTCCTTACTGCCAGCTCGGCCCGGCAAACGGCCGGAGCCATGGGGTCCGTCAGGGGTGTCACGGGATCTCACGGCGCTCGGAGCGCTTGGTCGAGATCGGCGACGATGTCGTCCAAGTGCTCCATGCCGATGCTCAGCCTGACCATGTCCGGCGGCACCGGAACCCGGGCCGGGTCGGCGTCCGCGGCCTGCTTGTGTGTGGTGGCGCCGGGGATCGTGGCCGTGCTCCTGACCTGGCCGAGGTTGTTCGCCCGCCAGACGAGCGCGAGCCGGTCCATCACCTCGTGGGCGGCCCGGACGCCGCCGGCCGGGCGGAAACAGAGAAGGAAACCGAACCGGTTCTCCGCCTCTCCCCCGTCCAGTTCGCTGTCGACCAGCCACATGTCGCGCTTGGCGATGTGGTTCGACCGGTGGCTCTCGAGTCCGGGGTGGAAGACCTCGACGACGCCGGCGTGGCCCTCGAGATGGCGTGCGACCTCGAGCGCGGTGCGGGACATGACGTCCACCCGGCCGCGCAGCTCCCGGATGTCGGCGAGGATCGTCCACGCGTTGAACGGGCTGATGACCGCGCCCATGTCCCGCAGCGGACCGCGGCGCAGGTGTCCCGCGTAGTCCGCCGAGAGCTCCGCGGGCTGGCCACGCAGCTCCAGACCGTGCCGGGCGATCACCGCTCCGCCCATGCTCCGGCCGCTGGCGCCTGCCGCCTTGGTGAGCGAGTGCACCACGATGTCCGCGCCGAGCGCCAGCGGACGGAGCAGGGCGGGCGTGGCGAGGGTCGCGTCGACGATGAGCGGGACCCCCGCCGCCCGGGCCAGCTCCGACAGCGCGGGGATGTCCACGAGCTGGACCGTCGGGTTCGACGGCACCTCCGCGTAGAGGAACCGGGTCCGCTCGTCGATGTGCCGGGCCCAGTCCCCCATCGTCAGCGGGTCGTCGACCCAGCGCACATCGACTCCGCGTTCCTGCCCGTACCGCTTGTCGAAGACCATGGTGGTGGAGCCGTAACACTGCGGCGACGCCACGATGTTGGGCCTGTCACCGGCGGCCGCGGACAACAGCGGCATCGTGGCCAGGGTGATCGCGCCCATCCCGGTCGCGGTAAGCGCGGCGCTCACCGAGGCGTCGACCCGGTATCCCTCCAGGGCCGCCACGGTGTGCTCCAGGATGCGGACAGTCGGGTTGCCCCGCCGCGTGTACACCCAGCCATCGCCGTCCTCTGCGGTGGCGGCGAGCATCGCCTCCATCGACGGGAAACTCTGCGCAGTGGCCAGGTGCGCGGGCTCGCTCAGCGCACCGAGGTGGTGGGCCGACTCCGCATGGTCGTAGGCGCCGCTGACGGCCAGGGTCGTGAATCGGGCGCCCGTCACAACAGCGCCTCGTCTTCCACCCGCGTCGGCCCGTTGCTCACGGTTGTTTCCTTTCCGTCACAGTGCTGCGGTGAACTGGTGGTCTGCGGGGCAGGAGGGTTTTCGCGGGCGCGGCCTAGAGCCGGGCCAGCTCGTCCTGGAGGTCGTCGAGACCGAGCGGACCGAGCGACAGCGCGGCCGAGTGCCAGGACTTCAGGTCCAGCTTTCCTCCGCGCTCCGCGTGGGCCGCCGCGGCCGCGGTCCGGCCGTCCATCCAGGCCTTCTCCCCGAGCTTGTAGGAGATCGCCTGGCCGGGCAGGCCGAGGTAGCGGTTGACCTCGCTGTCGAGGTATTCGGCGGACTGTCCGCTGTGGGCGGCGAGGAACTCCCGCGCGAGGCCGGGGGTCCAGCTCTGTCCCGCGGAGACCGGCGCGTCCTTCGGGATGTCCAGGGACAGGTGCACCCCGATGTCGACCAGGACCCGCACGGCGCGCAGCATCTGCCAGTCGAGGAAGCCCAGGCGCTCGCCTGGGGTGCGCAGGTGGCCGAGCTCGTCCATCAGTCGTTCCGCGTACATGGCCCAGCCCTCGGTACAGGCGTCGATGCTGGCGAGGGCCGACTGGTACGTCGATAGCTCGGTTCCCAGATGCCGCCACTGGGCGAGTTGCAGATGGTGGCCCGGTACGCCCTCGTGGTACCAGACACTGCGAAGGTTCCACAGGGGGAAGCGCGTACGGCCCTGGGTGGGCAGCCAGGTACGGCCGGGGCGCGTGAAGTCGACGCTCGGCGGGGTGTAGTAGGCGGCCGAGCCGGTGCCCGTCGGCGCGATGGCGGCTTCCACCACGCGCACGGGAGGGGCCAGATCGAAGTAGGTGCCGTCGAGGTCGTCGATCGCCTGGTCCATCCAGGCCTGCAGGCGCAGCCGCACCGGTTCCACCCCTTCCACGGCCTCGCTGTTGAGGTCGAGATGGCGCATCGCCTCGACGGCGGTGGCCCCCGGCAGCACGGACGCGGCCTCGGCCCGCATCTCGGCCCGGATTCTTCGGTACTCCTCCCACGCCCAGGCATAGGTCTCCCGCAGATCGAGCGTGGCGCCCGTCCAGAACCGCGCCCAGGTGCGGTACCGGTCGGCGCCCACGCCGTCGGGGCGGCCCTCGGTCGCGGGCAGATGGTCGGCGCGCAGCCAGTCCCGCAGTCCGGACAGTGCCGCCGCGGCGTTGCGGGCCGCGGTGTCGAGTTCGGCCCGCAGTGCCGGCGGCACGTCGGCGGCCTCGCAGAAACCCGCGTACCAGCCTCGGCCGTCGCAGTCGCGGCTCCAGGCGTCGAGCTGGTCGGCGATGACCAGGATCTGTCGCGGGGCCGCGACGAAGGTGCGCTTCTCCAGACCCTGGGCCAGGGACTCGCGGAAGCCGTCGAGCATCCGCGGGACGAGACTCATCCGGCGCGCGACCGCGGTCCAGTCGTCCGCGGTCTTCGTCGGCATCAGCTGGAAGATGTCCTGGACGCGCTGCTGCAGGCCGAAGACATTGACGATCTCCCGCAGGTACTCGTCGTCGACACTGATGGCCAGGTCGGCCTCCAGGCGCTCGCGCAGCAGGCGCCCGCACCGTCGCTCCTCGGGCGACAGGGCGCCGGCCGCGGCCCGCTCCGCCCGGTCCAGATCACGCAGGGACGTGCGGAACACATCGTCCATGCGGGCCCGGCCCTGCGGCGAGAGGTCGGGCATCTCGCCCCGGCCCTGCGGAACCCCCAGCCACGTGGCGATGCCCGGCTCCACCCGGGCGAGCTGCGTGACGTAGGCATCCGCCACCTCGCGCACCGCACGGGAGCCGGCAGACATGTCGTCGCCCATGTGTCTCCACCCCACCCTGAATCGTTCGGTCATCGGCACTGTCCGGGAGCACGGCGATTCGCCGTGGACCACGCAACGGCCTTGGAAAACGCGGTGCGCCGCACCGCCGGGAAACAGACTGGCCCGGCCCGATCGGCCGGTCAATGAAGGCCGGATTGAACGCGGTGGTCAGCGGGGCAGGAGCATTCCGGCGCCCTTGTCACGGGCGAGGGAGTGGACGCGGGTCGCGAGAGCCACGTCGTGGACGCCCATGCCGAAGGGGTTGATCACCGTACGGTCGGTGGAGGTGATCGGGCGCTCGTAGGCGCCCGCCAGCAGTGTGGCGAGGTCAGCGTCGACCTGCCGGGCCCCCGGCGCCTCCGTCCCCGGACCGGTGGCCCGCCCGGCACCGGCGAGGCGGCCCAGGAGGCGGGTGTCGTCCTCGCTGACGAGGTGCCAGTCGTCGACGAACAGGTGCTCCACGCCAAGGAGTACGTCCTCGGCGGCGTCGTCGAGGGACACGTTGACGAAGACGGAACCCTCCGGCAGCCAGGCCAGCGGGACGTAGGGGGTCGTGGTCGTCGTGCAGGCGAGGGTGACCGGGGCCGAACGGACCGCCGATTCGGGGTCGGCCGCGATCTCGAACTCGATCTGGGGCAGCGATGTGCGCAGGTCCTCGGCGAATGCCCGGCTTCTGGCCGGCGACAGGTCGAAGACGCTGACCGACTTCACCGCGCCGTGCGCCGCGAGCAGACCCAGGTGCGTGCGTGCCTGTACGCCGGACCCCAGCAGGGCCACCCGGTCCACGGTGGACAGCGGGCGGACGGCGCGCAGCGCGGCGACGGAGACGGCCGCGGTGCGCAGCGCACTGATGTGCGCGCCCTCCATGACGGAGACCGGTTCGGCCGTTTCGCTGTCGAAGAGCAGGATCAGACCGGCGGCACGCGGCAGGCCCCGGTCCGGATTGCCCAGGCTGGCGTTGATGACCTTGCATCCGTACGCGCCCTCGTGCCAGGCGGGCAGGACCAGGCTGCGGGCCGCGGCTCCGTCGGGGGCCTGCCAGCGCAGCGCCGCCTCGGCCGCCACGCCGGACCGGTGCGCGCGCACTCCGAGGAAGGCCTCGGTGACCGCGGTGAGCGGGTCGATCTCCGCGCACAGCGACCTGACGGTGGCGCCGTCGAGGTACCGCAGAGGTCTGGGTTCGGCTCGCATGGACTGCTTCCTCTCGTTTCGGAACATGGGAACTTGCGCCCCTTGAGGGGCTCGGACGGGCTCCCTTACGGTCGCCCGCATGACATCTCCGCGACCTCGCACCAAGAAGCCTCCGCGCTGGCTCCTGCGCACCCCGGACCCGGACGCAGCGGCCCGGCTCTTCCTGTTTCCCTACTCGGGGTGCGGCGCCTCGATGTACCAGGCGTGGCCTCGGCGCATCGGGGCGATCGACGTCTGTCTGATCCAGCCGCCGGCCCGGCAGAACCGGATCGCCGAGCCGCACTACGGCACGTACGAGAACATGGCGCGGGACCTCGTCGAGTACCTGCGGCCTTATCTGGACCGGCCCTTCGCGTTCTTCGGGCACTGCGGAGGGGCGCTTCCCGGGGTCGAGGTGGCCCGGCAACTCGCCGCGGTCGGGCTCCCGTTGCCCCAGCGGATCTTCGTCTCGGGACAGGTTGCGCCGCACGACGGGCCGTACAGCCGGCTTTTCGCGCTCGGCCGCGACGGGCTCCGTGCCGAACTGGGCCGCATCATCACCGCGCTCGGTGGTGAGCCGAGTGGCCCGCTCGTCGAGATGGGCCTGACGGTCCTCGCCGACGATCTGGAGGCGAACCGGCGGTACTCCCCCGGCCGGATCATCGTCCATTCGGGGATCACGGCGATCGGCTGGTCCGAGGACACCGAGATTCCCACGAAGCTCATGGACGGCTGGCCGGACGTGTCGGTCGACTGCCGGTCCGTCGAGCTGAGCGGCGACCACTTCGCGTTCCTCTCCGCGCCCGAGGCCCTGCTCGCCGAGATCCGTCGGGACCTCGGTCCGGTGGCCGGGAGCCCGTCCGAGTAGGAGTGGGTGGCCGGTCGGGCCGCGGGCGGCGGGTGTCCCACGCCGCCCACACGCTCTTATCCGCCGGCCACCTCAGCGGCTCTCCAGAGGCCGCAGCGCATGGTGGCAGCCGGTCCGGCGGGCCCGTGTCCGCAGCGGCACCGGGCTCGCCCACCCTGCGTGGCGGTCCGCGTAGTGCCGGCTCAGCGGATGCCCCGACTGACCGGCGGGCAATTCGGCGGTGACGACGTCGTCCACCGTGACCACGACCCGGCCGGCCGCGCCGAAGCCCGGCACGGCGGTGCGCACGGTGTGCAACGTTCCGGCCTGTGCGCGGGGGCGGATGCCCAGCAGCCCGTCCGCCCACGGCGCGAGTGCGGTGAGGGGATGCCGGAAGCCGACCCTGTTCAGCCGGCCCCATTTCTGCGGACGTGCGGGCAGCGCCGCCCGCACGCAGTCGGCGACGAAGCCGTCCACGTCGCTGGTCCCGGCGGGCAGGAGTGCCGGATCACGGGCGCCGAGGATCGCGAGCACGGGACGGTCGTAGTCCCGGAACGGGAAACGGAACGAGGCTTCGTGCTCGCGGCAGACCACCACGTAGGGGGCGAGGACGCGCCGGGCCAGGATGTCGCGCAGGCGCACGAGGACACCGAACGCACGCGAGCCGGTCGCCGCGGTGCCGTCCCACTCCGCGAGCAGGGCCCGGACCGGATCACCGCGCTGGAGCGCGGAGACCGCCAGGTCCCGGTAGGGCAGGTAGAGAGCGGCCGTGACGTCGTGCTGGAGCGCGCGCATACCCGCCGCGTCGTGCCGCTCGGCCGCGCCGAGGACCGCGCGAATGCGGCGCGCACGATGGCCCGGGTCCAGGTCGAGGCCGATCCGGAACTCGTCCTCGGGCAGGGCGCCGTCGTTCGCCGAGACGAGGACACCGTCGGCGGGTTCGACGATCCGGGGGCGCTCCTTACCGGTGAGGTGGCCGTCGGCCGGTTCGCCGCGCGGGCTGCCGGCCGGGCGGCGGGGCAGCAGCCCCGTCGCCACGTGCGTCAGCCGGTTCCGGTCCGTGACGAGCACGTTGAGCGCGACCCCGTGGGCGTCGTCGAGGACCGCGACGGCCTCGTCGACGTCACAGGCGTGGGCGAGCCGCTGGAACCGCAGGTCTGCGGCGCGCGGATCGTGCCCCGCCCAGCGGACGGCGACCTTCTCCCCGCTCAGCGCGTCGGGCGCGACCGGCATCGTGCCGACGGTGGTGACGTCCACGGTGACCGGCCCGCGGCCGCGGATGCGGATCTCCTCCGTCCGCGTCCGCAGGTCCTGTTCCTCGACCGGCACGAGGTCGAGCACGTCGGCAGTGAGGTTCGTGACACCCCAGGCGATCCGTCCGTTGGTGCCCGACAAGACCACCGGCAGGCCCGGGCTGGCCAGGCCGCGCAGGCGGGTGCCGGGCCACGCGAGGTCGACCTCGTACAGGACATTGGGCACGCCGAGGGCCAGGTGCAGGTCGTTGGCGAGCAGTGGCCCGTCGTCCCCGGGCGCGATCCAGCAGTTGGAGCCTGGAATGGCGCTGTCCAGGGCGAGGAGGTCGTCGGTGACCTGCTCGGCGCGGTGACGTGCCAGGCCGGGGGGCGGGCCCGCGGCGCTCCCGCCAGGCAGCAGGAACTCGGCGACGGGTGCGGGCAGCGCGCGGCGCACGACCGCCTCCGCCCGCTTGGCGTCCTCGTTCCAGGACAGCGAATGCGACAGCACGAGCGAGGTGAGAACGCTGTCCTCCACCCGCCACGGCTGCGGCTGGTACGACAGGAAGCTGCACTCGAACGGGGTGTCGTGCGCGTAGGCAGCGTTGACCCCGTCGGCGAACGCTGTCAGCAGTTCCCGCTCGGGCTCGGCGAGCTGCTCGGCCGCGACCCGGGCGGCGGTGTCGAGCCCGAGGCGGCGGTACACGGTGTCCACCGGCAGCGCCGTCCTGCCCCACACCTCCGAGAGCCTGCCGCCCCCGGTCCGGCGCACGAGGTCGAGCTGGAATCCGCGGTCACGGCCCATCGCGTAGCCGAGGGCGCGGATCGCGTCGTGGTAGGTCCGCGCGGTGATCCGTGTGACACCGTCGCCACCGCACTCGACCTGCACCGGCGCGGTCAGCGTGGGCACCTCGATGTCACCGGGGCAGCGCGGGGCCGAGTCCCTCAGGGCGCGCAGCAACCGCCGCTCAACTGCGACCCGGCCCCAGTTGCGATGCAGATAACCGGCGATGCCGGCCGCGCCCGCGACGAGCACGGCCGCCGACGCCCAGGGCCACGGGAAGAGCACGACGGCGAGCAGCACAGAGGCCGGGCCCGCCGCGCCCACCACCCGGACTGTCGGCAGCCGCCACAGGCGGCGCAGGCGCGGACGGTGCGCCGGGCAGGTCACGAGGTCTCCAGCAGGGCGGTGGCGGCGTCCTGCACGGCGGTCGTGATCGCGTGGAGCAGTTCGGCGGCCAGCTCCTTCGGCGTGCTCGCGGGCTTGAAGCGTAGTTCGAGCACCAGGGTGTCGCCGGCGGGCACGAGCCCGAGGACGAAGCCGGACTCGGTGGCCACGACCTGGGCGCCCAGCACGTCGCGGCCGGGTGCGTAGGGAGTGAAGACGAGGCCCTCGTCGGGCGCGACGGTGGCAACCTCCTCCTGTCCGACGAGCACCGCCTCGAACACCGGCCCCTCGTCGGGGCACCGGTCCCGCAGGTCGGCGAGCACCTCCTCGAACGGAAGTTCCTGGTTGTCGAAGGCGTCGATACAGACCTCTCGGGCCTGCCTCCCGACCGCGACCGGATCAGTGTCGTCCAGCCGCATCCGCAGGACGACGGTGTTGGTGACGAGCCCGACGACCTCGTCCATGCCCGGCTCGACGCGATTGGCGAGCATGGTGGCGATGCGGATGTCCTCCCGGCCGCTCCACTGTCGCAGCGTCGTGGCGTAGGCGCCGAGCACCAGCATGAAGTCGGTCATGCTGTGGGCGCGGGCCGCGGCGCGCACCGTCCGTACGTCATCGGCGGAGAGCGTCGTCCGGGTGACTGCCGACCGCAGCCGCTGCACGAACGAGGCCTGGGTGTTCAGCTCGGCGAAGCGGCTGCCGGGGCCGTCGGCGAACGCGGGGAACGGCGGGGCGAGCCGGTCGCGCCAGAACTGGCGCTGGCGCGTGCCCTCGTCGGTTGTGAGCCAGTGGGCCCGGTCCCTGGCGAGGGCGCCACTGCCGCGGGGAACCGGCCGGGGCGCGGGTGCGCCGTCGGCGGCGATCTCGCGATAGATCCGGGCGGCTTCGGACAGCAGCACCGAGAGCGACCGGCCGTCGCACACGATGTGGTGCACATTCACGAAGACGACGTGCTGGTCCTCGCCGATCCGGTGCACGACCACGCGCAGGAGCGGAGCCCGGTCGAGAGGGAGCGCCGTTCGGGCGGCGGCGGCCATGCGCTGCTCGCACTGACGGGCCGGATGCCCGTCGGCCGTGTGGTCCTCGATGTCGATCCGGATCGTGACCTGGGATTCGACCACCTGGACCGGGCCGTCGCCAGTGTCCTCGAAGCGGGTGCGCAGCGCCTCGTGACGGGCCGCCAGTTCAGCGAAGGTCCGCTCCAGGAGCGCGATGTCGAGGGGCCCCTCGGCGTGCAGCGCACCCGCCATGGCGAACAGTCCGATGCCGGGGAGCCGGCCGGCCACGTCCCACATCTGGCGCTGGGCGCGGGAGAGCGGGTGGCGGGACGCGGGCCCGGCGGCCGCGGGTGCCGTGGCCGGCGTCGTCGGGGCCGTGCCGCCCCCCAGGGCTCTCGCCACGCCCGCGATCGTGGGCTCGGCCATGAAGGCGCGCATCGACAGTGCGCCGTGGCGGGCCCGGAGCCGGCTGACCACCTGCATGGCGGTCAGCGAGTCGCCGCCCGCGTCGAAGAACGGCGTCTCCGCGTCGATGTCCGCGATGCCCAGGACCTCGGCCCAGATCGCGCGGACTTCGGCCTCCACCGCAGCGCGGACGGGCTTCGGGGTGCCCGCCGGGGTGGTGACGGGGGCAGTGACGGGGACACTGGGCACGAGCGGGGCGAGCGCCCGCGCGGGGGACCCGGCCTCGTCGGCGGCGCCGGGGGCCAGCAGACGTGCCAGGTCGGCGATGCCCGGCAGCGGCGTCGCGCGGAAGGGCTGCCCGGCGTCCTCGACGATCGCGGCCAGCGACCTGCGGTGCGCCTCGGCCGCGAGGACCATCGTGCTCTCCGGGAGCGCCGCCGCGTCGTACTCCATCAGCAGCCGCAACTCCTGGGTGCGGACGTCGACGGTGTAAGCGGAGCTGTACGTGTAATGCGTGGACTCCAGCTCCTGCGAGTCCAACAGCTCCAGTCCGCCGGCACCGATCATCCGGCGGGTGTCGTGGTAGTCGGTGAAGTTGAAGCTGGAGTCGAACAGAGGCTCCGCGCCGTGCGCGGTCTGGATCGCCGCGTTCGGGTACCAGCGGTGCTGCATCATCTCCCGCTCCTCCTCGTGCAAGCCTGCCGCGAGCTGCGCCCACGACTGCTCGCCCAGCGCGACCCGCAGGGGAAGCTGGTTGAGGAAGAGACCGAGCACGCGGTCGGCGTCGGAGATCTCGGGCCGGCAGCCGAACACCATGCTCGTGGTCACCTCGTCGGAGCCGGTCAGCCAGGACACGACCCGCAGGTGCGCGGCGCTCAACAGGGTCTTCACCGGCACACCGAGCCGGCCGGCGACGGCCCGCAGATCGTCGAGGCGGCCCGCAAGATCCACGTGGAACTGTCGCATCACGGGCGTGCCCGACCGCTCCGGTGCGATCAGCCGGGTCCGGCCCGCGGTACGTCCGGCCCAGAACCTCTGGTTCTCCTCATCGGCGAGCGCCCGCTGTTCCAGGGCCACGTAGTCGCCGAAGCCGGCGGGCGGAACCGGCCGCGGTGTCACCGTACCCGCCGCGTCGAGCAGTTCGAGGTACCGGGCGTGCAGGTCCTCGAAGAAGACGTTCACCGACCAGCCGTCGAGGATGACGTGGTTGTGGGTGAAGATCAGCTGGTAGTCGGTCGCGGACGTGGCGATTCCCACGAGCCGGAACAAGCCCGGCCGGGACAGGTCGAAGTCCTCGGCGGTCTCGCGCGCCACGACCTGCCGGATGCGCTCCTCCTGACCCTCGGCATCGAGCCCGGTCAGGTCCTCGAACACGAACGGCACCTCGATACCGGTGTGCACCCGCTGCACAGGTCCCAGCTCGCCGGCCAGGTCGAAGCTGGTGCGCAGCACCGGATGAGCGTCGGTGACGGCCTGCGCGGCCGCCCGGAAGGCCCCCGGGTCCAGTACGCCGCGCACCCGGTAGCTCAGCATGATGTGGTACACGCGGGCGTCCGGCGTCATCTCCTGGTGGTACACCATCCCCGACTGCAGAGCGGTCATCGGATAGGCGTCGACGACGTCCGGTGGGAAGACGCCACCGGCGGGCAGGCCCGAGAACGGCTCGCGGACGGTCCGTTCCGCTCCCCCGGTTCCGGCGAGCGGCGCGAGGGCGGCGACCGTCGGCGCGGCGTACACGTCCCTCACCGTCAGGTCCAGGCCCCGGTTCTTGGCGAGGCCCACCACGCGGATCGCCCGCATGGAGTCGCCGCCGACGTCGAAGAAGTCGGTACCGGTGGTGACGGACGGATCCATGAGCACATCGCGAAACACGTCGAGCAGCAGCGCCTCGGACGGATCGGCCGGAGCGGTGTCACCCGGCGCCGACGGCACGCACCCGGGCACCGGGGCGGTGGCTGCGGCGGCGACCACGGCCCGCCGGTCGAGCTTGCCGTTGTGGGTAAGGGGCAGGTTGTCGACCACCACGACGGTTCGAGGGACCATGTAGCGGGGCAGCGTCGAGCGCACCGCGGCCAGCAGCTTCGCCGGTTCGGGCGTGGCACCCGCCTCGGGAACCACGACGGCCACAAGGTGCGCACCGCTGTCGTCCGTGCCGACCGCGACACCGGCCGCGGCGATTCCGGGCCGTGTGCAGAGTGCCGCCTCGATCTCGGCGAGTTCCACCCGGAAGCCGTTGACCTGTACCTGCTGGTCGCGGCGGCCGAGGTAGGCCAGGGTGGTCCCGTTGCGTCGGGCGAGGTCGCCGGAGCGGTACATCCGGGCGCCCGGGACAGGGGTGAACGGGTCGGGCAGGAACCGCAGGGCCGTCTCCCGGGGTCTTCCGAGGTAGCCGTCGCTGACCTGCGGACCGCCGACGTAGATCTCGCCGACACACCGGTCGGCGACCGGTACTCCGTCGTCGTTCAGCACGTGCAGCGCGGTACCGGGCAGCGGCGTGCCGATGTCGGACTCCGCCGTCCGGGTGTCCTCGGGCCGCAGCCTGCGCCACGACGCGTGCACCGTCGTCTCTGTGATCCCGTACATGTTGACCAGTTCGGCGCGGTGCCCGACCTCCTCGTACCAGCGCTCGACCAGCCGCCGGTCCAGCGCCTCGCCGGCGAACAGGACGTACCGCAGATGCTCGGTGGAGTCGGGCCGCGCGGCGAGCGCGGGCAGCATGACGGTCAGCGCGGACGGGGTCTGGCTGAGCACGGTCACCCGCTCGCGCGCGCACAGCTCGGCGAACTCCTCCGGCTCCCACGTCGTCAGGCGCGGCACCACGACGAGCCTGCCGCCGTGCACGAGGCAGCCGAACATCTCGTACATCGACACGTCGAACGAACAGGCGTGGAAGAGGGTCCACACGTCGTCGGGGCCGAGTCCGTAGCCGTCGGCGGTCGCGTCGAGCAGGCTCAGCACGTTCCGATGGGTGACCCTTACACCCTTGGGGCGGCCCGTGGAACCGGAGGTGTAGATCACATAGGCCACGGCATGGGCGGGTACGTGGGCGAGCCGCGTCCGGGCCGCCGGGACCGCTAGTTCGGCGGGGGCGGCCCGCTCCCCGGGCACCGTCGCGTCATCGGTGATGGTGAGGCGGGCGCCGGAGTCGGTGAGGATGTCGGTCACACGCGCCGTCGGCCAGGACTCGTGCAGCACGAGGCCGGCACCCCCCGAAGCCATCACGCCGATGATCGCGACGACGAGATCAAGGCCTCGCGGCAGCGAGACGGCCACCACGTCCCCGGCGCCGATCCCGCGCGCCCGCAGGCCCTCCGCGGTCGCTTCGATCCGCGCCCACAGGTGCGCGTACGTCAGCTCGCCCTCGGGTGCGCTCACCGCGATCGCGTCCGGCCGGGAACGGGCCGTCGCGGCGAGGCGGCCGGTCAGCGATTCGCCGGCGTGCGGCTGCCGGGCGGGCGCGGCGAGCGCGCCGGGGGCGGCGGCACCGAAGGTTCCGGCGGCGAGCGCGGTGCCCGGGGCGTCCGGGTCGGCGCCGGCGGCGGCCAGCACCGCGAGGACGGTGCTCGCGATCGCCTCGACGTCCGCGTCGGCCACGGCCCGGCGATCCGCCTCGACGTACAGCGTGAGGGTCTCGCCTTCGTCGCGGACCAGAAAGTTCAGCCCGTACTTGGCGCCGACCTGTGCCACCTCGACATGCTCGATCGCCAGGCCGGGGAAGTCGGGCGCGGGCAGCGCGGTGCCGAGGTCGGTGACGATGACGTTGAACGCGGACCGGGCGGCGGGGACGTCCTCGGGTACGGGCGCGTGCCGGACACCGCCGAGGACGGCCGTCCGGGTCCGCCGCACAAGGTCGGCGAAGGGGGCGTGGCCGGCATCGAGCCGGACCGGGACCATGTCGAGCAGCAGGCCCACGACCCGCTCAAGGCCGGTGCGGTCGCGCCGCGAGACGGGCATGCCGACCACCAGGTCCTCGCGCCCGGTGTAGCGGGACAGCGCGACCGCGACGGCGGTGGTGACCACGGTGAAGACGCCGGAGCGGGTCCGTTCGGCGATCTGCCGCACCGCGGCAGTGGCGCCGGCCGGGACGACCACGCGGTGGGCGTGGCCGCGCCCGGCGGCGGCCCCGTCGAGCAGCGGAGGCAGCGGAAGGCCGCTCAGCTCCGCGTCGTCGAACGTCTCCCGCCAGTACCGGCGGGCGGAGGTGAGATCGGCGTGGGCGACCCGCTCGGCCTCCCAGCGGGCGTAGTCGGCCATGGCGACGTCCCCGGCGGGGGCGGGCGGCCGCTGCCGCGCGATCCGGCTGCCGTAGCAGCGGGCGAGATCGTCGAGGAGCGGGCCGAACGACGTGCCGTCGGCGATCACGTGGTGGAGGACGAAGAAGAAGACGTGGTCCTGCGGCGCGAGCCGGAACAGACGCATGAGCACCGGCGGGGCCGTGTCCATGGGCAGGGGCAGGTCGGCGAGGCGCGCGCACTCGGCCAGGCAGGCCTCCAGGTCCGCCGCGCCGGCCACGGTCAGCGGGGGTTCCACCGACGACAGGACCCTCTGCCGGGGTTCGCCGTCTGTCACCGGGAAGACGGTGCGCAGCGACGGGTGCCGCTCGTGCAGGTCACGCAGCGCCGTGACGAACGCGTCCTGGTCGAGCGGGCCGTGCAGGCGCAGCGCCCCGCACAGGTTGTAGGTGCCGTCCTCGGCGAAGTACGCGGTGGCCCACAACGAGCGCTGAGCGGCCGTCAGCGGGCCGGTGTCCGCGCCCGAAGCGGGGGGCCAGGTCAGTCCCTCGCGTCGGCCGACGAGACCGATGAGGTCCTCCCGGTGCAGCTTCATCTGCGCCAGCAGCTCGGCGGACAGTTCCTCGCCCCGGCCGCGGTACCGGAGCCGGTCGTCGACGAGGCTCAGGGTCACGCCGAGGTCGTCCAGGCGACTCAGCACGTCCCGCGCGCTCACAGCTCCCCCTCGAAGACCGGCTCGGCGGAGCGGCGGTCGGTGCGCAGGCGGTCCAGCTCGGCGGCGACCTCCTCGACCGTGCCCAGCTCGAAGAAGTCCTCGAGCGCCAGCTCGACACCGGTCACCTCGGTGAGCCGGTAGAGCACCTGCACCGCCAGCATCGAGTGGCCGCCCAGTTCGAAGAAGTCCTGGTCGACGGCGACCGTCTCCCTCTCGAGCAACTCTCGCCAGACCGCGGCGACCTGATTCTGTGTCGACACCTTCATCACCTTTCGCCGAAAGTCAGTACCGCATCGGGCTGGGCCGCGCCGGCGCGCAGCACGTCGGCCATCGCCCGCGCCCAGGCCGCGACGGTCGCGGAGTCGAGCGTCTCCGGCCAGAACAGGAGTTCCAGCCGGAGCCGGTCGTTCTCGCCGGAGACGTCGATCATCAAGTCGAGGTCCATCACGGGGTCGGCCAGCTCGCGCGGCTCGATCCGCAGGGCCCCGATCCGCATCCCGGTGCGCCACGCGCTCTGGTGCGTGACCTTCACCTGGAACAGCGGGAACCGGCCCGGGCGGCGCGGCGGGTTCACCGCCGCGACCATCGTGTGGAAGGGGAGCCGGTCGTGCTCCTGCGCGCCGAGCACCTGCCGCCGGGCCAGGTCCAGCAGGTCGCCGAAGGACGGTGCCGCGCCGGGCGCGAGCCGTACCGGGAGCTGGTTGACGAACGTGCCGACAAGCTCCTCGCTGCCCGGCCACGAGCGGTTCACCGAGTCGATGCCCAGCACCAGGTCGGTGGTCGCGGTCGCCTCGCGCAGCACGACGTACGAGGCGGCGAGCACGGCCATGAACGGCGTGGCGCCGTGGGCCCGGGCCGTCTCGGCGAGCGCCTTGGTGTCGTCCGCCGAGAGGAGGGTGACCGTGTGGTCGGTCTCGAAGGTCGGTTTGGCCGGCCGGGGCCGGTCGAGCGGCAGGTCGAGAGCGCCGGGGGCACCCGCCAGCTCCCCGGTCCAGTACCGCGTGCACTCCTCGGCGTCGGGGCTCTCCAGCCAGGCGCGTTCGGCGGCGACGTAGTGCGAGAACGCGGTGCGGGGCAGGGACACCCTGGTGTCGCCCGCCAGGGCCCGCTCGTAGTACTCGGCGATGTCCCGCTTGAGCACCTCCAGGGACCAGCCGTCGGCGATCAAGTGGTGCAGGGCGATCGCGAGGACGTGGTGGTCGTCGGCGATCCGCTCCAGCCGGGCCTGCGCCAGCGGTGGTTCGGGGGTGCGGGCGGAGATCTCGAACCCGTCCGCGGTGCCCGGCTCCAGGAGGAACGTGGCAGCGGGCCGCAAAACGGCCTTCGGGACGCCGCGCTCCTGGGTGAAGGCGGTGCGCAGCGGCTCGTGCCGGGCGACGACGGCTGCCAGCGCGTGCTGAAGCGCTTCCTCGTCGAGCGGGCCGTACAGGTCGAGGGAGAGCATCAGCAGATTGGGCGCCTTGCGGCGGTGCAACTGCTCGAAGAACCACAGCCGTTCCTGTCCGGAGGACACGGCGCCCACAGCGCGCGGTTCCTCGCCACGGGTCACCGGTTCCGCGGCCTCCACAGCGGCGAGGAGACCTCGTGGGGTCGGCCGGGACAGGAACGCCCGCAGCGATGTGCCCTCCGCGCCGAACCGGGCGCGGGCACCCGCGACCAGGGTCATCGCGAGGAGCGAGTCGCCGCCCGCGGTGAAGAAGTCCTCGTCCGGGCCTGTCACGGCCACGCCGAGTGTTTCGGCCACCAGTTCGCGGGCCGCGTCGAGGTCGAGCTCCTGGGCGATGGCCGCGCCGGTGTCCGCGGCGGGATCGTCGGCGCACAGGACCGCAAGTGCCCGGTGGTCGGTCTTCCCCGAGGTGTTCACGGGCAGCCGCTCCAGCACGGTCACCTCGTGCGGGACAAGGTAGTGCGGGGCGGATGCGCGCACGGCAGTGGCCACGTCGGTCGGGGCGTCCATCGTCACGAAGGCGCGCAGCCGCCCTCCGGTGAACACACAGGCGGCCGACCGGACGCCGGGCACCCGCAGCAGCTCGGCCTCGGCATCGCCCAACTCGACGCGGTGGCCGCGGATCTTGACCTGCCGGTCGCGGCGGCCGTGGAAGTCGATGGTGCCGTCGACGGCACGGCTCACGCGGTCGGCGGTGCGATACAGCCGTGCGCCGGGCGCCCCGGACAGTCCGTCGGGGACGAAGGTCAGCGCGGTGCGTACCGGGTCGCCGATGTAGCCGCGCCCGACCCCGCGGCCACCGACCAGGAGTTCACCCTCGGTGCCGTCCGGCACCTCGTGGCCCTCCGCGTCGACCACGAACAGCCGGGTGTTGAGCACTTCCCGGCCGATCGACGGCCAGGACCGGGCAGCGCTCTCGGCGGCGGTCACCACGTGGTGGGTGACGTCGTCGGAGCACTCGGTGGGGCCGTAGGCGTTGACGATCGGGATGTCCGGGCAGTGCTCGTACCAGCGTTGGGCGACCGCGCCCGGGAGTGCCTCCCCGGTGGCGACGAGGCACCGCAGCGAGGACAGCCCGGCACGCAGATCGTCGTCGAGCTGTGCGGTGAGCACGGCGAGGAAGGACGGCACGATCTCCAGTACGGTCACTCCGTGCCGGCGGACCCACGCCACGAGCTCGGCCGGCTCGGAGATGTCGCGGGGCGCGGCCACCGCGGTCCGTGCGCCGACGGTGAGCGCGACGAGGGTCTGCCACACGGAGATGTCGAAGGACAGCGGCGCGGTGAGTCCGACGACGTCGGCCGGGCCGAGCCCCAGGTCCGCGATCTTGGCCGCCAGGTGGTTGTCCATGCCGCCGTCCGCGACCATCGCGCCCTTGGGCGTACCGGTGGACCCGGACGTGAAGATCACGTACGCGAGGCCGTCGCGCGGCCGCACCGTCTCCCGGGCCGTACGGGGATCCGGCCCGCCGGGCTCCGTGGCGGCAAGGAGGACACTCGGCCGGGGGTCGAGCCCGGCCACGACCTCGGCGGCGAACGCTTCGTGCCCCGGCTCGACGAGGAGCGCCCGTACCGTGGCGTCGGCGCACATCCGGCGGGCGCGCCGCACCGGCACGCTCGGCTCCACCGGGACGAAGGCCGCGCCGGCGAGCAGGACGCCGAGCATCATCGCGACGTACCCGGGGCCGCGGTCCGCGACCAGCGCCACCACGGTCTCCCGCCCGGCGCCGGCTGCCCGCAGCGCCTCGGCGTGCCGCCGGGCCAGGGCGTCCAGTTCCGCGTACGTGTGGGTGACGCCGTCGGCCACCACGGCGGGGGCCTCGGGCCGCTCGTGCCGCGACGAGGCAAACCGGGTGAGCACGGGGCTCGCGATCGGATCGGTCATGATCAGGTCCTCTCCACCAGGTCGCGTACGGGAAGCAGCTCGGCCAGGGACGCCGCGTCGGCACCGGCCAGCGCGCGCACCGTGGCACGCAGCCGACGGGCCAGGTCTTCGATGCCTGCTGCGTCGAACCGGTCGGTCCGGTAGCGGTAGGTCACCCGGTAGCCGCCGTCCCGCTCCTCGATGTCGATCAGCAGCGGGTACGGGGCCGCGGCGATGTCCAGATCGGTCGCCGTCACGTCGAGACCGGTCAGTTCGAGGGGCCGGGAAGGCGGCTGCATCACGAGCATCACGTCGAACGGCGATCCGTCACCGCCGTCGGCCGGTGCGAGGAGCGGCGCCAGGTCCTGGAAGGGCACGTGCGCCGATCGGTAGGCCCGCAGGGCGCCCGCTCGGACCGCGGCCAGCGCCTGGTCCGGTGAGTCGGCCGGGGCCAGGTCGACGGCCAGCACCGAGACGTTCAGCAGCGGGCCGACGATCCGGCGCCACTCGGGCCGGTCGCGCTGGGCGATCAGGGTGCCGAGCATGATCTGCTCACGCTCGTCCGTCCCGCTGTGAGTGAGGGCGGCCAGCGCGGTCGCGAACACCATGTACGGGGTGGTGTGGGTACGGACGGCGAGATCGCGCACCGTCGCGCCGAGGTCCGCGTCGAAGGCATCGCGGTGTCCGGCGGACGGCGCTTCGTCGGGCCCTGCCGGCACGGCCCGCTCAGGCAGTGCGGACCGCCTGGCCGGACGGGCGGCCACGTCCCGCCACAGGGCCGCGGTCTCACCGCGGTCGCGCCCGTCCCGCCAGGCTCGCTCGTCGAGGCAGTAGTCCGCGAATCCGTAGTCGGCCGCCGCAGGCCGCCGCCCGTCGTAGCTGTCGGCCAGCTCGCTCAGGAACACCGCGACGGACCAGCCGTCGCACACGATGTGGTCGACGTTGACGAACAGGCCCCAGTCCCGTTCCCCGAGCCGTGCGAGCAGCGCACGGAACGGCAGCTCCCGGCGCAGGTCGGCCACGACCGCGGCCTCGTCCTCGACGAGTCGGTCGAAGACCTCGTCACCCAGCTCGGCCACCGGGCCCCGCAGGTCCATGCGGCCGAGCTCGAACTCCTCGAGCGGGCGGGCGGTCCAGGTGAGTTCGCCGTCGGCGGTGGCGAACCCGGCCCGCAGCACCGGGTGCGCGGCCAGGGTCTCGCGCAGCGCCGCCTCCAATGCGTCCGCGTCCAGGTCCCCGCGCATCCGCAGCACGCCCGGCATGTTGTACGTGGGTGCGTCGGGGTCGATCTCGCGCAGGAACCAGAAGCGCTGCTGTGCGGCGCTGGCGGGCACCGGTCGCGACGGGTCCGCGGGAACCCGGTCCCGCACCCGGTCGGCGGTGGCCGGGTCGGCCGCGCGCACGGCTCCGACGAAGTCCCGCAGCCGCGGGTGGGCAAAGACGACATCGACCACCATCCGCACGTCGAGCAGGGCGTTGACCCGGTCGATCATGGCGAGCGCGAGCAGTGAATGGCCGCCGAGCTGGAAGAAGCTGTCGTCCCAGCCCATGGCGTCGAGTCCCAGCAGGTCCGCCCACAGGTTCCGGACGGCCGCGGCGAGCGGGTCGTCCAGGTCTGCCGTGGTCGACGTGGCCGCAGGCGCGGTGAACGACAGCGACCGGTAGTCCACCTTCCCGTTCTTGGACCGGGGCAGTCGGCCGAACTCGGCGATGATCGTGGGGATCATGTGCCGGGGCAGCAGGTCGGCGAGGAGGGCGCGGAAGTGTTCGTCCTCGTCCGGGCCCAGCACCGTCGCAGGGCCCTGCGGCCCGCCGGGACGGGACACGTACCCGACGAGCGCGGCTCCCGCGGGCCCATGGTGGACCTTCACCGCGGCCTCGACGGCGCCGGGGCACCGGCGCAGCGCGGTCTCGACCTCGCCGACCTCGATCCGCTGGCCGCGGATCTTGATCTGGGTGTCGGCGCGGCCGAGGAACTCCAGATCACCGTCGGCGTTGACGCGGCCGAGGTCGCCGGTGCGGTAGAGCCGACCGCCGGGGGCGGGCGCGTACGGGTCCGGCACGAACATCTCGGCGGTCCGCCTCGGGTTCCCGCGGTAGCCGCGGCCGACCGCGCCGCCGCCGATGTGCAGCAGGCCGACCACACCGGGCGGCACCGGCCGCAGGTGCTCGTCGAGGACATGCACGGTGGTGTTGGCGAGCGGACGGCCGACCGCGGTGGTCATCGGCGCGCCGGGGCCGGCCGCGCACAATCCGGCGGTGACGTCGTCGGTGCACTCGGCGGGACCGTAGGCGTTGAACACCGGGATGCCGGGCAACTCCCGTGTCCAGCGACGCAGCACGTCGTGGGTGAGGCTCTCGCCCGTGGACAGCATCACCCGCAGGGCGCCGGGCGTCGCGGCGAAGCCCGCGTCGAGCAGCGCCATCATGTTGGAGGGCACCAGCTCCAGCATGGTCACACCGCCGTCGACGACGGCCTTCAGCAGGCTCGCGGGGGACTGCGAGTCCGGTTCGGGCACGACCCGTACGCGACCGCCGGTCATCAGCGGAGTGAGCAACTGCCATACGGAGATGTCGAAGGAGACCGGGGCGGTCTGCGCCACACAGTCGTGCTCGGTGAGCCCGAACTGCTCGACCATCTGCCACATGTGGTTGGTGACGCCGTAGTTGGTGGAGACGGCGGCCTTGGGCACACCCGTGGACCCGGAGGTGTGGATGATCGTCGAGGTGGCGTGGTCGTGGCAGAGGCGCGGCGGCCGGACGCCGGTGGCGCCCGACACCAGCTCGGCGAGATCGAACACCTCCCGGTCGCCGAACAGATGGCGGCCCGAGGGTCCGGCGACGATGACGGCGGGGCCGACGGAGTCGACCATCGCCTCGGCCCGCCGGGGCGCTTCGCGCGGACTGATCGGCACGTAGGCGCCGTCGGCCTTGTGCAGGGCGACCAGGGCAACCAGGTAGTCGGCGGATCGGTCGGCGCTCATCACGACGGTACGGTCGGTGGCCACGCCGGCGGCCCGCAGCCGCTCGGCCGCGTGGTTCGCACGGGCGTCCAGCTCGGCGTAGGTCAGCCGGACCCGTCCGTCGTCGACGGCGATGCTGTGGGGAGCGCGGTCGACCCAGGCCTCGAAGGAGTCGAGGTAGTTCCCCGGGCGCGGCACGCCGGGGCCGGTCCCACGGGCGATCAGCGCGGCGGCCTCGTCCTCGGCGAGCAGGGGCAGCGGGCCCGGCGTCCCCGCGCCGACGCCGGCGAGCAGCACCGGCAGGGTCCTGGCCACCAGCTCGGCCTGGTGCCGGGAGACCGATGCGGGGTCGTACTGCAGCTGGAAGTCCAGCACGTCGTCGCGGACGGCCACGTTCAACCCGAGGTCGGACTGCGTGGTGTGGTCGGGGACCGCATGGCCGTGCAGGACGACGGCGCCCGCCGCCAGCTCCGCGTGCTCGTCTCCCGTCACAATGCCGGCCGCGCCGGGCAGCGAAGCCGTGTAGCAGGTGAACATGGCCTGGAAGACCGTGGCCGTGGCGGTGTCCCGGTCGGGGTTGACCAGCCGCACGATGTCGGACAGCGGCGTGTCCGCGTGGTCCAGCACGTCGAGGACGTGGCGGTGAGTCGCTGCGGCGAACTCGTCGAACGGCGTCTCCGGACGGTGGGTGGAGCGCACGGGGACCACATTGACCAGGTGGCCGACCCATCCGGCCAGCGACCGGTCCGTGCGGCCGGCGGTGGGCACGCCGACGATGAGGTCGGGCTGGCCCGACAGCCGGTGCAGCAGGTCCTGGTACGCGGCGAGCAGGAGGTTGTGCAGCGTCAGTCCGTGCTCGCGGGCGTACTGGGTCAGCCGGGTACCGGGTACCTGGAAAGCCAGGGACTCACGGGGCGCTCCGGCCCGGGGACGGCCGAGGTCGGGCAGGGTGAGGGTGGGCAGTTCGCCGTCGAGCTCGGACCGCCAGAAGTCACCGTGCTCGACGGGCGCGACGGGGGCCGGCAGCGGGTGGGGGTCGGCGTGCTCGCCGCGCAGCGCGGCCGCCAGGTCGGCGACGACGATCGCGAAGGACGACACGTCGCACACGATGTGGTGCAGGGACAGCGCGAACAGCCAGTCGTCCGCCCGCCGCAGCAGCGCTGCGCGCAGCGGGGTGCCGGCGCCGAGGTCGAACGGACGGGTCGCGATGTCGCGGTACCAGGCTGCGGTCCGCTCGTCGGTCCAGCCGCGCCCGTCTGTGACCTCGACCTCCGGAGCGCAGGTGTCGCGCACGTCCGCGTGCGGGGCGCCGTCATGCGTGGTGATGACCAGACGCAGGCTCGGATGGCGGGTGGCCACGGCGCGCAGTGCCGCGCGGAAGGCCCCGGCGTCGACGGTCCCGGTGACCCGGAAGGCGCGCGTGACGTTGTAGTCGCCGCTGTCCGGCACCGCCCGGTGCAGGAACCACACGGCGCGCTGGGACGGGGTGAGCACATAGCTGTCGACACCGTCGGCCGCGACGGCGGGGGCCGCCGGCGAGGTCGCGGCGGCCGAGGCCGCGGCGGAGAGCCGGTCGATGGACTCCGCGCGCAGCGCGACGGTGGGCGGCAGGACGACGCCGAGCGCCTCTTCCAGGTCGTGCCGCAGACGGACCGCGGTCAGCGAGTCGGCGCCGAGGTCGGCGAGGGCGGCGTCGGCCGACGGGGGCTGCGCGAGACCGAGCAGGGATCCGATGTGCAGGCGCAGCGCATCGGTCAGGGAGTGGCCCGTCAGCAGGTTCGTGAGCGAGGAGGCGCGTCCGTCCAGCGTGTCGTCGTGCAGGACCGGCAGTACGGCGTCGAGGTGGCGCCGGCGGGCCGCGTAGCGCTGGACCTTGCCACTGGAGGTCTTGGTGATGGTGCCGGGTGGCACGATCAGGACTGTGCGGGCGGTGACGCCGTGGACGCGCGACAGGGTGGCGCGGATCCGGGTGGCGATCTCCGCGTACCGCGCGGCCGGGGTGCGGGCGCCGACCTCCTGGCAGACCACGACCGCTTCGTCGCCGTCGTGGTCGACGCCGAAGACGGCGCAGCGCCCGGGCCGGACCTCGGGGTGGCAGGTGCCCGCGTCGGCCTCCAGGTCCTCGGGGTAGATGTTTCGGCCGCGCTGGACGATGAGGTCCTTGGCACGGCCCACCACGAACAGTTCGTCGTTGTCGCGGAAGCCGAGGTCACCGGTGCGCAGATGAGTCCCGAAGCTCTTCCCGCCCCAGTAGCCGTCGCCGTTGCTGTCGCTCGCGACGGCGATCTCGCCGACCTGGCCGGCGTCGAGCGTGGTGTCGCCGTCCTGGGCGATGATCCGCACGTCGGCGTGGTCGGGCAGCCGGTAGGCGGTCAGCTCCCGGCCGTCCGCGAAGGTCCGGGAGACGGCCGGGGCCACGGTCGTGACCAGCAGCGTCGATTCGGCCAGGCCGTAGCAGGGCAGATGCGCCGAGGAGCGGAACCCGGTGTCGCGGAACGCTTCGGTGAAGGCGCGCAGGGTTCGGGGGTAGACCTGGGCGGCACCGTTGAACGCGACGCGCCAGCGGGACAGGTCGAGCCCGGCCTTCTCCTCCTCGGTGACCTTGCGCACGCACAGGTCGTAGGCGAAGTTCGGGCCGCCGCTGATGTCGGCTCCCTCGGCGCTGATGGTCTCCAGCCAGCTCGCGGGGCGTCGGATGAACGACAACGGATCGAGGACGACGCCCTTGGCGCCGGTGTGGAGGGGCTGCAGCATCGCGCCGATGAGACCCATGTCGTGGTGCAGGGGCAGCCAGCTGACAATCGTGGAGTCCGGCGTGACGCCGAACGACCGCTGGATGGCCGCCTCGTTGTGCATCAGCGCGCCGTGGGTCACGACCACACCGCGGGGGGTACTGGTGGAGCCGGACGTGTACTGGAGAAAGGCGACGTCGTCGGCGGCCGCCGTCGGCAGGTCCGCGCCGTCGTCGGCGGTGTCGGGCTCGATCAGATCGGCGAGCAGCCACTCCTGGGCCTCGGCGAAAGCCCGCAGTTCCGCGTCCTCCCCGGCCAGAGCAAGATCCCGGACGAACGACAGCGAGACAACGAGCGAGACATCACAGTCCCTGGCCACGTTCAGCACGCGGCGCCGGGTGCCGTCGTCGACCGGCAGCGGCACGGGCACGGCGATCACCCCCGCGGCCAGACAGCCGAGGAAGGCGGGGGCGAACTCAGGTGCGGTGGGGAACAGCAGCAGCACGCGCGAGCCGGGCCGTACCCGCTCGGTAAGGGCGCGGGCCACCGCGAGCGAGCGGCCCCACAGCTGTCCGTAGGTCAGATCGACGCGTGGGCCGCCGCCGAGCGACGCGATGGACAGCGCCGGCTTGCCGGTCGACTCCTGCGCGTGTGCGGCGAGCCGTGCGACCAGCCCGCCCGGGACGTACCCCTTCATTGCATTTCCTTCCACGCGAACCGGATGGTCGCCTCACTCGCGCCGAACATGAGACGTGGGTCGAGCAGGCGGGTGCCCGCCGGGTCGACCGTGAAGTCAAGGGTGGAGTCGAGCAGTGCACGCAAGGCGATGCGGATCTCCAGGCGCGCCAGCGGTGCGCCCAGGCAGTAGTGGATGCCGTGCCCGAAGGCGATGTGCGGACTGGTCGTGCGCTCGATGTCGAAAATATGGGGGTCGCTGAAGACCCGCGGGTCCCGGTTGGCGGCCGCGATCCAGACCGACACCGATTCGCCGGCCGGGATCACGTGTCCGCCGATCACGGTGTCCCGGACGGTCCTGCGTTCCACTCGGGTGGTCTCCGAGCGGTAGCGCATGACCTCTCCGATGGCCGAGTCGAGCAGGTCCGGCCGGGCCCTCAGCGTGGCGACGGCCTCGGGGTGGCGGCCGAGGACGATCATCGCGTTCACGAGGGTGATTGTCGCGGCCTGGCCGGTGGACATCAGAAGTGCGATCAGCCCGGCGGTCTCGTCGTCGCCGAGACATTCGCCTTCGATCTCCGCCGCGATGAGCTTGCTGGTCAGGTCGTCGGTGGGCGCGGCACGCCGCTTGGCGACGAACTGGTGCAGATACGCCTCGGCGACCTGGGTGAGGGAGAGCACCTTCTGCAGCCCGTTGCCCTCGGCACTCGGGTCGGCGAGCGCCAGCAGACTCCTCGACCACTCCTGGAAGAGCCGCTGTCCCTTCTCGGGTACGCCGAGCATGCGGGCGATGACCGTGGCCACGACCGGTGAGGCGAAGTCCCGTACGAAGGCCACTTCGTCGCGGCCGCGCAGGCCTGCCAGGAAGGTCTCGACGGTCTCGCGGATCATCGGTTCGAGCTCGGCGGCCCACCGGGGGGTGAACGCCTGACTCACCAGGCCCCGCAGGTTGCGGTGCCGGGGCGGGTCCATCCAGGTCAGGTTGCCGGTGCGGTAGAGGCGCATCGGCGAGTCCTCGGGCACCGGCCGCACCACGGCGTTGGAGAACGAGCCGTGGTCGGCGAGCACCTCCTTGACCTCGGGGTGGCCGAAGACGTGCCATCCGCCGGTTCCCGGGGCCCGGGTGACCGGGTCGCGGACACGCAGCCAGTCGGTCAGCGCGGCCTCGTCGGCGGGTGGCGGCGTCCACGTGCTCGTCGTCACGCTCATGCTCCCTCGGTTGCTGCCGGTGTGAGATGGTCGGCGACCCACTGATCCGCGTAGACCGTGTCGGCGTACGGGTTGCCGCTGTCGGCGCACAGGAATGCCACTACCGGCTCCGGGCCTTCGTGTCCGTCGAAGTAGCGCGTGATCGCGGCGTAGACGCAGCCGGTGGAGCCGCCCGCGTAGATCCCGTGATCGCGCAGCAGGTTCCGGCAGCCCGTCACTTCGTCCCGCTCGGACAGCACAACCACCTGCCCGATCCACGCGCCGTCGATCAGAGGGGGCCGGATGCTGGAGCCGATGCCCGGGATGCGCCGGCGGGCCGCCGGGGCGCCGAAGATGGCCGAGCCCTCGACGTCGACGGCGACCACGGTGGCGTCCGGGTGCTCCTCGCCGAGCCGGCGCGAAAGCCCGCTGATGGTCGCGCCGGTGCCGACACCCACGAAGAGGTAGTCGATCCGGCCGACGTCCTCGAGCAACTCCCGCGCCGTCAGCTCGTAGTGACCGTGCGCGCCGTCCGCGTTGGCGTACTGGTTCGGCCAGTACACGTCCGGGAGTTCCGCGCGCAGCCGGCTGACCCGTGCGAGCCGGCTCAGCAGATAGCCGCCGGTGCCGTCGGGCTCGGTGACCTTTTCCACTCGCGCGCACAGCCTCCGCAGCGTCCGCTCGGTGGCCGCGTTCACGTTCGGGTCCAGCACCGGTACGAACGGCACGCCCAGTTCGTTCAGGAACGAGGCCAGGGCGAGGGCGAAGTTGCCGGACGACGACTCGACCACGGTCGTGGTGCGGGTGATATCGCCGCGCCGCACCGCTTCGCGCAGGATCCAGATCGCGGCCCGGTCCTTCGCACTGCCCGTCCGGTTCTCCAGCTCCATCTTGGCGTAGAGCTGGAGGCCCGGGTGCGGCAGCCGCACGACCGGGGTCCTGGGCAGATCGTCCAGGAGCGTTTCCACTCGGGCGAGCAGCTGCCTGTCTGTGCGTCCTTGGTCAACGCGCGCAGACACGGAAGCCCATGTCGTAGCAGCTGTAGTCGGGCAGGTTGTAGATCCGCACCCATGCCAGGCAGCCGCGGGGGTCGCAGTTGTTGTAGAACGAACCACCGCGAATCACGCCCAGCTCGACCTCTCCCTCCTTCGTCTTGATGACGCGACCGGGCTTGCTCGCGTCGTACGGGTAGTGGTGGAAGGCGCTGGCGGTGATCTCCCAGACGTTGCCGGTAAGGTCCACGACGCCGTACGGCCCGGCCGACTGTGGGTAGGCGTCGACGGGGGTGGTGTCGGCCACGTTCATGGTGTGGTTGCAGTGCTCGGCGGTGGGCTCCTCGTCGCCCCAGGCGTAACGGCGGCCGTCGGTGCCGCGGGTGGCCTTCTCCCACTCGGCCTCGGTCGGCAGCCGCGTACCGGACCACGCGCAGTAGGCGGCGACGTCGAGGGAGCTGACGTGGGTGACCGGGTGGTCGTCCTTGCCCTCCAGGGTGGACTCCGGGCCGTGGGGGGTGCGCCAGGACGCGCCGTCGATGTTCTTCCACAGGTAGTCCTGGTCGGGGACGACGACGCTGGGGTCGCCGATCCAGACCCAGCTCCTGCCCTTCTTCTCCGCGTCGGTCACATGGCCGGTCGCCTCGACGAAGCGGCGGAACTCGGCCACGGTCACGGGGTACTTGGCCATGCGGAACTCGGCCACCTCGACGTGGTGCTCCGGCGCGGCGGCGCGTGGCTTGCCGTCCTCCCGCAGCTCGTCGGAGCCCATCGTGAAGGGGCCGGCGGGAATGGTGACCCAGTAGTCCGCGGGGAGTGCCTCGGCGAGGGTCGGTTCAGCCGTCAGCTGAGTCACGGATTCTCCTTATGTCGTGGTGGTGGAGGCGGCCGGAACGAGCCGGCCGTCGAGGTAATAGCGCCATACGGCGGACAGGGGCGCGCTGCCGCAGCGCAGCAACCGGTCGTGGAAGGACTTCAGTTCGGCGGCCGAATCACTCACGCCGGCCCTCTCGCGCCAGCGCCGGATGTGGAGTTTGCCGAGGGTGTACATGGCGCCGGCGGGGTTCGCGACCACGGCCAGCACCTCACGGCCGGCTCGCTCGGGTGACCACGCGCACAGCGTGGCGGCCTCGGCGGCGGCCGCTCCGAACTTCCGGCGTCCGGAGTGGAGGGAGAGGAACACCAGCAGGCGGGTGGCAGCCTCCAGCGCGTGGCGCAGAGCGGCGACCTCGACGAGCGGGCGGCCTTCGGCGAGGCCGCGCTCGATCGCCAACTCCTCCGCATAGTGGGCCCATCCCTCGGTGGTCCCCGGGAACCACGGCACACACCTGCGGATCACGCCGGCCTGCCGAGGAGTGGCTTCGTAGTGCAGGTAGTGGCCGGGCACGGCCTCGTGCACGGCGATCATCTCGAGCATCGGCTCGTTGAGATAGTCGCGCAGTGCGGCGGGGTCCCGCGGCTCGGGAACGTGCAGCACGTGAGGCTGCGGCACCGGTTCGAGCACACCGGCGTGGTCGAAGACGACCGCGGCGGAGGTGGCGGCGTCGCGGGCGGGACGGATGTCGAGACCGTACCGGTTGGTGAGGGTCACGACGTCCTGCTCGGCCCAGAACTCCCGCAGCCGCTCGATGATCCCCGACAGCGCGGTGACCACCGGTCCGGCGGGCAGCCGCGCGTTCATGAGTCCGTACGCCTCCTCCCTGCAGCTCACCCCCAGTCGTGCGGCGAGCGCGTCGAGGCGGGCGACCAGGCGGCGCACCTCGGCCTCGGCCTCGGCGAGCAGTTCCTCCACCGGGATGTCGATCCCCTCGGCCGCCTCCAGGTAGGCGGCGAGTCGCTCGGGACCGTGGACCGCCCGGATCGGCCGGGTGGCCGCGACGGCGTCCGCGAAGCCCAGGAACGCGACGCGGGCCGCGTCGGCCAGCCGCAGCAGTGAGTCGCCGGCTACCTCCGGCCGGACCGCGACGAGTTGGGCGGCGAGGTTCGCCACCGACGCCGCGCGGGACCTGGCGTTCTCGATCCCGCTGATCCGCTCGCCCGCGGGCAGGGTGTCGCCGAACGTCCTCTCCGCTGCGGCAAGGAAGTCCGGCAGCCCCGCGAGATGGCGGGACAGCGCCCCGACGCGTTCGTCGAGCGGCGCGTAGTCGCCCCGCAGGTACCCGTGGACGTCGGCTTCGGCCAGCCACAGCTCCGGCCCGCGGTGAGGCCGGCCGAGCTCGGCGATGCGGAACCGCTCGTCGGTGAGTACCCGCATCGCCGTACCGAGGTCCGCCCGCACCTCCGGATCCGCATTCTCGGGCAGGATGTCGAGCTGCGCACGGACCGCCGTCAGCAGGCGGTCCACATCGCAGAGCGCGTCGGGCAGTACGGCCGGCAGCCGGGCGTCGAAATCGTGACGGCCCGCCCGCCGAGCCACCTGCGGATAGCGCTCAAAGATGTGGTCGACCACAGCAGAAACGGAATTCAGGGCAGCAGACGTCATGTCACTTTTCTCGGAGAACAGTGGGCCGGTGACGTGCGGAGGAGGGACGCGTACGTGCGTCACGGAATTCGAGCCGGATATTCCGGCTATGCCGCCCCGTTACCCGGGTTGGGCTCGATGATGTTCCCGTCGTCGCCGTAGATCACGTCGTCGTCGAGGTTGGCCAGCATATTACGGAGTTCCTCGGGCGACATAGCCTTGAGATCGTCGGCGTCAACCAGTTGCGAGAGTACCATTCGACTTCCCTGTGCAGTGAGAGATCCGGAGTTTTCGAGGGCCTTGCGCACGCTCTTCGGTCGCATGTCGGTCCACACTCTTTCGATGTGATCGAGGCATTCCCGGCGGGGGCGGGGGTCTCCCACCGAAGCCCAGCCATTCGGCAGGTCACGAACCGCCGGCCATATCGAGTACTGCTCCTCGCCATTTATCACCACGAGGTACTGGGTGTTCTCGTCGTCAAACATCGGATAGAGGTCCCCTACTGTCGGCCCCGGTGAGGGATTGGCGGGATGTGCTGCCTGCGGGAGATGCTGTCGGACATTCGGCTGACGTCCATTTGATCAGGCGAGAGATTCATTCTCGCAAGTTCCACCGGATGGAAGCTAGGTCAGGCCGATTAACAGTGTCAAGAAACGGAAAATGGTTGGGTGCTCAACCGGTGGGGCACACCCGGTTTCCCTTGACCATATGACCGGGCGTGGGAATGCTCGCCCCTCGGTACAGGTACTCCGTCAGGCTCTGGAAAAGGAGCTGGAGTAACCGCCACGACCGAACTCGCGCTCCCCGATCCGGAAGGTTACGAGCCGCGCGGAAGCCGTCCAAGCGGTCCGCCCGAACACGGGGCGTCCCCGAGCGGCGGTCCTGCCTCTGTTCGACCGATGCCGCGCCTCACTTGGACAGCGGCCGGCGCGGACTCCGGTCGCCACGGCGCCCGCACGGGTGCCGGCGGCCCCTGCCAGGACGACGAATAGGAGATGTCAGTGACAACGACGGCCCCACCGGTACCCGTGGATGTGCGGACCGAGCTGAGCCCGGAGGAGTTCCGCTCCACGTACATGGGGCGCAGGCCGGTGGTGATGCGTGGCGCGGCCGTACACATGCCCGCGGTGTCCACTTGGTCGGCTGCCCACCTCGGCACGGTGGCCCCCGAGCAGCGGGTACGCGTCAAGGTGGGCACGGTCTCCACAGGCCGCACCGCCGTCGTCCGGCTCGGCGACTACGCCCGTCAACTCGCCGAGTGGGAGGCATCGGTCGCCCAGGGGGGCGACGCCGGCGATCCCCCCGGCTATCTGCACGACGTACCGCTGCTCTCCATGCTTCCGGAGCTTCGGCGCGACCTTGAACCGTTCCCCGTCGACTACTTCCCGGCGTTCTTCCGCGACCAGTGGTGGAAGTTCACGCAGTTCTTCGTCGGACCCGCGCGCGCGGTGACTCCGCTGCACTTCGACACCCTGCTCACCCACAACCTGTTCTTCCAGGTCCAGGGATCCAAGCGGTTCGTCATGGTGGCCGACGCCGAGCGCGGCAAGTGCTACACCTACAACTGGCGTTGGGCCGCGGTCGACCCGGAGGACCCCGACCTCGACCGGTATCCGCACTTCCGCGACGCGACGGTACTGACGTGCGACGTCGAGGCGGGCGACGTCTTCTACATGCCACCCGGGACCCTGCACAAGGTGATCTCCCCGGGAGCGTCGATCTCGTTCAACATCGACTGGCACGACCGGGCCAGCGCCCTGCGCGGCGTCGCCGCGGTGCGCGAAGGCATGCCACTGAGGAACCTGCGGTACAACTCGCTGTTCGCGCTCGGGGTCGTAGCCGGGCTGCCGCGCGGTCTGCTCATGCCGGGCCTGCGCTCGTACTACTCCTACATCTCCTGACAAGGGCCGGCCCCCGGTCGCGCCACTCCTCGTACACAGAAGGGCTTCCATGAGCATCTTCGATCAGCACGAGTCGAACGTGCGTTCCTACAGCAGGCGTTGGCCGGTCGTCTTCTCCCGCGCGACCGGCAGCCGCCTGCACACCGATGAAGGACGAAGCTGGCTCGACTTCTTCGCCGGAGCCGGTTCGCTGAACTACGGCCACAACAACCCGGTGCTCAAGCGGGCGCTGCTCGACTACATCGGCAACGACGGCGTCACCCACGCGCTCGACATGTTCACCACCGCACGGCACGACCTGCTCGACACGCTCGTCGAGGTCGTGCTGCGGCCACGGGGCCTGGACCACAAAGTGATCTTCCCGGGTCCGGGGGGCGCCAACGCCGTCGAGGCGGCTCTGAAGCTGGCCCGCACGGTCACCGGCCGCAGCGAGGTCGTGCATTTCACCAACTCGTTCCACGGGGCGACGCTCGGCGCACTCGCGGTCACGGGCAACCCCGCCCACCGCCGGGCCGCCGGGATACCGCTGACCGGCGCCACCCCGGTGCCGTTCGACGGCCAGGACGGCCGGTCCGGGCCGGACTTCCTGGCGCAGCTCCTGGCCAACCCGGGCAGCGGGCTGGACCGGCCGGCCGCGGTGATCGTGGAGACCGTGCAGGCCGAGGGCGGGGTGAACGTGGCGAGCACCGAGTGGCTGCGCGCACTCGCGGACCTGTGTCACCGGCACGAGATCCTGCTCATCGTCGACGACATCCAGGCCGGCTGCGGCCGGACCGGCCCGTTCTTCAGCTTCGAGGACGCGGGCATCGTGCCGGACCTGATCTGCCTCTCGAAGTCGATCGGCGGATACGGGCTGCCGCTCGCGCTCACCCTGGTCCGGCCGGAGCTGGACGTGTGGCAGCCGGGTGCCCACAGCGGCACGTTTCGCGGTGTGAACCCGGCGTTCGTCACCGCCACGGCTGCGCTGTCCGCCTACTGGCGGGACGACGCGCTCGAGAAGTCGACGCGCGCCAGGGGCGAGTGGACGTCGAACGCCCTCCACGACATCGCGCAGGCACACCCCGGTCTCGGCATGTCCACCCGCGGCCGCGGCCTCATCCAGGGCCTGGTGGTCGGGGAGGGACTGGCCGACGAGGTCGCCGACGAGGCGTTCGCACGGGGCCTGCTGGTGGAGACCGCCGGTCCGCGGGACGAGGTGGTCAAGCTGCTGCCGCCGCTCACCGCCTCCGACGCCGAACTCGACGAGGGGCTCTCCATCCTCGAACAGTCCGTGCGCGCGGTCGCCGGGCGGACTGCTCGAGCACGATCATGACCGTTCCGGCTGTCGGCACGACAGCGATCTCAGACAGGAATCCGCTTGTGAACCCACCGCGCATCGATCCCGCTCGCTGCCAGCGGCACGTGCCGGCCCGACGGGAGGCACGCTGATGACACAGAGCGGGAGCGACAGCAAACGTCTCGCCCGGACCCGCGCTCTGGAGCCGCTCCGCATACGGGAGTTCCGCATCCTGTGGATCGGACAGGCCGTCTCGGCCGCCGGGGGCGGGATGACCAAGGTGGCGCTGATCTTCGCTGTGCTGGCGGTGGACGGCTCGGTGACCGACATCGGGCTGGTCATGACCGCGCAGGTCCTTACGCAGGTCGTCTTCTCGCTGATCGGCGGGGTGTGGGCGGACAGACTGCGCCGCCAGGTCCTGATGCTGTCGTCCGACCTGATCCGCGCGGCCGCGCAGCTGGCGCTGGCGGCTCTCCTGGTTACCGACACGGCCAGGGTGTGGCATCTGGCCGTCGGCGCCGCGATCTTCGGTGGCGCCCAGGCGTTCTTCGGCCCGGCGTCCAGAGGGCTGATGGCGGAGATCGTGCCCGCGGAACAACTCCAGCGCGGCAACGCGCTGATGTCGTTCTGCATCAGCGCCTCCACGGTTCTGAGCCCGGCGCTGGCCGGCGTGGTGATCGCCTGGTGGGGACCGGGCCTGGTCCTGGCGGCCGACGCCGTCACGTTCATTGTGAGCGCCGTCTCGCTGGGGATGCTGCGGCTGGCACCGCGCACCCTTCCCGCAGCCGAGACGTTCTGGCGCGATCTGGGCACCGGGTGGCGCGAGCTGTCCGTCCGGCGGTGGCTCTGGCTCAACATGATCGTCCACATGCTGCAGAACCTCGCGGTCGCGGCCTACTACGTGCTCGGCCCGGCGATCGCGAACGAGTCCCTCGGCGGGCCGTCCGCCTGGGGCATCGTCGTGTCGGGCTTCGCGGCCGGCGCCCTGACGGGCGGGTTCGTCGCACTGAAGCTGGAGCCGCGCCGCCCTCTGGTCGTCGGTAACCTCGCGCTGGTCCTGACCGCGCTGCCCCTGTTGGCGCTGGCCGTGCCGATGCCGCTGTGGTGCGTGGTCGGGTCGGCCTTCGTCAGCGGTGCGTCAACGCTGTTCCTCGACGCCCTGTGGCAGGCGTCGATGCAGCAGCTGATCCCCGTCGAGGTGATGTCCCGGGTCGAGTCCTACGACTGGCTCATCTCCACCGTCGCCGCGCCGCTGGGCCTTGCTCTGGTGGGCCCACTGGCCGCCCAGGCGGGTCAGGCCGAGGCTCTGCTGATCGCCACGGTGATGATCGTCGTCCCGTGCGGCCTCACCCCGCTGGTGCCCGGCATCCGCGCGGTCCGGCGTGCTCCCGACGGAAAGATCACCGGACCGGCCGTCCCCCAGCTCACCAGTGCGTGAGCCGACCGAACGAGGAGTCATGGTCAAGGGACAAGGCGAATGGATCCGCCGGTTCGGGACGGCGCCCGACGCGGCGGTGCGGGTGATATGCCTCCCGCACGCCGGGGGGTCGGCGAACTACTTCAGACCCCTGGCTGCGGCGCTGTCTTCCGCGGCCGAGCTGCTGGCCGTGCAGTATCCCGGGCGGATGGACCGCGTCAGCGAACGGTACGTCACCGACTTCACGGAGTTGACCGAGCGCACGCTCGACGCGGTGCGCCGGGTGGCGGACCGGCCGGTGGTGCTGTTCGGACACAGCATGGGCGCGCTGCTGGGCTTCCAAGTGGCCAAGTGCCTGGAGGCTGAGGGAATCGCGCCGCTGACGCTGTTCGCGTCCGGAGCGCGGCCACCGGGCCTGCCGCTTCCCCCGCACACGCGCCCGCGGAACGACGAGGAGTTGATGGCGGACCTCGCCCTGCTGAACGGCACCGACATGAGATTGCTGGACAACGCGGAAATGCGTGCTCTGGTGCTGTCGGCGCTGCGCGCGGACTACCGGATGCTGCGGACCCACCGACGCGACGACTCGGTGCTGGCCTGTCCCGTCATGTCGCTGACCGGGGACGACGACCCGGTGGTGTCCATCGACGACGCCCGTGGGTGGGCACGCCACACCGCCGGCCTGTTCGGCCTGCGGGTGTTCACCGGCAAGCACTTCTACCTCGACGGCCAGTGGGGCGAGGTCGGCACGGTCATCACGGATCGTGTCGCGGCGATCGGGCCGCTGCGTGCGGGCTGACACCACGACGAAGCACCCCCTCGTCCGCCGAGCGCGGTGAGGGGGTGCTTCGTCATGGGCCGGCGTGCCCGGACCGGCCGGCGTCAGCCGTCGGCCTGCCACGCCGGCCGGGCCAGGACCTCCAGAACGGCGCAGCCGAAGCTGAACCCGGTGGAGTCGCCCAGCATGACGACCCGGTCGCCCGCCTCGACGGCCGTCGTCTCCAGCAGGTGGGTCAGTCCGACGAACGAGTCGCCGCCACTGATGAGGTGACCGACGGTGCGCCCCAGCTCCCAGGTCGTGCACTTCTCGTCGATTCCGAACTCGGCGAGAAAGTCTTCGTCGACCAGAAAACGTCCGGTGTAGGGGAGAAGCCAGTGCTTGATGTCGCCGGCCTCGAGACCGGCGTCCGCGAGCGCGCCCCGCACACAGTCACGCTTCGCCTCGGTCATCGTCTGCATCATCGACATGACCCGTGCACGCTGCGCACGGAGGTACGCGCGGCGATCCTCGAACCGGGCGGCGTCGAGTCCGGTGAGCCCGCTGAACCTGCCGTCCCCCACGATCTCGGTGGCGAGCAGCCGTGCAACGCCGCTCCCGCCGCCCACCACCATGGCGGTTGCCCCGTCGGCGGCCACCGCGCCCTGGTCGTCGCGGTACCGGTCCCCCTCTCTCGCGTACTTGTCCGCCGAGGTCAGTACCGCCGCACGGCCGGCGGAGACGTACATCGCGCCGACCTCCAGCGCCGCGAGCGCCCCGTTGCATCCCTGCCGCAGTCCGAAGGCCCGAGCCCGGCCGTCGTGGGCCATGCCCTGGACGTAGGAAGCCGGTTCGGCCACTCCCTCCGGGCCCTGTTCGTCCACGTAGGCGTGGACGAACAGGCCGATCTCGGCCGGGTCGGCGGGGGACCGGGTAAGAGCCTTCCGCGCGGCCTCGACAGCCATGTCCGCGGCGCAACCACCGCTCGCGACCGCTATCGACGCGTAGCCGTGCGCCTCACGGACGGCGGGGTCGTACCGGCCGGCGGCCACGGCGTCCGCCACCGACTCGCGCTCCCCCAGGACCACAGCACAGGACCGCACATACACATCGTCCCAACGCACGAAACAGCCTCCGGAAGTCATCAGGGTGGTGGTTCTGGGCGTGATCGGCTGCGACCGTAATGGCGCGCGTCCCGCCCCGGCAACGTCCGTCCGGCACCGGCGGAGCGCGTCCGCCCGCGCGGTGTTCACGCTCGTCGTGCGCGCCTTCACCGGGCGGTGGGCCCGGAGGTACGATCCCGCGACGGACCACGCCGGGAACGGGAGCCGGTCCCACCGCGCCCCGGGTGCCCCTCCCCCGTCCCCTCCGGCCGGAGGGCGTGCGGAACGGGCCGCGTGCCGCCCGGGCGGCAGAGCTGAGACTCAGTCAGGGAAGAGGTCCTCGCGATCCGCGAGCGGACCGCCACGAACAGCCTCGACGACGGCAACGGCAGCCGTCGCACGTTGGGAGTCCACATGTGCCAAGCAGAGCAGGCGGATACAGCACGACCACTGACGCTGTGGGGCGGTGCCGCGGAACCGGGGTGCCTGCTCGACGGACTGGTCCGTGCGGTGGAACGGCGGCCCGGACGGCTCGCCGTGATCGACGGGGCGACCCGGCTGACGTACGAGGAACTGTGGGACCGGATCGGCGCGCTCGCGGCATCCCTCGGCCGCCACGGCATCGGTCCGGGCAGCCGGGTCGCGGTGACAGGCGCGCGCGGCGCACCCACCATCACAGCTCTGCTGGCCACCATCGCCGTCGGCGCCACCTGTGTGCCGCTGGACGCGTCCTACCCGGTGCGCCGCCTCGACTTCATGCTGCGTGACAGCGGCGCGAGCCTGCTGCTGCACGACGGTCCCTCGCCGGTGATGGCAGGCGGGATCACGACCCTCGCCATCGAGGACGCTGCCGGGGCCGGCGGCGACGGCTTCCGGCCGGTGGCCTGCCGGCCGGACCTCCCGGTCTACGTCATCTACACCTCCGGGTCGACCGGCCTGCCCAAGGGCGTGTCGATTCAGCACAGTTGCCTTGACCCCCTGGTGGCCTGGCAGCGCGGCGACTCCGTCCGGCCGGCACTGCGGACCGCACAGTTCGCTCCCCTGAACTTCGACGTGAGCTTCCAGGAGATCCTGGGCACCTTGTGCGACGGCGGCACCCTCGTCATCGCCCCCGAGTCGCTGCGACGCGATCCGTTCACCCTGCTGAAGTGGCTGGCGGACCAAGCCGTGGAGCGGCTCTTCCTTCCCTACGTCGCCCTGCACATGCTGGCCGTGGCGGCCTCGGCGCACGACGGCGACCTCGGGCTCTCGCTGTTGGAGGTGAACACGGCGGGCGAACAGCTGCTGTGCACACCGCCGATCAAGGCGCTGTTCACGGCGCTCCCCCGGGCCAGGCTCAACAACCACTACGGTCCGTCCGAAACCCACGTGGTGACAGCCTGGACGCTGCCCCACGACCCCGCCGAATGGCCGCTTGTGCCGCCCATCGGCCTGCCGCTTCCGGGCTGCGAGCTGCTGGTGGACCCCGGTGACGCGGAGTCCCCGGCCACCGGTGAACTGCTGGTGGCCGGTGCCCCGGTCTCCCTGGGCTACCTCGACCGGCCCGAACTGAACGCCGAGCGCTTCGTCACCGTCGCGCGTACTCCCCAGGGACACACCCGCGCGTTCCGCACCGGCGATCTGGTGCGCGTCGAGGACGGTCTCGTGCAGTTCCTCAACCGTCTGGACCACGACGTCAAGATCCGCGGTGTACGCGTCAACCTCCTCGAGATCGAGGCCTGCCTGATGCGGCAGCCCGGCGTCGCCACCGCGGTCTGCACAGCCGTCGAACCGGTCCCCGGTTCGCGACAGCTGCGGGCCGCCGTCACCCTGCACCCCGGCGAGACCGAACCCGGCGACCTGCGCGCGGCGCTGGCCGAACTGCTACCGGAGGCCTCGGTGCCCGCCTCGGTGACCGTGATCCCCGGACTGCCCCACACCCCGAGCGGCAAGATCGACCGCAGCTCGGTCGCGCGGTCCCTGACGCCCGGAGGTGGACGATGACGGCCGAACCGGCCCTGGACGACGCCACCACGCCCTACCGGCGACGCATCGCCGAGATCTGGTCGGCCGCACTGTGCATCGAGGTCACCGCGGCGGACCACGACTTCTTCGCCGCGGGCGGCGACTCCTTCCAGGCGGTGCTCGTGACCGCCTCGGTGCGCCGCGAGTGGGACATCGACGTCCCCGCCCAGCTCCTCCTCGATCACCCGGTGCTTGCGGACTTCGCGGGTCACGTGGCCCGGCTGGCGGACGAGCGGGTCCGGTGAGGTCACGCAAGGCGGCGATGACCGCCGAGGAGCTGGAAGGACACGGACGTTGCTGAGGATCCTGGACTATCCGGGGCGCCGGCCGGAGGCGCCGGTCACCGCGCTGGGCCTTGACGGCATGGTCGGTCTGCTCGACGACCCCCTGCCGGTCGAGGGAACCGGCCCCGCGTACGCGGCCCGGCTCGACGTCGGTCCCGAGCCGATCCTGGCGTACTGCGCCGCCTCGGCGATCGCGGTGCACCTCGCCCACCGGTCCGCACGGCCGAACCCCCTGGTCCTCTTCGATCCGATGCCCGCCACCGACGACGACATCGCGCGCGCCTATGCCGACGCGGTCGCCCAGGTGCCGGGGGGCTCCGAGGAACCACTGCCGTTCGATGAACTGCCCTCCGAACCGATGCAGTTCCTCGACTCCGTGCGCGCGGACCTGAAACGGCGCGTCGACACGGCACTGCGAGCCCAAGGGCTGAGCGGTGACGTGATCGCCGAACCGGCGGCGCACTTCGTCCGGCAGCACCTTTCGTATCTCTCCTACCTGCTCGCGGCACGGGGCGCACTGCCCGACGGGCCGGTCGGGCCCATGCTGCAGGTCCTCTCCCGCGAACATTCCGACCACCACGGCTGGCTCCCCTCGGGGCAGCTGACCACCCTGCGTATCGACAGTGACCGGGCCGGTCTCACGGCCCACGAAGCGGCGAGGAGCGGCACTGCGTCGTTCCTGGCCACGGTGATGAGGAGGCAACACATATGACCGGCGATGACCTGCGGTCCGCGGTGCGGACGGTCTGGGAAGAAGTGCTCGACACCGTCGTCGACGACGACACCGAATTCTTCGATGCGGGCGGTACCTCGTTCGCCGCACTGCGCATCATCGCGACCATCAACGGCCGCCAGGGAACCTCGATCTCGGTGAAGGTGCTGTTCGACAATTCCCGCTTCGGTGACTTCACCGCCGCCCTGGGCCATGAACCCGGGGTCGTCCAGCGTGCCTGACCCGGTGTGAGCCGCTCCGCACACCACCACGAGTTTTTCCGGGCCATCGAAAGCAGGGGGCAGCCTTGTCCGTTTCGTTGACGGTCGATCTGTTGGATCCAGCGCTGTACTCGGAGGGAAATCCGCACGAGGTCTGGCGGGCCATGCGCGAGGCTGGTCCCGTACACCACCAGGTGGCGCGGACCGGCGCGGAGCACTGGGCCGTGGTCGGCCACACGGCGGGCAAGCAGGTGCTGCACGACTGGAAGACATTCACCTCCACCCGCGGGGCGCTGCTGCGCGCGGACGACAACGCCGCTCCCTACCCCGGCGCCGGCAGAATGCCGGTCCTCACCGATCCGCCGCGCCACACGGATCTGCGCCGGGCCGTTGCCCGGATGTTCACACCCCGTGCCGTGGAGGGGCTGAGCGCGCTGGCCCACGAGGTGGCCCGCTCGCTCCTGACGGGTCTGTGCTCGCAGGGCGGAGGCGACTTCGCCACCGAGGTGGCCGCGAGGTTCCCGCTCGCGGTGCAGGCCGAGATCCTCGGCATACCGGTGGAGGACATACCCCTGATCCTCGATGCCACGCGCCGCTCCGTGGACGATGCGGAACACGATTCCTTCGGGCACCACGATGTGATGACCTACTTCCTGGGGGCGCTCGGCACGACGCGGGGCGCAGCCGGCCGCAATCTGATCGACACCCTGCTCGCAGCGCGGGCGGACGGCCTTCCCCTGTCGGACGAGGAGATCGTCCTGACCTGCGACAACATCGTGGTGGCCGCGAGCCAGACCGTTCAGCACGCGTTGAACGGCGGCCTGTTGGCTCTGATCGAGCACCCGGCGGCGTGGGCGGAGCTGCGCGAGGGACGGGTGGACTACAGCTCCGCGGTGGACGAACTGCTGCGCTGGACCGCACCGGCCACACATGTGATGCGCACCGCGGTACACGACACCGAACTGGCGGGAACCACGATCCGGGCCGGGGACGCGGTGGCGGTGTGGATCCCCTCCGCCAACCGGGACGCCACCGTCTTCGACCGATCCGGGGAGCTGGTCCTGTCCCGCAGCCCCAACCCGCACCTGTCCCTCGGCGGCGGCATGCACTTCTGCCTGGGCGCCGCCCTGGTACGCGTGCTGCTGCGGGCGCTGCTCACGGAACTGACCCGCTCCGGGGTGTCGCTGACGCTCGCGAGCCGGCCTGTGTGGCACTCCACCTGGGCGGTCAACGGCATGCGCTCGCTGCCCGTGGAGATCTCTCCCGTCTGACCCGCGATACGGACAGAGGTGTGGGGGGGGGGGGGGGGGGGGGGGGGGGGGGGGGGGGGGGCCGCCGGCGGGGGGGGGGGGGGGGGGGGGGGGGGGGGGGGGGCCCCCGCGTCGCGGTGGTGGTCGAGGGGAGCCCGGCTACCCGAAGGTGCCGAACGCCTTGGTGAAGGCGAGGGGTTCCT
>NZ_JBIWKR010000024.1:0-42014 GCF_044765765.1 Streptomyces sp. NPDC102402
GGCGCTTCCCTTCTGTTCTTGCGTTTCCGACTCTATCAGACTCTTTCGTGTCCGATTCCCGGTCGAAGCGGGTTTCGCTTTCCAGTTCTTCGCTTCCGCGCTTCCCTTTCCGGCGAGTCCGACTCTATCAGATCCTTTCGGGCCTGATTCCCAGTCAGTGGGGCTTGTCTTCCCGGCCCTTGGGCCGTTCCGACGCTCAAACTCTAGCGGATTTTCCCGGCGGCTCATAATCGAGCCTTCGAATTGAATTCCGGCATGCCGAAATTCTCCCCGGCGGGAGATCGTGCTCAGTTTGGTTGCCGCATTCGCGGCGGGATCGGCTGCCGCCGGACCGTGGTGGCTCCGGGACAACTCGAAGAACCTTACGGATGCGCGGGAGGCGTGTCAACCCCTCCCCGCGCGCCCACGTCCGGTCCGTCAGTCCAGGTCCGTGAGCCGGCCGCCGGCGTCCGGCTGCTCGTGCTCCACGCGGCGCAGGAGCCGGATGAGGATCTCGCCCAGCGCTCCCCGCTCGTCCCCCGAGAGGTCCTGGAGAAGGTCCTCCTCGAAGGTGCTGGCCATCCGCATCGCCTCGAGCCACTTCGTGCGACCCTCGTCCGTCAGCTCGACGATGACGCGCACCCGGTTGTTCTCGTCCCGGTCCCTGGTTACCAGGCCCTCGCCCGCCATGCGGTCGATGCGGTGGGTCATCGCCGCGGGAGTGAGCCCGAGGCGCTTCGCGAGCTCGCCCGGGCCCAGCCGGTACGGGGTGCCGGCCAGGACCAGGGTCTTGAGGACCTCCCATTCGGCGTTGCTGATGCCCAGGGCCGCGACCTGTCTGCCGTAGGCGACGTTCATCCGGCGGTTCAGCCGCCCCAGCGCGGAGACGACCTGCTCGACCTGGGGGTCGAGGTCCCGGAACTCGCGCTGGTAAGCCGCGATCTGCTCGTCGAGGCTCGGCTCCTGGAGCTCGGGCTGCTCGGTGGTGTCAGACATGGCGGGCAGTATCGCACGCTCTCCATCACCTTCGAAGTCCTTCAGTATGAAGACTTCAGCTTCTAACTTTAGTGCTAAAGTCTCTGGGTCGGTTGTCTTCGAAGTTCTTCATGTCTTGAGGTAGGTGAGTGTGACCAGGGAGATGGGCGCAGCGCTGCGGCGGATCCAGCTGGGGAGTGCGCTGAGCGCGTTCGGCCTCGGATTCACCGTCCCGTATCTGTACGTCTACGTGGCGCAGGTGCGGGATCTCGGTGCCGGTACGGCAGGTGTCGTGCTGGCTGTCTTCGCCATGGCGGCGCTGGCCGTGCTGCCGTTCACCGGCCGGGCCATCGACCGGCGCGGGCCCCTGCCGGTGCTGATCGTGGCCGCGGCCACGGCGGCCGTGGGCGCCTGCGCCCTGGGTGTGTCCGGCGGCGTCACGTCCACCGTGCTGTCCGCCGCGGTCCTAGGCGCGGGCACCGCCGTCATGCAGCCGGCGCTCGCGACGATGCTGGTGTGGTGCTCCAGTGCGGCGACACGCACCCGCGCCTTCGCCATGCAGTTCTTCCTGCAGAACCTCGGTCTCGGCATCGGTGGTCTGGTCGGCGGGCAGCTGGTGGACGTCGGCCGTCCGTCGAGCTTCACCCTGCTGTTCCTCATCGAGGCGGCGATGTTCCTGGTGCTCGGCGTGGTCGCGGCCACGGTGCGCATGCCCCGGGCCGCTTCCCTCGCGGAGGCGGTGCCCGCCGACGGCTCGGAGTCCAAGGCCGGTCTGCGGGTGCTGCTCTCGCACCGGGCCATGGTGCAGCTGTGCGTGCTGGGGTTCGTGATCTTCTTCGCCTGCTACGGCCAGTTCGAGTCGGGTCTCGCCGCCTACGGCACGGAGGCCGCGGGGATCGACCCCTCGACCCTGGGTATCGCGCTCGCCGCCAACACGGCCGTCATCGTCGTGGCGCAGTTCGTCGTGCTCCGGCTCGTGGAGCGCCGACGGCGCAGCCGGGTCATCGCCTGGGTCGGCCTGATCTGGGCCTTCGCCTGGATCGTGGCGGGCTACGCGGGTCTCGGGCACGGCAGCCAGACCATGGCAACGGCCGCGATGATCTCGACGTACGCCCTGTTCGGACTCGGCGAGGCGATGCTGTCGCCGACGGTGGCACCGCTCGTCGCCGATCTGGCCCCGGAGGCCATGGTCGGTCAGTACAACTCCGCGTTCGCCCTGGTGAAGCAACTGGCCCTGGCCGTCGGTCCTGCCGTCGGGGGGCCCATGGGCGCGGCGCTGCCCGGTCCGTACATCGTGACCTTCGTGCTCTTCTCGCTCGGCATCACCGTGCTGGCGCTCAAGCTGGGCCGCCGGCTCACTCCGGTGCAGGACAAGCCGTCCCTGGCGACGGTTCCGTCCCGGGTGGTCGCCGTGTCGCTGCCGGAGAGCGGCTCGGTCGCCTCCCCCACCGGCGTGCGCTGAGGCGGGCTCAGCCGGGAAGCGCGAATTCGCACCACACCGACTTGCCGCCGCCGGGAGTGCGTCGGCTGCCCCAGGACGAGGCGATGGTCGCGACGATGGAGATGCCGCGTCCCGCCTCGTCGGCGGGCTCGGCGCGGCGGCGGCGCGGCAGGTGGTCGTCCCCGTCCGTGACCTCGATGATCAGCCGGCGGTCGGTCCGGCGCAGGCCGAGGCGCATGGGCGGGGTGCCGTGCTGGAGGGAGTTCGCCACCAACTCGCTCGCGGCGAGGACGCCCAGGTCGCAGAGCTCCATGGGAAAGCGCCAGGACGCCAGGACACCCGTGGCGAAGGCGCGGGCCCTGGGTGCCGCCTCGACGCCGCCGAGCAGGTCGAGCGAGGCGTTGTGGAAGAGCTCCGCGCTCGGTCCCGTACGCGCGGGGTGCTGGACCACGAGGACCGCGACGTCGTCGTCGTGCTCCGCGGTGACTCCCAGGGAGCGGATGAGCCGGTCGCAGACCACCTGGGGCGATCCCTTGGCGCCGGAGAGGGCCCGCCCCAGGGAGGCGATGCCTTCGTCGATGTCCTCGCTGCGCCGCTCGACCAGGCCGTCCGTGTAGAGCACGGCCGTGGAGCCGGGAGGCAGGGCGATCGTCCCGGACGTGTGGACCCAGCCGCCCGTCCCGAGCGGCGGTCCGGTCGGGTCCTCCGCACGGTGCACCGTGCCGTCCTCGTCGCACACCAGGATCGGGAGGTGGCCGGCGGAGGCGTAGACGAGGTGACCCTCGTTGGGGTCGTGCACGGCGTAGACGCAGGTGGCGATCTGGCTGGCGTCGATCTCGGCGGCGAGCACGTCGAGGAGCTGGAGCACCTCGTGCGGCGGGAGGTCGAGGCGGGCGTAGGCGCGGACCGCGGTGCGCAGCTGGCCCATGACGGCGGCGGCGCGCACGCCGCGTCCCATCACGTCGCCGATGACGAGCGCGGTGCGCCCGGCGCCCAGGGTGATCACGTCGTACCAGTCGCCGCCGACCGCCGCGTCCGTGCCGCCCGGCTGATAGGTGGCGGCGATCCGCAGGTCGTCCGGTTGTTCGAGGTCCTGCGGGAGCAGGGACCTCTGGAGGGTGACGGCGGTCTCGCGGTGGCGGCGTTCGCTGGCGCGGAGCCGCTCCGCCGCCTCGGCGTGGTCGGTGACGTCGGTGGCGTAGACGAGGACGCCCGCTTCACCTTCCGCGCCGTCCCGGCCGCCGACCGCCACCGGGGTGCACGTCACCGTGTAGGAGCTGCCGGCCCTGACCTTGCGGGACTTGACCGTACGGGGTGTGCCGCTGCGCAGGACCTGGTCCATGAGGGGCAGCAGGCTGAGCTCGTCGAGCTCGGGCATGGCTTCGGCCGCGGGGGTGCCGTGGGGGCGGTCACCGAACGCCGCGGTGTAGGCGGCGTTGACGTAGGTGATGCGGTGCTCCGGGCCGTGCAGCAGCGCGACGGGGGCGGGAAGCCGGCCGAGGAGCTCGCGGGCCGGGAGGGCCTCCAGGGAGGATCCGGCCGGGGCTGCGGCGTCCGTCGACCCGCCCGGCGGCGTCACCTCGGTCATCGGCCGTGCGGACTCCGCTCGGGCGGCGGGTACGGAACTGTGGTCGTCCCGCGCGGCGGCTCGACGCTGCGTTCCGGGAAGGCGGGCGCTCCAGCGCGTGAAGTTCACGGAATTTCTGGCCTCGTGTGTCGGTCTGGTCCGCTCGGGCGAGCTTCTTCTGCTGGTGCTGCGACCGGTGCCCTGCCGGCTCGTGCCGGGTCGGGCGCCGGGGCCGGGCTTCCGGGAACGCGCAGCCGGGCCGCTTCATGCTGTTGGTCGTCGCTGCCGGTCACTTTAGGTGACTGCCTGCCGGGTAACTCTGTGCAGGTGTGAGCCCACCTATGGTCACACGCCCAGTGTGACCGACCGTACTGACAGTTGCGGTACGGCAGTCGGTCCGACCGCTGAACCGCAGCCGTCCCCGGGGGACGGCCATGCGGGGTGACCTGGTGCTCAGCCGGTCGTGCCCGGCGGCCTCTCGCCCTTCGGCGGTGTGTCTTCGGGAGGTCCGGGATGTGCGTGTCCGCGGGCGGCGAGAGCGAATTCGGCACGTGGGTGTTCGAGCGAGCCGAGGGAGACGATCTCTCGTTTGAAGAGTCCCGCCAGGGTCCACTCGGCAAGGACGCGCGCCTTCCGGTTGAACGTGGGCACGCGGCTCAGGTGGTAGACGCGGTGCATGAGCCAGGCGGGATATCCCTTGAGCTTGCGCCCGTAGACATGTGCGACGCCCTTGTGCAGGCCGAGCGAGGCGACGGATCCGGCGTAGGAGTGCCGGTAGTCCTCGGCCGGCCGGCCGGCGAGCGTGGCCAGGACGTTGTCCGCGAGGACCTTGGCCTGTCGGACCGCGTGCTGGGCGTTGGGCGCGGTCTCCGCGCCCGGCTCGGACGAGGTGAGGTCCGGGACGGCCGCCGCGTCACCGGCCGCCCAGGCATGCGGGGCGCCGTCGACGGAGAGGGTGGTGGTGCACCTGATCCGGCCGCGCTCCGTGAGGGGGAGGTCGGTGGCGGCGAGGATCGGCGCGGGCTTCACGCCCGCGGTCCACACCAGGGTGCGGGTCGGGAAGCGCGAGCCGTCGCTGAGTACAGCGACCCGTCCCTCGCAGCTGTCCAGCCGGGTGTCGAGGCGCACGTCGATGTTGCGGCCCCGCAGTTCCCTCACCGCGTACTTCCCCATCGCCTCGCCGACCTCCGGCAGGATGCGCCCGGTCGCTTCGACCAGGATCCACCGCAGGTCCGCGGGCTTGATGTTGTGGTAGTACCGCGAGGTGTAGCGGGCCATGTCCTCCAGCTCCGCGAGGGCCTCCACGCCCGCGTATCCGCCGCCGACGAAGACGAACGTGAGCGCCGCGTCGCGGATGTCCGGGTCCCTCGTGGCGGAGGCGATGTCCATCTGCTCGATCACGTGGTTGCGGAGGCCGATCGCCTCCTCGACGGTCTTGAAGCCGATGCCGAAGTCGGCCAGTCCGGGGACCGGCAGGGTGCGCGACACGGATCCGGGAGCGAGGACCAGTTCGTCGTACGGGATCTCGACGGCACCGGTGCCGTCCTCGCCGGTCGCGAGCGTCGAGACCGTGGCGGTGCGCTTGGCGTGGTCGACGCGCTCCGCCTCGCCGATGACGATCGTGCAGTGCTTCAGGACCCGGCGCAGCGGCACGACGACGTGCCGGGGCGAGATCGAACCGGCCGCGGCCTCGGGGAGGAACGGCTGATAGGTCATGTAGGGCTCGGGCGTGACCACCACGATCTCGGCCTCGCCGCTCTTCAGTCTCTGGCGCAGCTTCCGCTGGAGACGCAGCGCGGTGTACATCCCCACGTAGCCGCCGCCGACGACGAGAACGCGCACACATGGCCGGCTGTCGGGGGGCGTCCCCCGGGTATCTGGTGCCATCACCTTCCCATGACGCAACGGAGTCCGGTGTTTGTCCACAGGCCCGGCAAATTGTGTGACCGGAGCTCTTCGATCATCCGGCGGGCCGCGGCCACCGCGCGATCGCGGAGCCGCGCAGGTCAGGTGTGGCGGGGGGCGGGGCACGCAGGGGTCGAATCGGGGGCCAACCGGTCCTTGCTCCGATCGGGGGGCGCTCCGTGCGGAACTACCCCCTTCTGAATTGACCCGGGCTCAACTATGTTCGTACCCCGTCGGGGTGTCGGAATCGTACGAAGGTCCACACGCCGGCGGACACGGCGGGGAAGTCTCCGGGGGGAGACGTCATAACCGGGGGAAAGTTATGCACATTCAGGATCTGCATGGGCCGAGCGTTGTCGCCTCCTCTGCCGAGGGCCACGGGCGGCTGAGCCCCGTGGGCTCGGTCGGGACGGTCGCGGCATCCGGAGCCACGGGGGGCACGGCCCGCTCGGCGCCGCTCCGCGTGGACGCACAGCGCAACCTCGAACACGTCCTGCGTGCGGCGCGCGAGGTGTTCGGTGAGCTGGGCTACGGAGCGCCGATGGAGGACGTGGCGCGCCGCGCCCGGGTGGGCGTCGGTACGGTCTACCGGCGTTTCCCGAGCAAGGACGTACTGGTGCGCCGGATAGCCGAGGAGGAGACGGCGCGGCTGACCGATCAGGCCCGTTCCGCCCTCGGGCAGGAGGACGAGCCGTGGTCGGCGCTCTCCCGCTTCCTCCGGACCTCGGTGGCATCGGGCGCGGGACGGCTGCTGCCGCCGCAGGTGCTGCGGGTCGGGGCGGAGACGGACGAGCAGGCCGCGGGGACGGGCTCCGGCCCGGCCGAGGGCGACACCCGCGTGCCGCACCAGCGGCAGGGCGTGGAGGCGTCCGGTCTCCTCGCGGCCGGCCACCGCCCCGCCTCCGAGGAGGGTCTCGGCGACGATCCGGGGGCGGCCGAGCTGCTCGAGGTCGTGGGCAGGCTGGTGCACCGGGCCCGCGAGTCGGGTGAGCTCCGGGGCGATGTGACGGTGGCCGACGTGCTGCTGGTCATCGCCACCGCGGCACCGGCTCTGCCGGATCCCGCGCATCAGGCCGCCGCTTCGGCCCGGCTGCTGGACATCCTTCTGGAGGGTCTGCGCTCCCGTCCTCTGTAGCCGCGCCCCGCGGTCCCGCCGGTCGGCGGGACCGCTCCCGCCGGCCTGACTCCGGTGCCGCTGGAGGGGTGTTGCTCCTTCCCGGCAAGGGCGATGTCACGCCCCCTCGGCAGGGGAAGACACCCCGGACGAGTGGTTGCCGCCGATCGGGGTTCGCCGCGGCGTGGCTCTGTGGCAACCTGGCCCCGTTATTCGGGTCCGAGGGTGCATACGGGGGCTTCCGCGATGAGCGGTGACGCGCAGCAGGAAGGACCGGCCGACGGTACCGCTGCCGCGGCCGAGGGCGGCAGGAGCACGGAGCCGGGCGGCCCCTCAGCCTCTCGGATGCCCGCTCAGGCGCCGCCCCCGGGACGGGCGCCGTCGGGGCGGGAGTCTTCGGGGCGGGGGTCTTCGGGGCGGGGGTCTTCGGGCGGCTCGGGCCCGGACCGTGCCGACGAGTCCGCCGGGGGTGGCACCGTACTGCCCGGTCCGTGGTCGGCGCCCGCCGACGAGGCGGCCCGGTCTGGTCCCGGCCCGGAGGCCGACTCCGCGTACGCCGTCCCCCTGCAGCGCGAGGGACGCGCGGGATCCTCCGATCTCGGGCCGTCCGACGCCCAGTTGATCCAGGGCATGCGCGCGGGCGACGACCAGGCGTACGAGGAGCTGTTCCGGCGCCACTCGGGAGCGGTGCGCCGCTACGCCGGTACCTGCTGCCGGGACGCCCACACCGCCGACGACCTGACGGCCGAGGTGTTCGCACGGACGCTGCAGGCGGTGCGGGGCGGGAAGGGGCCGGAGGAAGCCGTCCGGGCCTACCTGATGACGGCCGTCCGGCATGCCGCCGCCGCCTGGACCAGGAGCGCGAAGCGCGAGCATCTGGTCGAGGACTTCGCGGTGTTCGCGGCCCAGGCCACTCACTCGTCGGAACTGTCGGAGGCCGACACCCTCGGTCTCGGCGCCGATGTGCTGGCCATGCACGAGGCGGACCGCTCGATGGCCATGCAGGCGTTCCGCAGCCTGCCGGAGCGCTGGCAGGCCGTCCTGTGGCACACCACCGTGGAGGAGGAGTCGCCGAGCGAGGTCGCCCCGCTGTTCGGGCTCACCGCCAACGCCACGGCGGTCCTGGCGGTCCGGGCTCGCGAAGGGCTCAAGCAGGCCTATCTGCAGGCCCATGTGAGCCAGTCGCTGACGTCCGGCGGGGACTGCGCGCAGTACGCCGACCGGCTCGGCGCACACGCCCGGGGCGGCCTGCGGACCCGCGCCGAACGAGGACTGCGCAAGCATCTGGACGAGTGCGCGAGGTGCCGGATCGCCGCGGGTGAGCTGGACCGGGTGAACGCCGGCATCCCGGCGCTGCTCCCGGTCGCCGTCATCGGCTGGTTCGCCGCGGGCTACTCACTCAAGGCGGCCGGCATCGTGGCCGGCGGCGCGGCGGGGGCGGCCGGTGCCGGAGCCGCCGCCGCGGCCACGGGAGGCGCGTCCTCCGGGGGCGGAACGGCGGGCGGGGCCGCGGCGGAGGGGCTCGGCGCTCCGCTGAAGGCCGGCATCGCCGCCGCGGTGGCCGTGGCGGCCGCCGCGGGGCTGGTGTGGGCACTGGTCGGTGACGACCGGCCGGCGCCGGAGCCGAAGCCGGTCGCCAAGCCGCCTGCCGCGGCGCCCGCCACCCCCACGCCCGCTCCCCCGCAGGCCCCGGAGCCGGAGCCGGCCCCGCAGCCGCCCGGCCCTCCCGCCTCCCCCGCGCCCGAGGCACCGCCCGCCCCCGATCCGACGCCCGCCGCGACGCCGCCGCCCGCACCGGCACCGCCCGCACCGGACCCGGCACCCGAACCCACCCTGCCGGAGCCCGCACCGACGCCGACGCCCTCACCGGAGCCGCCGCCCCCACCCGCGCCGGAGGTCTACCAGGTGAACGAACTCGGGTACTCCGTGGCCGGTGACCACACCGGGCCCGAGATCCACCTCGGCGGGAGCAGGGGCGTGTTCTGGCAGCGCGGCGGCCTGTCGATCGCCTCCACGACGTACGCCCACGGCGTGACCGCCCCCTCACGCTCGTCGGTCGCCGTCCTGCTCAACCGGCCGTGCACCCGGTACGAGGCGATGGCGGGCGTCGACGACCTGACCCTGGGACTCGGCGCCGTGCGCTTCTCCGTGTACGACGGCGACGGGGCGCGGCTGTGGCGGTCGGACGTGGTGCGGGGCGGCGAGCCGGCGGTCCCGGTGAGCGTCCCGATCGCGGGCAGCCGGTCGATCCGGCTCGTCGTGGAACCCTCGGGGCCGCTCGGCGGGGTCGCGCTCGCCGACTGGGCGGATTCGCGGATCAGCTGCTCCTGAGCTCCCCGGCCACCGCCGTGAACAGGCTTACGGTCTCCTCCGGGGTCAGGTCACGCCCCTGGGCGCGCTCCTCGTCGTACCGCCGGGATTCCTCGTACCGCCGGGAGTCCTCGTACCGCCGGGAGTCCTCGTACCGCCAGGAGCCCTCGTACCGCCAGGAGCCCTCGTACCGCCGGGGAGCCCGGCTCCGCGCACGGGCGTGCCCGCGCCGCGGCACGTCGGTCTCCCCGACCGCCGGGCGGAGTCCGTTCAGCAGCCGTCGCGCGCACGTCCCGAGAACGCGGGGTGACGTCGTGAACAGGCCGAGCTCCACGAGGATGGTGCCGGCGAGCCACGCCGGACGCGCGGGGAGGACCCGGCGAGGTGTCCCGCGCGGGACCGTCGGAGCGCCGCGACCGGCTACGGCTGCAGTGTCCGTCGGGCGGGGGCCACACCACCCGCGACCGCCCGTTGCCTCGGTGCCGCCGTGCCGGTCCAGCAGGTGCCCCGGCGGGTGACCAGGCGCCGGAGCCAGAGTTCGGTGGACGCCAGCTCGGCCAGGCCGTCCAGGGGCAGGGGCTCGCCCTCGGACGCCGCACGCAGCGCCTTGCGTACGACGCGTGCCTCGACCAGGCCCGCGTCGGCGAGCAGCGGGGCGTCGAAGAGGGCCATGAGTTCCGGGAGGGCGGTCCGCAGGCCGATGCGCCCAGCAGCGGTCGAGGTGGCCTGCGACGGGGTGCCCCAGCCGGGCGGCAGGTCGTGGATGCCGGCACCCGAGAGGACCCGGCGCAGGATCGCGGCCCGGGCCCCCGGCTGTACCCGCAGCGACTCCGGGAGGGCGCGGGCGGCCCGTACGACCTGGTTGTCGAGGAAGGGGGCGTGCAGCCGCTGGCTGCGGATCTCCGCCGCCTGTTCCAGGATCCGCTGGTCGGCCGCGTGCCGGGCCAGTGCCGCGCGGGCGCGGGCCTCCCCCGGGCGCTGGACCGACGCGGGCCGGACCGCCGCCTCCTGGAGGCGGACCGATACTTCCGCGAGTGCCTCCCCGGTGAGCCAGCGCGCGGCCGGACCGGGCCGGGACCAGGCGAGGGAGGCGAGCGACGCGTCGGCCGGGGTGTCGAGGCCGGGGACGTCCCGGTTGGCCTCGGGCAGCAGGGACGCCGCCGTCTCCAGACCGGTGCGGTACGACGTACGGGCCAGCCGGCGGGCGGCGCGGTAGACGGCCAGCGGGACGAACAGCGAGTGTGTGGAGGGCCCTTCGGCCCTGGCGAGCGCGGCGACGGGTCTCAGGAGGTGGCGCCGGCGCCGGTCCATGAGGAGGTCGGCGAGGCGGGCGGGGTGCGCGTCCAGGACCTGGCGGGCGCCGTGGCCGACGAAGTGGTCGGCGCTGCCCGCGGCGAGCCGGCGGCGGTGGCGTTCGCCGACGACGAGGGAGGGCGCGGGCTCGTCGGTGAGCGGGCCGCTCTCCAACGACGCGTAGGGCAGGGCCTCCTCGCCCGCCGCGACGACGACGTGGTGCAGGCGGGGGTTGGCCGCGATGGCCCGGGCGCGTTCCAGCTCGTCCTCACGGCCCTGGGCGGACAGGTCGTTGAACGTGACGGCCAGGAGGCGCTCGCCCGCCCCCGTGCCGTGCCCCAGCACGGTGCCCGGCAGGCCGGGCAGCCCCGCGGCCAGCAGGGCGAGGGTCGCGGAGGCGCTGCCGCCGGAGAGGTCGGAGCCGATGCCGGGGACGGGCGCGCCCCGGGCCGCGCGGCGTTCGGCGGGACCCATGCCGGGAACGGGGCCGGGGTCGGGCGGCTGGGTCTCCGGGGCGTGGCGGGGTGCCGTGAGACGTGCGCGTACCGCCTCGACCAGGGCGTCCCGCACCCCTTCGACCGCGCTCACCGGGTCGGTCTGGGGGGCCGCCACGGCGAGCGAGGCCACCGCCTCGTACCCGGTGATCTCGCGCGAGCCCTCCCGGAGGATCAGCGCGTGCCCCGGCGGGACCCGCCTCACCCCCTCGTACGGCGTGCCGTCGCCCAGGGCCTCCGGCGTCTCGGGGCAGGCCAGCAGGGCGGCGAGGTGGCCGATGTCCAGCTGCGCCTCGACGAGGTCGGCGAGCGGCAGGGCGGCGGTGGCGTACGCGGTGCCGTTGGCCCAGGGCGTGGGCGTGTGGAAGACGGGGCGGGCTCCGGCGAGGTCGCCGGCGACGGTGGTGCGGCGGCCGATCTGCACGACGGCCGTGTAGCTGCCAGGCCAGGCGGTGAGGTGGCGCAGCGCCCCGCCACGGGCGGCGAGCAGCCCGACGCGGAGCTGTTCGTCGGTGGCACCGCAGCAGCCGAGGACCGCGAGGCGGGTGGTGGGGGCTCCCTCGGGGGTCGCGACCGTGATGACGCGGATCTCGTCGGGGCGCCAGTCGCCCACGGCCCAGAGCGGATCCGGGTCACCCCACAGGGGCTGGGAGCCGACCGGCTGGACGGTGCGCCCCTCCCCGTGGTGGCCGACCGCGCCCACGGTGCCGAAGCTCGCGGCGAGACTGCTCCACCCCACCAACCAACGCATCGCCGCCTCCACAGGCTGTGGACGAACCGGCGTACCAGGACACGGGAACGCCGTTGCGGGACATGCTGCCACGACAACGGCGCCCCGGAGGGGGTACGGGCGGCGCACACCGGAAGTGCATGCGCCCCTGGCAAGAGCCTGGCCACGGCGCCGCTGGTTCCCCCGCAACGGAATTGGATCTTCCGGGAGTTGCGCCGGGAGGCCAGGAGGCGGCCCCTGCCCCGGGCCCGCCGGGGACGGACGCGATCCGGCCATGACCCGACGGCCTCGCGGCGCCCGGCCCGACCGGCACTATTCGGCCATTCTCCGCTCGCGACGGAACCGCGCGTTTCGCCCCCGATCGCCCACCGGAGGGGCATGCGCGCAGGGGGCGCGGACCTGCGGTCGGCCGGGCCCGCGGGCGCCGACCGGACCACCCCGGAGCACCCCGCGAGGTGCGACGACGTGGGGGCCGGCGCATCCCCCCGGTGCGCCGGCCCTCACGTTCGTCTCCCCCGGACCCCGCCCGTGCGGCGCACAGTCCGGGAGGTGTTCTTCACCTCCCGGACCGGTTCGCCGCCCGCGGGGATTGGGGCGGCGGTCTCCCCCAGCCCGCAGAGTCCAGTTCGGCGGGCCGACCCACGCAGGACCCATCGAAGCGCTTGCGCACCGGCCGGACCAGAGCGCACGGCCGGGCGCACGGCCACACGTCAGGAGCACGGCCGTCCGGGCCCGGCGACGCACGGACAACATTCCCGCCATACGGAGGTCTGCCCCTTAACGGTGGGGATGCGGCGAACTACGCTGGGTTTACCGATGTTCTCAGCAGGGCGGCATATTCCACGGGGCCTGGCCAAATGCGTGTGCGGCCGGAGTGCCCGGGACCGTAGCTGGGGAGAACACGGTACGAATGCCGCGCGCCCGACGGTGACGCGGCAGCCGTCTGTGTGTCGAGGGGTGGCTATGTCCAGAGAGCAACGCGGGCCGAACGAGAAGCTCGGCACGGTTCTCGCCCTCGCGGGAATCAGCAACGCCGGGCTCGCGCGACGGGTCAACGACCTCGGCGCACAGAGGGGTCTGACCCTTCGTTACGACAAGACGTCGGTGGCCAGGTGGGTCGCCAAGGGCATGGTGCCGCAGGGCGCCGCGCCCCATCTCATCGCGGCGGCGATAGGGGCCAAACTCGGCCGTCCCGTCCCGCTGCACGAGATCGGGCTCGCCGACGCCGATCCGGCGCCGGAGGTCGGTCTCGCCTTCCCCCGTGACATCGGGGAGGCCGTGCGGTCGGCGACGGATCTGTACCGGCTGGATCTCGCGGGCCGCCGTGGCGGCGGTGGGATCTGGCAGTCCCTGGCGGGATCCTTCGCGGTGAGCGCCTATGCGACCCCCGCGTCCCGCTGGCTCATAACCCCCGCCGATCCGTCGGTCGCGCGGGACCCGGCCGCCGCCCAGGCCGCGATCCTCGGCCCCGAGGGCGCACCCGGGGCGCGGGGCGGAGTGCCCGTCCAGCCGGGTCCGGACACCGCGGGCGCCGTCACCGGCGGTGGCGCCGCCCCCGCCGACGGGCTGCTCCTGCGCGTCGGCCACAGCGATGTGACCAAGCTCCGCGAGGCCGCGCAGGACGCTCGGCGGTGGGACTCCAAGTACGGCGGCGGCGACTGGCGTTCGTCCATGGTCCCGGAGTGCTTACGGGTGGACGCCGCCCCGCTCCTCCTGGGTTCGTACAGCGACGAGGTCGGACGGGCGCTCTTCGGCGCCTCCGCCGAGCTGACGCGGCTCGCCGGGTGGATGGCCTTCGACACCGGCCAGCAGGAAGCCGCCCAGCGCTACTACATCCAGGCGCTGCGCCTGGCCCGTGCCGCCGCCGACGTACCGCTGGGCGGATACGTCCTGGCGTCGATGTCCCTGCAGGCGACGTACCGGGGCTTCGCCGACGAGGGGGTGGACCTCGCGCAGGCGGCGGTCGAACGCAATCGCGGGCTCGCCACCGCGCGGACCATGAGCTTCTTCCGGCTGGTCGAGGCGCGCGCCCACGCGAAGGCCGGCGACGCACCCGCCGCCGGCGCCGCGCTCCGTGCCGCCGAGAGCTGGCTGGAGCGCTCCCGGACGGGTGACTCGGACCCGGCCTGGCTCGGGTTCTACTCGTACGACCGGTTCGCGGCCGACGCCGCCGAGTGCTACCGGGACCTCAAGGCTCCCCGCCAGGTGCGGCGCTTCACCGAGCAGGCCCTGTCGAAGCCCACCGACGAGTTCGTCCGCTCCCACGGACTGCGGCTCGTCGTGTCCGCGGTGGCGGAGCTGGAATCGGGCAACCTCGACGCGGCCTGCGCGGCCGGGACGCGTGCGGTGGAGGTCGCGGGACGCATCTCCTCGGCACGCACCACCGAGTACGTGCGCGACCTGCTGCACCGCCTGGAGCCTTACGGGGACGAGCCCCGCGTGGCCGAGCTCCGCGAACGGGCCCGCCCGCTGCTCGTCGCCCCCGTCTAGGTCATCGGACGAGGGGCCGCGGAACGCCCCGGTATGGCCCGTTCCGGGGGCAGAACGTCCCGCCACGCACGCGCCACCCCTGGTTTGAGCCCGTTGTCAGTGGGTCAGTGCACTATCGGGGTGGGAGGTGGCGTGATGATGACGCACGCGGCGTACGACTGCGATGTGCTGGTGATCGGTGGCGGAATCGTCGGTCTGTCGACCGCGTACGCGCTCACGCGCACCGCACCCGGCACCCGGGTCACGGTGCTGGAGAAGGAGTGGGGACCGGCCCGCCACCAGACCGGGCGCAACAGCGGAGTGATCCACAGCGGCATCTACTACCCGCCGGGCTCGCTGAAGGCGCGCTACGCGGTGCGGGGCGCCGCCGAGCTGGTCGACTTCTGTACGGAGCACGGGATCGCCCACGCGGTGACGGGCAAGCTGATCGTGGCGACCGGCAGCGGTGAGCTGCCCCGGCTGCACGCCCTGGTACAGCGTGGCCGGGCGCACGGCCTGCCGGTCCGGGAGCTCGGCCCCGCCCAGATCGCGGAGTACGAGCCCCGGGTCCGCGGCCTCGCGGCGATCCGGGTCGGGACGACGGGCGTGTGCGACTTCGCGGCGGTCGCCGCCCGCTTCGCCGCCGAGGTGAGCACGGCGGGCGGCCGGATCCGCTACGGCGCGGAGGTCGTCGCCGTCGACCGGCGCCCCTGGGGTGTCGCGGTCCGCACGGCCGACGGCGAGGTCGTCCGGGCCCGTGTCCTGGTCAACTGCGCGGGGCTGCACAGCGACCGGGTGGCGCGGCTCGCGGGCGACGACCCGGGGGCGCGCATCGTGCCGTTCCGCGGGGAGTACTACGAGCTGGCCCGGCCGGACCTGGTGCGTGGTCTCGTCTATCCGGTGCCGGACCCCGCGTTCCCCTTCCTCGGCGTCCATCTGACCCGGGGAGTCGACGGCACGGTCCACGTCGGGCCGAACGCGGTGCCGGCACTGGCCCGCGAGGGATACGGCCGCACGGACGTCCACCCGCGGGAGCTGGCCGCCACCCTGGCCTGGCCCGGCTCCTGGCGTATCGCCCGGAGGCACTGGCGGTACGGGGCGGGCGAGGTGCACAGGTCCCTGTCGAAGCGCGCGTTCACCCGGGCCGTCCAGCGGCTCCTGCCGGAGGTGACGGAGGCGGATCTGCGGCCGTCACCGGCCGGGGTCAGGGCCCAGGCGGTCCTGCGGGACGGCACGCTGGTGGACGACTTCCTGATCAGGGACGCCCCGCACACCGTCCATGTACTGAACGCCCCGTCGCCCGCGGCGACCGCGTCGCTGCCCATCGGGAGGGAGGTGGCACGCCGGGCCCTGCTGCGGGCTCGCGCGACGGGATGGACACCGCCCGCCGTAGAATCGGGTCATTGTGTCTGAGCCTGTGAACCCCACCCCAGAGACGCCCGGCCCCACCCCGGAGACCGCGTCCGGCCCCACCCCGGAGACCGCGTCCCGCCCCACCCCGGAGACGGACGCCGTCACCCCGGATACCGCGTCCGGCGCCGTACCGGAGACGGACGCCGACGCGGCCGCGCGCCGCGCCGCGTCCTTCGAGCGCCAGCGCCGGCTGCGCCAGGAGCCCCGCTTCCCCGGTGGCCCGGCCGCCGACCCGGCGGGCTCGCACCACGAGCGCCGGATCCGCAGCTTCCAGCCCCGCCGCAGCCGGGTGACCGTCGGCCAGGAGGACGCCCTCCAGCGACTGTGGCCCAAGTGGGGCCTGGACATCGACGGGCTCGGTGTACTCGACCTCCCCACGCTCTTCGACGGCCTCCCGGTGGTCCTGGAGATCGGCTTCGGCATGGGCGAGGCCACGGCGCAGATGGCGGCGGACGACCCGGGCACGGGGATTCTCGCCGTCGACGTACACACCCCCGGCCAGGGCAACCTGCTGGGTCTCGCGGACCGCGCGGGGCTGTCCAACGTCCGCGTCGCCAACGGTGACGCGGTCATCCTGCTCCGCGAGATGCTGGAACCGGCCGCGCTGGACGGCCTCCGGGTGTACTTCCCCGACCCCTGGCCCAAGAAGCGGCACCACAAGCGGCGGCTGATCCAGCCGGACTTCCTGGATCTGGTGGCGCGGCGGCTGAAGCCCGGCGCCGTCGTCCACTGCGCGACGGACTGGGAGCCGTACGCCGAACAGATGCTGGACGTCCTGACGGAGCATCCCCTGTTCGAGAACACCCGGGAGGACGGCGGCTTCGCGCCGCGTCCCCCGTTCCGGCCGCTGACCCGCTTCGAGGGCCAGGGTCTGGACAAGGGCCACGTCGTGCACGACGTGCTGTTCACCCGTCGCTGATCAGCCACCGATACCTCGCCGGGGCACCGCGCCGTGGCGAGGTGTCAGTGACCCTCGTTAGGGTCGTCAGGTGTCCGAGGGGTCCGTGCAGCATCAGCAGCCGGCCGTCCCGGTTCTCGAGGAGCATCAGCTCGACGAGTTCCTGGGCGCCGTCCCGGAGCGAGGCCAGTGGCGTTACCGGCCCCGCCGCGTCGGCATGGTCTGGCGCAGCAAGGCGTTCCGCGTCGGCGCGGTGATCACCGTGCTCGCCCTCTGCGGCCTGGTGATCCTTGCCCTGGTCCGCCAGGAGACGGGCACCGAGGGATTCCTGGTGGGACTGGGGCTCGCCGTTCTGCCGGTGCCGCTGCTGATGGCCGCGTTCCGCTGGCTCGACCGGGTCGAGCCGGGCCCCTGGCGGAATCTGCTGTTCGCCTTCGCCTGGGGCGCGTGCGCCGCCGCGCTCGTGGCGATCATCGCCAACTCCTTCGCGACGCGGTGGATAGCGACGGCCACCGCGGATCCGGCGAGTGCCGACACCCTCGGGGCGACGGTGGTCGCCCCGGTGGTCGAGGAGAGCGCCAAGGCCGTCGCGGTCCTGCTGATCTTCCTCTTCCGCAGACGGCAGTTCGGCGGAATCGTCGACGGCATCGTGCTCGCCGGCTTCACCGCGACCGGGTTCGCCTTCACCGAGAACATCCTCTACCTGGGCAACGCCTTCGGCGAGGACCAGCAGCTCGGGACCACCGGCTTCGCCTCCGTGACGGTGGGCACGTTCTTCGTCCGCGTGGTGATGTCGCCCTTCGCGCACCCCCTGTTCACGGTGTTCTCCGGAATCGGCTTCGGCATCGCGGCGCTCGGCGGCGCGCGTCACCGGGTGCGCCGGGTCCTCCTGCCGCTGCTCGGGCTCACGATCGCCATCGGCATGCACGCCCTGTGGAACGGCTCGTCGTCCTTCGGACCGTACGGCTTCTACGCGGTGTACGGCGCCTTCATGGTGCCGTCCTTCGGTCTGGTGACGTGGCTGGCGGTCTGGGCGCGGCAGCGGGAGCTGCGCACGCTCTCCGTCGAGCTGCCGGTCTACGCCGCGGCGGGCTGGCTGACCCCCGCCGAGCCCCTCGCGCTGGCCTCGATGCGCGCGCGGGGCATGGCCCGCGACATGGCCAGGCACTGGAACAGCCACCCGGACCCCGCACGGGGACGGGCCGCTGCCCGGGCCGTCGCGGAGTACGAGTCCTTCGCGACCTCGCTCGCCATGCTGCGCCGCAAGGCCCGCCACGACGGCGCCGGAGCGGACTTCGCCCTGCGCGAGCAGGAGTTGCTGCACCACCTCTGGCACCGCCGGGAGATCGCGGGACCGGCCCTGACGTACGCGGCCCATGCGACGGGCCGGCTCCGGCGGGCCCACCGGCCTCCCGGTCCGCCCCCGTTCCCCCGCCAGGCCCCCTACGGTGGCGGGCCCCCGCAACACCTCCCCGCGCCGCACCGGCACTACGGCGGCCACAACCCGTACCTGGAGGACCGTTAGGGGCTTCCGCCCGGATCAGGACGGATCGTCCGCGGGGCCGCCGCCTCCGGTCCGGCGGACACGGGGCCGCCACCGGCCCGGCGGGCACGGGGCCGCCGCCACCGGCCCGGCGGGCAGCCCCGCCGGCGCGGCGGGGCTCCTACGCCGGCTCAGCGTGACGCCTCCGTCAGCTCGGCGAGCTGCGCCTCGGTCAGCCGGAGGCCGGCCACCGCCATCAGCGCGGGCAGCTGCTCGACCGTCCGGGCGGAGGCGATCGGTGCGGCCACGGTCGGGCGGGAGGCCAGCCAGGCCAGGGCGACCGTGGCGATCTCCGCGTCGTGCTCCTGGGCGATCCTGTCGAGCGCCGCGAGCACCCTGCGCCCGCGCTCGGTCTCCAGGTGCTTGCCCGCACCCTCGGCCCGCGCGCTGTCGACGGAGGCTCCGGGCCGGTACTTGCCGGTCAGGAAGCCCGAGGCGAGCGCGAAGTACGGGACGGCCGCGAGCCCGGCACCGGCCGCCGTGTCCTGGAGCGCGCCCTCATAGGTGTCGCGGGAGACGAGGTTGTAGTGCGGCTGCAGGGCCACGTAACGGGCGAGACCCTCGCGCTCGGAGAAGTCGAGGGACGCCCTGAGCCGCTCGGGGCTGATGTTAGAAGCCGCGATCTCCCGTACCGTACCGGCCTTCACCAGCTGGTCGAGGGCGGTGACGATCTCCTCGACGGGGACCGTCTCGTCGTCGAAGTGCGTGTAGTAGAGGTCGATGTGATCGGTGCCGAGCCTGCGCAGCGAGGCCTCGGCCGCCGCCTTGATCGTGGTGGGCGAGAGCCCCTTGTACGCCGGGTGGGCGCCGACCTTGGTGGCGATGACGACATCGTCGCGGCGGGAACGGGCCGCCAGCCACCTGCCGATGAGGGTCTCCGACTCACCGCCCTCGTTGCCCGGGATCCAGGCGGAGTAGGAGTCGGCGGTGTCGATGAAGTTGCCGCCGGCCGCCACGTACGCGTCGAGGACGGCGAAGGTCCGGTCCTCGTCGGCCGTCCAGCCGAAGACGTTGCCCCCGAGAGCGAGGGGGAAGACCTGGAGGCTCGAGGAACCGAGCGGGCGCAGAGAAGTCATATCGTGATCAACCAGTCGCCTGAGGCGGCTATTCCGTTTCGCGGGCCGCGCCCGCACGCCCGCGCCCCGGACACCCGCCCCCAGCCCGGATGCCCACCCCCTGCCCCGGCCCCCGGACGCCGACGGCTCCGGACAGACCGACGGCCCTGACGTCGGGGGGTCGTGCGTCAGGGCCGCCGGGGTCGAGGTGCGCCGTCCAGGGCGCCTGGCCTCAGATCGAGAGGCCCTTGCCGCGCAGCCAGCTCATCGGGTCGATACCCGTGCCGTCCGCGGTGTGGATCTCCAGGTGGAGGTGGGGGCCGGTCACGTTGCCGGTGGCACCGACGCGGCCGATGGTCTCGCCGGTGGTGACCTTCTGCCCGGCGGTGACGTCCATCGAGGACTGGTGGCAGTACCAGACCTCCGTGCCGTCGTCGAGCTCCAGGACCGTGCGGTAGCCGTACGAGCCGGACCAGCCCGCCGACTTCACCGTGCCGCCGTGCACGGCCTTGACCGGCGTGCCGGTCGGAGCCGCGAAGTCCAGCCCGGTGTGGTGGCCGGAGGACCACATCGAACCGGCCTGCCCGAAGGTCGAGGTGATCGTGTACGAGGAGGTCGGGACGGCGTAGCTGGCGGCGAGCTTGGCGAGGCGCTCGGCCTCCGCCTTCTTCTTCGCCGCTTCCTCCGCCGCCTTCTTCTTCGCGGCGGCTTCGGCCTCGGCGTCGCTCTGCTGCTTGGCCGCCTGGGCCGCGGCCTCTTCCGCCGCCGCCTTCTCCTCGGCCGCCTTGGCCTCGGCAGCGGCTCCGGCCTGCTGCTGCTCGGCCTGCTGGAGGATGCGGGCGCGCAGCGCCTCGCCCGCGTCGGTGGCGCCCTGCTCGGCCTCGGCGGCGGTGATGCCCGCCGTGGTGAGCGGGGACGACGCGGCGACCGTCTCGTGGTCGGCGTCGGAGTCGCCGGACATGAAGGCACCCACGCCGGGTAGGGACTTGGCGTCGGGGAGGTTGTCCGCGATGGAATCGGGAAGAGAGATGGAGACCGGCGGCTTGCTCTGCGCCGTGGCCATGCCACCCGCGCCGACGGCCGCGATGACGCCGACGCCGAGGACGGTGGAGCTACGGGCGAGACCGCGCTGCTTGGCTACGCGATGCCGGCCGCGTACGGGACGGATGGACTCCTCGGTGGGGTTCCATTCCTCCCATGTCCTGTCCTCATCACCGAAGCCTCCGGTCCTGAAGGATGACGGGGCCTCGGGGGCAGGCTGATTGGACGCCACGTGGGCGCACTCCTTTCCTTCCTTCTCGCCTACCGGGTTAGCTGACGGGTTCGGAGCAGGAAGGTCTCCTACGGGCCCCTTCGTCCCTTGCGGGACACAGGTGCCCGATTCACCCCATGTAGGTGGTTCCCCGGTTCCCTTGCGGAATTCGGCGCTGCGCACGGTGCCGTCTCTTGCGACGGCGGGTACAACCGCGCTGCGTTATCGAACGTTAATAGACACCCGGGTCCGATTCCAAGCTGTTCCAACAGATCGTTCACGACTCTGGCCTGGACTTTCAGGGGTCAAACGGTCCCAAACGGGCGAGTTGAGCGCCCCTCATCCAGCCGCCATTTTCTGACGTTGCGTCAAATGTTATGCGGAGCGAGGTCTTTCGACTACCGACTGTCGCCACGGTCAGTCACTGTCCCTCCCCACGATCTTCACCGTCGTCCGCCGCTCCTGCTGCCCCCGCGAAGGGCGGCCGACCGCGAGGAGCGCCAAGTCGTCCGTCGACCGGCCACCGGTGTGCAGGCGTACGTCGTCGGTGAGCGCGGACAGCAGTTCCTCGGGCCCCGGGAAGAGCCGGCCGCGCAGCCGGGCCGCCGGGTCGTAGAAGACCCCCTTCTCGTCCCGTGCCTCGGAGAGGCCGTCGGTGAACGCCAGGAAGGTCGAACCGGCGGGCAGCGCCCACTCGTCCGAGCGGTCCGGCCACGCGCCCAGCCCCATCCCGAGCGGCAGGGCGGGCTCCGTCGGCGCCAGCACGTCGAGCGCCCCGTCGGCGTGCAGGACGATCGGCTCCGGATGGCCGCGGTTGATGACCCGCAGGGTGTCCGAACCGGCAGGGATCTCCGCGAGGACGGCGGTGACGAACCCCTCCATGGAGTCGAGCCCGCCCCGCCGCGTGGTCTCCCGGGCCAGCGCCCGCTCCAGCCGCTGGACCACGCCCTCCAGCGACAGCTCCTGTTCGGCGGCCTCCCGGAACGCCCCGATCACGACGGCCACGGCCGACACCGCGTCCAGCCCCTTGCCCCGTACGTCCCCCACCACCAGCCTCACCCCGTAGGGCGTGTCCGCGACCGCGAAGAGGTCCCCGCCGACGAACTCGTCCGCCTGGGCGGCCTCGTACCGTGCCGCGACCTGCAGCCCGCCGATCCGCGGGTCCGGCACCGGGAGCACCGCGCGCATCGCGGTCTCCGCGATGACCCTGGCCGAGGCCAACTGCTCGTTACCGCGTCGCACGACCCGGTTGATGACGAGGGACAGGGCGACGACGGTGAGCAGCGTGAGCAGGTCGGTGACCGGCACGACCCTGAAGAGCACGCCGTCCGAGACCCGGATGGCGAACACGACGAGGAGCGTGGCGACCCCGATGCGGACGGTGCCGGCGAGCGAGAAGAACGGGGCGGCCATCAGCGAGGCGGCGGCGAAGAGCGGCACGGCGCTGACCTCGGCCGGGGTCCAGACGTCGACGGCCACCCCGACACAGACCATCAGCGCGGGCAGCGCACGCACGAGCCGCCGGGAACGGGAGTTCCCGGCAACGCCCCGTCGCCGCCCGTCCCGCTTCCCCACGTGTGCACTCCCGCCCGGTCCACCCACGGCTGCGGACGGTACCGCGCCGCACCCGGTCCGCCCGGAGCCGCGCCGAGCGGCGGCTCGTCATCGGCCGAAGGGAGGAACGCCGGAGCCCCGCCTTCCGGGGGTCAGCCGGAGAGCCGGTGCTGCGCGTGGATCGTCAGTGCATCCCGTACGAAGACGGCAGTTCCGTCCCCGTAGCGATCGTAGTTCCTCCCGAAGCGGGGATCGGCGACATACATCTCCCCGAGTCCGGTCACGTACGCGCGCGTGATCTCCGTGGTCACCGACAGCCAGGCGCAGTGCCGCCGGGCGATGTCCTGCACCTGCTCGCTGCCGGGCTCGAGGCCCGCGGCCCTCGCCTCGCCGTAGTCCCGGGCGATGGCCTCGTGCGCGCCCTGGAAGCGGACGCGTTCCTCCTCGCCCAGCCCGCTCCACCACCGGCTGCCCCGCTCGTAGGCCTCCCGGCCCCAGCGCTCGGTGACCTCCTGCTCGTACTCCGTGTGATCGAAGCCGTCCAGCACTTCCCCGGCCATGAGTTCCTCCCCTTGCGCGGTCCTGTGGAGAGTGGTCCGCACCGAGGCGATCTGCCGCCCGATGCGCTCCCGCTCCTGCTCCAGCAGGCGCAGATGCGTCCGGAGCGCCGCTGAGGTGTCCCGCTGCCCCTCCAGCACGTCCTTGATCGCGGGCAGCGGGAGACCGAGCTCCCGCAGCAGCAGGATGCGCTGGAGCCGGACCAGCGCGCCCTGGTCGTAGTAGCGGTAGCCGTTGGCTCCTGTGCGGCTCGGCGCCAGGAGACCGATGTCTCCGTAGTGCCGGAGCGTCCGGCTCGTGGTGCCGGCTCGCCTGGCGATTTCCTGGATGGACCACTCCATGCCGGAAACGCTAGGTCTTTCCGTAGCGTCAAGGTCAAGCCCGGTGTCGGCGGCCACGGGACGGCATACGACAGAGGCCCGGATCCTTGGAAGGATCCGGGCCTCTGTCTTTCAGTAGCGGGGACAGGATTTGAACCTGCGACCTCTGGGTTATGAGCCCAGCGAGCTACCGAGCTGCTCCACCCCGCGTCGTTGTGATTGCAACTCTACGCCATCCGGGAGGGCGCCTCGACCACTTTTCGCCGCCGCCTCACCGCCGGCCCCTCGTCACCCACGGCGCGAACTATCCAACACCCGCCGTGGAGAGGGAGGTTGCCAGGTATGACGACATGCGCAAGGGTGCTGCCGCACCCCCCGATCTTGTGTTCCGCCTGTCTGGAGGGCCTCCCGTCATGTCCACACCGCACAGACCTGCCCCGATGTCCCCGGCCGCGCCGTCGCCTCTGCGCGTGTCCCTCGTCAGCGGACTGGCCGGGGCCGTGTTCGGCTCGGTGATCAGCGCCGCCGTCAACTACCTGGTCATCGGTGTGCCCGACAGCGCCTCGACCAACGCGCTGAACCACGGGATATCGGGCCTGTTCAGCGGATTCGCCGCCGGCTTCATCGGACTCATGGTGCATCTGCGCGGGAACCCGGCGGAACCGGTTCCGGCGGCTCCGGCGGGATTCGTTCCGGCGGCTCCGGAGGGCGACGTTCCCGCGGCTCCGGAGGGCGACGTCCCGGCCGTGCGTCAGGGATGAACCACCGCCGTGCCGAAGGCTCCGGCGACCGGGGCCGGGGGCACGGCCCCGCGATTGCGCGGTCACCGGAGCGGCGGGACGCTGGATGGGCAAGCTTTTCGGTGTTCGGTCCCGTCTGCGCGGCATCCCCGGTGCCGGCGTCGGCCCAGCAGCCTCACCCGATGTGATGGAGCCCAGGGGAGGCCGGGCGCAACGCGCTAGGAGACGACCATGGACGGCACCCTCCTCGAAACGATGCGAACCGCGCTGCGTGGCCCCGTCATCGGCCCGGACGACCCCGCGTACGGGCAGGCCCGGACGGTCTACAACGCCATGATCGACAAGAAACCGGCCGCCGTGGTCAGGTGCCACGACACCGCGGACGTCATGGCCGCCGTCGACTTCGTCCGTGAGAACGGCCTGGACGTGGCCGTCCGCGGCGGCGGGCACAGCGGCCCCGGCCTCTGTCTCGCCGACGACGCCGTCACGATCGACCTCTCGCCCATGCGCGGCGTCCGGGTCGACCCGGCGGTCCAGACCGCCCAGGCCGACGGCGGGGCGACTCTCGGCGACTTCGACCACGCCACCCACGCGTTCGGACTCGCCACCCCGGCGGGGATCATGTCCACCACGGGCATCGGCGGGCTCACGCTCGGCGGCGGCCACGGCTACCTCACCCGCAGGTACGGCCTCACGGTGGACAATCTGGTCTCCGCCGACGTGGTCCTCGCGGACGGCAGCTTCGTCGCCACGAACCCGAGCGAGAACCCCGACCTGTTCTGGGCGCTGCGCGGCGGTGGCGGAAACTTCGGCATCGTCACGTCCTTCGACTTCGAGCTGCACCCCGTGGACACGGTGGGGGCCGGTGTCACCGTGTGGCCGCTGGAGCTCTTCCCCGACGTGCTGCGCTGGTACCGGGACTTCCTGCCGCAGGCACCCGACGACCTGTACGGCTTCTTCGCCTCGCTGTCCGTCCCGCCCGCCCCGCCCTTCCCCGAGGAGATCCACGGGCAGAAGATGTGCGGGGTCGTCTGGTCCTCGACCGCGGCACCGGCCGCTCTCGGGGAGACCCTCACCGTGGTGAACGAACCGGGCCCGCCCGCATTCCACTTCACGGCGGAGATGCCCTACCCCGCCCTCCAGGCCATGTTCGACGAGCTGATCCCGGCCGGTCTCCAGTGGTACTGGCGCGGGGACTTCTTCGACCGGATCACCGACGACGCCGTCGACGTGCACGCGGCCTTCGCGGAGAACCGGCCCACCGACCTGTCGACCATGCACCTCTACCCGGTCGACGGGGTCGCGGGCCGGGTCGGCCCCGACGACACCGCCTGGGCGTACCGCGACGCCGTCTGGTCCGGTGTGATCGGCGGCATCGACCCCGACCCCGCCAACGCGGCGGCGATACGGGAGTGGGCCGTCGGCTACTGGGAGGCGCTGCACCCGTACTCCATGGGCGGCGCCTACGTTAACTTCCTCGGCGCGGGCGAGTCCCAGGACCGGGTCCGGGGCACCTACCGCGGCCATTACGACCGGCTCGCCGAGGTCAAGCGGGCCTACGACCCGCACAACCTCTTCCACGCAAACCAGAACATCGAGCCCGCGTCGCCGCACTGACCGTCACGCCGGACTCGCAATACCGGGGGAAAGCCGTGCCGGGAGGGTTACAGTCTGCACATGCACCGCACGATGATCCGGACGCCCCCGGAGCGGCGCGGCACCGGTGGCGGCACCTCGTAGCCCTGCCGGTCGGGACCGGTCCGGCATTCTTCACCGCAGCGGCTGGGTCACGGGGCTCTCGACACACCTACGTACAGGGGACACCTGACATGACCGACATGCCTGCCCGCACGATCCAGCGGCGCTCCGACAGCACTGCCATCGACACGGGCACCACGGACCCGCTGCCCACGCCCCAGTACGCGGGCCTGTTCATCGAGCCCGACCTGCCGCCGCTCGCCGACGAACCCGAATGACGGCGCGGGCGGTGACCGATCCGAGTGACCGCCCGGGCACATGGTCGTTGGGAGACCATGCGCATCCCTTTCGGCGTGATCGTCCTCTCAGTGGTCCTGCTGATCGCCGCGTTCGTCTCGAACATCCCGTCCGAGGCCGAGACCGAGGCGGCCTGCCGGCGAGCACTCGACAACACGTCGACGTGGACCACCCGGCCGGACATCTGCGTGGACGTGCCCCCGGAGACCTACCGGACGTTCCTCCTGATGTACGAGCTGCGGGAGGAGGGCCTGGACTGAGGGGGTGTCCCGTGAGGACTGCCACCCCCACGTCCGCCCCTGGCAGGCGGCCCGGGGCGGACGTACGGAGTGGCTCACGCGGAGCTGCGCCCTGAGCGGGCGGGCTCTCCAGGAGGTCCGGACCGTCGTCAGCCCTGCTGCTCCTTCCACTCCGCCTGGGCCTCGTCGAGGTCCTCGGCGAACGTGTCCAGGAAGTCCTCGGCGCTCATCTTGCCGAGCATGACCTTCTGGAAGCCCGATTCGCTGTCGGCCTTGGACAGGGTGTTCCAGTCCGGCAGGTAGTAGGGCAGCTGGACGATCTCGGTGTCGCCGGAGAACAGTGCCTCGGCTCCGAGCCTGGTCGTCTCGGCCTTGTCGAGCCACGGGTCCTGGGCGGCCTCCTTGTTGGCCGGGATCAGGCCCGCGGACTCGCTGAACTTCGAGTTCGAGGCGTGGGAGGCGGCGAACTCGATGAACTTCCAGGCCGCCGCCTTGTGCTCGGACGACTTGAGCAGGCCGAGGCCCGACACCGGGTTGGAGACCATCACCCGGGTGCCGTCGGCCAGTTCGGGCTGCGGTATCCCGCGGAACTTGCCGGCCCCGAGCGAGCTCACGTGGTCCTGGTAGGAGCCCAGGTTGTGGTTGAGCATGGCGATGGAGCCGGAGTCGAACTGGGCGACCATCTTGGTGAAGTCGTTGTTGAGGTCGGCCTCCGGAGTGGCCTTCCCGTACAGGCCGACGTACTTCTCCAGGGCCGCGACGTTCTTCGGGTCGTTGACCGTCGTCGTCGTCCCGGCCTCGTTCCAGAAGGAGTCGATGCCGGACTGTCCGTACATCGCGTCCAGCGCCTGGGCGATGGACCCCGGGCCGCCGCGGATGGTGTAGCCGAACTGGTTCTTCTTCTTGTCCGTCAGCTTCGCCGCGGCCTCGTAGAACTCGTCCCAGGTGTCCGGCTCGCCCAGTCCGGCCTTCTCGAACAGGTCCGTGCGGTAGTAGAGGACGCCGTTGGTGGCGGAGATCGGCACCGTGTACGTCTCGTCGCGGCCGGCCGCGCTCTTCACGTTCTCGAGCATCGCCTCGTTGAGCTTGCCCTTGAGCGTGCTGTCCGCGATCCGGTCGTCCAGCGGCTCCAGCGCGTCCTGCGCGGTGATCCCGGCGACCATCGCGGCGCCCACACCGCCGACGTCCGGCAGGCCGCCGCCCTGGATGGCGGTGTCGTACTTGGACTGCGCCTCGGTGGAGGCGATGCCCACGTACTGCACGTCGATGTCCGGGTTCGCCTTCTCGAAGTCGGCGATGATCTCCTTCCAGATCGCCGTGCGGACGCCCCCGTTCTCGTCCCAGAACACGATCTTCCCGGTGCCCGATCCTTCGGCACCCTTCGCACCGGTCATGCCGCTGCCGTCGTCGCCGCAGGCGGTGGCGGTGAGCGCCAGGGCCGAGACCAGGGATATCGCGGCGGCGAGGCGGCTGTTGCGGGGCTTGATCATGGTCGGCTCTCTTCTCTGAGTGCGTACGGCGGGGCGCCGGACGCCAAGGGCGTCGCAGCGTGCAACCGTGCGGAACGGGGGCTCCGGAGGAGGGAAAGCGCTTGCAGTCGAGCAGGATGCCCCACAGGGGAAGCGTGGGATCCGGGAGTCCTGCCGAGCGGGAAGGGGCCGGCGGGCCGGGGCGTCTCCGGGCTCCGCCCGCACGCCCCGCCGATGCTCCGAGGAGCCCTTCAGCGTCTCCCGCGGCGCCGGGGGCGGCGGGTAAGGGGGTTCGGGGCTGACTGCATACGGCGCTCGGCTCTCATATCGCGTCTCATATATGACATACGAAGGGCAACGCGAAGAACGTAAGTCGGCCCACTCCCAGGGTCAATGCCCGTGCAGGGACAAGTTCTCGGCCCCCGGAAACGCCGAAGCGCCCCGCCGGGGACGAACCGGACGGGGCGCTTCCTCGGGCCGGGGTCAGGCTTCGACCGCGACCTTGTCCGCCGTGGCGGTACCGGACCTGCCGTCGCCGCCGCCCGGACGGACGAGGCCCGGGATGAACGCGGCGACCGCGGCGGCGAGCAGGGCGACTCCGCAGCCGATCGTCAGGCCGACCCGGAAGCCGTCCTCGGAGGCCAGCGAGAAGCCGCCGAGGTTGATGGTCATCTGCGCCAGCACCACACCGATGACGGCCGACCCGATGGTCGTACCGAGCGAGCGCATCAGGGTGTTGAAGCCGTTGGCCGCAGCGGTCTCCGAGAGCGGGACCGAGCTCATGATCAGGGCGGGCATCGCACCGTAGGCGAGGCCGACACCGCTGTTGATGACGATGCCGACGATCATCAGACCCCAGGCGGAACCCATGAGGAACAGGGAGATGCCGTACCCCGCGGAGATCACGAGGGCCCCGAGGACGAGGGCGATCTTGGGACCGCGGGCGTTGATCAGCTTCCCGCCGAGCGGGGAGACGATCATCATCATCACGCCACCGGGCGCCATCCACAGGCCCGCGGCCAGCATCGACTGCCCGAGGCCGTAACCCGTCGCCTCGGGGAACTGCAGCAGCTGCGGCGCGATCAGCATGAAGGAGTACATGCCGACGCCGACCAGGATCGACGAGACGTTGGTCAGCAGCACGCGCGGACGGGCGGTGGTGCGCAGGTCGACGAGCGGGTCACGGGTGCGCAGCTCGTAGAACCCCCACGAGCCGAGGGCCACGACCGCCACGGCGAACAGGCCCAGCGTGGTGCCCGATCCCCAGCCCCAGTCGGCGCCCTTGGAGATCGCCAGGAGCAGGGAGACCAGACCGATGGCGAGCCCGACCGCACCGGGCGCGTCGAAGCGCTGTCCCTTGGCGCCGGCCGGGACGTCGGGGATGAAGGTGAAGATGAGTACGGCGATCATCAGGGCGAGGGCCGCGGAACCCCAGAACAGCACGCGCCAGCTGGTGTATTCGGCGACGGCGGCGGAGATCGGCAGACCGAGCGCACCGCCGATGCCCATGGAGGCGCTGACGAGGGCGATCGAGCCGCTGAGCTTCTCGGTGGGGACCACGTCACGCAGGAGGGCGATTCCCAGCGGCACCATGCCCATGCCCATGCCCTGGAGGCCACGGCCCACGATCATCGGCACCACCGTGGAGGACAGCGCACAGACCACGGACCCGATGATCAGCGGGACCGAGCAGGCCAGCAGCATCCGGCGCTTGCCGAGGAGGTCGCCGAGCCGCCCGGTGACGGGCACGCACACGCCCGCGACCAGGAGGGTGACGGTGACCACCCAGGCCGCGTTGGACGACGAGGTGTCCAGGATCCGCGGCAGCTCGGCGATGAGCGGGGTCACCAGCGTCTGCATGATCGCTGCGACGGTGCCGGCCAGTGCCAGCGTCGTGATCACACCGCCGGCGCGGGCTGTGGGCTGGGGGGCGTCCATATCGCGGGTCCTCGGCTATCTGTCGGTGGCAGACTTGGCATCGTACATGCCTATTGCATCATGCACACAATGTGGCTCATGCACTTCCGTGTAAACATACGATGAAGTCAGCACGCACGACGACACACCGGCCTCGCCCGGCAGGAAGCAGGAGGTGCCCGAGCATGGACAGGGCAACGCAAGAGGTCGAGTACGAGCAGATGCTCCTCAGCCGTCACGGGCTGCTGACCCATCGGAAGGGGCGGCGCAAGGACGGTCTCCTGGAACGCAGCGCGTACGTCCTGCTCAGCCGCATCCGCGTCCAGGGCCCGATGTCCGTCGGCGAGCTCAGCGAGGCCTTCGACCTCGACGTCTCCACCCTCAACCGGCAGACCGCCGCGGTCATGCGGGCCGGCTTCGTGGAGCGCATCCCCGATCCGGACGGGGGCATGGCCCGCAAGTTCCGCATCACCGAGGAGGGCACCAGGACCCTCGACGCCGAGCGCGAGGGCATGGTCAGCTCCCTGCAGCGGGTCATGGCCGACTGGCCCGACGAGGACGTCTCCGCCTTCGCCGCCTACCTGCGGCGCTTCAACACCGACATCGAACGTATCGGCGGCCGCCCCTGGCCGCGTCCCTGAGGCCCGGGGGCCAGGCCCCCCCCCTGGGACCGGGCACGAGCCCGGCCCGGTCCCGTGCCCGGTCCCGCGCAGGCGGCCGAATCGCCACGCCTGCCGGGTGACGGGCCCCGAGGACACGCGTTCCGTCGTCACCGGGTGGAGGCATCCGTGCTCAGGTTGGCTCCCACCCAGCCGCCACAGCGCGAGGCGATCGATGAACGAGGAACACGGCCGGGGCCGAGGTCCCGTCGGCCCCGGAGACGGACCCACCGCCCCGGCACCCCGGAGGGCGGGCTCGGCCGCCCGCCCGTCCACGGACCCCCGGCCCGGCATCGCCGGCCTGCTGCGCGACGGCCCCCCGGCCGGCCCGACCCGCCCGGGATTCTGGCGCAGCCCGCTGCGGGGCCCCTGGCTGACCTCGGTGTTCGGCGCCCTCCTGCTGGTCGGCATCCCGCTGATGTTCGTCACCGGGCTGCTCTCCTACGCCGCGTACAACCCGGACCTCGGGGGCAACGACAAGACGCCGGACCGGGGATGGCTGGGCTTCTACCTCTTCTCCTGGCCGACCGATCCGCACTGGCTGTACCGGCTGACCCAGGGCGTGCACGTCACGCTCGGCATCGTGCTGATCCCGGTGCTGCTCGCCAAGCTGTGGTCGGTCGTCCCCCGCCTCTTCACCTGGCCTCCGGTGAAGTCGGTCAGCCACGCCCTGGAGCGCCTCTCCGTGCTCCTCCTGGTGGGCGGCGTGCTGTTCGAGTTCGCGACCGGCCTGCTCAACGTCCAGCTCGACTACCTCTTCCCCGGCTCCTTCTACACCCTGCACTTCTACGGGGCGTGGGTCTTCATCGGGGCCTTCGTCGTCCATGTGGTCCTCCGCATCCCCTTCATGCTCCGCACGCTGCGCGGCGGCGGCCTCCGCGCGGAGCCGCGCGGGCCGGCCACGGGCCCCGCCGGCGGCTCCACGGCCCGGCAGCCCGACCCGACCCGCCTCACCGCCCCGGAGCCCGCCGCGCCCACGATCTCCCGGCGGGGCGCCCTCGGCATGGTGGGCGCGGGCTCGCTGGTCCTGCTCGCCATGACGGCGGGCCAGAGCATCGGCGGCTCCTGGCGCGCCACCGCGCTGCTCGCCCCGCGCGGCCAGGACCCGGGCCCCGGCCCGAACGGCTTCCAGGTCAACAAGACCGCGGCAGGCGTCGGCATCCGCGCCCAGGACGTCGGCCCCGCCTGGCGTCTGGTCGTACGCGGACGGGGCGGCCGGGAGCGGGTCCTCACCCGTGCCCAGGTGCTGGCGCTGCCCCAGCACGGCGCGGCGCTCCCCATCGCCTGCGTCGAGGGCTGGTCCACCGAGGACCAGCGGTGGAGCGGCGTACGCCTGCGCGACCTGGCCGCCCTGGTCGGCTTCCCGGACGACGCCCCGGACGTGTTCGTCGCGTCCGCCCAGCGCAGCGGTTCCTTCCGCTCCACCACTCTGCGCGCCAACCAGGTCCGCGACGCGCGCTCGCTGCTCGCCCTCAAGGTGAACGGAGCCGACCTCTCCCCCGACCACGGCTATCCGGCGCGGGTCATCGTCCCCGCCAACCCGGGTGTGCACAACACCAAGTGGGTCACCACACTCGTCTTCGGAGACCCCGCATGAAGCTCGCTGCCCGCTACGGGGCCTCGCCCCTGCACCTGCTGCTCGTCCTGGCCTCGTTCGCCCTGGCCGGATACGCCGGCATCCGGCTCCTGGACGGCCAGGAGCCCTGGATGGTCGTCGTCTGGTTCGTCGGAGCGGCCCTCCTCCACGACCTGGTCCTCCTGCCGCTGTACACGGTCACCGACCGCGCCGCGCAGACCCTGCTCGGCAGCCGCCGCGGACCCGACGCCGAAGGGGGCGGACGGGGCGGGCGGGGCGGGCCTCCGGGCTGGATCAACTACGTCCGGGTGCCGTTCTTCCTCTCCGGACTGCTGTTCCTGACGTACTTCCCGCTCATCCTGGAGCGAGGAGGCCGGTTCACCGCCTACACCACGCTCCCCGACGACGTCTTCCTCGGCCGCTGGCTGCTGGTCTCGGCCGTGCTGTTCGGACTCTCCGCCTGCGCACTCCTGTTCGCCATGTTCCGCTCCCGGCCGGCCCGCCGGCGGGCCGGAGCCGGGGGGGGGGGGGGGCCCCCCCCCCGGGGGGGGCCCCCCCCCCCCCCCCCCCCCCCCCCCCCCCCCCCCCGGGGGGGGGGGGGGGCCGCGGCGGTGTTGTCCGCCCTCCCCGCCGGCCCACTCGTGTCCCCATTTTGCCCCCCCCGCCCGCCCCGCGGGGGGGCGGGCGCGGGGGGGGCCCCGCCCCCCCGCCCGGCCCGCCCCCCGCCCGCACGGCCGAATGCCCGCCTCCCGGTACGTGGAGGCGGGCATTCGGCTGTCAGGGCCTGACGGTTCGGGCGCTCCCGGCCGTCAGCCCTTGTCGATGGTCAGCGTGATCGCCGCGCGGATCGCCGTGTAGGGCATCGACACCTCGGTGCCGATCAGGTCGGCCGTGAGGTCGGCGCTGTAGTCGTCGAAGGGGAGCAGGACGACCTCGTCCTTCCCGTCACCGTCGAGGTCGGCCACGAAGTGCTCGCGCGCGCCGTTCGCGGAGAATCCGCTGTCGGCCCCCGGGTAGTCCACGCCGTTGGTCAGCACCGCCGGGTCGTAGAGGCTCACGAACTGGGTACCGCTGCGGACCAGGACGCGGGCACCGTCGGGGCCCGTGGCGAAGGAGGTGCTGCGGACCTCGCCGAGCGCGCGGGGCTTGCGGTCCAGGCCGTCGGCGGCGTAGCTGCGGAGCGAGGCGAGGCCGCCCTCGACCAGGCCTTCGGGTCCGGTGGTCCAGTTGGCGAGGGTGGCGAAGCCGCCCGCCTTGGCCTCGTGCAGCAGCTTGCCGGTGCGGCCGTCACGGATCTGGACCATGTTGGTCAGCTGGTTCGGCGGCGCCTGTTCGGCGTTGCCTCGGACCACGTAGGTGAAGACCACCGCGTGGCCGTCGGCGTAGGGGATGCCGGACGAGGCGTACGTGCCGGCCCGCATCGGGATGCCGAGCACGGAACCCTGGCTGGTGTCGGGTGCCTTCGGCGTGAACGACCAGGCGGCCTTACCGTTCTTGCCCTTCAGCGCGACCCCGCCCACGATGGCGGACGATTTCACGTCGGCACCGCGGGTCTGGTACTGGGCGTAGACCTTGCCGTCGGCCGCGGACAGGTCGGCGAACGCCGGGGTCCCGGTCTCGGCCGGAACCGCGTACTCCCACTTCAGGGAGCCGTCGCCCTCGTAAGCGCGCACCTTGTCGGTCGCCACGGCCACCTCGGCGGCGCCGTCGCCGTCGAGGTCGGACGCGACGACGTTGCGCACGTACTCACCCTCGCCGGCGTCGATGACGGTGAGGACCTTGCCGGTGCGGGCGTCCACGATCGCGGCCGCCGTGCTGGCGGCGACGATCAGCTCGTCGCGGCCGTCGCCGGTGGTGTCGGCCTTGATGACCTGGACGACCCGGCCGGGCAGCTTCGCCGTCCACAGGCGCTCGGGCCTGCCCGCGACGGTCGACGGGCCGTCGTAGGCGAACAGCGCGCTGGAGGATCCGCCCAGGACGACGTCGTCCTTCTTGTCGCGGTTGATGTCCGTGGTGACGCCGGTGAAGGGGACGCCCTCCAGGGGCTGGCTGTCCACCTGCTTGCCGTTGCCGAGCTTGTAGACGTGGACGTTCTGGTCGGTGTCGACGGTGCGCACCCGCCAGGCGCCGTCCTTCTCGAAGGGCTCGGCCTTCATCATCGACGCGACGATGCCGCGCTTCTCCCACTTCACCGCACCCTTGGCGCCGGAGAGCACCGTGATCCGGGCGTAGTGGGACGCGTTGCTGTTCTCGGCGGTGGTGCTGTCCTGGTCGTCCGTGGAGGAGACGACGATCCGGCCGTCGACCGCCCGCAGGCCCCAGGCGGCGCCGACGTCGTTGCTCTCCGTGGACCGCTTCACGGTGCGGGCCCACAGCAGGTCGGCACCGTCGCCGTCCAGCGCCCGGACGCTGTTGCTGTTCATCTCGAGGTTGCCGTCGAGGGTGGACTCGCTGACCGTGTACTCCGGCTTCGCGTCGCCCTGGATGTCACCGATCTCCAGCGCGAGCGGGAGCGCGTTGGTCCGCTCGGAGAGGCCGGTGCGGTCACCGTCGCCGGGGGCGTACGAGGAGATCTCGTACTTCACGCCCTCGTTGGCGTCCGACTGCTCCAGTGCCACGATCCGGTCGCGCGCGGCGTCCAGTCGCAACTGACGCACGTAGAGGCGGCCGGTCTTGGTCCACTTGACGCTGCCGTCCTTGGTGTCGATCACCAGGGTGTGGCCGCTGGGCGTGGAGTCGGCGGTGTAGTTGCGGCCCTGGTTCCAGGAGGCGGCGAGCATTCCGCCGCCGATCGGCTCCAGCGACCCCCACTGGACGCCGGTGTAGGTGCCGACGTCGTACGTCCAGGTCTTCGCCGCGGTGAGCTTGCCGTCGGCGTAGCGGAAGCGGATGCCGTTCAGCGTGGTGCTGGAGCCGGCCGGGGAGTTGAGGTTGAAGTACGCCGAGTCCGCGACCACCAGGGTCTTGCCGACCAGCTTGATGTTGTAGGCGGCGGCGTACAGCTTCGACCACAGGGTCTTGCCGGTGGAGCCGTCGAGGACCGTGACGAAGGTCCCGTTGGGAAGTGAGGAGCCCGGCGAGGTGAACGGGCGGTACGGGAGCACACCCACCTTGGCGGTGAAGACGATGTCGTCGACGCCGTCGCCGGTCAGGTCCCCGGTGGTCACACCGTCGTCCGAGGTCATGGAGAACGGGCTGATCGCGTTGAAGCCCATCACGACCGCGGCCGGGTACGGCTCCGACGCGCCCCGAGTGGGCGTGATCTGCCAGTCCGTGTCCAGGGAAGTCGAGTCGCGCGACCACAGCTGCTTGCCGTCGGCACCGACGCGCTGGATCGGGCTGAGCGAGTTGACGGAGAAGTAGTCGCCCTTCGAGCCGCCGACCGGGAAGGTGGCGGCCATGCCCTGGGCGCCCTCGATCCCGGACTTCTTGGTCAGCTTCCACTTGCCGGCGGCCTTGGTGGAGGCACCGCTGCCGGCCGTGGAGCCGTCCCCGTCCGACGAGGAGGCGGCGTCCTCGGCGGCCTCCCGGGTGTCGGGGGCACGCCCGTCGCCGTAGACGTCGGGCATGACCTGGCGGGCCAGCGCGTCAGCCTGGCCCTCGGTGAGCTTCAGGAGGCCGTTGTCGTCGGCGTGGACCGCCGGGGAGACGGTCATCGCGAGCCCGGAGGCGATCAGTACGGAGGCGAGGCGCAGGCCCCGCCGTCGGATGCTTCTCATCAGGCGCCCTTCGGGGTGAAGCGGATGGCGGTGTCGTCGCTCAGGACGGTCTCGTCGAAGGAGTGGCCGAGGCCGTCGGTGCCGGCCTGGTTCTCGATGCCGGTGGTCGCCGAGCCGCCCCGCTGGAGCACGCTGCTGCCGGCGCCCTTGTACTGCAGGGTGACCGCGCCCGTGGCCTCCTCGAAGACAGCTTCGAAGGAGATCCGCAGCGAGGTGTCGGAGGCGAAGGCCGCCTTGTTCCAGACGATCGCGAACGTCCGGGAGCCGGCCTTGCCGCGGACGGCCGTCTTGACGCTGGAGCTCCTGTCCAGGACCAGGTCGTCCCAGAAGGCGGCGACGACGCCGTTGGGCTGGGCGGCCGCGGGCAGTGCGGTGTTGGTGAAGTCGCCGAGGCGCGGCTGGAGGAAGTTGACCAGGCCGTTGGTGGTGACGGAGGCACTGGTGTACTTCACGCCGTAGTACGTCACCGGGAACGGCAGGATGACCGTCTCGGCGTCCTCGTCCCCGGTCAGGGCGGTGGTCGTGGAGCCCTTGACCCAGGAGGAGGTGACGGGGGCGCAGGAGTAGGTGCCGCCGGCGTCGGTGCGGTTCGGCAGCTTCACCTCGGCCGTCTCGGCTCCGTCGACCGCGAGCGCGCCGTTGTAGGTGCCGTTGCACATCAGCGGCGCGGCGGGCGTGACGCGCAGTGTGTACGCGCCCTCGGCGACCTTCGGCAGGGTGAACGTGCCGTTCGCCGCCGTGGTGACCGCGGTGACCGGGGTACCGGGCAGGGAGACGGTGGCCTTCCCGAGCGGCTTGCCCGTGACGTCGAGGACCGTGCCGGTCACCGCGTGCGAGGTGACCGGTGCGAGCGTGAGGTCCTGCGTCAGCGGTTCACCCGTGGTCAGCTCGACGCCGGAGACCGTCCCGGTCACGTAGCCGTAGGCGCTGAGCGAGAAGGTGTACGTGCCCGGGGGGAGGGACAGCTGGTAGGAGCCGTCGGAACCGGTGGCCACCGAGCGGGTCGCGGGGCCGTTCGCGGCCTTCACGGTGACGCCCGCCAGCGCGGCGCCGGTCGCCTCGTCGGTGACCTTGCCGGCCACGGTCACGGCGGTGTGCGGGGCCTTGTCGACGGAGGCGAGGATGTCGAGCTTGCCCTGGCCCCACACGTTGTTCATGCCCGCGGTACCACCGCAGTGGGTGTCGTCGACGTCCGTCGCGCCCTGGTCGAGCAGGGCGCGGGTGGCATCGATGTCACCGATGAGCGAGGGGGCGGCCGACCACAGCAGGGCCACCGCGCCCGCGACGTGCGGGGTCGCCATCGACGTACCGGAGATGGTGTTGTACGACGAGCCCGGCCATGTGGAGCGCACGTCGACGCCCGGTGCCGAGATGTTCGGCTTCGCCGAACCGTCGACCGGTGAGGGGCCGAAGCCGGAGAACGACGCGATCTCACCGTCGGCGTCGTACGCGCCCACCCCGTACGCGGGCGCCTGTGCGCCGGGGGCCTCGGTGGTGCCGCAGGTCGTGCCGTTGCCCTTGTTGCCGGCCGCGAACGCCTCGAAGATGCCCGCGGAGTTCCAGGCCTCGACGATGTCCTGGTAGAACGTCGTCGCGCCGCCGCCCCAGGAGTTGTTCACGATGTTCGGCGCGAGGTCGGGGCGGGGGTTCGCCCCGGTCCCGTCGGTCGGCGCGAGGATCCACTGACCGGACTTGAGGAGGTACTCGTCCGAGCACTCGTCCGACTCGCAGCCCTTCGCGGCGATCCAGGTCGCGTTCGGCGCGACACCGACGCCGCCCTTGCCGGCCATGGTTCCCATGGTGTGGGTGCCGTGGCCGTTGTTGTCGCACGGGGTGCCGTCCGCGGCGCACTCGCCGGTCGGGTCGTAGAAGTTGTAGTCGTGCGTGAAGGTGCCGTCACCGTTGTTGCCACGGTAGTTCGCGACCAGGTCCGGGTGGTCGTACTGCACACCCGAGTCGACGCTGGCGATGACGATGCCCTCGCCGCGTGCGTCGTACCGGTCCCACACCTGGTCGGCCTTGATGTCCTTGACGCCCCACTCGGGAGTGCCGTCCTCATCGGCCGAGGCGGCGGGCGTCGCGGCCTTCGTCGCGGCCTCGATCCTGCTGTCGGCGGCCTGGACGTCCTCGAGTGCGTAGTGCTGCTGCTTGACGATCCTGGCGACGTCCGAGCGCTTCGCCAGCTCGTTCACCAGCTGCTCGTCACCGGTGACCTGGACCGTGTTGGCGATCCAGTAGTCCTGGTGGCCCACCTTCCCCTTGTCGAGGAAGGCGGTGAGCGAACGCTGGCCCTTGTCCGCGGTGGCGCGCAGTTCCTTGTACGCCGCCTTCGCGGCCTCCGCGTGCGAGGACTTGCGCTTGGCCGCCGTCAGGTCGGCCTGGTCCTTCAGCACGACGAAGAACGACGTGTCCTTGCCGCTGTCCACGGCCTTCCGGAGGGACGGGTCCACCTTCGCGGACACCGTCGGGGAGTCGGCGGCAACGGCCGCGGGCAGTGGACCGGTCAACAGGGCGGTCGCCGCGGTCAGCGAGGCCGCCGCCCATATGGCGCGTCTGCGCCGGGACGGTCGGGGCAGGGGCATCGGGGCACTCCTCCAGGGAAGGGACGGGCGCCCGAACGCTATGAAACCGCCGTTACTGAGCCATTACAGCCCCCGTGACCTGCGCTTCGGCCTCCAGTCACTGCTTGGGCCCGCCGCAGGACGTTCCACCGTCGCGCACAGCCCCCGGACCAGGCGAAAGGTGCGCCGCCTGGAGCCATGGGGTTCTTCTACTCGGAGAAGTGGAACGGAGCCCGGATCGCGCACCCATGATCGGGGCGCCGTGACGACCACCATCGGCCTTTCGGGCCGCCAGTAGTCCGGCAGCGCTCACTCATCAGGCCCGGAACGGCGGTGAACCCCAGCTCTCATGCGCCCTGAGCTGGGGTTCAGTGGTAGGCCGTGTGGGACTCGAACCCACAACCAACGGATTAAAAGTCCGCTGCTCTGACCAATTGAGCTAACGGCCCCTGATCGATCTCCCCACGAGCATAGCCCCACCGGGCCCGGCAGCCGATCGGGTATCGGGTGCCGGGCCCTGTCGTACCCGGAGCGGGGCGGGTCAGTCCGTGGTCTCGTGCGCGCTCGTGGCCGTGTCCGCCCGGGCGCCCGGTTTCAGGAACCAGTGACGGGCGGAGACCAGCCACCAGACGGCGGCGAAGCCGAGCACCACCAGGACGGCCAGGGGCGCGTAGTTGAAGCTCTCCCAGGTGACCGGCGAGACCTGCGGCAGCATGAAGAGCACCGTGATCACCCCGACCCAGGCCACGGCGACGACGCCGACGGGCCGGGACCAGCGGCCCAGGTGCCACGGCCCCCGGACGAAGTCGTCGCCCCGCACCAGCCTGAGCAGCGTGGGGATGACGTAGGCGATGTAGAGGCCGATGACGGCGATGGACGTCACGGCGGCGTACGCGGTGACGTTGATCAGGTAGGGGAGGCCGAGCGCGAGGGCGCCGAGCGCCGCCAGCCAGACCGCCGCGACGGGTGTGCGGGTGCGGGGGCTGACCGTGTGCCAGACGCGGGAGAAGGGCAGCGCCCCGTCGCGCGAGAAGGCGTAGATCATGCGGCTGTTCGCGGTCACGGACGCCATCCCGCAGAAGAGCTGGGCACCGATCACGACGAGCAGCAGGAGCTTGCCGGTGGTGGCGCCGAGCGCGTCCAGGAGGATCTGCGCGGGAGGGGCCCCGGTCGCGGAGTTCAGGGCGCCGTCGTAGGACTGGATGGCGAAGGTGAAGCCCAGCAGGAGCACGAAACCGGCGATCCAGGACGTCCAGATGGACTGCACGATGCCGCGCGGGCCCGCCACAGCCGCGTCGTGGGTCTCCTCCGTCATGTGGGCGGAGGCGTCGTAGCCGGTGAAGGTGTACTGCGCCATCAGCAGGCCGATCATGACGACGTAGAAGCCGCTGCCCCAGCCGGTGTTGTTGACGAACTCGGTGAAGACGTACGACGCCGACTGGTGCGAGTCCGGCACGAAGGTCAGCGCGCCCACGATGACGGCGACCCCGACGACGTGCCACCACACGCTGACGTTGTTGAGGACGGCGACGATGCCGACGCCGAAGGTGTTCAGCAGGCCGTGCAGGACGAGGATCGCCGCGAAGAGCAGGATCGTGCGGCCCGGTGTGACCTCGAAGCCGAACTGGAGGTTCAGGTAGGCCCCGAGGAAGGACGCCGCGCCGAAGTCGATGCCGGCGGTGACGGCGACCTGGCCGAGCACGTTGAACCAGCCGGCGAACCAGGCCCACGCCGCGGCCGAGCGGGGCGGGGCGAGGCGGTGGGCCCAGAAGTACAGCCCCGCGGACGTGGGGTACGCCGAGCAGATCTCCGCCATCGCCAGGCCGACGAACAGGGTCATCAGCCCGACGCCGACCCAGCCCCAGGTGATGACCGCGGGCCCGCCGGTGTTCATCCCGAACAGGTACAGCGTCAGACAGCCGGAGAGCACCGAGATGATCGTGAACGAGACCGCGTAGTTGGAGAAGGCGGACATCCGGCGCGCGAGGACCTGGGTGTAGCCGAGCTCGGCCAGCCGTTCCTCGTCGGAGGTGGGTGAACCCATGCGTGGCGCGGGCGATTCTTTTGTCATGCCCCCAGCGATTCCCTCGCCGGGGGCATGACATGCGCCCTCGCGTCGGCCGGTACGGCGGCCGTGGGCGGGGCCGTCGGTGACCGGTGACTCCCGCACACCGTACGGCCCTTCGCGATTCCCTGGTCAGCTGATCCGGGTGTAGTTCTTCCAGCTCGTCGACGCGAGCTTCCTCGGCGTCTTGAATCCGCCGCTGTGGTCGGCGTTGTAGAGGTACACGGCCCCGGCGGGCGTGCGGGCCAGGATGTCCTGGCGTCCGTCGTGGTCCATGTCACCGCTCGCCACGATGGCGTTGAACTGGTTCCAGCCGCCGCTGATCCTCGTACGGAGCGGGAACGCCCGCCTCGGGTCGCCGCGGTACATCCACAGCACACCCTCCTTGTCGCGGGCGACCAGGTCCGAGTAGCCGTCGCCGGTGAGGTCGCCGCGGCCCGTCAGCGCCGTGTACTGGTTCCAGCCGCTGCTGATCCGGGTGCGCGCGGCGAGCTTGCCGTCGCTCGTGCCCCTGAAGAGCCACAGCACGCCCTCCTTGTCCCGGCCGACGACGTCGTTGCGCCCGTCGCCGGAGAAGTCACGCACGGCGGCCAGCAGGTTGTAACTGTTCCAGCCGGTGCCCAGGCTCACCCGGCGCCCGAAGTCGGCGGGCTCCATCTCGGTGCTGGGGATCCGGTAGAGGGTGCCGCCCGTCGTACGCGCCAGCAGATCGCCGAAGCCGTCGCCGTTCATGTCCCCGGCCTGGAGGAACGACTCGTACCCGTAGCCGTCGAACGATCCGACGCTGTCAGGGGTGCAGTGCGCGAGCTTGCGGTCGATCAGCGTCGTACAGAAGTCGATCAGGCCGTTCGTCTGGCCGGCCAGCACGCTGCCACCGGAGCGGTAGTCGCTGTCGGTGTCCCTGGTCCACTCGTCGATGAGCTGCCGGTAGGAGTCGACACGGGTGTAGAGCCGCACCCCGCCCCGGACGCAGCCGGTCGCCCCGGTCGCCGACACGGCGATGAGCTTGCCGCCCGCCACCAGCGCGCCGCCCGCGTCGCCGAAGCACTGGTCCGCCTCCGCCACCGCGGGGGCGCCGGGGGCGGGCACGGTGCACAGCGTCCCGGTCGGCAGGAAGCGGCCGAGCAGCGAGGCGCACTCGGCCTTGGACCTCAGCGTGACCTGCTCGCTGTGGCGTACCCGCGGCGCGTCGTCGGCGTCGAGCCCCGCCCAGGAGTGGAAGACGGCCGTCGCCCCGGGCGCCCGGAGCTTCGCGTCCGACGCCGAGGCCAGAGCGGGCTTCCCGCTGCCGGACGGGGTCCGGCGGGTGGTGACCGTGAGGGCCGCGCGGCGGCTCGACGCGTCGTACTGCGGATGGCTGCGGTACAGAGTGCCGTTGCCGCCCCCGCTGAGCCCGCCCGTCTTCAGGTCGTACTCCCAGGAGAAGTCCGGCTCGTCCATGCCCGTGACGCAGTCCGGGGTGGCGAGCGTCTTCGTCAGGGACAGCACGATGCCGGTGCAGGCGCGGTGGGCTCCGCTCGCGGCGTCGTCGAAGTACAGCGGGATGACCCAGGACGGTACGGACGCCGTCGCCGCCCGGGCGGTCGGCGCCCCACTCGTCGGCGCGGGTACGGAGGCGGCGGTCACCGCCGCCGTCGGCACCGCCTGCGCGCCGGGGATCACACCCACGGTGGCGGCGAGAACGGCCAAAGACGTCAGAGCGGTACGGCCGCGCGTGAAGCGAGCCATGAGAGTCCCTCCCCAGGGTTCGAATGGCCAGGGGAGACCGCGGCGCCACGCGCCGCCGACTCGAGAAAGAGTGAACCAGCCCCCCTGGCCGTACCCCCTGTGCCTGCGGCGGATCCTACCGTCGGCCCCATCCGCCCCGGTAGGCACTTTCGAACCCGTTCGAACCAGGTCCGGGAAGGCGGAAGGGCCCGCACGCCACCTGTTCGGTGTCGTACGGGCCCTTCCGGTCGTTCGGTGGGACCTGGTTCAGCTCAGATCAGCCGTTGCGCTTCCAGCGCGGCTTGTCGTCGCGGCGGCCGAAGGTGCCGGTGCCGGTACCCGTGCCGGTGCCACCGCGGTGGTCGTCACGGCGGCCGGTCGGACGGTCACCGCCGCCGGAGCGGAAGCCACCGGACGGACGGTCGTCACGACGGTCGCGGTTGAACGGACGGTCGCTGCCGCCGGAGCGGAAGCCGCCCGAGGGACGGTCGTCACGA
>NZ_JBIWKR010000024.1:42114-79344 GCF_044765765.1 Streptomyces sp. NPDC102402
CGGTCGCGGTTGAACGCCGGGCGGTCGTTGTCACGACGCTCGAAGGAACGGCCACCACGGTCGTCACGACGGTCGCCGCCGCCGGAGCGGAAGCCGCCCGAGGGACGGTCGTCACGACGGTCGCGGTTGAACGCCGGGCGGTCGTTGTCACGACGCTCGAAGGAACGGCCACCACGGTCGTCACGACGGTCGCCGCCGCCGGAGCGGAAGCCACCGGACGGACGGTCTTCACGACGGTCGTTGCTGCCGCGGAAGGACGGACGGTCGTTGCTCCCGCGGTAGCCGGAGCCACCGGAGGGACGGCCACTGCGCTCGCCGACGCGGTCGTTGCCACCGCGGTATCCACCACGGTCGCCGCCGCGGTCGTCACGACGGGCGTAGTTGCCCCGCTCGTCACGACGGTCTTCGCGCGCGGCCGGCTGCTCGGGGACGGACACGGCTGCGACGAGCGCGGCCTCGGCCTCGGCGGTGACCTCGGCCACCGCGGCCTCCGGGTCGTCGCCCCGCTCGCGGGCGGCACGGGCGACCAGGCGGTCGGCCTCCTCGCGCAGCTCGACGGCACGGCGCTGGACGCGCTCCAGCTGCTTGGTGAGGTCGGCGGCCTCGCGCTCGGCCTGCTTGGCCGCGTTGTTCGCGGAGTCGGCCTGGACCTCGGTCAGCGAACGGGCACCGGTGATCTCGGCGACCTCGGGCTCGAAGACACCCGCGCCCTGCACGATGTGGCGCGAGGCGTCGACGCCCGCGTCCTCCATGAGGCGGAAGATCTGGCGGCGCTGGTGCGGGAGCGCCAGCGAGACGACGACACCGGACTTGCCGGCGCGGGCGGTACGGCCCGAGCGGTGCAGGTAGTCCTTGTGGTCGCCGGCCGGGTCCACGTTCAGGACGAGGTCGATGCCGTCGACGTGGATGCCGCGGGCGGCGACGTCGGTGGCGACGAGGGCGTTGACGTAGCCCTTCTTGAAGTCCTCGAGGACGCGGGTACGGGCGCCCTGCGTCATGCCGCCGTGCAGCGCGTCGGCCTTCACGCCGGACTCGATGAGCTGCTCGGCGATGCGGTCGGCGCCCAGCTGGGTGCGGACGAAGATGATCGTGCGGCCCTTGCGGGCGGCGATCGCGGCCGTGACCGGCGCCTTGTCCTTCGGCTTCACCACGAGGACGTGGTGCGACATGGTCGAGACGTTGCCCTGGGCGCTGTCGACCTCGTGGGTGACCGGGTTGCTCAGGTAGCGCTTGACGAGCGTGCCGATCTCGTTCTCCATGGTGGCGGAGAAGAGCATGCGCTGGCCGCCGCCGGGGATCTGGTCGAGCAGCTCGGTGACCTCGGGCAGGAAGCCCAGGTCCGACATCTGGTCGGCCTCGTCGAGGACCGCGACCTGGACGCTCGAAAGGGAGCAGGCGCCACGGTTGATGATGTCGCGCAGACGGCCGGGGGTGGCGACGAGGACGTCGACACCGCGCTCCAGCGCGTAGATCTGGTTGCCCATCGACGTACCGCCGCAGACGACCTTCATCTTCAGGCCGAGCACGTCGCCGTAGGGCTGCAGCGCGTCCGCGACCTGCATCGCGAGCTCACGGGTCGGCGTGAGGATGATCGCGCGGGGCTTCTTCTTCTCGGTGTGGCCGCCGGACAGCGCGGCCAGGGTCGGCAGACCGAAGGAGAGGGTCTTGCCGGAGCCGGTGCGACCACGGCCCAGGATGTCCTTGCCGGCCAGGGCGTCCGGGATGGTCGCGGCCTGGATCGGGAAGGGCGCCGTCACACCGTTCTGCGCGAGCTTGCGGACGATGCCCTCGGGCAGGCCCAGGTCCCCGAAGGTGACGGTCGGCTCGGCGTCGGCGGCCTCGGTGGAGGACTCCTCCGCGGGGGTCTCGACGACCTCGGGGGTCTCGACGGCCTGGGTGGCCTCGACAGCCTCGGGGGCCTCTGCGACCGCGGCCTCGACGGCCTCGATGAGCTCGACGTTCTCAGCGTTCTCGGACATGACGGTGTGGTCAGAACTGGAAATTGACATGCGAAATGCGAAACCTTCCGGAGTCTCGGCACGCGCCCGTAACTCCGTGTTTTCGCAATTTCGACCGCCTCAATGCGGTCCAGCCACGGCAAGGGAGAGTACGCGCCACACGGCGCTCTTCTGTGTCGGCGCCGGGCAATGGGATCAAACGATCTACTACCATACGCACCCTCCCCCGCATCGCGCAAACCTGCTGGTCACGAGCGCGTGCTCACACCGGCGCGACCTGCGGTGACACCCGCGGAGTGGGCCAGACCTCGACCCGCCCCGGCGCCCCCATCGCATCGGTGCGGAACTGCGCGGCCGGCGAGGCGGAGGGCTGCTCCGGGGGCGGCGAGGGCTCCGGCTCGGGCGAGGGCGGGGGCGTCTCGGGGGTGACCGGAGGCGGCGGCGGCTCGCCCGGCCCCGGGGCGCTGGGCTCCGGGGTGGGCAGCGGGCCGCCCAGCGTCGGCTCCGGGGTGCCGGGGCCGGCGGGCACCGGCCGGCCGTCCTCGGCACCGGCCGACGGAGCATGCCCCGAGGCCTTCGCGCCGGGCTTCCCGGAGGCTCCCCGGTCGGACTGCGCCTCGGCACGGCCACCTCCCGGGCGGGACCCGCCGGTGCCGGACACCGTGCCCCCGTCCGGCTGGGCCGAGGCGCCCTTCCGGTCCGCGGCACGTGAGGGGGACGGCTTCCCGGCGTCGTCGCCGACGCTCACACAGCCTGTGGACGCGGCGATCGTCAGCGCGGTGACTGCTGCCCAGCGGACGCGGGCGGACAACTGGCGCACGGGGTGGCACCTCCGGGGAGGAGAGACGGCGGGACGGGAGAGCGATGTGTTCAACTCCCCGGCACCCGCCGGGGACACGCCCGGACACGACACCCGCACACGCGTCCGCCCCGCGGCTCACCCGCCGGCGCCCCCGGACCCTCCCGCCAGCTCCGCCCCCAGGAACACCGCCCCGAGCCCCACCAGCAGGGACACCAGCACATTGGCCCCGGCCAGGAAGCCGCGCCCCGCCTCGGCCAGCCGCAGGGTCTCGTACGAGAACGTCGAATACGTCGTCAGCGCCCCGCACAGGCCGGTGCCCAGCAGGGCGTGGACCGGCGTGGACACCGAGGCCCCCGTCAGCACCCCGAGCAGCAGACTGCCCGCCGCGTTGGCGGTGAGGGTCCCCCACGGGAACACGTACGGCAGCGCCGTGCCGTGCCGTGCCCGCACCGCACGGTCCGTCAGATAGCGCAGCGGCGCGCCGACGGCGCCCCCGAGCGCGACGAGCAGCCAGTTCACGTCGCCCGCCCCCTCCGGTCCGCCAGCGCCCGGGTGACCGCGGCCGCCCCCCACACCGCACCGAGCGCCGCCACGGCCGTCGCCGCCGCGTACGCCATGGCCGTCCCGACCTCCTGACGCGTCAGCAGCCGGGCCACGTCGGCGGCGTACGTCGAGAACGTGGTGAAGCCGCCGAGCACCCCGACCCCCAGGAACGGCCGCACCAGGGGGTGCGCGACGGTGGCCCGCTCGGCGGCCAGCACCATCAGCACACCGATCAGGGCGCAGCCCGTCACGTTGACCGTGAGGACCGCCCAGGGGAATCCGTCACCGCCGGCCGGCCAGGCCGACATGGCCGCGTAGCGCGCGGTGGCTCCCACGGCGCCGCCCGCGGCGATCACCGCCAGGACCCGCCGGCCGCCCGCGCCGCCCGCGCCACGCGTCTCGCCGCGCTCCGCGGGTGGGGCGAGGCCGGCGTCGGGGCCGAGGGGCGGCCGCTCGGGGGTCGGGCTCCCGCCGCTCACCCGTAGCCCAGTTCGTGCAGCCGCTCGTCGTCGATACCGAAGTGGTGGGCGATCTCGTGGACCACGGTGATCTCGGTCTCGGCGACCACGTCCTCGCGGGTCTCGCACATCCGCAGCGTCGGCCCCCGGTAGATGGTGATCCGGTCCGGCAGGACACCCGCGTACCACTCACCGCGCTCGGTGAGCGGCGTGCCCTCGTAGAGGCCGAGCAGTTCCCGGTCCTCGGGGTCCTCCGGTTCCTCCTCCACGAACACCGCGACGTTGTCCATCAGCCGCATCAGCTCCGGCGGGACCCGGTCAAGGGCCACGCTCACCAGCTCTTCGAACTCCTCGCGCGTCATCTCCAGCACCCCGCCATTGTCACGTACCTCCGGCGGGAACGGGCGGGCCGCACGCGTCCCGGAGGCCACCCGCCCGGCCCACAGCCGCACGTCCGTCCGCATGCCCGCCGTCCGAACGGGGCATACGCGCCCAATGGCACGCCCGTTCCACGCCGCAGCCGCCCGTGTCCGCCACCTCCGCCGCCCGCGCGCCACCGCCCCCGCCGGGCTCGTCCCGGCCCCGCACCCCTGGAAGCGCGCGCTCGGCCTGCTGGCCGTGGTCGTGCTGGGCGCCTGGCTCGGGCTCCTGGTCGTCGGCAGCGTGCGTACGCCGGTGGGGCCCATGGACACCACCATGACCCTGCGGCCCTCGGTGAGCGGCGGCACCAAGATCAACGTGTCACCGCTCGGTGCTCTGGAGCTGGACTCCCACCACGCCCCCGTGCGCCTGGACGTGGACGTGGACCAGCTGGACCCGGAGCGCTCGCAGGCCCTGGTCAAGCACCCCGAGCGCCTCTCCGGTCTCCAGGACGAGGTCACCGACGACGTCGCCGCCGGTACCCGGGAGCTGGCCGTCCGCTCCTGCGTGGCCGTGGTCTCCGGCGCCACCGCCCTCGGCCTCGTCGTCTACCGGCGTCCGCGCCGCGCCCTGGCCGCCGGGGGCCTCGCCCTGGCGCTGCTGGCCGCCTCGGGCGTCAGCGCGTACGCCACCTGGAACCCGAAGTCCGTCCTGGAGCCGAAATTCTCGGGACTGCTCTCCAGCGCCCCGTCGGTCGTCGGGGACGCCCGCTCGATCGTCACCGAATTCGACGTCTACCAACAGGAACTGGCCCGCCTCGTCACCAACGTGACCAAGCTCTACGACGCCACGTCCACGCTCCCGGTCTACAAGCCGGACCCGGCGACCCTGCGGGTCCTTCAGGTGTCCGACATCCACCTCAACCCGGCCGCCTGGCACATCATCGCCTCGCTCGTCGAGCAGTACGAGATCGACGTGATCATCGACTCCGGGGACACGATGGACCACGGGACCGCGGCGGAGAACGGCTTCCTCGATCCGGCCGCCGACCTCGGCGCCCCCTACGTGTGGGTGCGGGGCAACCACGACTCCAAGGAGACCCAGGCCTACCTGGAGAAGATGAAGAACGTGCACGTCCTGGACGAGGGGAAGGCCGTGACCGTGGCCGGTGTGCGCATCGCCGGCACCGGTGACCCGCAGTTCACCCCGGACCGCACGCGCCCCACCGGCGGCAAGGCGGCCGAGCAGCTCGCGGGCATGCGCCTCGCCTCGGCGCTGCGCGACCAGAAGCGCGCGGGCACCCCGGTGGACATCGCGGTGGCGCACGACCCGAACGCGGCGCGGGAGACGGACGGAACGGTTCCGCTGGTGCTGGCCGGCCACGTGCACCACCGGGTGAACGAACTGCTGCCGCTGGGCACGCGGCTGAAGGTCGAGGGCTCGGCGGGCGGCGGCGGGCTGCGCGCCGTGCAGAACGAGAAGCCCGAGAAGGTGCGGGCCTCGGTGCTCTATCTGGACCGCTCCACCCGGCACCTGCAGGCCTGGGACGAGATCACCCTCGGAGGCCTCGGCCTCACGACGGCCGAGGTCAGCCGCCATCTCCCGGAGGAGAACCTCAGGAGTCCGTCCCCCTCACCGAGCGTCTCGACGACCTCCCCGTAAACCGTTTTGGCGATACCTCCCCGCATCCCATATGCTTCTCACGTCCCCGACGCGCTGGAAAGCGCGCAGGTGGGCCCTTAGCCCTCATCGTCTAGTGGCCCAGGACGCCGCCCTTTCAAGGCGGTAGCACGGGTTCGAATCCCGTTGGGGGCACGCTTTACCGTGTGCGAGACTTGTCTCGCACATTAGCTTGGTCCTGTGGAGCAGTTTGGAGTGCTCGCCACCCTGTCAAGGTGGAGGCCGCGGGTTCAAATCCCGTCAGGACCGCTGCAGCCCGTATGAGCTGCGTGGCTGGGTAGCTCAGTTGGTACGAGCGATCGCCTGAAAAGCGATAGGTCGCCGGTTCGATCCCGGCCCCAGCCACCACCCGAAGGCCCCGTCCGAGGACGGGGCCTTCGCCGTGTCAGACCGACTCCTCCTTCTCGCGCCCGGGCCGCCTGCGCCACACCTGCACCGTGAGGATCAGCACCACCACCGCCACCACGGCTCCCAGTGCGGCCGCGTCCGGCACCCGCTCACCCACACGCTGGACCCACTGCTCGGCGGCGAACGAGTCGTCCACGTCGAGGAGTCCGGGCAGCCCGGTCGTCCCGTCGTACACGAGGAAGAGCACCCCGATCCCGATGAAGAAGAGGCCGGAGAGCAGCGAGGTGCTGTGCGCCTCGAAGCGGCCGACGCGCAACGGCCGGCCCCGCAGCCATGCCCTGCGGCCCAGGTCGAAGCGTTCCCAGAGCAGGGCGAGCACGAACAGGGGCACGGCCATGCCGAGCGCGTAGACGGCGAGGAGCAGTCCTCCGTAGACAGGGCTGCCGCTGACCGCCGCCACGGTGAGGACGCTGCCGAGGATCGGGCCGGCGCAGAAGCCCGCCAGCCCGTAGACCGCGCCCAGGGCGTAGACGGAGAAGGCCGTCGTGGGCCGGATCCGGCCACCGAGCTCCGCCATACGCCGGGAGGCGAAGCCCAGCCCGGCGATCTGGGCGAGTCCGAGCCCGATGATCAGCCAGCCCGCACCGAGGACGAGCGCGTCCCGGTTCCCGTGGAAGAGCCGCCCGGCGTACGAGCCGGCGGCGCCGAGCGGGACGAGCGTGGTGGCGAGACCGGCGTAGAAGACGACCGTGCGCGCCAGGAGCCGCGAGGCCGAGTCCACGGAGTACGCGAAGAAGGCCGGGAGCAGCAGGGCACTGCACGGGCTGACCAGGGCGAGCAGGCCACCGAGCAGAGCGGCGAAGTATCCGGTGCCCGGGGTCACTTCGCGGGGTCCCCGGCACTCCCGACGTTCGCTTCCTCCGCCGCCGCGGCCTCGATGGCCTGGGTGAAGACGGCCATGGGCTGGGCTCCGGCCAGCGGGCGGCCGTTGATGAGGAAGGACGGGGTGGACGTGGCGCCGATCCTGTACGCCTGCTCCCGGTCCTCGGTGACCGCCGCGGTGGCCGCCGCGCTCGCGGTGTCGCGGGCGAAGCGGTCCAGGTCCTTCACCCCGGCCTGCCGGGCGAGGGCGCGCAGCCGCTCCGCGCCGAATCCCCTGTCCTTGGCGCCCTCGGCGTAGGCGGCCCGGTGGAAGGCCCAGAAGCGGTCCTGCCGCCCGGCCGCCCAGGACGCGCGGGCGGCCGCCTCCGACGCCTCGCCGAAGATGGGGAGGTTCCGCCACTCGATGCGCAGGGTGCCGTCCTCGACGTACCGCTTGATCAGTTCGGGCTCGGTGTCCCGGGCGAACTTCCCGCAGTAGCCGCACTGGAAGTCGGCGTACTCGATGAGGACGACGGGGGCGTCGGTGCGGCCCTGCGCGAGCTTGTCGCCCGCGTCGCGCCGGGCCAGCTCCGCCAGTTCCCGTCGGACGTCGGCGTCCGGCCCTGCGGTGGTGGCGACGGCGGGGGTGTCGGCGGCGGGTGCGTCCGGGGCGGTCGCCCGGTAGGAGACGAAGCCGAGCAGGCCGGCGGCGAGCACGACGACGAGGCCGAAGAGCAGCGGCTTCCTGGCGGAGGACGGCTTCCCGGCCGGGGGCGGGGGGCGGCGGGTGGGCGTGGTCATGCGGCGCTCCGTGCGAGTGCGTGGGGGACGAGCGGGATCCGAGCAGGGGCGTGGGGCCCGCCTACGCCCTCGGCACGGAGCGTTCGGCGGGAGCGGGTATCTCCCGGGACATGGGGCCGCCTTGCGCGGGACGGGTGATCGGTTGCCCGGAATGGTACGTGCTGTGACCTCATGACAGCGTTGCGTCACCGGGGCCCTTCCGTGGATTCCCCCGGGAGGGCGGCGTGACACGGCCCGGGCGAAATAGGTTCGCCACTCCTCGCGCCCGGGTGAGATCCTGGGGTCCGTATGTCTACTTCCTTCGCAGATCTCCAGACCCGGCTCGGGCAGCTCTCGCTCCGCGACGCGCACCGGCTCGGCCGCCGTCTCGAGGGTGCCCGCCGCATCCGCAAGCCCGAGGCCCGGCAGTCCGTGCTGGACGAGATCTCGGCCGAAGCCGGGAAGGCGGCCGAGCGGCTCGCGGGACGGGCCGGGCGGATGCCCGCCCTGTCCTACCCGGAACAGCTCCCGGTCAGCCAGAAGAAGGACGAGATCCTGGAGGCGATACGCGACCACCAGGTCGTGATCGTCGCCGGGGAGACGGGCTCCGGCAAGACCACGCAGATCCCCAAGATCTGCATGGAGCTGGGGCGCGGCGTCCGGGGCATGATCGGGCACACCCAGCCCCGCCGGATCGCGGCGCGCACGGTCGCGGAGCGCGTCGCGGACGAGCTGAAGACCCCGCTGGGCGAGGCCGTCGGCTGGAAGGTGCGCTTCACCGACCAGGTGAATCCGGACGCGACCTTCGTGAAGCTGATGACGGACGGCATCCTGCTGGCCGAGATCCAGACGGACCGCGAGCTCCTCGCCTACGACACGATCATCATCGACGAGGCCCACGAGCGGTCGCTGAACATCGACTTCCTGCTCGGCTACCTGGCCCGGCTGCTGCCGAAGCGCCCCGATCTGAAGGTCGTCATCACCTCGGCGACCATCGACCCGGAGCGCTTCGCCCGGCACTTCGGCGAGGCGCCGATCGTGGAGGTCAGCGGGCGCACGTATCCGGTGGAGGTGCGCTACCGGCCCCTCCTCGAGGAGGAGGGCGACGACACCGACCGGGACCAGATCACCGCCATCTGCGACGCGGTGGACGAGCTGGGCCGCGAGGCCCCCGGCGACGTCCTGGTCTTCCTCTCCGGGGAGCGGGAGATCCGCGACACCGCGGACGCGCTGAACAAGCGCAACCTCAGACACACCGAGGTGCTCCCCCTCTACGCGCGCCTCTCGCACGCCGAGCAGAACCGCGTGTTCCAGCGCCACACCGGCCGCAGGATCGTCCTGGCGACGAACGTCGCGGAGACCTCGCTGACCGTCCCCGGCATCAAGTACGTGATCGACCCGGGCAACGCCCGCATCTCCCGGTACAGCCACCGCACCAAGGTCCAGCGGCTGCCGATCGAGCGGATCTCGCAGGCCAGCGCCAACCAGCGCAAGGGCCGCTGCGGCCGTACGTCGGACGGCATCTGCGTCCGGCTGTACTCCGAGGACGACTTCCTGACCCGTCCGGAGTTCACCGACCCCGAGATCCTGCGGACCAACCTCGCCTCCGTCATCCTCCAGATGACCGCGGCCGGCCTCGGCGACATCGAGAAGTTCCCCTTCATCGACCCGCCGGACCACCGCAACATCCGCGACGGCGTGCAGCTCCTCCAGGAGCTCGGCGCACTGGATCCGCAGGAGAAGGACGCGCACAAGCGCCTCACCCCGCTGGGCCGCAAGCTCTCCCAGCTGCCCGTGGACCCGCGCCTGGCCCGCATGGTCATCGAGGCCGACAGGAACGGCTGCGCCCGCGAGGTCATGGTCATCGCCGCGGCGCTCTCCATCCAGGACCCGCGCGAACGGCCCTCGGAGAAGCAGACGCAGGCCGACCAGAACCATGCCCGGTTCAAGGACGAGACCTCCGACTTCCTCGCGTACCTGAACCTCTGGCGCTACATCCGCGAGCAGCAGAAGGAGCGGGGCTCGTCCTCGTTCCGCCGGATGTGCAAGCAGGAGTACCTGAACTTCCTGCGGATCCGCGAGTGGCAGGACATCTACGCACAGCTGCGGACGGTCGCCAAGCAGATGGGCATCACCGTCGAGGAGCCCAAGGCGGACGAGGGCGTGCCCGAGCAGGCGGTCCACACCTCGCTGCTGGCGGGGCTGCTCTCGCACATCGGTCTGAAGGACACCGAGAAGAACGAGTACCTGGGCGCGCGCAGCGCCAAGTTCGCGGTCTTCCCGGGCTCCGCGCTCTTCAAGAAGCAGCCGCGCTTCGTGATGTCGGCCGAGCTGGTCGAGACGTCCCGGCTCTGGGCGCGGGTCAACGCGAAGGTCGAACCGGAGTGGATCGAGCCACTCGCCCAGCACCTGCTGAAGCGGACCTACAGCGAGCCGCACTGGGAGAAGGACCAGGCAGCGGTGATGGCGTACGAGCGGGTCACGCTCTACGGGGTGCCGATCGTCGCCCAGCGCAAGATCAATTTCGGCCGAATCGACCAGGAGGCGTCGCGCGATCTGTTCATCCGCAACGCCCTGGTCGAGGGCGACTGGCGCACGCATCACCAGTTCTTCCATGACAACCGCAAACTGCTCGGCGAGGTCGAGGAGTTGGAGCACCGCGCCCGGCGCCGCGACATCCTCGTGGACGACGAGACGCTCTTCGACTTCTACGACCAGCGGATTCCGGAGCACATCGTCTCCGGGGCGCACTTCGACTCCTGGTGGAAGCACAAGCGCCGCGACGAGCCGGACGCGCTCGACTTCGAGCGCTCCATGCTCATCAACGAGAAGGCCGGGGCGGTCACCAAGGACGACTACCCGGACTCCTGGCGGCAGGGGAAGCTCAAGTTCCGGGTGACCTACCAGTTCGAGCCGGGCGCGGACGCCGACGGCGTGACCGTCCACATCCCGCTCCAGGTGCTCAACCAGGTCACCTCCGAGGGCTTCGACTGGCAGATCCCGGGCCTGCGCGAGGAGGTGGTCACGGAGCTGATCCGCTCGCTGCCCAAGCCGATCCGCCGGCACTACGTCCCGGCGCCGAACTACGCGGACAAGTTCCTCGACCGGGCCGTCCCGCTCCAGGAGCCCCTGCCGTTCACACTCGCCCGTGAGCTCCAGCGGATGGTCGGCGTCCCGGTCACGGCCGACGACTTCGACCTGTCCCGGGTACCGGACCACCTGAAGATCACCTTCCGGATCACCGACGAGCGGCGCCGCAAGGTGGCCGAGGCCAAGGACCTGGAGGCGCTGAAGATCCAGCTGCGCCCCAAGGCCCGCCAGGCGCTCTCCCAGGCCGCCGCGGCCACCGCGGGGCCGTCGGGCGAGTCCATCGAGCGTTCGGGGCTCACGGACTGGACGATCGGCACCCTGAACCGCGTCTTCGAGACCCGCCGCGCCGGCCAGCCGGTGAAGGCGTACCCGGCGCTCACCGACCAGGGCGAGACCGTCGCCGTGCGCCTCTTCGACACGGAGGCCGAGCAGCAGCAGGCGATGTGGCGCGGCACCCGGAAGCTGATCCTGCTGAACATCCCGGTCAACCCCGCCAAATTCGCCTCGGACAAGCTCACCAACCAGCAGAAGCTGGCGCTGTCCCGCAATCCGCACGGCTCCATCCAGGCCCTGTTCGACGACTGCGCCACCGCCGCGGCGGACCGGCTCATCGCCGCGCACGGAGGCCCGGCCTGGGACGAGGCCTCGTTCCGGAAGCTGTACGACAAAGTGCGCGCCGACCTCGTCGACCTCACCGTCCGCACGATCGGCCAGGTGCAGCAGGTCCTGGCGGCCTGGCAGGCGTGCGAGCGCCGGCTGAAGTCGACGAACAGCCTGGTCCTGATCAACAACGTCACCGACGTACGGGACCACCTGGCCCGCCTCGTACCTCCGGGGTTCGTCACCATGACCGGGCTGCGCAGGCTCCCCGACCTGATGCGCTACCTCGTCGCCGAGGACCGCCGGCTCCAGCAGATGCCGACGAACGTCCAGCGCGACACCACGCGCATGGAGAAGGTCCACGAGATGCAGGACGAGTACGCCTGGCTGCTCGAACAGCTGCCGCGGGGAAGGCCGGTGCCCCAGGAGGTGCTGGACATCCGCTGGATGATCGAGGAGCTCCGGGTCAGCTATTTCGCGCACGCGCTGGGCACCGCACAGCCCGTATCCGACAAGCGGATCGTGAAGGCGATCGACGCCGCCGCACCGTGAGCGGAGCCCCCGCCGTTCCGTAGCGGCACCCGTACGGGGAGTGAGTTCGACCTGGCCCCGGGACCTCCTGTAGAGTCTGTCTTCGCAGCCAGCCGCAAGGCCGGAAGCGAAAACCTGGTCCTGTGGAGCAGTTTGGAGTGCTCGCCACCCTGTCAAGGTGGAGGCCGCGGGTTCAAATCCCGTCAGGACCGCAGTAGATGAAAGCCCGGATCCCCTGGATCCGGGCTTTCGTGCGTCTTGACGCGGGCGTCGGCCGCCGGTAACTCCATAGGACGGAGTCCGCCCCTGTTCCCTCGACGCGGGGCGGCCGGGTCACCGGGAGGCCGCACGCATGTCTGCGCCCACGGAAAGGCACGAGACCCGCGCGCTGTTGCGCGCCCACCTGGCGGCGGCCTCCGGCTACCGCCACCTCACCCGGCACTGTCCGATCTGCCACCGCCTCCTACGACTCGCCATGGAGCCCCTGACGGCCCCACAGGCCCCGTACGCCCAGGAGGAGCCCAGCAGCGGGGCCGAGCCGCCGCACGCCCCGGAGACGGCCGCCGGGACCCCCGGACCGGGTGCCGGGGCGGCGCCCCCTCCGCGACGGCCGGCGCCCCTGCCGCGACGGCCGGCACCCGACGGGGCCGGGCGAGGACCGGAGTTCCGCGCGGAACGCCCCGAAGCGCCCCCCGGGGCCCCGCCGGAGGCCCGCCCCGGGACCCACCCGGAGGACGAAGGTCCTCCCGCCCCGTGACCATCTCCCGCAGCGGAGCGCCCTGGCACAGTGGCAGGATCGTAGTTGGCAAGACCGTACCGGTGTGACGGGAGTCACCGAATCAGTTTTGCGCGGGGGGCACTTTACGTACTTCCTACAACTAGCGAATTTAATATGTGCCATTGCACCGCCTTCGGCGTACATCCCGGACCGTTCCGCCCGAGCCGTCCCAGGGCGTCCGGGACCCGGGCGAACAACCCCGAACAGGCCCGCCCGGAGTCGCACACGACCGCGCGGCAAACCGACCCGTCGGCCCGTTCGGGCAGCCGCCGGCGCCATTCGGGCACCCCGCGGCCCCTCCGGGGCAAAAAAAGATCGCGCTGGACCCGGCGGAGTCCAGCGCGATCGAACGACGAACCCGTGTGTCACAGGCATGGCACCCGTTGGGGCGGGTGCCCGTCGTATGGAGCTATAAGGGGACACCGGGGGTTGGGGGACCTCCAGCGCCCTGTTGTGGCTGCGGCGACAGGGGTGTGTCAGGCCTCGCTGCGCTGCTGCGGAATACCCGCAAGCAGTGCGCGGACCTCTGCCTCGCGGTACCGGCGATGCCCACCGAGCGTGCGGATGGACGTGAGCTTGCCAGCCTTTGCCCAACGGGTGACCGTCTTCGGGTCCACGCGGAACATCGTGGCAACCTCAGCCGGGGTCAGCAGCGGCTCGGCATCAGGGGTGCGAGCGGTCATGAGCGGCCTCCTCGGGAGAACCGAACCATCTCGGTTCTTTCCTCTAAATTCTGCACCTTGACCCGCGTTGCCCGAAATGGCGGACGCGGGCCGAGTCGGTTATAGGACGAACGGCTTGTCCTCGGCACTACAACTACACCATCCGTCCAGCCACGTCGGCCAAACCGATGGAATTGCCCTCCCAGGTGTTCATCAGCGACGGAAGCCGATGGACCATGCCATAGCGGACAGTCACGCCCCAGTAACGATCAGTCACAGGACAAACAGGAGTCGTCAGAAGTCATCAGACCCCCCATAGCGTGCAATGCTGAGCAATCCGCACATAGTTGGGCGGACAGAGCCCTCCCCGGACTCCTTGTCCTATTTTGGCATGAGGAGTAGGGAACGGCGCAAGGGCCCTGTTAGTGCTATCCATCACGCTTGAGACAAAGGCCCGGTTCGGGACGTAGGTCCCGGCCCTCGCGAGCGGACTCCCGCCCCACCTGTCGCACGCGTCACACTCGACGCCGGTTCACAGCCCGTCAGTTCCCCTCAGGGCATCTGCGTTCACCTCCGCCGGACTCCCGGGCGCCCTCGGATGTCGGACACCTCACAGGATGTCTCTTCCCTGCGAATAGGCCCTCTATGCGGCAGTGCGTTCCTCTTCACACCGATTCAGGCTAGTTGGTGGACTGCAGGTCGCGCACCGCCCGCCAGCGGTCCGCCAGCCGCCCGTACGCGACGCCCGCCGCGTCACCGTCCCCCGAGCGCAGCGCCGCGATGCCCTCGGCCACGTCCGCGGCCGACCGGTCCCCGGCCAGCTGTTCACCGCTCAGGGCGTGGACCAGGCCGCCGTAGTCCAGCTCGACCATGGCGCGGGGATGGAACTCCTCCAGCCAGCGCCCGACCTCCACGAGCCCCTCGGTGAGCGGACCTTCGTCGACGGTCTCCCGCAGCGTCCGCAGCGCCCTCGCCAGCCGGCGCCGCGCCTGCACCATCGGGGTCCGGTACCGCAGCAGGGACTCCACGCCGTCGCCGGCGGCGACGTACTCCCGCTCCTCGTCGTCGAACAGGACGAACCAGCGGACCGGCACGTGCCACACCGTGGTCCGGATCCAGGGCCGGGCGTCCGGATTCCGCTCGGCCCACCGCTCGTGGTCCACCTCCGCCTGCCTCCGCACGACCGGAGGCAGCACCGCGTCCAGCACAGTGGCCGGAAACAGACCCCCCAGTTCACCCATGGCCAGCCAGCTCCGCATCCGGGTGCGCCACGGACAGACCACGATCGTGCCGTCGACGACCGCGACGAAGGCGTCCGCGCTCTCGTGCACCGGCACCGCCACGGGCGGGGTCGGAACCAGGTCCGCCAGCGAGCGGCGCAGTTCGTCCTGGGCCGTGGGCAGCTCCGAACGCTGCGCGTAGCGCGTCCAGTGACCCCGTTCGGGCTCGCGGAAGGCGGCGAGCGGCTCGTACACCCGCAGGTAGGACGCGTAAGGGATGAGCACTGAAGACACCACCGACATGCGGCGAATCGTGTCACGCCCCTACTCCACAGGGGGGTGATCCCGGGCACGGGAACAGATCTCCGTGTCCCGAGGACTTACGCTCTTGCCCATCGGACCGACCGGTGGCGGTCGGTCCGGGGCCCTCCCCACCTTCAGGAGGGTCTTCCGCCGCTTCGTACTTGGGAGTCACCACAGTGACCGATGTGACCGGCGTGCCCGCCTCTGCCGATGTCCTGCGCACCTTGTTCCGCTCGGAGCAGGGAGGTCACGAGCAAGTCGTGATCTGCCAGGACCGTGCCAGCGGCCTCAAGGCCGTCATCGCCCTGCACTCCACCGCCCTGGGCCCGGCCCTCGGCGGCACCCGCTTCTATCCGTACGCCTCCGAGGAGGAGGCCGTCGCGGACGCGCTGAACCTGTCGCGCGGCATGTCCTACAAGAACGCCCTGGCCGGCCTCGACCACGGCGGCGGCAAGGCCGTCATCATCGGCGATCCGGAGCGGATCAAGTCCGAGGAACTGCTCCTGGCCTACGGGCGGTTCGTGGCCTCGCTCGGCGGACGCTACGTGACCGCCTGCGATGTCGGCACCTACGTGGCGGACATGGACGTCGTCGCCCGGGAGTGCCGCTGGACCACCGGCCGGTCGCCCGAGAACGGCGGCGCGGGCGACTCCTCCGTCCTCACCGCGTTCGGGGTCTTCCAGGGCATGCGTGCCTCCGCGCAGCACCTGTGGGGCGACCCCACCCTGCGGGGGCGCACGGTGGGCGTGGCGGGCGTCGGCAAGGTCGGCCACCACCTGGTGGAGCACCTGCTGAGCGACGGCGCCCGAGTCGTCGTGACGGACGTGCGCGAGGAGTCCGTACGCCGGATCACCGATCGGCACCCCGAGGTCTCGGTGGCCGTGGACACTGACGCGCTCATCCGCACGGAGGGGCTCGACATCTACGCCCCGTGTGCCCTGGGCGGCGCGCTGAACGACGAGAGCGTCCCCGTGCTCACCGCCGAGGTGGTGTGCGGCGCGGCCAACAACCAGCTGGCACACCCCGGTATCGAGAAGGACCTGGCCGACCGGTCGGTTCTGTACGCACCCGACTACGTGGTGAACGCCGGAGGCGTGATCCAGGTCGCCGATGAACTCCACGGTTTCGACTTCGACCGGTGCAAGGCGAAGGCGACACGGATCTTCGACACCACTCTGTCCATCTTCGCACGTGCGAAGGCGGATGGGATTCCGCCGGCCGCGGCGGCCGACCGGATCGCCGAACAGCGGATGGCGGACGCCCGCCGTTCCTGAGGAATTCACCACCGCGCCGACACCGCGCCCCCGGCACCGGACCTCCCAGGAGAGCCCGGCGCCGGGGGCGCCGCACGTCCGGGAGAGCCGTCGGCGGGCCCCGGGGAGACATGACTCACTCCGGTCGGCGGGTCGCCCGTCCACAAGAGGTTAAAATCGGGGTTGACCAGCGAGGACGGGCTCCTCCACGGTCCTGTGACGAGGCACGTGATGCGGGCGGCGTACCGTATGGCCGAGGAAGCAGGTACCGTTAAAGCCACGGGCGCGGTCTCTCTGCCGAGAGTCCGTCCTGAAACATGAACGCGTGTCAAGACTCTGGGGCCGTCGAGCCCCGTCACCGAGGGGGTCGAGCCATGGGGCGCGGCCGGGCAAAGGCCAAGCAGACCAAGGTCGCCCGCCAGCTGAAGTACAGCAGCGGCGGAACAGACCTGTCACGTCTGGCCAATGAGCTGGGCGCATCACCTTCGAGTCAGCCACCGAACGCCGAGCCGTTCGAGGACGACGACGAGGAAGATGACCCGTACGCACAGTACGCGGATCAGTACAACGACGACGAGGACGCGGACGAGGACGACCAGTCCGGTCCGTCGTCACAGCGCCGCGGCGCTTGACCTCGCGCTGACACATGAACCCGGTCCGGGCCTGCCCGGACCGGGTTCTGTGCTGTCCCGGTCCGGAAGGACGACGTACCACCACGGCTGACGCGCGAGGCGACGGTTCCCGCCGCCGGTCCGGTGGTGCCCCGGACCGGCGGTCATGGCGTCCTACCGTGCGTAGCTGCCGGTCAGCTCGGCGCCCGTCGCGTGGCCCCCGCGCTCGGTGATCTCGCCGGCGACCCAGGAGTCGACACCCCGGTCGGCCAGCGTCGTCAGCGCCGCGTCCACCGAGTCGGCCGGAACGACCGCGATCATGCCGACGCCCATGTTGAGCGTCTTCTCCAGCTCCAGCTGCTCGACCTGTCCGGCCTTGCCGACCAGGTCGAAGACCGCGCCGGGCGTCCAGGTGCCCCGGTCGACCGTCGCGTGCAGTCCGTCCGGGATCACCCGGGCCAGGTTGTTGGCCAGGCCGCCGCCGGTGACGTGGCTGAAGCCGTGCACCTCGGTCGTACGGGTCAGGGCCAGGCAGTCCAGCGAGTAGATCCTGGTGGGCTCCAGCAGCTCCTCGCCGAGCGTCCTGCCGAACTCCTCGACCTGACGGTCCAGGGTCCAGCCGGCCCGGTCGAAGACCACGTGGCGGACGAGCGAGTACCCGTTGGAGTGAAGACCGGAGGACGCCATCGCGATCACGGCGTCACCCTTACGGATGCGGTCGGGGCCCAGCAGGCGGTCGGCCTCGACCACACCCGTGCCGGCACCCGCGACATCGAAGTCGTCCGGGCCCAACAGGCCCGGGTGCTCGGCCGTCTCGCCGCCGACGAGAGCGCAGCCCGCCAGGACACAGCCTTCGGCGATGCCCTTCACGATGGCCGCGACACGCTCGGGATGCACCTTGCCGACGCAGATGTAGTCGGTCATGAAGAGCGGCTCCGCGCCGCAGACGACCAGGTCGTCGACGACCATGCCGACGAGGTCGTGGCCGATGGTGTCGTACACACCCATCTGCCGGGCCAGATCGACCTTCGTGCCGACGCCGTCGGTCGCGGAGGCGAGCAGCGGGCGCTCGTAACGCTTGAGCGCCGAGGCGTCGAAGAGGCCGGCGAATCCGCCGAGACCGCCGAGGCCGGCGACCTCGGGGCGCTGCGTCTTCTTCACCCACTCCTTCATCAGCTCGACGGCGCGGTCACCGGCTTCGATGTCGACGCCCGCCGCAGCGTAGGAAGCACCTGTTGTCTCAGACATGGCCCGGGATCTTTCGTGTGGGAATACGGGGCTGGTGGAGCGGTGACCGGTCGGTCCGGATCACGGACGACGCAGTGCGTCGGACGCCGCGGTCGCGGCGGGTCCGGCCGCCAGCTCGGTCTCCAGCAGCTGCTTGCCGAGCAGTTCCGGGTCCGGAAGCTCCATCGGGTATTCGCCGTCGAAGCAGGCACGGCAGAGATTCGGCTTGTCGATCGTCGTCGCCTCGATCATCGAGTCGATCGAGATGTAGGAGAGCGAGTCGGCACCCATGGAGGTGGCGATCTCGTCGACCGACATGCCGTTGGCGATCAGCTCGGCGCGCGTCGCGAAGTCGATGCCGAAGAAGCAGGGCCACTTCACGGGCGGGGAGGAGATCCGGATGTGGATCTCGGCCGCCCCCGCCTCGCGGAGCATCCTCACCAGGGCCCGCTGGGTGTTGCCGCGGACGATCGAGTCGTCGACGACCACCAGGCGCTTGCCCTTGATGACTTCCTTGAGCGGATTCAGCTTGAGCCGGATGCCCAGCTGACGGATGGTCTGTGAGGGCTGGATGAAGGTCCGGCCGACGTAGGCGTTCTTGACGAGTCCGGCTCCGAACGGAATTCCGCTCGCCTCGGCGTAGCCGATGGCCGCGGGGGTTCCGGACTCCGGTGTCGCTATGACCAGATCGGCCTCGACGGGGGCCTCGGCCGCCAGCTTCCGTCCCATCTCCACACGGGAGAGGTAGACGTTGCGGCCGGCGATGTCGGTGTCAGGGCGGGCCAGGTAGACGTACTCGAAGACACAGCCCTTGGGCTTCGCTTCCGCGAAGCGTGAGGTGCGCAGGCCGTTCTCGTCGATGGCGACGAGCTCGCCCGGCTCGATCTCGCGGACGAAGCTGGCACCGCAGATGTCGAGGGCGGCGGACTCGGAGGCCACCACCCAGCCGCGCTCGAGGCGGCCGAGGACCAGGGGGCGGATGCCCTGCGGGTCACGGGCGGCGTACAGGGTGTGCTCGTCCATGAAGACGAGCGAGAAGGCTCCCTTGACGTCGGGAAGCACCTTGGTGGCGGCCTCCTCGATGGTCAGGGGCTTGTCGTCGCCGTCTCTCTGGCCGGCGAGCAGCGCGGTCACCAGATCGGTGTCGTTCGTCGCCGCGACCTGGGTGGCCCGCCCGTCCTTGCGAGGAAGGTCGGCGACCATCTCGGCGAGCTGGGCCGTATTGACCAGATTGCCGTTGTGACCCAGGGCGATCGAGCCGTGCGCGGTGGCACGGAACGTCGGCTGCGCGTTCTCCCACACCGAGGCACCGGTGGTGGAGTAGCGGGCATGACCGACCGCGATATGGCCCTGGAGCGATCCCAGAGACGTTTCGTCGAAGACCTGCGAGACCAGTCCCATGTCCTTGAAGACCAGGATCTGGGACCCGTTGCTCACTGCGATGCCCGCGGACTCCTGTCCACGGTGCTGCAGGGCATACAGTCCGAAATAGGTGAGCTTGGCGACCTCTTCGCCCGGAGCCCAGACACCGAAGACGCCGCAAGCGTCCTGGGGGCCTTTCTCTCCGGGGAGCAGGTCGTGGTTGAGTCGTCCATCACCACGAGGCACGGCTCCGAGTGTAGGCGAGATCGACCACCGGTCCGAATTGGACGGCCCCCGGGAAGAGGCCGACGGCACGGCGGCGGGGCGCCCTCCACGAGGGCCCGGGCGATGGTCGGGCGATCACTCCGGGTGATCCCGGCACGGCTGCCGCTTCGGCCCCGGACGCCGTCGGGGCAGTCGACGCCCGGGATGGAGGCCGGTTACCGACAGGTCGCGCACTCCGCCGCTTCCGCCCCTCCCGAAGGCCCGGAGAGCCGTGGACGGTGCCGGCCCAGGGGTGGGCCCCACCCTCTTTTCGTGGTGAGCCTCACACTGCGAGTCCACGGCCGGGACGCCCCGAGCACCCCGAAGCCTCCCCGCAGCAGCCCTTTCCGGGGCCGGCCACTCCTCCGGGAACGGGGACCACTCCTCCCGGACAGGGGCCGGTACCGGGCGGAACCGGACCGTGTGAGACGGCTGTCCGCAGTGCGAGACCGCCGTTGACACGCCCATGACCTGTTGGCAGGCTCCTTCCCCATGCAGCCCCTCGGTGATCGTTCGGTCACGCTCGTGGAGCGCCGCCACGTCGATCTGGGACGTGTGGCGAGCGCCATCTGTCGCTGCGCCTGAGCCAGCCGCCACTCCGGAACCGCGCGGGGCGTTCGCCTCGAACTCCGGTACGCGTGCACGTATTTCCACTCTTCTCACCTTCCGCCCCTCATGACCGGGTCCGCCGCGGCGTGCACCCGTTCCTGACGGGATCCCCCGCGCCCCGCCCCCTCGCGCCCCGCCCCCCGGCCGGCGCCCGAGGCCCGCCCAGGAGACCTCATGACCTCTCGCGATTCGAATATTCGTTCGGATGTAGATTCCGGTTCACCGCTGAGCCGCCGCGCCTTCGCCACCGCCGTGGGCGCGGCCGCCGCCACCGCCGCCGTCGGCGTACAGGCCGCCGCTCCGGCCGCCGCCGCTCCCTCGACACCGCAGCGCGGTGCGACCGCGGAGCGGCCGTTCCGCGCCGCCCGCGGCAGGCACGCCCGCCGTCCCAACATCCTGTTCATCCTCGGCGACGACCTCGGCTGGGCGGATCTCTCCTCGTACGGCGCCCCGCACATCCGGACGCCCCACCTGGACGAGCTGGGGCGCCAAGGGGTGCGGTTCACGGACTCCTACTCCGGGTCCGCCACCTGCTCCCCCACCCGCTTCAGCCTCTACACCGGGCGCTACCCGGGGCGTACGAAGGGCGGACTCGCCGAGCCCATCGCCGACAGGTCCGTGGGCCTCGAACCCACCCACCCCACGCTGGCGTCCCTGCTGCGCGGCGCCGGGTACGCCACCGCGCTCATCGGCAAGTGGCACTGCGGCTACCTGCCGGACCACAGCCCGACCAGATCGGGCTGGGACGAGTTCTTCGGCAACTTCGGCGGAGCCCTGGAGTACTACTCCAAGCTCGGCCTGGGCGGCGAGTACGACCTGTACGAGGGCGACGCCGAGTACAAGGACCTGCGGTACTACACGCGGATCCTGACGGAGCGTGCGAGCGAGTACGTGAGCCGTGATCACGACAAGCCGTGGCTGCTCAATCTGAACTTCACCACCCCGCACTGGCCGTGGATCGCCGACGGGGACACGGAGGCCGGCGCCGAGATCGTCCGCAGGATCAAGGCCGGTGACCGGGGGGCGCTCTGGCACGCGGACGGCGGCTCGGTCGAGAAGTACACGGAGATGGTCGAGGACCTGGACCGCTCGGTCGGCGAGGTACTGAAGGCGCTGAAGCGGTCAGGTCAGGAGCAGGACACCCTCGTCTTCTTCGCCAGCGACAACGGAGGCGAGCGGTTCTCCTACAACTGGCCGCTCTCCGGCAGCAAGAGCTCGCTCCGGGAAGGCGGCATCCGGGTCCCCTCGGTGCTGCGCTGGCCCGCACGCGTGGACGGCCACCAGGTCAGCGACGTCCCGGTGTTCTCACCCGACTGGACGGCGACCCTGCTGGAGCTCGGCGGTGCCCGGCCCGACCCCGCGTATCCGCTGGACGGCGTCAGCCTCGCCGGATACCTGCTGCGGGACGAGGCCCCGAAGGAGCGCGACCTCTTCTGGCGGGTGCGCGGCGAGCGGGCCCTGCGGCGCGGCGACTGGAAGTACTACCGGGGACGCGACGGGACCGACCAGCTGTTCAATCTGGCCGACGACCAGCGCGAACAGGCCGACCGTGCGGCGGCCGAGCCGCAGCGGCTGGCAGGGCTGCGGGCGTCGTGGGAGAAGACGGACGCCGGCCTGCTCCCCTATCCGACGGGCTCGTGAGCCCGCGGGGCTGACCGGCCCGCGGCCGGTCAGCCCCCGGCCGCCGGCGGGGCGGAGGCGTCGAGTCCCTTGCCGCTCTTCGCCTCGATCGACAGGGAGCGGTGATCGATCACGTACGTCGTCCTCCCCTCCAGCACCCCCAGCAGGGCGCGCTCCAGCTCCATCTCGGGGCCCGGGCACATCTTCCTGGTGGAGGTGAGCGGGCCGAAGGTCAGGGTGGATCCGGAGACCGCCGCCGTGCCGTGGAAGGAGTTGCAGCCGAGGCTGCCCTCCACCGAACCGTCCTTGCCGAAGGTGAGGTGCGCCTTCTTCTCCGTACCGGCGGGCAGGGAGGCGTCGGTACCGCCGGACACCAGGCCGGTGACCTTCCAGGCCGTTCCGGTGAGCGGGGCGGACGGCTCGGTGGAGACGGTGCCGCTGCCGTCCCCGGAATCCCCGGATCCCGTTCCGGAACCCGACTCCGTGCCGCAGGCGGCAAGGGTGGAGAAGGCGAGAACACCGAGGACACTGGCGGTCATACGTTGTGTGCGCATGGCGTTGGGACGGATCGAGCAGCCGATCCGGTTCCCCCTCAGCCCATCAGCGGAAGGAGCGGGGCGAGATCGGCCCGCTCACCACTCGCGCTGACCTGCGCGGCTTCGAGGGCCTCCGCCCAGCGCAGACGTCCGGTGGCCAGCCTGATCCAGGTGAGCGGGTCCGTCTCCACGACGTTGGGCGGCGTACCCCGGGTGTGCTTGGGGCCGCCGATGCACTGCACGACGGCGAACGGCGGTACACGCACCTCGACGGAGCCGCCGGGCGCCCGGTCCGCGAGGGCGTCGGCGAGCAGCCGGGTGCAGGCGGCGAGCGCCTGCCGGTCGTAGGGGATGTCGAGGCCGGTCGCCCGGTGCAGGTCGTCGGTGTGGACGACCAGTTCGACGGTGCGGGTGACCAGGAAATCACCCAGCCGCATCGTCCCGGACCGGGCCGTCACCAGCCGGTCCCCGGCGTCAGCGGGCACCAGCGCGGTGAACCGGTCCGCGGTCTCCTCGTACAGCGCGTCGAGGTCGGGCCGCCCCTCGGCCAGTTCCCGGGTGTGGCCGGCGACGGCCGCGGAACCGCCGGCGGTGGAGAACGGCCACTCCAGCAGCGAGACCTCCGGCCTGGGCCCCCCTGGTGCCGGCAGCTCCATGGCCCGGCTCACCCGCTCCAGGGCCATGGTCAGGTGCGCCGCGAGCTCCCGCACCGTCCACTCCCCCAGCCCCGGCTGCGCCAGCTGCTCGGCCGTCAGGCCGCGCACCGCGTCCCGTACGTGGGCGAACTGGGCCAGGACGGCGGTCCTGGTCCGGGTGACGTCGTAGGCGCGGGGGCGCTTCTTGGCCGGTGGCATGGAGGCGAGACTAACCGGCGGGTCCGACAGTGCCCTCTCAACTCCTGTCGAAGTCCGCCGCGTCGGGGAGGACGACGCCGGTGCACCCCCGGCGCTCGGTTGCGTCGGTGACGTAGGCCCGGAACAGGGGTTCCAGCCGGTCGCGGACGATCCGGTCGTACGGATACGCCACCCACAGCACATGCACGGCGGGACGGCCCCCGCAGACCGAGGACGCCCACCAGACACCACTGGAGTCCGTGCCCGCGGTGCCGGGAGCGAGTTCGGTCGTCTCGTTGACCCTCCCGGTCCGCAGGCCTCGGGCGCCGTCGCCGACGTACGTCTCGGTCTTCGCCCACCAGGGGAGGTACCTCAGCACGTCCTCCAGCGTCTGCGGATAGCCGGAACTCTTCGCGTATCCGGGGTGGATCCTGCGGGTCTCCTTCTCCCCCAGCGCCAGCACACAGGCGTCGTGGTCGCTCGCGCGGCCCGCCGGGGAGGCCAGTGCCCGGTCGGGAAGGTCTCCCCGCTCCTCCGTGGTGAGGAAGTTCCGGTACCAGGCGCAGGTGCCTCCCGTGGCCGACGGGGCGCCGAACTCCTTCGTCGGCTCGGGGAGATCGGCGGGCAGCCCGGGGAGGTCGGCACGGCACCCCGCGCGTCCAGCTGCCCGGTCCACCGCCTGACGGGCCAGCTCGGCAAGACCGCGACGGTCCTCGGACGTGACGCGCCGGTCGTACTGGGCGACGGCCGACGCCTCGACCGAGGCGACCTCTCCGCCCGTCGCGCAGTGCGCCCGAGCCGTCACCTTGTACTCGTCGTAGTCGCCCAGCCTTCCGTCGCCGAGCGGGTACGGAACCGCGTGGCTCACGACCGGCGCCGTGCCCTCCTCGTCCCTGTACGGGCGGCGGAACGGCTCGTCCTCCTGCTCGTCGATCTCGTCGGCCGTCTCCTCCGCGTCCGGATCCGCGGAGTGCAGGACGAGAGACATGGAGAAGTGGCTGTAGGTCGTCCCCGGACCGCCCACCCGGTAGACGCGACAGCCGCTGTAAGGCATCTCGGTGGACACCTCGTACCGGTCGTCGGTCTTGACCCGGTCGATCCCCCCGCCGTCGAGCCCGAGGACGAGGCCGGGATCGATGAGGCCTCCGCACGCCGCCGCGATGCGCTCCCGGCTCTCCCCACGGTCACGGAGGTCGACGACCTCCATGACGAGGGCCCAGCCGCTGAGCCCGATCCCGGCGACGGCAAGCACGCACAGCAGGATGTTGAAGGCGTTGCCCCAGGGCCCGTGGTCGGGCCACTCCCGTATACCGCTCTCCTGCTGCTCGCTGCCCCGATCGTCCACCGTCGCCCCCCGTACGGCCCCGCGTGCGTCGATCGCCAAGCTATCAGCCGCTGCTGACAGCCTCCGGGACCGTGAACGCCTCGCCGCCGGCCGGTACGCCGGCGCCCCGCCAGGTGAAGGGAATTCCGCGCGCCACGTCGAGGTCCGGGTGGTCCATGAGCTGGAAGTGCACATGCGGCTCGGTGGAGTTGCCGGAGTTCCCGCAGTGGGCGAGCAGCTGCCCGGCCCGTACGGTGTCGCCGGCCCGCACCTGGAGGGACCCGCGCCGCAGATGGGCGTACACGGCGTACGTCCCGTCGCCGAGGTCGAGAACCAGGTGGTTCCCGACGATCCAGCGGGCGCCCGCCATGTCGCGCAGGGACGCCTCCACCAGCATCAGATAGGCCAGCGCCGGGCCGGAGTTCCTGCTGAGGTGGTCGCGCCTGCCGTCGCTCGCGTGCACGACGGTGGCGTCCGCCGCAGCGACGAGCGGGGCGCCGAAGGCCGGGAAGTCGCGGTTGGGCCGGGCGACCGGCCACAGCCACCGGAAGGGGGGACGGCTTCCCTCCTCCGGTTCGGCGACGATGTCGATCGCGTACGTCTGCCCGTAGCCGTGGGTGCCGTGGCTGGGGACCTTGTCGGCCGGGCTGTTGAGCGCGACCCAGCGCCCGGTCACCGGTGCGCCCACCTCGACGGCCCGCCGGTCCTCCGCGATGTCCGCACGGCTGCGGCGGCCCACCAGGAGGCCGATGAGAATCGCGGCGCCCGCCGGCACGAAGACCAGCCAGAACGGGACGAGCCGTTCGGCGACGAGGTCCGCCACCAGCAGAGCGACGAACGCGAGCCAGCAGCATCGGTAGAGGATCATCGCGGCCTTGCGTGCGGACATGGGGTCCCCTCGGTCGGCGTGCGTACTCACGGCCGGGCGGCCGTGAGCACCACCAGCAGCGGCACCACCCGGGCACCGGGCACCTCGTAGCGCCCGCGACCCGTCGTGTGCAGCCAGCCCGCGCCGGTCAGCAGGCGCAGGTGGTGGTAGATCTGGCCGGTCGTACCCGTGTCGTCCGACTCGGCCAGTTCGGCGGCCGTGCGGCGGCCGCCGAGGATCTCGCGGAGCAGCCGCAGCCGGACCGGGTGCCCGAGCGCGGCCAGGGGTTCGGCGGCTTCCGCCCAGTCGGGACGGTCCTCGTCCGTGCTCCCCAGGAGCCCCGCGGCGAGCGCCCCGTATTGCCACTCGTAGCGCTCACCAGCCGGCAGCGTCACCGCCCCCGTGAACAGCACCCCGCCGTCCGCCGCGGCCTCCCCGGCCTGTCCGAGCTGGTCCTTCAGCCCGTCCAGTGCCCAGAAGTCCCCGACCCCCAGCTCAGGCTTCCCGCCCCCGGCAGCCGACTCCAGCACCGCGAGGCGGCGCTCCAGTTCGGCGACGCGGTCCTCGATCTCCATGGCTTCCACATTACGTAATTACGTAATCTCAGTCAACGAGTGCCGCGGGAATGCCGAAGCCCCCGTCCGGTCGACCCGGACGAGGGCTTCGGTACAGGTGGGACCTAGGCGAACAGACCCTCCAGGGTTCCCTCGTGCGCCGTGCGCAGCTCGCTCAGCGGGATGCTGAACTCGCCCTGGACCTCGATCTCCTCGCCGTCCACGACACCGATCCGGGCGACGGGCAGACCCCGCGCACCGCACATGTCGTTGAAGCGGAGCTCCTCGCTGCGCGGGATCGACACGACCGCGCGGCCCGCCGACTCCGAGAACAGGAAGGTGAACGCGTCCAGCCCGTCCGGGACGACCAGCCGGGCGCCCTTCCCGCCGCGCAGGCAGGACTCGGTGACCGCCTGGATCAGGCCGCCGTCCGAGAGGTCGTGCGCCGCGTCGATCATGCCGTCGCGGGAGGCCGAGATCAGGATCTCGCCGAGCAGCTTCTCGCGGCCCAGGTCGACCTTGGGCGGCATGCCGCCGAGGTGCTGGTGGACGACCTCCGACCAGGCGGAGCCGCCGAACTCCTCCGCGGTGTCGCCCAGGAGGTAGAGCAGCTGGCCCGCTTCGGCGAACGCGACCGGCGTGCGCCGGGTGACGTCGTCGATCACACCGAGGACGGCCACGACCGGCGTCGGGTGGATCGCCGTCTCACCGGTCTGGTTGTAGAGCGAGACGTTGCCGCCCGTCACCGGGGTGCCCAGCTCCAGGCAGCCGTCCGCGAGCCCACGGGTGGCCTCGGCGAACTGCCACATGACGTCCGGGTCCTCGGGCGAACCGAAGTTCAGGCAGTCCGAGATGGCGAGCGGCTTGGCGCCGGACGCCGCGACGTTGCGGTAGGACTCGGCCAGCGCGAGCTGCGCCCCCGTGTAGGGGTCGAGCTTGGCGTAACGGCCGTTGCCGTCGGTCGCCATCGCCACGCCCAGGTTCGACTCCTCGTCGATCCGGACCATGCCGGCGTCCTCGGGCATCGCCAGCACGGTGTTGCCCTGCACGAAGCGGTCGTACTGGTCGGTGATCCAGGACTTGGAGGCCTGGTTCGGGGAGCCGACCAGCTTGAGGACCTGCTCGCGCAGCTCCGCGCCGTCTCCCGGACGGGCCAGCTTCCCGGCGTCGTCGGCCTGCAGCGCGTCCTGCCAGGACGGGCGGGCGAACGGGCGGTGGTACGTCGGGCCCTCGTGGGCCACGGACCGCGGCGGTACGTCCACGATCTGCTCGCCGTGCCAGAAGATCTCCAGCTGCGTGCCCTCGGTCACCTCACCGATGACGGTGGCGATGACGTCCCACTTCTCGCAGATCTCCATGAAGCGGTCCACGTGCTGCGGCTCGACGATCGCGCACATGCGCTCCTGCGACTCGCTCATGAGGATTTCCTCGGGCGAGAGAGAGGAGTCGCGCAGCGGCACGGTGTCCAGCTCGACGCGCATGCCGCCGGAGCCCGCGGAGGCCAGCTCGCTCGTGGCGCAGGAGAGCCCGGCGCCGCCGAGGTCCTGGATGCCCGCGACGAGCTTCTCCTTGAAGATCTCCAGGGTGCACTCGATGAGGAGCTTCTCCTGGAACGGGTCGCCGACCTGGACGGCGGGGCGCTTGGTGGGCTTGGTGTCGTCGAAGGTCTCCGAGGCCAGCACGGAGACGCCGCCGATGCCGTCGCCGCCGGTGCGTGCGCCGTAGAGGATCACCTTGTTGCCGGGCCCGGAGGCCTGGGCCAGGTGGATGTCCTCGTGCTTCATCACACCGATGCAGCCGGCGTTGACGAGCGGGTTGCCCTGGTAGCAGGCGTCGAAGACGACCTCGCCGCCGATGTTCGGCAGGCCGAGGCAGTTCCCGTAGCCGCCGATGCCCGCGACGATGCCCGGCAGCACCCGGCGGGTGTCGGGGTGGTCTGCCGCACCGAAGCGCAGCGGGTCGACCACCGCGATCGGACGGGCACCCATGGCCAGGATGTCGCGGACGATGCCGCCGACGCCCGTGGCCGCGCCCTGGTAGGGCTCGATGTACGAGGGGTGGTTGTGCGACTCGACCTTGAAGGTGACCGCGTAACCCTGGCCGACGTCGACCACACCGGCGTTCTCGCCGATGCCGACGAGCATCGCGTCGTTGGCGGGGACCTTCTCGCCGAACTGCTTGAGGTGGACCTTGCTGCTCTTGTAGGAGCAGTGCTCGGACCACATCACGGAGTACATGGCGAGCTCGGCGCCGGTGGGACGGCGGCCCAGGATCTCGCGGATCCGGGCGTACTCGTCCTCCTTGAGGCCGAGCTCCTTCCAGGGCTGTCCGGCGTCCGGGGTTTCGGCCGCGTGCTTGACCGTGTCCAGGCTCATGCGTTGACCAGCTTCTTGATGATCGAGGTGAAGAAACCCAGGCCGTCGGTGCGACCGGTGCCGATCAGCGGCTCGACGGCGTGCTCCGGGTGCGGCATCAGACCGACGATGTTGCCCGCGGCGTTGGTGATGCCGGCGATGTCGCGCAGCGAGCCGTTCGGGTTGACGTCGGCGTAACGGAAGGCGACGCGGCCCTCGGCCTCCAGCTCGTCGAGCGTGTGCTCGTCGGCGGTGTAGCGGCCGTCCACGTTCTTCAGCGGTACGGAGATCTCCTGGCCCGCCGTGTAGTCCGAGGTCCAGGCGGTCTCCGCGTTCTCCACCCGCAGCTTCTGGTCGCGGCAGATGAAGTGGAGGTGGTTGTTGCGCAGCATCGCGCCGGGCAGCAGGTGCGCCTCGGTCAGGATCTGGAAGCCGTTGCAGATACCGAGGACCGGCATGCCGGCCTTCGCCTGCTCGATGACGGTCTCCATCACCGGCGAGAAACGCGAGATGGCGCCGGCGCGCAGATAGTCGCCGTAACTGAATCCGCCCGCCAGGATGACCGCGTCGACCTGGTGGAGGTCCTTGTCACGGTGCCAGAGGGATACGGGTTCGGCACCCGCGATCCGCACGGCCCGCAGGCTGTCCTGGTCGTCGAGCGTGCCGGGAAAAGTGACGACGCCGATACGGGTGGTCACTTCTCCTCCTCCACCTTGACGGTGAAGTCCTCGATGACGGTGTTGGCGAGGAAGGTCTCGGCCATCTCGTTAATGCGGGCGAGGGCGGCGTCGTCGACCGGCCCCTCGACCTCGAGCTCGAAACGCTTTCCCTGGCGAACGTCCGCGATTCCCTCGAAGCCGAGACGGGGCAGTGCGCGCTGCACAGCCTGTCCCTGCGGGTCGAGGATCTCCGGCTTGAGCATGACGTCGACTACGACGCGTGCCACTGGCACTCCCGATGTGGTGTGGTGCGGCTGTGTCTCCGAGGGGTTCCCCAGATCCCCGCGGGTCCACTCAGCGTACCTGGCCCGAAATTCTACGCGGGTAGATATCGGATGGGCCCGATCACGGCGGGATATCGGGGGCGCGACATCCGGAGGAAAAGTCCGGGGAGAAAATCTTCACGCCGATTGCATGCGTGCGCACCGGGGCAACACGCTGACGCAATTGGCCGGGCTTCACAATGCCGCTCCTGCCGCTGTACAAATGAATACCAGGGAAAGCACGATTGCCCCGGAACAGTCGACACCAGTCGATCCGTATCCGCCCAGCCGCCGGAAGGCCGGCATCAGCGCATGTCAGACGCGACGATGCCGCAGGAAAGGACCGATATCCGTGACTCAGCGCGTCGTGGTCACGCTCTCCGACGACATCGACGGGGGAGAAGCGGCGGAAACGGTCACCTTCTCCCTGGACGGGAAGTCGTACGAGATCGACCTCAATCCCGCCAATGCAGAGAAACTGCGTAAGGCGCTGGCCCCGTACGTCACGGCCGGCCGAAAGCAGACAAATACCGGCAAGCGCGGCAAGGCCCCGGTGGCGTACCACCACACGTCGCTCGCACCGGACCCCGCGGCCGTACGCGCCTGGGCCCGTTCGCACCGGATGGAGGTGCCGGCGCGCGGCCGGATCCCCAAGAAGGTCTACGAGGCGTTCAACGCCGCCAGTTGAGCGCAACGCCCGGAATGTTCCGTTCCGGTAGGACGCCCGCAGGTGCCGCGGGTGACACCCCGGGGAGCCGACTTGCACAACACCCCCGCAGGTCGGCTAGAGTCTGGAGCACGCCGAAGGGCAAGGCCGAAAAGCCGGGTCCGACGCAGCGTGCGGGTGTAGTTCAGTAGTAGAACATCCCCCTTCCAGGGGGAAGGCGCAGTGTGCAATTCCTGTCACCCGCTCTACATCGCCTTACCGGACCACCTAGTGGATCAGGTAGAGTGGTGAGCGCTCCACCGGTGAAAGCCGAGTGGTAGCAATGCGGACGTAGCTCAGTTGGTAGAGCGCAACCTTGCCAAGGTTGAGGTCGCCAGTTCGAACCTGGTCGTCCGCTCTTGATTCAAAGGCCCCGGTCATTTCGACCGGGGCCTTTGACGTTTCCCGGTCGTCGCCGCACGTGGTGTGCCGGCGCCGGGGGATCCAGGCCGAATGACCCTGACCGCACTGGCCCGGACAGCACTCGCGGTGTTTGCTGTGCAGCGGTGGTTCCGACGGGATCCGCGTGACCGAGCCCGACGGGGCCGAGGGGGAAGCGTTGTGTGGGTGGGCACGCAGGTGCGGAGCTGGAAGGGCCGCAGCAGCTTCGGGAAGATCGATCTCTACACGCGTGGTTCCCTCCACTGCCTGGCGTGGATCTCGGTCGTGCCCCCGGCTCTGCTCTCGGCGACACGGCCCGTGCGGGAGTCGGGCGCGCCTGCCGCGCTGATCGCCGGGACGGTGCTGGCCGCGCTGGGACAGGCGTTCTGCTCGAAGCCCCTGCTGACCCGCGCGCTCGACACCTACCTCGGCCGGCCGTCCGTCGACCGACGACTGGTCGCCCTCGGGGCCGCACTGCTCCTCGCCGGCGCGTCGGGCGTGGTGGCTCTGGCGGGCTACGCCGGGGCCGAGGGGTTCGCCGAACTGCCCCTCGCCCTCGGCGCGGTGGTCGTGCCGTTCATGATCTCCCTGACCCTCGTGGTGCCCCTGTGGGCGGGTGCCCTGTTCCTGGTGGTCACCGCTGCGGGCCTGTGCGGCGGTGTGGCGCTCGCGGGCGGAGACGGCTCCACCGTGCTGGGCGTGTTCCTCGGCGTCGCCCTCGGGGGCGCCCTGATGGCGACCACCACGCGGTTCTCCGCCTGGTCCCTGGGAGTGATGGCCAGACTGAACGGCGCCCAGGAGGTGGAGACCCGGCTGGCGGTCGCGGAGGAACGGCTGCGGTTCGGGCGGGACATGCATGACGTGCTGGGCCGGAACCTGGCCGTGATCGCGCTGAAGAGCGAGCTGGCGGTCGAGCTGGCCCAGCGCGGGAAGCCCACCGCCCTGGACCAGATGGTCGAGGTGCAACGCATCGCGCGCGCCTCCCAGCAGGAGGTCCGCGACATCGTGCGGGGATACCGGGAGGCCGACCTCGGTGCGGAACTGCAAGGCGCCCAGGGGGTCTTGCGGGCAGCCGGTATCGAGTGCACCGTGCGCGGCGACGGCGGGCGGCTTCCCCCCACGGTGCAGTCGGCGCTCGGCTGGGTCGTACGCGAGGCGGCCACCAACGTGCTTCGTCACGGCGATCCCCAGCGGTGTGACATCCAGCTGGAGACCGGGCGCGACGGGGTCCGGCTGCTGGTCGAGAACGACGGGGTGACGCCGGGCAGGGACGTCGCCCCAGGGGGCGGCTCAGGACTCCCCGGGCTCCGGGAACGCCTGGCCGCGGTCGGGGGCTCGCTGGAGGCCGGACCGACGGGCGACGGACGGTTCCATCTGGCCGCGGCCGTCCCGCTGCCCTCGCCACGGAACACCGCACCCTCCCGGCTGGAGAAGACATGACATCCGCGACGGCCCCCGTCCGCGTGCTGCTCGCCGACGACGAGCACCTGATCAGGGGTGCGCTGGCCGCCCTCCTCGCCCTGGAGGACGACATCGTCCTGGTCGCCGAGGCGGCGACGGGCCCGGAGGCCCTCGCCATGGCCCTGGCGCACCGGCCCGATGTGGCGGTCCTGGACCTGGAGATGCCGGGCGCCGACGGTGTGAAGGTCGCCACATCGCTGCGTACCGGACTGCCCGGCTGCAAGACCATGATCGTGACGAGCCACGGCCGGCCCGGGCATCTGAAGCGCGCCCTGGAGGCCGGCGTCCGGGCGTTCGTACCGAAGACGGTCAGCGCCCGGCGGCTGGCCGAGATCATCCGTACCGTGCACGCCGGAAACCGCTATGTGGAACCGGAGTTGGCGGCCGACGCGATCTCCGCCGGGAACTCCCCGCTGACCGCCCGTGAGGCCGAGCTCCTGGAGCTGGCGGCGGACGGGGCGTCGGTCGCCGAGATCGCCGAGCGGGCTTCGCTCTCCCAGGGCACGGTGCGCAACTACCTGTCGGCGGCCGTGTCCAAGCTCGGTGCGGAGAACCGTCATGCGGCGGTGCGTCTCGCACGCGAGAGAGGTTGGGTATAGTGAGCAGCGCGCTACGGCGCACGCGGACGTAGCTCAGTTGGTAGAGCGCAACCTTGCCAAGGTTGAGGTCGCCAGTTCGAACCTGGTCGTCCGCTCCACGCGAGAAGGCCCCGGTCCTCAGGACCGGGGCCTTCTTCCGTTCACACGCCCTGGGCCGGCCAGTTGGTACCGGTCAGGAGTTCGTAGGCGTCCAGGTACTTGGCCCGGGTGGCGTCGACGATCTCCTGCGGCAGCGCCGGGGGCGGCTGCTCGCCGCGGCGGTCCCAGCCCGAGGCCGGGGAGGTCAGCCAGTCGCGCACGAACTGCTTGTCGTACGACGGCTGCGCCCTGCCCGGCTCCCAGCTCTCGGCGGGCCAGAAGCGCGAGGAGTCGGGCGTCAGCACCTCGTCCGCGAGGATCAGCTCCTCGCCGCCGTCCGCGGTGGGCGCGAAGCCGAACTCGAACTTCGTGTCCGCGAGGATGATCCCGCGCTCACGGGCGATGTCCCGGGCACGGCCGTAGACGTCCAGCGTCGTGCGGCGCAGCACCGCCGCCGTCTCGGGGCCGACCTCACGGGCGACCTCCTCGTACGAGACGTTCTCGTCGTGATCGCCGACCGCGGCCTTCGTGGCCGGGGTGAAGATCGGCCCCGGGAGCTCGGATCCGTCGACGAGGCCCTCGGGCAGACCGAGGCCGCAGACCGTACGCGTCGCGTCGTACTCGACCAGGCCGGAGCCGGTCAGATAGCCGCGCGCCACGCACTCGACGGGGACCATCCGCAGCGAGCGGCAGATCAGGGTACGGCCCGCCCAGTCGGCGGGTGCCCCGGCGGGGAGCTCCGTCGACAGCACGTGGTTGGGGACGAGATCGGCGAGCTGGTCGAACCACCACAGCGACAGCTGGGTGAGCACGCGGCCCTTGTCCGGGATCTCGGTGGGCAGGACCCAGTCGTACGCGGACATGCGGTCGCTGGCGACCATCACGAGGTCGCCCGCCTCGTTCCGGTACAGGTCGCGCACCTTGCCGGTGTGCAGGTGGGTGAGCCCCGGCACCTGCACGGGCTCGGGCTTTTCTACGAAACCGGACACGCTGCCTCCGCGTAGGTTGATCCAGGAGTCGTTCCGATTGTCCCGCATGCGCGGAGCCCTTGCCGACAGGGGTCGCCCCGTGGACAGGGGCAGCGCGGCGGCCGGGCCGGACAAGCGCTCGTCCCGTGTCGGGAGCGGGGATTCCGCTTCTCAGTCGCGCTTGCAGATCCGGTCGAGCAGATTGGCCGTGGCCCGCTGGATGCGGGGGTCGACGTGGCCGGGGCGGTCCAGCGCCGGGGACCAGGCGAAGGTGCCCGAGGCGAACACGAGCGCTCCCGACGGAGCGCGGTACAGCGAGGTCTCCTGGTGCCGGGTGACCCCGTCGCCGTCGGCGTACGGGGAGTGCGCGAGCAGCATCCGGCTCTCGTGCTCGGGCAGCGCCGTGCGCGGGAAGTAGCGGTCGGCCTCGCCGGCGACCAGCCCGTCGATCTCGTCGCCCTCGGCCGCGCCGGTGGCCTCCCACAGCCAGTGCGAGGCGTTCCGCACGACCAGGGGGTGGGGGTCGGGGACCCGGCCCGCGTACTGGATGCCGAGGAGCTGCTGCTCGGGGCGGTCGATCTCGCGCCACAGCGCGGACTTGCCCGGGCCGCGGCGCTTGCGGCAGGTGAGCAGGCGGTCGGGGACGCCGGAGGCCGACGGGCCGAGGCCGACCTGCCAGTACATGGTGTTGGCCGAGAGGAAGACCAGCGAGGTGCCGGTGTCCCGGGCCAGCTCGGCGGTGCGTCGCATCGGCACCGACCAGTACTCGTCGTGACCGGGGAAGACGAGACCCCGGTAGCGGCTGGGATCGATGCGCCCGGCGTGCAGGTCGCGGGCGTCTGCGTACGCGAGGTCGTAGCCGTAGCGCTCGGCCCAGCGGATGAAGTCGTAGGCGTGGCCGACGTGGAGGGGCAGGCCGGCGCCCGCGTAGGGGCGGTCGAAGGAGAGGGTGACCGCGGCGTCCTCCTCGCCCAGCAGCCGGCCCTCCTCGTCCCAGGCGTGGTACAGGCTCGCGCCGGTGCGGCCGTCCTCCGGGTAGAGGTTGTAGGCCTGCCAGGTGACGTCGGGGAGCAGGAGCAGCAGGTCCGCGGGGTGGTCGTCGCGGACCGTGAAGGGGACGTGCGAGCGGTGGCCGTCGGCGGTGGTGAGCACCGCGACGTAGGCGCCGACCGACCAGTAGCTGGGGATCTGAAGCCGCCAGGAGAGCCACCAGTGATGGCAGGAGACCGTCCGCTCGGCGGCCAGCGGCGCCGGCTGCACGATGCCGGAGAGGCGCGGACTGGTGGTGATCTTGGCAGCGCCGTCGCCCGCGTAGTGCCCGATGCGGTAGACGTCCACGGAGAACTGCTGGGGCGGGTCCACGGTGATGTGGAAGTCGATCGCCTCGCCGGGTGCCGCGGCACCGGGCGACACGAACCCCTTGATCTGCTGGCGCACGTCGTCGGCGGTGCGCATGCCGCCGCCCGTTCCCCCGCGGTGCCGGTCAGGATCGGCGTACCAGGGGACGACGTGGCCGGTGTCGTCGAAGTAGTTCTCGCTGCCTCGCAGCCAGGGCAGCGGGCCCTGTCCGAAGGGGTCGCTCACGGCATGCGCGAGGGCACCTGATTCCCATCGCCGGATCTGCTCCGCCCCCATCCCGCGCCCCTCCCTCGTCCCCCGGAAACATCTGGTGCGCCGATCGCGGCGCCACCCCCAGCACATCACATTACGCACGCGCTCCGTCACCGTTCGTCGCGAATTGACGGGAACGGAGCCTGCTCTTCCGCGTATTGAGGGGATATTCAGGACATTTCCCCATCTAGGTGGACGGACGGCCGTTCAACTCGGGGAGGCCGTCACCCCACACGCACCTCTCAGCCCAGGCGTACGGGTTTGTCGGTCCGCACCCCTCAACCCAGGCGTACGGGTTTGTCGGTCCGCACCCCTCAACCCAGGCGTACGGGTTTGTCGGTCCGCACCCCTACCGCGGTGAGCCAGGACCGCAGCGGCTCCGCGTCCCCGTCCTCGACGAGGCTGAGCACCGGGGCACCGAGGTCCGACCGGCGGCCGCCGTCGACCAGCAGCGCGGGACCGTCCAGCCAGTCGAGCCCGGGCGCGGCGCCCGCCGTGTCCACCGCGGCGCAGCACACCATCGCCACGACGTGGTCGGCGAGCAGTTCCGTGCCCGTGCGCGGCGGCTGGAGCGGGAAGAGCGGGAGCGGGACCGGCCCCCAGAGGTCGAGGGGATCGGCGCCCGCTGCGGGCGGTGCGCCGTCCACGGCGGCAGCACCGCCACGGGACCTCGGTGCCGCCTGTTCCTCGTCGTGTGCGAGGGCGGCGCCGATCTCCTCCGCGAGGGCCTCGCTGTCGGCGCCCGGGGTGGCGAGGTGGTCGATCACACGCGCCAGTGTGGGGACGGCGGAGCCGCCGGTACCCGCGGCGCCCTGCGCACCGACGGACACGCTCGTCGCCACCCCCATGGCATCGAGCACCCTGTGCAGGCGGGTGGCCTCCGTACGCCACTTCCGGTCCACGACCTCTTCCGGGTACTGCTGCCAGTCGACGGGGGCCCAGCCGGGTCCGGCCTCGGCCGGACCGCCGTGGAAGAGCCGCGCGGCCAGCAGCGAGGCCGCCTCGTCGGCAGCACCCGGCTCCTCGATCAGATCGCAGGCGGGGCGCTCCCCCAGCCGGGAGGTGAAACCTTCGGCGAGCCGGTCCCGCCGGGAGAGCTCGGTGAGAGCGGAGACGACGCCGGCGTCCAGCCTGGAGGGCCAGCGCCCCATCCTCCAGGCCGGCAGCGCCACCCGGGTCAGCAGCCGGTCCCAGCCCGCGTAGGCCAGCCCGACCTGCTCCTGGGCGACGATCCGCAGCCCGTAGTCCACCTCCTGGGCGCGCCCCGACGCGGCGGCGGCGACGCAGCGCTCCATCTCCGCCGCGTGGCCCCGGCAGCCACGGAGCAGCATCCTGGCGATCCAGCCCACGAAGGCCGCGGGGATCCTGCGGACGAACCCCTGACCGGGCACGGCGGCATCGGCCACCGCCGCGTCCAGGCCGCGGACGAAACGGCGGGCGGCGGCTATGTCGGGGTGGGCGGACGGCCCGGTGCCCGCGACGACCGGGGCGAGGACCGCCCGCAGCTCGGCGACCCTCATCCACCACAGGAACGGCGAGCCGATCACGAGCACCGGAGCCGCCGGGACCCTGCGGCCCCGCCGCGTCCCGCCGGGCCTCCTGCCGCCCGGCTGGGCGGCGGGGTGCGTACGGTCCTCCAGCCAGCTGTCGCAGTCCGGGGTCAGCTCTATGGCGGACGGCGCCGGGACGTCGAGCCGGTCGGCGAGGTCACGGACCAGCCGGTAGAGATCGGGGGCCGCGGCCTCGGTGAGCGGCACGGTCGGGCTGACCGCGGGCCTCGCCCGCGCCACGGCGACGGCCACCGCCGCCGCCAGCAGGAGGACGACGACCGCGCAGGCCGCCACCGCCCAGCTGACCGTGGACCACACACCTGGGCCGATGTGCCCCTGGGCGCCCGCGACGAGCAGCACGACGGCCGCGCCCGCCGGCAGGATCGCCAGGGCCGTGGGGGGGGGGGGGGGGGGGGGGGGGGGGGGGGGGGGGGGGGGGGGGGGGGGGGGGGGGCGCGGGCGGGGGCCCCCCCCCGCCCCCCCCCCCGCCCCGGCCCCCCCCCGC
>NZ_JBIWKR010000025.1:0-41509 GCF_044765765.1 Streptomyces sp. NPDC102402
AGGGGGGACCCTGTGGGAGAGTAGGACGCCGCCGAACAATTATTCCGGGAAAGCCCCGTGCCCTTGTGGCACGGGGCTTTTCTGCGTTCCAGGCCCGGTCAAGTGGCAGGCGGTACCGGGAGGAGCAGCCAGAACGGGCGCGGAGCCCGCCGGCACATGTCGAAAGCCTGTCCCGTAAGTCGCGAGCGGGCTGCGGCCCGGTCGTCAGCCGAAGATGATCACAACGTCTTTGTCCAAACAGAACTTCATGACGGTGACCAGCTGGCGGGTGTCATCGATGCGCCGTTCGAGAGCGGGGTCGCCGGCATCGCGTTGCCGCTCATCGAGGATTGCCTCCAGCCGGGGCAGCATGGCCGCGCATTGAGCGGGCGTGAGGTCGGCACCACCGTCATCTGGGTGGTCGAGCAGTGGCGCCAGCGCCGTGGAGACGTCGCTCCATGGGCGGTGTCCGTCGAAGCCGTGCATCTCGGAGAGGGTGAACCCCTCGGCCTCGGCCAGCCACTCCCTGAACATGTTGAAGCCGGTGCAGGACCAGGAGATGTCCGGGCTGGTCACATCGTCGTCCCCGGGGAAGAGTACGAGCCCCACTTCTGACCTCCCTGTCTGTCAGATGCTCAGGATCGTTCGTGAGGGAGCGTGTCGGCAACTGAGATGTTCTACCGCACGGTCGGTGTGGTCACGGTGTCGGAGCCGTCATGGATGGCCCCATGCCGTGCTCGACATCGCAAGGGTGCAGAGCCTCGTCCTCGCCGGATGGACCACTCCGGCGTAGAGCAACCCACCGTGCCCGAGACCACTCAGAGGCCACCTTCGGGACAGCCTTGAGGTGAGGCGCGGGACGATGGAAGCGTCGTAGTGTCGAACTGGTGGTTCTTAGCACCCCAGAGTTCGAGGTATGCTTTACCTCGTTGCCGCAGGGCAGCAAGGCCCCAATAGCTCAGTCGGTAGAGCGTCTCCATGGTAAGGAGAAGGTCTGCGGTTCGATTCCGCATTGGGGCTCCAACAGAGAAAGGGCCCCCGCCGACGGCGGGGGCCCTTTCTCTGTACGTGGAGTCGGCGAGGGCCTGCAGGCTGATGAGTCCTCGGGTCACCTTCTCCAGAACAGGTGGTGCGCCACGCCGCTCGGGCTGGGCACGATCTCCAGGTGGAACCGGTCGAGCAGTTCGTCGGGTGATTCCCAGAGCCGCAGGCCGGACCCGAGCTTCACCGGTGAGACCACGACATGCAGGGTGTCCACGAGGTCGGCGTCGAGGAACTGCCGGATGGTGGTGACGCCGCCGCCGAGTCTGACGTCCTTGCCCTCCGCAGCGTCTTTCGCCCGCTCGAGGACGGTGGCCGGATCGCCGTCGACGAAGTGGAACGTGGTGTCGGAGAGCGTGAACGAAGGACGCTCATGGTGGGTCATGACGAACACCGGAGTGCGGAACGGGGGCTCATCGCCCCACCAGCCGTGCCAATCGTTGTTCTGCCAGGGCCCGCGCTGAGGCCCGAATTTGTTGCGGCCCATGATCTCGGCGCCGATATTGCGTGCGTAGTCCCGCGTGAAGTAGTCGTCCAGACCCCGGCTCCCCCCGGACTCGGTGCGCATGGGCCAGCTCGCCGTGGCGCCGGCCCATGCGAACAGCCTCTCGGGATCGACGTGGCCGAACGGCCTCTCGAAGCTCTGGTCCTCGCCGGCACCGATGCCGTCGCTCGAGACGTTCAGATTCTGGACTCTCAGTAGCTGCGTCATGTGTTCCTCCTGCGTGGTCGACAACACTGGTACGACTCTCCGGGCCGGACGGGCTCATCGGCCTGTCCGACCCACCGCGCATCGTGTCGCGCGACGGCGTGAGCCAGGTGCTGCGCGATGGGTGTCCACGCTGGGCGGGCGAGGGTTGCCGGTCGACTGCAAGCGTATGTTCGTGCGGGACTCCGGCCGGGAGCTGGATGCCCGAGACCTCCCACCGGGTCGGGCGGCGTTCCTCGGTGCGTTCGACGACGGCGCCCACACGTACTGGCTGCTGATCGACAGCGGTGAGGTCTGGATGGTCCGCGGCTACGAGCCCCATCGTTGACGGTTGGCTCGCCGGTCCCTGGGCTCAGGGACCGTGTGCTGGGTGCCGACGCCGTGGGTGACTGCGGTTTCGGCGAGAGCAATGAACGTCGTGAGTGGTGCGAGTTGTGGTCACGGCCCGACAGCCGGAGGGGACAACGTCTCAGGCGCCGGCTTCATGGCTGGTGGCAGGCATGAACGCCTCCGCGTCGTCCGTCGTGGTGCCGTCCGGCCTCCGTCCGAAGGCGGCCGCGAGAACCGCGGGCAGGTCGGCTTCGGGGACCTGGGCGCGTACCTGGTGCAGAACGGCGTGAAACTCGTCGTCGCTGATGACGCCCAGGTACTCCTGACGCAGCCCGTGGACGACCTCGACGAGTTCCGGTCGCAGTCGCATCCAGGCGCGGGACGTACGGATCTCCCCCTCGACCTGGTCCATGAACCAACGGATCACCGAATACGGGATGTCCAGGTGCTCTCCGGGGTGGTCGAAGCACACGGCCGGTTCCCGCGCCGGATCCTCATCGGGGACGATCGCCATCACCAGGGTTCGTCGAGTGGCAACGAGGTCCAGCTCCAGACACCAGGAGCTGTCGGGCACGGAGTACAGCGTGGTGATCGCGTAGTCACCGCTGGGAGAGTGGACGGCCATGGCGGCATGCTGCCATGGCAGGAGCGAGCTGTCCTCCCTGAATCCGACCGTCACGGCCCGCACCCTGGGCGCACGACGTGAAGAGTGCCGCCCGTCGCTCGACGACCGGTCAGAAGGCCGCGAACCGTCCGCGACCTCGCTGATCGAACCACCGCGGGACGTGTGGTCAGGGGCCGAGCAGCGGCATGAGAGCGCGTGCGAACTCTGCCGGGGCCGTGCTTGCGCCCACGTGGTTGCCGGGCATCTCGACCAAGGGCCGGTGCAGCAGAGCGGCCAGGGCGTCGGCCGCCCGACGTGCCATCTGGTGATGGCTCAGCGAGCCGGCGCACACGGTCAGCCGGGCTCGACGCAGGGTCTGGACGTCGGGCTCGTAGAAGACGCTCGGGCCGGCCATCCGGCCGAGAAAGTAGCGGTTCTTGTCGAGCTCTTCGGCAGGTAGCTCCGGCAACGCGAAATGCGTGGGAGGCGCCTGCTCCGGATCTGTGTGGTGGGCGGCGCCGCTCAGGTCGAAGAACTCCTGCACGGCTTGCTGAGGGTCAGTTGTCGCGACAGCGAACGCCGACGCAGCGCGATCGGCGAGGGCTGCGTCGTCCAGGAGAGTGATCAGAGGCGGCTCGTGCAGTACGGCCGATCCGACGAGGTCGGGATACCGCGTGGCCAGTTGGAGCAGGGTCACGGCCCCGCCGCTCGTGCCGACGAAGATGGCCGGCGCGCCGGTGAACGTGTCGACCAGTGCGGCAAGGTCTTCAGCGAGGACCTCAGGCGTGGGCTCAGCCATTCCGCGTGTCATGCGACTGGCCCCGATGCCGCGAGGATCATGGGTGACGACGGTGAACTGCCCCGCCAGCTCGTCCGCGAGAGCTGCGAACCCAACTCGCCCTGCCGGCGCGCCGACGAGGAAGAGCAGTGGTCCCTTCCCCCGGACGCTGTAGGCGATCGTCGTGTCGGGTCGCTCAAGAACGTCCGGCGCGTCGGATACGTGACCGGTGTAGTCCGCGATCTTGCGGGTGATCACATCGAGGGCACGGTCCAGCGCCTCACGGCGTTGCTCCACGCGACGGCGATGCGCAGCGAGCAGCTCCAGCCGCAGCCGCGACGGGTCGGTGGCTTCGGTGTCGGCGCCGGTGAACTGCGCGATGTCGGCCAGGGGCATTCCTGTCTCGCGCAGGTGAACCAGCATGCGGATCAAGTCGACATCGGCAGCGACGTACTGACGACGCCCGGCAGTGTCACGCCGGGGGGCAGGCAAGATCCCCTGTCGCTCGAAGTACCGCAGGGTGTCGGGTTCAAGACCGGTACGCGCGGCGGCCTCTCCGATGCCGAACTGCTCTTCTCGCTCGCTCATGCTGCAAGCCTCGGACCTTGACCCCGGTTCAGGTCAAGCGAGGATCTCCGGACTGCGGCCTGAGTGCGGGCTCGGTCAATGTCTCCGGTCAGTACGCCTAGAGGCTCTGCGGCTCCGGGACGCGCATGGCCAGGATGGCCATGTCGTCGGAGGCTGGCTCCGCCGCGAAGCGCTCCACGGCCCGCAGGATGCGGCCCGCCACCGCGCCGGCGGTGAGTCCCGTGCACATGGCGAGGACGTCGGCCAGGCCGTCGTCACCCAGCATGCGGGCCCCCTCGCGGCGTTCGGTGACTCCGTCGGTCACGCAGAGGAGCACGTCGCCGGGCTCCAGTGTGACCTCCTGCTCGTACAGCTCGAGGTCCTCGATGACGCCCAGCAGCGGCTGCGGTTCGGCCGCCGCCTCCACCGAGCCGTCCTGGCGCAGACGGAGCGGGAGGGGATGCCCGGCGCAGACCACCTTCAGGAGGGCACTGCCGTCCTCCTGAGGCCACAACTCCCCGTAGAGCAGGGTGAGGAAGCGGCTGCGGGCGCCCTCGTCCAGGATCGCCGCGTTGAGCCGCTCCAGCACCGCCGGGCCGGCGAATCCCTCGCGGGCCAGCAGGCGCAGGGCGTGCCGGGCGAGGCCGGTGACGGCTGCCGCCTCGGGGCCTGTACCGCAGACATCGCCGATGGCGAAGCCGTAGGCACCGTCACGGATGGGGAACACGTCGTAGAAGTCGCCGCCGACCTCGTTGCCCTCGCCCGCCGCACGGTAGATGACCTCGATCTCGACGTTGGGCACGTCGGGCAGGCCGGGCGGAAGCAGGCTGCGCTGGAGGGACTGGCTGATGGCCATGCGCTCCGAGTACAGCCGGGCGTTGTCGAGGGCGAGGGCGGCCCGTCGGGACAGGTCCTCGGCCAGCTCCAGGATCTCCTGGCGGAAGTGCTCGTCGGAGGGCTTCCCGAGCGTGAGCATGCCGATCACGCGGTTCCTCGCCACCAACGGGAGGACGACGGTCTCGCCGCCCACGGCGACCGCCGTGGCCAGGGTGGTACGCGCGGCCGCCCCCATGCTCAGGGGCGCGTCCCTGCCCAGGGTCCGCTTCGACGTACGCAGGGCTGCCTCGTGACCGGCCTCCGTGGGAGCCGGCCAGAGGCGGGCGCCGGGGGCCGGGACGGGGTCGGGAGGGGCGATGGAGGAGAGCAGGGCCTTCAGGCCGTCGATGCGCTCCTCGTCCTCGTGGAGGACGTAGGAGAGATACGGCTCCGAGGACTGGTCCGCGATGGTGTAGACGGCGCACCAGGTGGCCAGGGTGGGCACGGTCATCTGTGCCATCAGCGCCAGCGTCTGGTCCCTGTCCAGTGTGCCGGCCAGCAGGTCGGACGCTTCGACCAGGAACGACAACGACCCGCGGCGCAGACGCTCCAGCTCGCCCAGCCTGGCCGACTCGACGGCCAGCGCGATGCGGTCCGCGGCGAACTGCAGGCGCAGCGCCTCCTCGTTGGAGTACCGCCCCGCCGCTTCGGCCGCGACCCCGAGCGAACCGGTGAGACGGCCCTCGACCTTGAGGGGGACCGTCACGACAGAGCGCATCCCGGTGTCACTGAGCAGCGGCACGGCGCCCGGTACGACGGTGAGATCCTCGTGGACGGCGGGCATACGGGCGGAGCCGTAACGACCCGTGCCGGCCTCGACGGGCACCCGGGCGAAGCGCTGGCGGGCCGACGGCAGGCCGGTCGTGGCCCGGACCTCCAGTTCGGTCTCGTCGTCGGTGGCCAGGAGCAGGAAGGCGGCGTCGGCGTCCAGCATGTCGCGGGCCCGTTCCACCGTGCGCTGCAGCAGCCCGTCGAGGTCGTCGGGCGCGGGGGAGCCGATGAAGATCTCGAACGGGTCCGTACTGCGGTTCTCGGCCGAGGTGTCGGTGACGGGGGCGCGTACCGGGGTCTGCAGCACCGCGCGCTCGTAGTCGCGTACGAGGAGACAGACGGTGGAGGGCTCCCCCTCGGCGTCGCGGACTCTGAGGTGCGAGGCGTACACGGGGATGATCCGGCCGTCGGCGCCGCGGATGCCGTAGCTGCCCTCCCACCGGGAGAGCCGCAGTGCGTCGGCGATGCCGGTGTTGGTGCCCGGAGTGTGGGGCCAGGCCACGAAGTCGGTCAGCTGCTTGCCGTCGACCTGCTCCGCGGCGTGGCCGAAGAGGTAAGCGGCGTCGTCGTTCCACGAGGCGATGGAGCCGGATCCGTCGGTCTGGACTACGGCCACCCGCACGCGCTGCTCCGCGACCGGCAGAAGGGCGGTGGGCAGCACCGGGCTCGCCGAGCGGATGCCCACAGGGCGTTCGGGAAGGTCGAGCTGGAACCAGACGTGCTTGTGCGTCGGGGTGTACTCGACTCCCCAGCGGGAGGCGAGAGCCGCGCAGAGCAGCAGCCCCCGGCCGCCCTCCCGGTCCGGGCTGCCGAAGTCGAGGCCGGAGCTCTGGAGCGGGATCTCCCGCTCCGGGTAGTGGTCGGCGACCTCGACGCGTACGCCGTCCTCGGTGCGCAGACAGAGGACGTCGGCGGCCGTGCCCGCGTGCACGACGGCATTGGTCACGAGTTCACTGGTAAGGACGACGGCGTCGTCAACGACGTCGGTGTAACCCCACCCCTGAAGGGTGTCGCGGACGAATGCGCGGGCGGTCGCGACCGAGCGTCCGACCGGATCGAAGGTGGCAGCCGCGCGCGCGGTGATCACAGCACTCCCCATTGGTGTCTCGTCGCTTCCCCGAGTCCTGTGCCCGTATTTCGCCGCTTCGATTCGCCTGCCAGGCTAGACGTTCGCCAGGCGTCCCGGGTACACGAGGGCGGACTTGGGTACGCAGAACCCCGGCGGCTGTGCGTCGGGCGCACAACTATGGGGCCCCTCGTGAGGGAAATGGGACGACCATGAGACTTTCCTCGTCCTCACGTTCCGGCCTGGTACGTTTCAACGATTTGACGACCGCATGGTTACCCGTTGACGGTGTGCTGTGGCGGTGAGCCAAAGTGGAAACGGGCAAGCTTCCGACAACGGCCCGAGCGATACGGTCAACCCCTGCGGGAGGGACACGGTGGAGTCTGGCGTGGCGGCGCGGGGTTCAGGAACGCGCACAAAAGGCGGGCAGTCCGTGAAAAAGCAGCGCAATGGCACCGTCGACGTGGACGCGGCAGCTCTGAACAGACTGCTCGCGGCCCTGGTGGCGATGCGTGACGGCAACTTCCGCAGGCGGCTCACCGTCTCCGGCGACGGCGTTCTCACGGAGATCGCCGCGGTCTTCAACGAGGTGGCCGACCGCAATCTGCATCTGACGGGCGAGCTCGCCCGCGTGCGGCGTGTGGTCGGGCGCGAGGGGAAGCTCACGGAGCGCCTGGAGACCGGCGCCTGTGAGGGCTCCTGGGCGGCCGCGATCGATGCCTCCAACGAGCTCGTCGACGACCTGGCCCGGCCCGTGTCCGAAGTCGGCCGGGTACTCTCCGCGGTCGCCGACGGTGATCTCGAGCAGCGGATGGAACTGCGCACGCACGCGGCGGACGAGACCGTGCGCCCGCTGCGCGGCGAGTTCCTGAAAGTCGCCCGTACGGTCAACAACCTCGTCGACCAGCTGTCCGCTTTCACCGAGCAGGTGACGCGCGTCGCGGTCGAGGTGGGTACCGAGGGCAAACTGGGCGGCCAGGCCCAGGTGCGTGGAATGTCCGGGTCCTGGAAGGACCTCACGGACTCCGTGAACACCATGGCCTACCGGCTGACCGCCCAGGTGCGTGACATCGCACTGGTGACGACGGCGGTGGCCAAGGGGGACCTGTCACGGAAGGTCACCGTCCATGTGGCCGGTGAGATGCTCCAGCTGAAGAACACCGTCAACACGATGGTGGACCAGCTGTCGTCGTTCTCCTCCGAGGTGACGCGGGTCGCCCGCGAGGTGGGCACCGAGGGCGAACTGGGCGGGCAGGCGACGGTCCCGGGGGTGGCGGGGGTCTGGAAGGACCTCACCGACTCCGTCAACACGATGGCCGGGAACCTCACCTCCCAGGTACGGGGCATCGCCGAGGTGACGACGGCCGTCGCCAACGGTGACCTGTCGCAGAAGGTCACGGTGAGCGCCCGCGGCGAGGTCGCGCAGCTCGCCGAGACGATCAACCAGATGACCGAGACGCTGCGTACCTTCGCCGACGAGGTGACGCGTGTGGCGAGCGAGGTCGGCGGCGAGGGTCTGCTCGGTGGCCAGGCCCAGGTGCCCGGCGCGGCGGGGACCTGGAAGGACCTCACCGATTCGGTGAACACGGTCTTCCGGAACCTGACGACGCAGGTGCGCGACATCGCTCAGGTGACCACCGCGGTGGCCAGCGGTGACATGACGCAGAAGGTCACCGTCGACGTGGCCGGCGAGATGCTGGAGCTGAAGAACACCGTCAACACGATGGTGGACCAGCTCCAGGCCTTCGGTTCGGAGGTCACCCGCGTCGCGCGTGAGGTCGGTGTGGAGGGCCGTCTCGGCGGTCAGGCCGAGGTGCCGGGAGCGGCGGGGACCTGGAAGGACCTCACCGACTCGGTGAACACCGCGTTCCGTAACCTGACCGGACAGGTGCGTGACATCGCCCAGGTGACGACGGCCGTCGCCAACGGTGATCTGTCGCAGAAGGTCACCGTCGACGTGGCCGGCGAGATGCTGGAGCTGAAGAACACCGTCAACACGATGGTGGCCCAGCTGTCCAACTTCGCCGACCAGGTGACGCGAATGGCCCGCGACGTGGGCACGGAGGGCCGCCTGGGCGGTCAGGCGCGCGTCGACGGTGTCTCCGGTACGTGGAAGGAACTCACCGACTCCGTCAACTTCATGGCGGGGAACCTGACCTCGCAGGTGCGTCAGATCGCCCAGGTGACCACCGCGGTGGCGCGGGGTGACCTGTCGCAGAAGATCGACGTGGACGCCCGGGGCGAGATCCTGGAGCTGAAGAACACCATCAACACGATGGTCGACCAGCTCTCCGCCTTCGCCGACCAGGTGACGCGCGTGGCCCGTGAGGTGGGCACCGACGGCCGTCTCGGCGGCCAGGCCCAGGTGCCCGGTGTGGCCGGCGTGTGGCGTGACCTGACGGACTCGGTGAACGGCATGGCCGGGAACCTGACCGCCCAGGTCCGCAACATCGCGCAGGTGGCCACCGCGGTGGCGCGGGGTGACCTGTCGCAGAAGATCGACGTGGACGCCCGGGGCGAGATCCTGGAGTTGAAGAACACCCTCAACACCATGGTCGACCAGCTCTCGAACTTCGCGGAGCAGGTGACGCGGGTCGCCCGTGAGGTGGGCACGGAGGGCATTCTCGGCGGGCAGGCGGAGGTGCAGGGCGTCTCCGGTACGTGGAAGGACCTCACCCAGTCCGTCAACGGCATGGCGAACAACCTGACCCTCCAGGTGCGCAACATCGCCGAGGTCACCACCGCCGTCGCGAAGGGTGACCTCTCCAAGAAGATCACCGTCGACGCCAAGGGCGAGATCCTCGAACTGGTGACGACGGTCAACACGATGGTCGACCAGCTGATGAACTTCGGCGACGAGGTGACCCGGGTGGCCCGTGAGGTGGGCACCGAGGGCATCCTCGGCGGCCAGGCCCGGGTGCGCGGTGCCACGGGCATCTGGAAGGACCTCAGCGAGAACGTCAACCTGATGGCCAACAACCTGACCAGTCAGGTGCGCAACATCTCCCGGGTCTCCTCGGCGGTCGCCAACGGCGACCTGACGAAGAAGGTCACCGTCGAGGCGCGCGGCGAGGTCGCCGAACTCGCCGACACCGTCAACACGATGGTGACGACCCTGTCCTCGTTCGCCGACGAGGTGACGCGGGTCGCCCGTGAGGTGGGTACGGAGGGCGAACTGGGCGGCCAGGCGCGAGTCCCCGGGGTCTCCGGTACGTGGAAGGACCTGACCGAGTCGGTGAACTCGATGGCCTCCAACCTGACCGGCCAGGTGCGCCAGATCGCCACGGTCACGACGGCCATCGCCAAGGGTGATCTCACCAAGAAGATCGACATCGATGCACGCGGTGAGATCCTGGAGCTGAAGAACACCATCAACACGATGGTCGACCAGCTCTCGTCGTTCGCCGAGCAGGTGACCCGGGTGGCCCGCGAGGTGGGTACCGAGGGGCAGCTGGGCGGCCAGGCACGCGTCCGGGACGTCGACGGTACGTGGCGCGACCTCACGGAGTCCGTGAACGAGATGGCGGGGAACCTGACCCGTCAGGTGCGCGCCATCGCGGCCGTCGCCACCGCGGTGACCCGCGGCGATCTCAACCTCAAGATCGATGTCGACGCCGCCGGCGAGATCCAGGTGCTGCAGGACAACATCAACACGATGATCGCCAACCTGCGCGACACGACGCTGGCCAACAAGGAGCAGGACTGGCTCAAGGGCAACCTCGCCCGGATCTCCGGTCTCATGCAGGGCCGCCGTGACCTGGACGACGTCGCCTCGCTGATCATGAGCGAGCTGACGCCGGTCGTGTCCGCCCAGCACGGTGCGTTCTTCCTGGCCATGAGTACCGGTGACGGTGGAGAGGTGGGATCCGACAGCACGGGTGAGAGCTCGTACGAGCTGCGCATGCGCGGCAGCTACGGCTACTCGGCGGGCTCCATGCCGACCTCGTTCCGGCCCGGGGAGACGCTCATCGGAACGGCGGCGGAGGAGAAGCGGACGATCCAGGTGGACAACGTCCCGCCGGGATATCTGAAGATCTCCTCCGGCCTCGGCGAGGCGCCGCCCGCGCACGTGATCGTGCTGCCGGTGCTGTTCGAGGGCCAGGTGCTCGGTGTCATCGAACTGGCGTCGTTCCAGCCGTTCACCCACATCCAGCGGGACTTCCTGAACCAGCTCGCCGAGATGATCGCGACGAGCGTCAACACCATCAGCGTCAACACGAAGACGGAGAAGCTCCTCGAGCAGTCCCAGGAGCTCACCGAGCAGCTGCGCGACCGTTCGCAGGAGCTCGAGAACCGGCAGAAGGCGCTGCAGGCCTCCAACGCCGAGCTGGAGGAGAAGGCCGAACTGCTGGCCCAGCAGAACCGCGACATCGAGGTGAAGAACACCGAGATCGAGGAGGCGCGGCAGGTCCTGGAGGAGCGGGCCGAGCAGCTCGCCGTCTCGATGCGCTACAAATCCGAGTTCCTGGCCAACATGTCGCACGAGCTGCGCACACCGCTCAACTCGCTGCTGATCCTGGCCAAGCTGCTCGCCGACAACGCCGAGGGCAATCTCTCTCCGAAGCAGGTGGAGTTCGCCGAGACGATCCACGGAGCGGGGTCCGACCTGCTTCAGCTGATCAACGACATCCTCGACCTGTCCAAGGTCGAGGCGGGCAAGATGGACGTCAGCCCGACCCGGATCGCGCTGGTGCAGCTGGTCGACTACGTGGAAGCGACGTTCCGGCCGCTCACCGCCGAGAAGGGGCTCGACTTCTCCGTACGGGTCTCCCCCGAGCTGCCCGCCACGTTGCACACGGACGAGCAGCGGCTGCTGCAGGTTCTGCGCAACCTTCTGTCCAACGCGGTGAAGTTCACCGACGGCGGCGCCGTGGAGCTGGTGATCCGGCCGGCCGGTGCCGATGTGCCGAACTCGATCCGGGAGCATCTGCTGGAGGCCGGTTCGCTGCGAGACGCCGACGGTGACCTGATCGCCTTCTCGGTCACCGACACGGGGATCGGGATCGCGTCCAGCAAGATGCTGGTGATCTTCGAGGCGTTCAAGCAGGCGGACGGCACGACCAGCCGCAAGTACGGAGGGACGGGCCTCGGGCTCTCCATCAGCCGGGAGATCGCCCGTCTGCTGGGCGGCGAGATCCACGCGGCGAGCGAGCCGGGACGTGGCTCGACCTTCACGCTGTACCTGCCCCTGCACCCGAGCGAACTGCCGCCGCAGGGCTATCCGCAGATGGGGCCGGGCCCCATCGAGATCCACGGCGGCTCCGGCGAGGGGACCCCGCGCCTGGAGGTGTCACAGGGCAGCGGCGCCGAGCAGCCACTGGGTGATCCCGCCAACTCCGCAGGGGTGTTCAGGCGCCGCCGCAAGGCTCTCGGGGGAGCGGCACAGCGCCCCGCCCTGGCGAACGGCAGCTCCGGTGAGGAGACGGGCGCGGCGCCGGAGGAATGGGTGAAGAGCGCGCAGGAGGAACCGGAAACCCGCAGGACCTTCCGGTTCCACGGAGAGAAGGTGCTGATCGTCGACGACGACATCCGCAACGTCTTCGCCCTCACCAGCGTCCTCGAACAGCACGGGCTGTCGGTGCTGTACGCGGAGAACGGGCGCGAGGGCATCGAAGTCCTGGAGCAGCACGACGATGTGACGATCGTATTGATGGACATCATGATGCCCGAGATGGATGGCTATGCGACGACGACGGCGATCCGTCGAATGCCGCAGTTCGCCGGCCTGCCGATCGTCGCGCTGACCGCGAAGGCGATGAAGGGCGACCGGGAGAAGGCGATCGACTGCGGCGCCTCCGACTACGTGACCAAGCCGGTCGACTCCGATCACCTGCTCTCCGTGATGGAGCAGTGGATGCGCGGAGAGTGACCGTGCGCGGAACGGCCTGCCGGAATCCGTCGACCGACTGTGCCCGCGAGGGTGTGAGTCGGCGGATTCCGGGGAACCTTCTGGTCTTCGACCGCGTTTTCGCTATGTGCACAGTGACATCGCGGTGACAGGGTGTGGTGATGGGCGGGGTGCGGCTACCATGACCGGCACAAGGACGGACGGCGTAAGGGAGTCGTCCCCTGGGGCGGCACCCGGTGCGATGCCGGGGCGAGGAGGGCGGGCCATGGTGCAGAAGGCCAAGATCCTCCTGGTCGATGACCGGCCGGAGAATCTGCTGGCGCTGGAGGCCATCCTCTCTGCGCTCGATCAGACACTGGTACGGGCATCGTCAGGGGAGGAAGCGCTCAAGGCGCTGCTCACGGACGATTTCGCGGTCATTCTGCTGGACGTGCAGATGCCCGGGATGGATGGATTCGAGACGGCCGCGCACATCAAGCGGCGGGAGCGGACCAGGGACATCCCGATCATCTTCCTGACCGCGATCAACCACGGCCCGCATCACACCTTCCGGGGTTACGCGGCGGGAGCGGTGGACTACATCTCGAAGCCCTTCGACCCCTGGGTGCTGCGCGCCAAGGTCTCGGTCTTCGTCGAGCTCTACATGAAGAACTGCCAGCTGCGCGAGCAGGCGGCGCTGTTGCGGCTCCAGCTCGAAGGCGGCGCCCAGCCGGGCGCCGACGAGAAGGAGCCGGCCGGTCTGCTCGCCGAGCTCTCGGCGAGACTCGCCGCGGTGGAGGAGCAGGCCGAGGCCCTCTCCAAGCAGCTGGACGACGAATCGGCGGACGCGGGCGCCGTGGCCACCGCCGCCCACCTCGAGCGCAAGCTCACCGGTCTGCGCCGTGCGCTCGACGCTCTGGAACCCGGCGCGGGCGGTTCCGCGGCCGCCCTGCCCTCGCAGAGCTGACCTGCGGCAGGTTGAGGGGTCGTCAGTTCTGCGTGCGTGCAAGGACGACACGGACGGGTGAAGCCGTAGGCACACGTGTCCACCGGCGTCGGCACCGGTAACCTCAGTCACATGGCCTCAGGTACGTCCGGCAAGGGTTCCCTGGGCACGGCGGGCACCGCGAAGCGCTCCGGCCGTCCCCAGGGACCGGCGAAGAAAGCAGCGCCCGCCAAGAAGGCGGCGGCGAAGAAGACGGTGCCTGCCAGGAAGGCACCCGCCAGGAAAGCGGCGGCGAGGAAACCCGCGCCCAAGCCCGCGCCGTCTCCCACGGGGGGCGTGTACCGGTTCGTCCGGGCGCTGTGGCTGGGTACCGCGCACGGCGTCGGGGCGGTGTTCCGCTCCATAGGGCGCGGAGCCAAGGGACTCGACCCGGCGCACCGCAAGGACGGACTCGCCCTGCTGCTCCTCGGCCTCGCGCTGGTCGTGGCGGCGGGCACCTGGTCCCATCTGCGGGGACCCGTCGGCGATCTCGTCGAGATGCTCGTGACGGGGGCCTTCGGCCGGCTCGACCTCCTGGTGCCGATACTGCTGGGCGCCGTCGCCGTACGGCTGATCCTCTATCCGGAGAAGCCCGAGGCCAACGGCCGAATCGTCATCGGACTCTCCGCCCTCGTCATCGGCGTGCTCGGCCAGGTCCACATCGCCTGCGGATCACCGGGCCGCGACGACGGTACCGCCGCCATGCAGGACGCCGGCGGGCTGATCGGCTGGGCCGCCTCCCAGCCCCTCGTCTTCACGATGGGCGAGGTCCTCGCCGTGCCGCTGCTTCTGCTGCTCACGGTCTTCGGACTCCTGGTCGTCACCGCCACCCCGGTCAACGCCATCCCCCGGCGGCTGCGGCAGCTCGGCGTCAGGCTCGGCATCGTCGACCCGGTGCACGTACAGGGCGAGGAGGACGGCGGCGACGACGAACGGTACGACGAGCAGTGGCGTGACGCGCTGCCCGAGCGCACCCGGCGGTCCTCGGCACGCCGCCCCGAAGCGGACGGCGTCTACGACCCGGACCAGGCCGAGGACGAGGCGCTGACCAAGCGGCGCCGGACACGCAGGCCGTCCGCCCAGCCCGCCATGAACCGCACCATGGACGCGGTGGACGTGGCGGCCGCCGCTGCCGCAGCGCTCGACGGGGCGGTGCTCAACGGCATGCCCCCCTCTCCGGTCGTCGCCGATCTGACCCAGGGGGTCTCCGCCGACCGGGAACGGACCGGGACCCCGGTCCCCGGTGCCAGGTCGGCCGAGAAGGCTCCGCCCGGCGGCGGGGGCGCCGAGAAGGGCACCTCCTCCGGAGGCGTCCCCGATCTGACGAAGCCCGCCCCCGAGCGGCCGCTGCCGCTGCCCGCCCGGGCCGAACAGCTCCAGCTCTCCGGCGACATCACCTACTCGCTGCCCTCCCTCGACCTGCTGGAGCGCGGTGGCCCGGGCAAGACGCGCAGCGCCGCCAACGACGCGGTCGTCGCGTCACTGACCAACGTCTTCACGGAGTTCAAGGTCGACGCCGCTGTCACCGGCTTCACCCGCGGCCCGACGGTCACCCGCTACGAGGTCGAACTCGGCCCGGCCGTCAAGGTCGAGCGGATCACCGCCCTCACCAAGAACATCGCCTATGCCGTCGCCAGCCCGGACGTCCGGATCATCTCCCCGATCCCCGGCAAGTCAGCCGTCGGTATCGAGATCCCCAACTCCGACCGGGAGATGGTCAATCTCGGGGACGTCCTGCGCCTCGCGGACGCGGCGGAGGACGACCACCCCATGCTGGTCGCGCTCGGCAAGAACGTCGAGGGCGGCTACGAGATGGCAAACCTGGCGAACATGCCGCACGTCCTGGTCGCCGGTGCGACCGGTTCCGGCAAGTCCTCGTGCATCAACTGCCTGATCACCTCGGTCATGGTGCGGGCGACCCCCGAGGACGTACGGATGGTGCTCGTCGACCCGAAGCGTGTCGAGCTCACGGCCTACGAGGGCATTCCGCACCTCATCACGCCCATCATCACCAACCCGAAGAAGGCCGCCGAGGCGCTCCAGTGGGTCGTCCGGGAGATGGACCTGCGTTACGACGACCTCGCGGCCTACGGCTTCCGCCACATCGACGACTTCAACCACGCGGTGCGCACGGGCAAGGCGAAGGCGCCCGAGGGGAGTGAGCGGGAGCTCTCGCCCTATCCGTACCTGCTGGTCATCGTCGACGAGCTGGCGGACCTCATGATGGTGGCCCCGCGCGACGTCGAGGACTCCATCGTCCGCATCACCCAGCTGGCGCGCGCCGCAGGCATCCACCTGGTGCTCGCCACCCAGCGGCCCTCGGTCGACGTCGTGACCGGTCTGATCAAGGCGAACGTGCCCTCCCGGCTCGCCTTCGCCACCTCGTCACTCGCCGACAGCCGGGTCATCCTCGACCAGCCGGGCGCCGAAAAGCTCATCGGGAAGGGTGACGGTCTGTTCCTGCCCATGGGGGCGAACAAGCCGACCCGTATGCAGGGGGCCTTCGTCACCGAGGCCGAGGTCGCGGCGGTCGTCCAGCACTGCAAGGATCAGATGGCGCCGGTCTTCCGCGAGGACGTGGTGGTCGGCACGAAGCAGAAGAAGGAGATCGACGAGGACATCGGCGACGACCTCGATCTGCTCTGCCAGGCCGCCGAACTGGTCGTGTCCACCCAGTTCGGCTCGACATCGATGCTCCAGCGCAAGCTGCGGGTCGGCTTCGCGAAGGCCGGTCGGCTGATGGACCTCATGGAGTCGCGCAACATCGTGGGTCCCAGCGAGGGTTCCAAGGCGCGTGATGTCATGGTGAAACCGGACGAACTCGACGGTGTGTTGGCCGTCATTCGCGGGGAAACCGCTTCGTAAGAGTTTTGCGGGCAACCGTTTCGCCCGGCCGTACGTCAAGTTGAAAGGAGGAGCAGCGGGATGATCCGTCGCGCTCTCCGCCCTCCGTCCTGCCCGAGGGGCTGCCCGGCGATCCCGATGGCGTACAAAGCCGTCGCTCCCGGTTGCCCCACCCTTTCGTACCACCCCTAGACTGAACATCCAGCAGGTGGCTCACGCTCGAAAGGCGCCCCCGTGTCCATCGGCAACTCCCCCGAAGACGACCGGCCTTCGATCGGTCGCGCGCTTCAGCAGGCTCGTATCGCCGCAGGTCTGACGGTCGAGGAAGTCAGCAGCTCCACCCGGGTGCGCATCCCCATCGTGCACGCGATCGAGGAGGACGACTTCTCCCGTTGCGGCGGTGACGTGTACGCACGCGGTCACATCCGTATGCTCGCCCACGCCGTCCGGCTCGACCCCGATCCGCTGATCGCGGAGTTCGACGCCGAGCACGGCGGCCGGCCGGCGCCCACCCCCGCGGCCCCGCTGTTCGAGGCGGAGCGGATCCGCTCCGAACCCCGTCGGCCCAACTGGACCGCTGCCATGGTCGCCGCCATCGTCGCCGTCATCGGCTTCGTCGGCTTCACGCTCTTCAGCGGCGACGACGAGGGATCGGGCTCGGCACAGGTCGCCGAAGGCTCGACCCCCGACAAGACCACGCCCAAGCCCACCCCGACCAAGCCCGCGGACCCCAAGCCCGCTCCCTCCGAGAGTGCCATCGCCGCTGCCCCCCGGGACAAGGTGACGGTCAAGCTCAGCGCCACCGAGGGCAGGAGCTGGATCTCCGCCAAGGACCACAACGGGCGGCTGCTCTTCGACGGGCTGCTGGAAAAGGGTGACTCCAAGACCTTCCAGGACAAGGAGCGGGTCGACCTCGTTCTCGGCGACGCCGGAGCGATCGATCTCTTCGTGAACGGCAAGAAGGTCGACGACCAGTTCGAGTCGGGTCAGGTCGAACGGCTCTCGTACACCAAGGGTGATCCCGAGGTCGGCTGACCTCTCCACCCACGCTCCTCCTCGCGGTGAGTGACCGGGCAGTCCTGCCCGGGCACTCACCGTTCTCGTTCGCCGTGCTTCACCCCCGCTTCACCGGCCGTTCGGTCACTCTCTGTAGCGGTGAACCCTGCACGGTAGGACGAGTGCCGGGACAAAGTAGTCTTGAGCCCATGCCCGAACGCCGTACCGTCGCCCTTGTCACTCTTGGCTGCGCCCGTAACGAGGTGGACTCGGAGGAGCTCGCAGGCCGCTTGGCAGCGGACGGCTGGGAGCTCGTCGAGAACGCCACGGACGCGGATGTCGCCGTCGTCAACACCTGTGGATTCGTCGAAGCCGCCAAGAAGGACTCCGTCGACGCCCTGCTCGAAGCGAACGATCTGAAGGACCACGGCAGAACCCAGGCCGTGGTGGCCGTCGGCTGCATGGCCGAGCGCTACGGCAAGGACCTCGCCGAGGCACTGCCGGAAGCGGACGGGGTCCTCGGATTCGACGACTACGCCGACATCTCCGACCGCCTGCAGACCATCCTCAACGGTGGCATCCACGCCTCCCACACCCCGCGCGACCGGCGCAAGCTGCTGCCGATCAGCCCGGCGGAGCGGCAGGACGCCGCCGTCGCGCTGCCCGGGCACGCCCAGGAGATCGCGCCGGCCCCCGCCGATCTGCCGGAGGGTGTCGCACCCGTCTCGGGGCCGCGGGCACCGCTGCGGCGCCGGCTGGGCACCAGCCCGGTCGCCTCCGTGAAGCTCGCCTCGGGCTGCGACCGGCGCTGCTCGTTCTGCGCCATCCCGTCCTTCCGCGGCTCGTTCATCTCGCGGCGCCCGTCCGACGTCCTCCAGGAGACCCGCTGGCTCGCCGAGCAGGGGGTCAAGGAGGTCATGCTCGTCTCCGAGAACAACACCTCGTACGGCAAGGACCTCGGCGACATCAGGCTCCTGGAGACCCTGCTGCCCGAGCTCGCCGACGTCGAGGGGATCGAGCGGATCCGCGTCAGCTACCTGCAGCCCGCCGAGATGCGGCCGGGACTGATCGACGTGCTCACCTCGACGCCCAAGGTCGCCCCGTACTTCGACCTCTCCTTCCAGCACTCCGCCCCCGGGGTGCTGCGCGCGATGCGGCGGTTCGGTGACACGGACCGTTTCCTCGAACTGCTGGAGACCATCCGGGGCAAGGCTCCGCGGGCCGGTGCGCGGTCGAACTTCATCGTGGGCTTCCCCGGGGAGACCGAGGCCGACCTCGCCGAGCTGGAACGCTTCCTCACCGGCGCGCGCCTCGACGCCATCGGGGTCTTCGGATACTCCGACGAGGAGGGGACCGAGGCCGTCGGCTACGAGAACAAGCTGGACGCCGACGTCATCGCGGAGCGCCTCGCGCACATCTCGCAGCTCGCCGAGGAGCTGACCTCGCAGCGGGCCGAGGAGCGGGTCGGCGAGACCCTCCAGGTCCTCGTCGAGTCCGTGGACTCCGACGAGGACGGGCCCGTGGCGGTGGGCCGCGCCGCCCACCAGGCACCGGAAACGGACGGCCAGGTCGTCTTCACCACACGCGAAGGGCTCGTGCCGGGCCTTATGGTCGAAGCGAAGGCAGTGGGCACCGAGGGAGTGGACCTCGTGGCCGAACACCACGAGCTTGCGGAGGCAGCCAGATGACGGGAGCCCCGGCATCCGCGGCAGGCGGCTCCGGCGCGACGCCGGCACCCCGCGGCGGCAAGCTGGGCGCGGCGGCAGTCAACCAGGCCGGCCTCTGGAACATCGCGAACATCCTCACGATGGTGCGGCTGCTGCTGGTCCCGGGCTTCGTCATGCTGCTCCTGCACGACGGCGGCTACGACCCGGTCTGGCGGTCGTTCGCCTGGGCGGCCTTCGCCGTCGCGATGATCACCGATGTCTTCGACGGCCACCTGGCACGCACGTACAACCTGGTCACCGACTTCGGGAAGATCGCCGACCCGATCGCGGACAAGGCGATCATGGGTGCGGCGCTGATCTGCCTTTCCTGGCTCGGGGACCTGCCGTGGTGGATCACCGGTGTGATCCTCTTCCGGGAGCTCGGCATCACGCTGATGCGCTTCTGGGTCATCCGGCACTCGGTGATCCCGGCCAGCCGCGGCGGGAAGGTGAAGACCCTGGCACAGGGCATCGCCGTCGGCATGTACGTCCTGGCGCTGACAGGGCCCCTGGCGACTCTGCGCTTCTGGGTGATGATGGCCGCGGTCGTGCTGACGGTCGTCACCGGGCTCGACTACGTGCGCCAGGCCCTCGTGCTGCGCGGTCACGGCCTCGCGGCCGAACGGGCCGCCGCCCGGGAAGCGCTCGTGGCGGCGGCGGAGGCCGAGGCGCCCCTCGGCGGCGAACCGGCCGTGGGCGGCGGATGCGTAGCCGATGACGTCGTCGGGGCGGAGGCCGTCGCGGAGCCGATGGTGGAACCTCTGGGGGAACCGGTAGGGGAGCGCGTGGCGGGCGGTCGTGGGACCGCGGAGGCCGAGCGGTGATGTCCGGGGCCGCCCTGGTGCTCCGGCGGCTTCAGGAGCGCGGTGAGACGCTCGCCGTCGCCGAGTCCCTCACCGGGGGCCTCGTGGCCGCCGAGCTCACCTCCGTCCCCGGTGCCTCCCGGAGCTTCCGCGGGTCCGTCACCGCGTATGCGACGCCTCTCAAGCGGGACGTGCTGGGCGTCGACGGGGCGCTCCTCGCCGAGCGCGGAGCGGTGGATCCGTCGGTCGCGCAGGCGATGGCCACCGGTGTGCGCCGGGTCCTGGGTGCCGATTGGGGTGTCTCGACCACCGGTGTCGCCGGCCCCGAGCCCCAGGACGGCAAGCCCGTGGGAACGGTCTTCATAGCCGTTTCCGGGCCGGGTGGCGTGCGGAATGTCGCCGAGCTGAGGTTGAACGGCGGGCGGGCGGACATTCGTAAGGAGAGTGTACGGAGCCTGCTCGAGCTTCTCTCCGGCGAACTCGGCGAAGACGCGAGGGCACAGGATACGGAACAGAACGGGGGGAATTGATGTTTGCAGCCCTGAGTGAACACGACATCGCTCCCCGCACGGCCGCAGCGCGAGGCGGTACGGTGGGGCGTGAAGGATGCGGCTACGCGGTCCGAGGAGGGAGCCACCGATGATTCTGCTCCGTCGCCTGCTTGGTGACGTGCTGCGTCGGCAGCGCCAGCGCCAAGGCCGTACTCTGCGCGAAGTCTCCTCGTCCGCCCGAGTCTCGCTCGGCTATCTCTCCGAGGTGGAGCGGGGGCAGAAGGAGGCATCCTCCGAACTGCTCTCCGCCATTTGCGACGCGTTGGACGTACGGATGTCCGAGCTCATGCGTGAAGTGAGCGATGAACTGTCCCTGGCTGAGCTGGCCGAGTCGGCAGCGGCCAGTGATGCGGTGCCTGTGCCGGTGCGCCCGATGCTCAATTCCGTCTCCGTCGCGTCGGTCGCCGGCGTGCCGACAGGACGGGTGACCATCAAGGCGCCCGCGGAAGCGGTGGATGTCGTCGCCGCCTGACCGCACGGTTCGCGGTGTACGAAGCCCCGGCCGGCCCCTCAAGGGGTCGGCCGGGGCTTTCGCGTAGGGGTGTGTGCGGGGCGCTTTGCCGGGCAGGCGCGAGGTGAGGCCGGATGGGCACTCCTTCAGGGAGACCATCCGAGTGACCGTTTTATGTCATTTGTGCCATCGTGGACGGGTGGTAGGCCGAACAGCGAGCAGCTATCCGATAGGAGAATTGCATGTCTGTCGTGAAGAGCGCGTTGACCGAGGGTGACCGGAAGGTCGTGGGAGACGCACTGCAGGGTGCCCTGGTCGATCTGATCGACCTCTCCCTTGCGGCCAAGCAGGTCCACTGGAATGTCGTCGGTCCCCGCTTCCGGTCGATCCATCTGCAGCTCGACGAGGTCGTGGACACCGCGCGGCAGCACTCGGACACCGTCGCCGAAAGGGCTTCCGCGGTGGGAGTCAACCCCGACGGACGGTCCCGGACCCTGGCGAAGACCACGGCCATCGATTCCGTGCCTGACGGCTGGATCAAGGACGTGGACGCGGTACGGGCGCTGGTGGAGGCACTTCTCGTGGTCATCGAGCGCATGCGGGAGCGGATCGACGCGACCGCTGAACCGGACCCCGTCAGCCAGGACATCCTGATCACACTGACGGCGGACCTCGAGAAGCACGCGTGGATGTTCCAGGCCGAAAGCGCCTGACCTGCGGTGACAGAGGGCCAGGGTGCCCCGTGACGGCGCCCGGCAGCGAGTGAGGAGTTCGAAGTGAGTGACGACAAGGCGATGGACAAGATCAAGGGCAAGGCCAAGGAAGCGACGGGCAAGCTCACCGGTGACCGCCGCAAGGAGGCCGAGGGCAAGGCGGACCAGGCCAAGGCCAAGACCGAGGGCGCACTGGGAGGGGCCGGCGAGCGCGCCAAGGGCGTGAAGGACTCCCTGAAGAACGACGACGATCGCTAGGCCCCGGCCCCTCCGGCCTTCCCGTCCTGGCCGGGCTTCAGAAGCTCGGGCCGACACGATCCGGCCGGTCACGGGGCAGGCAGGGTGTCCGCTCCGCATGCGTGTGCCTCCACCGACGTATCGGTGGAGGCACACGCATGCGGAGCGGACAGCGTCCCGCAGGACGCGGGATGCACACCGCGACGCCCCGGGGGAAACTGCGGGGGAGGGCAGGGGCTCGCCTCTCCCGACTGGGAGTCCAGGAGAGCGCGCGCTGTCGTTCCGTCCGTGCCGCGCACGCCGGTAGTGCACCGGTGCGCCCTCCCGTCAGGATCTCGTGCCGTACTAGCGTCGGCCGGAGGAGGCAGCCATGGTGCGGCGATGGGTGCCGGCGCTCGTCCTCGGTGGCGTGTGGTGGTGGGCGGTGCTCCGGCTGCTCCTGAAGCCGGAGCACGCCGGAGTCGTCGAGGGCGCGGTGGCGGCAGGGGGATGGGGTCTGAGCCTGCTGCCGGTCCATGTGGCGGCTGCGGTGCGGCCGGACCAGGTTGCTGAGGATCCCGAGACGGAGCGGACGGACATATCCACCTAGCCCTGCCGGCCGGTCGGTTCCATCGGTTCGGCCGCGGTGGGCCCGGACTGGCAGTGGGGGCACCAGTAGGCCGGGCGATCGTCACGGTCCGCCACACGGATGGGCGTACGACAGCGCAGGCAGGGGCGGCCCGCCCGTCCGTAGACGAAGAGGCGTTCCCGCGTGCGGCCGCGGAGGGCCGGTGTCGCTCCGGTGGTGGTCCGCATCGGACGGTCGCGATTGGCCTCGAGGAGTTGTCTGGCCGTACTGACCAGGCGGGTGGCGAGGGGCAGGGACAGTTCGCCCACCGGGAGCCAGGGGGTCGCACGGGCCATGAAGCAGAGCTCACACATGTAGACATTGCCGATTCCGGCCAGATTCCGCTGGTCAAGGAGCGCGTCCCCGACACGGCGGCCGGGGTCGGAGAGCAGATTGCGCAGGGCGGCGTCCGGATCCCAGTCGGGCCCCAGCAGGTCGGGACCGAGATGGCCGACGACCTGGTCCTCGTCGACGGTGCGGAGCAGTTCGAGGACGGGCAGCCGGTAGCCGACTGCTGTGTGCTCCGCTGTCGCGAGCACGGCGCGGATCTGGTGGGAGGGGCCGCCCCTCCAGCGCTCGCCGGGTCCGAACACGCGCCATGCGCCGTCCATGCGCAGATGGCTGTGAAGGGTGAGGCCGCCCTCGATGCGGGTGAGCAGGTGCTTGCCGCGCGCGGTGACGCCCAGGACCGTCCGACCGGTCAGGTCCGACGTGGCGAACCGCGGGACCCTCAGATCGAAGACCGTCAGTACCTGGCCGGCCAGTGCCACGTCGAGACGCCGGGCTGTCTGCAGGACGGTGTCGCCTTCGGGCATGCCTCCATGATGCGCGGACAGCGCCGCGTGGTCCCTGCCCCGCGCCGTGAGCGGTACCTCGGACACGCGACAGGTGACCTCGCGGCGGATGAGCCGGGCACGCGACGGCTGAATCCCGGCGAGCACTCAGGCGCGCAGCCGCAGACCCCGTGGCGTGGCGAGGAAACCGGCGGCCTCCAGGGTCCGGCCCAGCGGGGATGTCAGGGAGGAGGCGCCGTTGGTGCGCTCCACCGTGACCGTGCCGAGCGTCCCCGCGCGCGCGGCTGACGCCAGCGCCTCGGCGGCGGCGCGGAGGGCCGGGTCGGCGGGATCGGTGGGCCACGCGAGCAGGGACTTTCCGCCGCGCTCCATGTAGAGCGTCAGCTCGCCGTCCACGAGGACCACCAGCGAGCCGGCCTTGCGCCCCGGTTTGTGCCCCGCGCCGTCCGGCGACTCGGGCCAGGGCAGCGCGGCGCCGTACGCGTTGGCGGGATCGGCCGCCGCGAGGACGAGCGCGCGGGGAACCGATCCGGGGTCGGCGCGGTCACGCGCGGTGGAGGCGGCCCTGAGCCGGTCCACGGCGCCGTCCATCGCGAACTGGGCCGCCCCGAGCCCCTCGACGACATAACCGCGCCGGGCCTGGCCACTGTCCTCGAACGCGGCGAGGATCCGGTAGACCGCGGAGAACCCGCCCTCGACGCCCTCGGCCTGCACCGCGCCGCGGGTCACCACTCCGTGGCGGTCGAGGAGCGTCCGGGCCAGGGCATGCGCGCGATGGGTCGGCTCGGGCTCCGCGGCGGGCAGCAGCGACCACCGTCCCGAGACGGTCGGCGGACCGGTCCGGGAGGCGGGGCGTGCCGCCGCCGTCAGTGACCCGTAACGGCCGCGCGGCACACTCCGCTTCGCGCGGTGTGCGGTGGAGCCCGCCGTGCGCCCCGAACCCAGGAGCGAACGCAGCGGTGCCAGCGTGTCGTTGGTGAGACGGCCGGACCAGACCAGGTCCCAGAGCGCGTCGGCCAGCTGGGGATCGGTGCAGTCCGGGTGCGTGGTGGCGCGGACCTGGTCGGCGATCTGACGGAAGAAGAGGCCGTACCCGGCGGAGAGGACGGTGAGCACCGACTCGTGCAACGCGGTCTGCTCCAGCGGATGGGGTGGAGGCAGGAGCATGGGCGCGCTGTCGGCCAGGTAGAGGGAGAGCCAGCCGTCCTTCCCCGGGAGGGCGCCCGCCCCGGCCCAGACGACTTCGCCGGTGGTGGTGAGCTCGTCGAGCATGGCGGGGGCGTATCCCATGACGCGGCTCGGAAGGATCAGCTTCTCCAGCGCGGACGCCGGGACCGGTGCGCCCTGCAACTGCTCGATGGCGCGGGCCAGTCCGTCGATGCCCCGCAGGCTGTTGTCCCCGAGGTGCTGCCACTGAGGGAGGAAACCTGCCAGAGCGGCGGGCGGAACCGGCTCCAGCTCCTGGCGGAGCGCGGCCAGCGAACGGCGGCGCAGCCTGCGCAGGACCGTGGCATCGCACCACTCCTGCCCGATGCCCGCCGGGTGGAATTCTCCCTGTACGACTCGGCCCGAGGCGGCGAGCCGCTGCAGCGCTCCGTCCGTGACCGCGGTGCCCAGGCCGAGACGGCTCGCCGCCCGGGTGCTGGTGAACGGGCCGTGCGTGCGGGCGTACCGGGCGAGGAGATCACCGAGGGGGTCCTTGACCGGCTCGGTGAACGCTTCGGGAACTCCTACCGGAAGCGCGGTGCCGAGGGCGTCGCGCAGTCGGCCCGCGTCCTCCACGGCTGCCCAGTGACCGGCACCGCCGATCCGGACCCGGATGGCGCGCCGGGACGTCTCCAGCTCCGGGGCCCAGCCGGGTTCCGCCCCGCGCTCGGCCAGTTCGGCGTCGGTGAGGGGGCCGAGGACGCGCAGCAGATCGGCGACCCCCTCGACGTCCTTGATCTTCCTGTCGTCGGTCAGCCACTGGAGCTCCCGCTCCAGCTCCCCGAGGACATCCGCGTCGAGCAGCTCGCGCAGCTCCGCCTGGCCGAGCAGCTCCGCCAGGAGGTGGGAGTCGAGCGAGAGCGCGGCCGCTCGCCGCTCGGCGAGCGGCGAGTCGCCCTCGTACAGGAACTGCGCGACGTATCCGAAGAGGAGCGAGCGGGCGAAAGGCGACGGCTCGGGGGTGGTCACCTCGACCAGACGGATACGGCGCGCCTCCAGATCGCCCATCAGCTCGGTGAGACCCGGGACGTCGAAGACGTCCTGAAGGCACTCGCGGACCGCTTCGAGGACGATCGGGAACGAGCCGAACTCGGAGGCCACCTGGAGCAGCTGCGACGCACGCTGGCGCTGCTGCCACAGAGGGGTGCGCTTTCCCGGACTGCGCCGGGGCAACAACAGGGCGCGTGCGGCGCATTCACGGAACCGGGAGGCGAACAGGGCCGATCCGCCGACCTGCTCGGTGACGACCTGGCCGATCTCGCCCTTGTCGAACACCACGTCGGTCGCCCCGACCGGCGGCTGATCACTGCCGAACCCGGCGCCGGGGAAGCCCGGTCCGGGATCGCCGCGCCCGGGACCGGCGTCCCCACCGGCTCCCGCATCCGCCTGAGCCGGATCGAAGTCCAGGAGGTCGAGGCCCATCAGATCGGCGTCGGGCAGCCTCAGCACGATGCCGTCGTCCGCGTGCATGACCTGTGCGTCCATGCCGTACCGCTCGCCGAGCCGGGCGGAGAGGGCGAGTGCCCAGGGGGCGTGCACCTGGGCGCCGAACGGCGAGTGCACGACGACCCGCCAGTCACCGAGCTCGTCCCGGAACCTCTCGACGAGGACCGTCCGGTCGTCCGGGACGTGGCCGCAGGCACGGCGCTGCTCGTCGAGGTACGACAGGATGTTGTCCGCCGCCCACGCGTCGAGGCCGGCGGCGAGCAGCCGCAGCCGGGCGTCCTCGTCGGACAGGGCGCCGATCTCCCGGAGGAACGCGCCCAGCGCACGGCCCAGCTCCAGCGGGCGGCCCAGCTGGTCGCCCTTCCAGAACGGCAGCCGCCCCGGGACCCCGGGGGCCGGCGAGACCAGGACCCGGTCCCTGGTGATGTCCTCGATCCGCCACGACGTGGTGCCCAGGGTGAAGACGTCGCCCACCCGGGACTCGTAGACCATCTCCTCGTCCAGCTCGCCGACGCGTCCGCCGCCCTTCTTCGGGTCCGCGCCGGCCAGGAAGACGCCGAAGAGCCCGCGGTCGGGGATGGTGCCGCCCGAGGTGACGGCGAGCCGCTGGGCACCGGGGCGGCCCGTGACCGCGCCGGTGACGCGGTCCCACACCACACGGGGGCGCAGTTCCGCGAAGGCGTCGGACGGATAGCGTCCGGCGAGCATGTCGAGCACGGCGGTGAACGCGGATTCGGGCAGCGAGGCGAAAGGCGCGGCGCGCCGGGCGAGGGCGAGAAGATCGTCCGCCTGCCAGGTGTCGAGCGCGACCGTGGCGACGATCTGCTGGGCGAGGACGTCCAGGGGGTTGGACGGGATCCGCAGTGCCTCGATGGCACCTTCGCGCATCCGCTCGGTCACCACGGCCGCCTGCACCAGGTCGCCGCGGTACTTGGGGAAGACCACGCCGGTGGACACGGCACCGACCTGGTGCCCGGCGCGGCCCACCCGCTGCAGCCCCGACGCCACGGACGGCGGCGACTCGACCTGGACCACCAGGTCGACCGCCCCCATGTCGATGCCCAGCTCCAGGCTGGAGGTGGCGACGACAGCGGGCAGCCGGCCCGCCTTGAGGTCCTCCTCGACCTGGGAGCGCTGTTCCTTGGACACCGAGCCGTGATGCGCACGCGCGAGAACGGGAGGCGCTCCCCTCGCGGCTCCCGACTGGGCCATGACCTCGGCGGGGGAGTGTGCCTCGGGCAGCGGCCGGCCGGCCTCACCCCCCTCCTGCGACGCGGCGCCGGCCGCCCGCTCGTAGGCGATCTCGTTCAGCCGGTTGCACAGACGCTCGGCGAGCCGACGGGAGTTGGCGAAGACGATCGTGGAGCGGTGTGACTGGACGAGGTCGGCGATCCGCTCCTCGACGTGCGGCCAGATCGACGGCTTCTCGGCCTGGCCGCCCTCGTCACCCGTGGCGGGGGAACCACCCAGCTCGCCGAGATCCTCCACCGGAACGACGACGGAGAGGTCGAACTCCTTGGCGGACGGTGGCTGGACGATCCGCACCTTCCGCTGGGGCGACAGGAACCGCGCGACCTCGTCGACCGGGCGGACCGTCGCCGACAGCCCGATACGGCGCGCCGGCCGCGGCAGCAGCTCGTCCAGGCGCTCCAGGGACAGGGCGAGATGGGCGCCGCGTTTGGTGCCCGCGACGGCGTGCACCTCGTCCACGATCACCGTCTCGATACCCGCCAGCGCGTCCCGGGCCGAGGAGGTGAGCATCAGGAACAGCGATTCGGGGGTGGTGATCAGGATGTCCGGGGGCTTCGTCGCCATCGAGCGGCGCTCGGCCGGAGGAGTGTCGCCGGAGCGGATCCCGACCCGCACCTCCGGCTCGGGGAGCCCCAGGCGCACCGATTCCTGGCGGATCCCGGTCAGCGGCGAACGCAGGTTCCGCTCGACGTCGACCGCGAGCGCCTTCATCGGCGACACGTACAGCACACGGCAGCGCTTCTTCGCCTCGGCCGGCGGCGGGACGGCCGCCAGCCGGTCCAGGGAGGCGAGGAACGCGGCGAGCGTCTTGCCCGATCCGGTCGGTGCGACGACCAGCACGTCCGAACCCTCGCCGATGGCACGCCAGGCACCCTCCTGCGCCGCGGTGGGCGCGTCGAAGGCAGCCGCGAACCAGCTGCGGGTCGCGGGCGAGAACGAATCGAGTGCGGAACCGGCCATGCCCCCCATCGTGCACCCCACCACCGACAACGGCCGGTGGACGTGCCCGGGGCCCACGTCCACGGACCGCGCCCACAGCCCGGACCTGCGAGAATGCGAACATGGCGGAGTCAGCGGCGGCACAGGAGTGGGCGAGGCACTGGCAGCACGCCGAACTGCCCGACCTCGATCTGCTGCGTGCCCGGTACGTCCGCCACACCTTTCCGCGCCACAGCCACGAGGGCTACGTCTTCGCCACGGTCACCAGTGGTGTCGAGGAGGTCGGTCTCCCCGAGGGCACCGTGCACGCCGGGCCGGGAACCGTGATCATGATCAACCCGGAGGTGCCCCACACCGCCCGCGCCGGAGTGCCCGAAGGGTGGGCGTACGCCACGCTCTACCCGTCCGCCCAGGTGGTCAACGACATCGCCGCGGATCTCACGGGCACCCGGGGCACGGTCGGCTTCGCCGGGCCCGGAGTGACGGACCCGCGTGCCGCCCGGCTGATATCCGAGGTCCACCGGGCCGCGGAGGAGGGCAACGCCCTGGCAGCCGACAGCGTCCTGCGTGTGCTGGTCGCCCAGCTGCTCGACCGCCACGGCAGCGTGCCGCCGACCAGGACGCCGCACTCCGCCGGTGCCCGCGACGCCGCCCGCGCCCGCGCCGTGCTGGAGGAGCGGATGGAGCGCCCGCCCACCCTCGAAGGGCTCGCCGCGGAGCTCGGCACCAGCCCGTTCGCACTGTTGCGGGCCTTCAAGAAGCAGTACGGAATGCCTCCGCACACCTGGCTCACCGACGCCCGCGTACGCCGTGCGCGCCGCCTGCTCGACGCGGGGACGGCTCCCGCCGAGGCCGCCGCCGCCGTGGGCTTCACCGACCAGCCCCATCTCAACCGCCACTTCACCCGGATCGTAGGGGTGCCTCCGGGCGCCTACCAGCGTGAACGCGCAAGAACGTACAAGACCGACCGGGCCCTCGCCCCGTAGCGTTCCGGACGTGGCAGAACAGACAGCACTCCCTCAGGGCCCGGCGGCCCCCGACCTTCAGGGGCCGGCCGAGGAGAAGCAGGACGCGGCAGTCGTCCGGGACGCACTCGGCGTGGGCATAGCCGTGGGTCTCTCCGGCTTCGCCTTCGGCGTGACCTCGGCAGGCTCCGGACTGACCCTCCTCCAGACATGTGCCTTGAGCCTCCTCGTCTTCACCGGCGCCTCCCAGTTCGCCCTCGTGGGCGCCCTCGCCGCAGGCGGCAACCCGTACACCGCCGCGGCCGGAGCGTTCTTCCTGGGCATCCGCAACGCCTTCTACGGACTGCGGCTGTCGCAGCTCCTCGCCCTCCCGCGCGCGCTGCGCCCCCTCGCCGCGCAATGGGTCATCGACGAGACGACCGCCGTCACGCTGCCCCAGCCCACCCGGAGAGCGGCACGGATCGGGTTCACCGTGACGGGGCTCACCCTGTACGCCCTGTGGAACCTGACCACGCTGATCGGCGCGCTCGGCGCCGAGGCGCTCGGCGACACCGACGCCTGGGGGCTGGACGCGGCGAGCCCCGCCGTGTTCCTCGCCCTGCTCGCTCCGATGCTGAAGAGCACCACGGAGCGCGTCACGGCCGGGCTCGCCGTCCTGCTGGTGCTCGGTCTCCTGCCGGTGCTGCCGGCGGGCGTGCCCGTACTCGTGTCCGCGCTGGCGGCACCCGTCGTCCTCTTCCTGAACGGCCGTGGCAGGAGCGCCACGAACGAGGAAGTCACCGGGGACTCCACGCCCGGGGAGGGCCGATGAACATCTGGATCGCCATCGGGCTCACGGCCGTCGGCTGCTACCTCGCGAAGCTCCTGGGGCTGCTGGTCCCCGCCGGAGTCCTGGAACGCCCCCTCGTGCAACGGATGGCGGCGCTCCTGCCGGTGGCGCTGCTCGCGGCCCTCACCGCCCAGCAGACCTTCGGCGACGCGCAGGATCTGGTGCTGGACGCCAGAGCGGCGGGACTCGCCGCGGCGGCACTCGCCCTCGTCCTGCGAGCCCCCTTCCTGGTCGTCGTGGGCTCTGCCGTCCTGGTCACCGCCGTGGCGCGCGCCGTGTTCTGAGCGGGCCGGATCAGCGCGGACCACGGCCGTACGCCTGGAGGGTCCGCAGGGCCCTGAGCGTCACGATCGGACGGCCCTCCAAGGCGGTTCCGGGCGCCCACCGGCGCCAGTTGACCGGCCACCCGCCGTCCTCCTGCTGCTCGGCCGCCAGATGGTCCAGGGAGCTTTCCAGCTCACCGTCGCTGAACCACCGGCGGGCGAGCGACCCGGGCGTACGGGCGTAGTCGTAGGGGAAGTGGTGCTCCCCCGGGGCGTAACCGGGGGCCACCGGGTACTCGTCGCGGCGCCGCGCGTCGAGCACCACCAGCCTCTGCGCACGGACCAGTCGCCCCAGCCGGTCGGCGGCTGACTCGGCGCGCCCCCGGTCCGGTACGCCGTCGAGGAAGGCGACGGCGGCCTCGACCTCGTACGGATGGGACCGCTGGGACCGCTCCAGCGCGTCGACCGCGGCCCAGCAGAAGTCGGTGGCCCGGAACAACCAGGCGTGCCATACCTGATTGCGGTGCAGGAGCCCGACCACCGGGCCCGTCGACAACAGCTCGGCGGGCGGGTCGTCGACGACGGGGATGAACGGAGCGGAGGGGTAGCCCCGCTGCGAGGGACGGAGCGCGGGCAGAGCGCCCTCCTTGGTCGACACGTCCGTCAGGTAGCGGCAGATCCGCTCCACGCGCAGACCACCGCAGCGGCCGATCGAGTCGAGAACGCTCAGCGCGTGTGCGGTGTGCAGCGGTTGACTCACCGGTCCGCGGAGATCGGGTTCGAGCGCGTGAGCATAGCCACCGTCCTCGTTCCGATAGGCGGCGAGCGCGGTCTCGACGCTGTCCGCGCTCCCTTCCAGGAAGAGATGGGCGAACCGCCGCTGTTCCAGGACGCGTGCGGTGAGCCAGATGAACTGCTCGGCGCGGGCGAGAGAGTGTGCTCCGGTTCCAGCCATGGACCGACCGTAGAGGGGAGAACGCGCTCGGCAGGGTCCTCCCGGCCAGGCTGCACTCTCAGGGGCGGGATACTGGAGGCATGCGGTTGACGATTTTCTGGGAACGGATGGCGGACTACTTCGGCGCGACGTACGCCGATTCCTTCGCGCGCGATCACGTGATGGCGGAGCTCGGTGGCCGCACGGTGCACGAGGCCCTGGCCGCGGGCTGGGAGGCCAAGGACGTCTGGCGCGGGGTCTGCTCGGCGGTCGGTGTGCCCGCGGACCAGCGTTGAGCGGCGCGGTCCCGACCACCGGAACGACTTCGCCTTTTCGCACTGCCGCTACCGGGCCGGGCAACCGGCTGTCACCGCGGTGAGCGAGACTTGTCCCGTGGCACCGACAGACGAGACCGCCCAGACCGAGCCGCCCGCCTCACCGCCCGTCCCGCCGGCCGCACCACCTAATCCGCCGCCCGGTACCGGCCCCGCCCGCATGCCCGGATGGCTGCCGCGTGCCGTGGTGATGGCGCTGGCGCTCTACGGGTGCTTCCAACTCGGCAGCTGGGCCTTCTACCAGCTCATCGGGCTGCTGACCAACGTCCTCATCGCCTTCTTCCTGGCGCTGGCCATCGAGCCGGCCGTCAGCCGCATGGCGGGACGCGGGATGCGCCGGGGGCTCGCCACCTTCCTGGTCTTCCTCGCCGTGCTGATCGTCGGAGTGGGCTTCGTCGTTCTGCTCGGGTCGATGCTCGCCGGACAGATCGTCGACATGGTCGAGGAGTTCCCCAAGTACCTCGACTCAGTGATCAACTGGGTCAACCAGACCTTCCACACAGAGCTCTCCCGTGTCGAGGTGCAGGACAGCCTGCTGCACTCGGACTGGCTCCAGAGATACGTCCAGAACAGCGCGACCGGTGTGCTCGATGTCTCCACGACCGTGCTCGGCGGGCTGTTCCGGCTGCTCACGATCTTCCTGTTCTCCTTCTACTTCGCCGCTGACGGCCCCCGTCTGCGGCGCGCGCTGTGCTCCGTGCTGCCGCCCTCGCGGCAGACCGAGGTGCTGCGTGCCTGGGAGATCGCGGTCGACAAGACCGGCGGCTACATCTACTCGCGCGGGCTGATGGCGCTCATCTCGGGCGCGGCGCACTACATCCTGTTCGAGGTCCTCGGAGTGCCCTACGCGCCTGCGCTCGCGGTCTGGGTCGGCCTCGTCTCGCAGTTCATCCCCACGATCGGCACCTATCTGGCCGGGGCACTGCCGATGTTGATCGCCTTCACCGTCAACCCCTGGTACGCGTTGTGGGTCCTGGGATTCGTCGTGGTCTACCAGCAGTTCGAGAACTACGTGCTGCAGCCGAAGCTCACCTCCAAGACGGTCGACATCCACCCCGCGGTCGCCTTCGGGTCGGTGGTGGCGGGCACCGCGCTGATGGGCGCCGTCGGGGCACTGATCGCCATTCCGGCGGTCGCGACGCTCCAGGCGTTCCTGGGCGCCTACGTGAAGCGCTACGACGTGATGGACGACCCGCGGGTGCAGGGCGGGCACCGCTGGCGGCGTGGAGAGCCGGCGCTGACGAGGATCCGGCGCGCGGTGCGGCGCCCGGGCAGGGGATGACACGGGCAGGAGGAGCGCCGCCCCCTCAGGCCACCGTCACCAGGTGAGGACCGGCGCGTCGGGTTCGTGCCGCCGCCAGGCCTCGTCGAGTCGCTTGAGCCGGTCGGCGGCGGCGATACCGCGCAGGGACGCGACCTTGCCGTCGCCGATCTCGAACGCCACGGTGCCGATCACGCGGCCGTCGACCACGGCGAGGACGGCCGGCGATCCGTTGACGCGCGCGATGTGGATCGCGGGCGAGCCACCGGCCAGCCGCCGCTTCGCCGGCGTGGGCTTGAAACCCGCCCGCACGAAGGAGGCGACCCGCTCGCGCGTGTCGAACCGCAGCAGCCTCCTGCTCAGCCCGGCGCCGTCGGACACCGCCGTCACGTCGTCGGTGAGCAGCGCAACCAGCCGTTCGGTGCGCCCCGACGCGGCGGCGGCGAGGAACTCCTCGACGACCCGGCGCGCGGCCCCGGGGTCGGCCTCACGGCCCCGGCGGCGTTCGGCGACGACCCGGGTCCGGGCCCGGTGGGCATGCTGCTGGCTCGCGGACTCGGTGATGTCGAGGATCCCGGCGATCTCGGCATGGCTGTACGAGAAGGCCTCACGCAGGACGTAGACGGCCCGCTCGACCGGCGAGAGGCGCTCCAGGAGGGTCAGCACGGCCAGGGACACCGATTCGCGCTGCTCGAAGGTGTCGGCAGGGCCGAGCATCGGGTCGCCGTCCAGCAGCGGCTCGGGCAGCCAGGCACCGGCCGTTCGCTCGTGGCGTGCCTGAGCAGAGCGGAGCCGGTCGAGGCAGAGGTTGGTGATGACCTTGGTCAGCCACGCCTCCGGCACCTCGACGCGTTCACGGTCCGCGGCCTGCCAGCGCAGGAACGTGTCCTGCACGGCGTCCTCGGCGTCGGCGGCCGAGCCGAGCAGACGGTACGCGAGCGAGGCCAGAAGGCCCCGGCCCGCCTCGAACCGGTCAATGGCTGCGCTGTCCACGCGGAGCAGCCTAGGAGACGGTCTCAGCGGCGGTCCCGTCCGGCACGGTGGCCAGACGGCGCCTGCGCGTCGGCATGCCGAAGGTCGGGTGGGCGATGCCCGCCCCGGCCCCCTTGAGCACGCCCGACTTGAGTCGCGCCGCGCTCCGGCCGCCGAGGTACCAGGACTTCGGCCGGACGTCGCCGTCCACCATCTGGAAGATCGCGTCCCGTCGTCCGAGACTGAGGTGATTGCCGTAGTGCCTCAGCCCGACACTGGGGACCTTGCCGCCCGTGAGACGCGCGACGATCGCCGCTGTCGCCTGCATGTTGGTGATGCCGGCCGACGCGCAGGACATCGGCAGCGGCCGGCCGTTCTCGCCGATCGCGTAGGCGCAGTCACCGGCGGCGTAGACGTCCGGGTGCGAGACCGAGCGCATGGTGCGGTCGACCACGATCTGGCCGGTCCCGGCGACCTCCAGGCCGCTGGCGGCGGCGATGGGGTCCACGGTGAACCCCGCCGCCCACACGGTCACGTCGGCAGGGAGGGGCGTGCCGTGCGAGACGATCGCCCGTGCCGGTTCGACGGCTTCGACGGCCGTGTGCTCGTGGACGGTGACGCCGAGCCGGTCGAAGGCCCGGCGCAGATGGAGGCGGGCCTTCGGGGAGAGCCAGGCCCCCGGTTCGCCGCGTGCGGCGAGCGCGACCGACAGGTCGGGGCGGGACTCGGCGAGCTCGGTGGCGGTCTCGATGCCGGTCAGCCCCTCACCGACGACCAGCACGGTGCTGCCCGCGCCCAGGCCGGCCAGGCGCTCGCGCAGCCGCAGCGCCGAGGACCGGCCGGTCACGTCGAAGGCGTACTCGGCGACGCCCGGGACGCCGTGGTGGGCGACGGAGCTGCCGAGCGTGTAGAGAAGCGTGTCGTACGGGAGGTCCCCGTCACCGGCCTCGCCGGCCAGGGCGACGGTTCCGCGCTCGGGGTCGACGCCGGTGACGCGCGCCAGGCGCAGGCGCACTCCGGTGTCCGCGAACACGTCGGCGAGCTTGCGGCACGAGAGGTCCTGCCCGGCCGCGAGCTGGTGGAGCCGCATCCGCTCGACGAAGTCGGGCACGGCGTTGACGACAGTGATCTCGGTGTCGGCGGGTGAGAGCCGGCGAGCAAGGCTGCCGGCGGCGAATGCCCCGGCGTATCCGGCGCCGAGGACGACGATGCGGTGCTTCATGGCGTTGCTCCTGTCTCGTTCGCGTGCCCCTTGAACGGGGCGGCGGCCTGATTACTGACAGGAGATGGGTGTGACGTGGGTCACATGATGTGGTTCCGTGGGTGTGAGCCTCGTGGCGGCCGGTCCCCGATCGTGATGATCGAGGTCCTGCGGCGCGGGGCGGCCGTTCCCGGCCGTGTCGGCCCGGCGCGGTGCGCTTGACACCGAAATCGAACATCCATTCTTATGGAATTCCGGCCGGGTTTTGCCGGGCCCGACCGTGGAGTTGTCCACAGGGCGGGAGGACGTCGAGGCCCATTGTCAGTGGCAGGGGTTAGCGTCTGTGACGTGAAGCGATCGACTCAAGCAAATCGGGTGGAACCCATGGCAGGAACCGACCGCGAGAAGGCGCTGGACGCCGCACTCGCACAGATTGAACGGCAATTCGGCAAGGGCGCGGTGATGCGCCTCGGTGAGCGGCCGAACGAGCCGATCGAGGTGATCCCGACCGGGTCGACCGCGCTCGACGTCGCGCTCGGCGTCGGCGGCCTGCCCCGCGGCCGAGTGGTGGAGGTGTACGGGCCGGAGTCCTCCGGCAAGACGACGCTGACGCTGCACGCGGTGGCGAACGCGCAGCGGCTCGGTGGCTCGGTGGCCTTCATCGACGCGGAGCACGCTCTCGACCCGGAGTACGCGAAGAAGCTCGGCGTCGACATCGACAGCCTCATCCTCTCGCAGCCGGACAACGGCGAGCAGGCGCTGGAGATCGTGGACATGCTCGTCCGCTCCGGCGCGCTCGACCTGATCGTGATCGACTCCGTGGCGGCCCTGGTGCCCCGTGCGGAGATCGAGGGCGAGATGGGCGACTCGCACGTGGGTCTGCAGGCCCGCCTGATGAGCCAGGCGCTCCGTAAGATCACCAGCGCGCTCAACCAGTCCAAGACCACCGCGATCTTCATCAACCAGCTCCGCGAGAAGATCGGCGTGATGTTCGGTTCCCCGGAGACCACGACCGGTGGCCGGGCGCTGAAGTTCTACGCCTCGGTGCGTCTGGACATCCGCCGGATCGAGACGCTCAAGGACGGCACCGACGCCGTGGGTAACCGCACCCGCGTCAAGGTCGTCAAGAACAAGGTCGCGCCGCCGTTCAAGCAGGCCGAATTCGACATCCTCTACGGCCAGGGCATCAGCCGTGAGGGCGGTCTGATCGACATGGGCGTGGAGCACGGCTTCGTCCGCAAGGCCGGCGCCTGGTACACGTACGAGGGGGACCAGCTCGGCCAGGGCAAGGAGAACTCCCGCAACTTCCTCAAGGACAACCCCGACCTGGCCAACGAGATCGAGAAGAAGATTCTCGACAAGCTCGGCGTCGGTGGCCGTTCGGAGGATGCCGCGGCGGAGCCCACGGCCGACGCCGCAGCCACCGCCGGCGCTCCGGCGGAGGGAGCGGTCAAGTCGGTACCGGCTCCGGCGACCAAGGCCAAGCCCGCCAAGGCCGCGACGGCCAAGAGCTAGGCCGTGACGCGTCGCACGGAGTGGCCGGGCGCCGACACGACCGGTGCGGATCCCGGCCCCGAGTACGCCGCAGAGCCGTCCGGAGGCCTTCCGGAGCCCGGCCGGGGGGCCGGGTTCGGCGAGGGGGCGGGCCGTCGATCCCGCTCCCGTTCCAGAAGCAGCGGTTCCCCTTCCTCGTCGAGGGCCGAGAAGGGGGAACCGCGAGACCAGGTCGAGCAGGCTCGCAACATCTGCCTGAGGCTGCTGACCGGAACCCCGCGTACCCGGCGGCAGCTGGCCGACGCGCTGCGCAAGCGGGAGATCACCGACGAGGCGGCGGAGGAAGTGCTGTCGCGTTTCGAGGACGTGGGGCTGATCGACGACGCGGCGTTCGCGGATGCCTGGGTCGAGTCCAGGCACCACGGCAGAGGGCTGGCCCGGCGTGCCCTCGTGAGGGAGCTGCGCACCAAGGGGGTGGACCCGGCGGTGATCGACGAGGCGGTCGGACAGCTCGACCCCGAGCAGGAGGAGGAGACCGCCAGGGAGCTTGTCGCGCGGAAGCTCCGCTCCACCCGGGGGCTGGACCGCGACAAGCGTCTGCGCAGGCTCGCGGGCATGCTCGCGCGTAAGGGGTACGGGGAGGGAATGGCCCTGCGCGTGGTGCGCCAGGCGATCGAGGCCGAGGGGGAGGACACGGAAGGGCTGGACGAGCTCTTCTGACGTGGGGGAGCTCCTCCGACCAGGGGCGGAGGAGCTGGAGGAGAGGGACGGGGGCGGGGGGCGAGACAGAGGGCACAGCGGCCGCCGGGGAACAGGCCGGCTGACGTGCCGTGGTCCAGCGCCAGGAGTGCACGGGGGTGCGGCGCCTGCGCGGCGCCTGCGAACGGGCGCCTGCGCGGCGCATGTGGACGGGGGCCTGGGCGGCGCATGTGGACGGGGGCCTGGGCGGCGCATGCGAACGGGGGCCTGAGCGATGCAGCCGAACGGGGGCCTGCGGCGGTGGCGGAGGGGGCCACCGCCGCAGAGCCCCGGCCGGCGGAGGCTGCGCAGGCACCTTGGACCGGGGGCTGCGTCCGCCCCGTCGGGTGTCGCGGGCTGTCGTGCGGATGTCCGGGCGCGGACCTGCGTCGGGCACGCGTCGGCCGGCTCAGTGCCCTGCCAGGGAGGCCCGGCGGATCGTGGCGTCGAGCAAGGCCAGTGCATCAGCGGCGGTGCGCCCGGGCTGACGGTTCCAGGGGCCGATCAGATCGGTCCAGCCCTGCGAGCGCAGCTCTGTGATGATCCAGGCGCCGGCACGGTCCAGGGTGCCGAGCGAACCGTATCCGAGCCGGTGGGCGGTCAGCATGGCCCCGCACAGGCAGCGCGCGCCGCGGGCGTTGCGCAGACGGTAGGGAGTGTTCTGCCACCCCCAGTCGGTCAGGACCTGCCGCGCGTAGCCGAGATGGACGGACGGGCGCACGTCGGGCTGTCCGATCCGGCGCCATGCGTGCAGGCGCTCGGGCAGTACGGCTCCGAAGCGCCCGGGGAGCGGGCGCTCGCGGGGAAGCGACGTGGGCAGGGTCCGCAGTGAGTCCTCGACGAGCCGGTCGACGGGCACCGACAACAGATCCCGCCAACCGGAGGTGGGAGCAGGGGGCGCCTCACTCTCCGGAACATGTGCCGGGGGTGCGGTTGCCGGCGGTGCGGGCTCCTCGGCGGTGCGCTCCCAGCCCGTGACGATGTGCTGCCACGTGTCCGTGTCATGGAGCCGGGAGGCCTCCGCGTCGATCTGGTCCGGGGTGAGCTGAACGGTTTCCATCAGCGCGACATCTCCGTACATTCCGGTCCTCAGTGATGAGGTGAATGTCCGTCGTGCGCGGTGATTGCTCCACCGGAGAGCGGCGTTCGGGTGGGGCGAGGAGCCGTTCGGCTCCCGTGGACGCCAGCGGGGGCCCGCTGGCCGAGGCTGCGGGTCAGTGGGTGCCGGGCTCCGCCGGCCGGGGAGTCACGGGAAGCCCTGCCGCGCGCCATGCCTGGAAGCCGCCGGTCAGATCCGTGGCCCGGTGCAGTCCCAGCTGACGCAGGGAGGCGACCGCGAGGCTCGACGCGTAGCCCTCGTTGCAGATCACCACGACCCGCAGATCGTGGCTCACCGCCTGCGTGGCACGGTGGCTGCCCTGCGGATCGAGTCGCCACTCCAGCTCGTTCCGCTCGACCACCAGCGCCCCGGGGATCAGCCCGTCCCTCTCGCGCAGCGCCGCGTAGCGGATGTCGACCAGCAGCGCGCCCTCGGCTGCCGCGGCTGCGGCCTCCGCGGGGCCGATACGTTCATAACCGGCCCGCACCCGGTCGAGCAGCCCGTCGATGCCCACCGGGGCCCGGCGGCTCTCGTCCGCGCCGCTCACTGCCAGTCCTCAGGGCGTTCCGTCTGCTCCAGACGCAGCACCGGGCCCGTACGGCTGTAGCGACGGATCTGCGGCAGCGGGGGGTAGTACGCGTGCACCGACACGGCGTGTTCGCGCCCGGACTCGTTGAGGACCTCGTGGACGTGGTGCCGGCCGAAGGCCCTGCCCTGGCCCGTCGCCAGGAGCCGTGTCCGGTCGACGCCCTCGCTCAGTTCGAGCGTCTTCCAGCCGTCGGTGGGCAGCCGTGCGGCCAGCGAGTGCTCGCGCAGGGCGCCTGCCGCCACGGTGAACGCGCCCGTCGACTCGGCGTGGTCGTGCCATCCGGTGCCGGAACCGGGCGGCCAGCTGATCAGCCAGGCCTCACTGCCGCCAGGGCCTTCGAGCCTGAGCCAGGTGCGGCCCTCGGGATCGAGGGGCAGCGAGGCGACGAGAGCACTGTCCTCGGCGGTCCGGCGGACGAAGTCGAGCAACTCCGCGGCGGTCGGGGCCGGAGCGTCCTGGCCTGGGGCGGCCGGGGCTCCCACGGCGACGGTCGAAGTGCCCGCGGCGACGGTCGAAGTGTTTGCGGCGACGGTCGAAGTGTTTGCGCCGACGGTCGAAGTGCCCGCGCCGGGAGCATCCGGGGCGGGAGCGTCCGCGCCGATAACGGACGCGGGAGTGGCCGGGGAAGGCGTGGGTGTGGGCAGTGAAGGGGAGGATGCAGACACAACGGCCGTCCTGAGAAGTTCGCGTGGAAGCACAGCGGTGCGGAGAACAGCACGGCGTGCGGGGGAAGGCGATTCAGCAGGACGGGCGACACACGCAGCCCGCATAGCGGACGAGGTCCATATGGACCCTCCGCCACAGGCGCACATCGGTGTCAGTCATGATCTGGAGTACACCATGTGCGCCTGCGACGGTCAATTGACGTCCGCGGTCCGGTCGGAGCTCGCGGTGGTGGGCGCGTCGTCCCCGTGCGCCGTACCCGCGCCACCGCCGCGCGCCGTGTCCGCCGCCGCGAAGAGCTCCGCCGGCCGCACACCGCCGAAGGCCGCCACGAGATGTCCGTCCGGCCTGACCAGCAGCACCGTATGGGCCGTCGCCCCCGGATAGCTCTCGGTGACCAGCAGTTCGGCCTTCACCGGGAGGGCGTCCACCGCATCGACGAGCCGGGGCATGACCCCCGCGGTCAGCCAGTGCCGCCGGTCCCAGACCCCGGTGCCCGGTGCGACCAGGATCACCAGCAGATGCCCCTGGCCCAGCCTGTCGCGCAGCCGCACCGTCTTCCCGTCGGGCGCGGTCACTTGCACATCGGCTACCGGCGCACCTGGAGCCGTCCCCACCGTCGCGTGCGCCTCGGCGCGTTGAGGCGAAAGGGGGGAGTGGTTGTACGAAGGGGGCGCGCCCAGCGGCCCGCACCCCAGATGGCCGTCGGCCAGCAGGGTGTCGTGCCCCCGTGCGCCACCGGGTACGAGCGTGCGGAGGCCGGCGCTGCCCCGCAGTATCGGCAGCGACTGGTCGGCGGCACGCAGTCTGGAGGCGACGGCGGCCCTTCGCTCGGCCTGGTAGCTGTCGAGCAGGAGTTCCGAGGCGCTCTGGTGCCAGGCCTGGGCCAGCTTCCAGGCCAGGTTCTCCGCGTCGCGGAGCCCCTCGTCCAGTCCCTGGGTGCCGAGCGCTCCCAGCAGGTGCGCGGCGTCGCCCGCGAGGAAGGCGCGCTCGGAGCGCCATCGCCTGGCCAGCCGGTGGTGCAGCGTGTACACGCCCGTGTCCAGCAGCTCGTAGGCCGGTGTCTCACCGCACCAGCCCGCGAGGGTGTCGCGGATCCGGGTGATGAGGGCGTCGGGAGTGACCAGTTCACCGCGCGGCGGGAGGAGCCAGTCCAGACGCCAGACATCTCTCGGGAGCGGTCGCGCGGTGACCTCCGCACCGCCGGTGCGCCAGGGGGGAGAACGGTGCAGCACGGCCTCCCCCGGCCAGGGGAGATCGGCCCGCAGCGCGGCGACGGCGTGCCGTTCCACCGCCGTACGGCCGGGGAACCTGATGTCCAGGAGCTTGCGCACGGTGGACCGTGCGCCGTCGCAGCCCACCAGGTAACTCCCGCGCCACCAGGTCGATCCGGGCTCCCGGGTGTGCACCGTGACCCCGTGCGGGTCCTGCTCCAGGGTGTCGATCCTGCCGCAGGGCACCATGGTGACGAGGTCCTGCGCGGCGACCGCGGCCCGTAGCCCTCCGGTGAGCGCGTGCTGGGGCAGATGGACGGGCGAGGCCAGTGGGACGGTGCCGTCCTCGTCGCCCAGCGGCACGGCCCGCACCAACTGCTTGCGCCGTACCGACCGCCAGCCGGCCCACCGCAGCCCCTCGGTGTGCAGCGTCGCGCAGCCGAGCCTTTCCACGAGGTCCGCGGTGTCCTCCCGCAGCACGACGGTGCGCGCCGGGCGGGGTTCGTCCTTGCCCGGGCCCTCGTCGAGGAGGACCACGGGAACGCTCTGAGCGGCGAGAGCGAGCGACAGCGCCAGCCCGACCGGGCCGGCGCCGACGACGATCACCGGGTCCACGGGGTGATCCCTCCGGCGCCGGTCGTCGAGGCCCAGGGAAGGGAGAAGTGAGCGGCGGCGGTCGTTCGGGGCGGGATCACAGAACGTATGCAACCTACTGGCGGTGCGTGCGTCAAGTGACCAGGGAACGTGGCGGGGGGGGGGGGGGGGCCCCCCCCCCCCCCCCCCGGGGGGGGGCCCCCCCCCCCCCCCCCCCCCCCGGCCCCCCCCGGGGGGGGGGGGGGGGGGGCCCCCGGGGGGGGGGGGGCCCGCCGGGGGCC
>NZ_JBIWKR010000026.1:0-36324 GCF_044765765.1 Streptomyces sp. NPDC102402
GGGGGGGGGGGGGGGGGGGGGGGGGGGGGGGGGGGGGGGGGGGGGGGGGCCCCCCGGGGGGGGGGGGGGGGGGGGGGGTGCTGGGGGGGGGGGGGGGGGGGGGGGCCCCCCCCCCCCCCCCCCACGGGGTCCCTGCGGGGGACAGGTCAGGGCTTGGCGCCCCGGGCCTCGAGCATGTCCGCCATGAGGGAGATCTCCGACTCCTGCGCCCGGGCCATGCCCCCGGCGAGACGCCGGATCTCGTCCGTGCCGGCCGATTCGGCCGCCGCCCGTGCCATGGCCGCCCCCGCGCGGTGATGGGCGGTCATCAGCCGGAGGAACAGCACCTCGGCGTCCCTGCCCCGTGCCGCGCGGAGCCGGTCCAGCTCGGTGTCCGTCGCCATGCCCGGCATGAGGGAGCCGTCGGACGAGGTGACGGGATGCCCCATCCACTCCATCGGCGGCCGGTCGGAACTCTTGGGCCTGTCCCAGGTCTCCAGCCAGCCCAGCATCATGCCGCGCTGGTTGGCCTGGGTGTTGATGATGTCGTACGCGAGGCGCCGCACGTCCCCGTCGTCGGTACGGTCCCGCACGAGGAACGCCATCTCCACCGCCTGCTGGTGGTGGACCGACATGTCCCGCGCGAACCCCACGTCCGCCGAGGTCTCACCGGGGACGGCTTCGGGTGCCCCGGCGCCGGACGGGGAGGCTGCCGAGGGCCGCACCACCATGAGCAGCACGAGCCCCACGGCCACCACGAACACCACGGCACCGGCCCACACGAGCGAGCGGGGAGCGCGCGCGGCCGAGGTCACTTGGCGATCCCACCGGAGCAGGCGGCGCCCGGCTCCGGGGTCTGCGCGCCCTGGACGTACTTCGTGAAGAACTGCGCGACGCGCGCGTCGGTGGCGCTCTTCACCGTGAGCTGCTTGCCCCAGGCGCTGAGCATCAGCGGATCCTTCTGATCGGCCACGGGGCTCATCAGCGAGTACGGCGTCTTGCCGACACGCTCGGAGAGCGCCTTGACGTCGGCGTCCTTCGCCTTGTCGTTGTAGGTGACCCAGACGGCTCCGTGCTCCAGGGAGTGGACCGCGTTCTCGTCCGGTATCGGCTCGGTGTAGACATCGGCGTCGCAGTTCATCCAGACCGGGTCGTGGTCTCCGCCGACGGGCGGGTTCATCGGGTAGTCGACGGGCGTCTCGACGTGGTCCTGGGTCAGGTCGTCCCAGGACTTCTCGCCTGTGACGGGTGAGGTCCTGGCCTGTTCCTCGGCCTTGTCCTGCTCGTCGGCGGCCGACATCAGGTAGCCGCCCCCGGCGACGAGGCCGGCGAGCACCACGACGGCCGCGGTGATCGTGATGACGCGGCTGCGGCGCTCGCGGGCCCGCTCCTTGCGGCGGGCCTCGTCGAGCTTGGCGCGGCGCGCGGCAGCAGGGCTGTTCTGGTTCTTGGCGGAAGCCATGTCAGGTCCTCGGGTTCAGCGGATCGCGTGCGCGCACGGCGCGTCACGTGGGGCAAGGGCACACGGAAGGCCGCCTCCGCCGCATCGGCGGCGCGGAGGGCGGGCCCGGGCGGGCCTAGATCCGTTGGACCTGAAGACGGAGCTGGTCGACCGCTCCCGCGCTGTCGTTGGAGGGGCCCCGGATGGCCGCGGCGCCGGTGAGCGGTGCGGCACGGGGCACTGCCGAGGGGCAGGGCAGGGCGACGGGGGCGGGGTGGCCGGGCAGGACGACGGCCGTCGAGTGGTCCGTGGCCCCGTGACAGGAACTGCCGATCCCGCGTTCGCCGGGGGCGTCGGCCACGACGACCGAGGCGACCGCTTCGGGCACGGGGGTGAAGGCCCTGACCGCGTTCACGGCCGGCACCTCGGCAGCGGCGGGGGCGCCGGTGTGAGGGGAGCAGCAGAGGAACACCGCGACGAGCAGCAGTGCCCAGCCCAGGGCGGAGGGCAGGCCCTTGCCGCCCCGTCGCCGGTCCGTCGGTCCGCTCGCTCCGGTCATCGCCGTCATCATAGATGGTGTGTGAATCTTCAATGAGTTCGGCCCGCGAATTGGCGGGATTCCGGCCCATGGCTTGGCAGGATAGTGTGCCCCGGTGACGACGCAATCGAACGTACCTGCGGGTTGGCATCCGGATCCCTACGGCGCACCCCACCTGCTGCGCTACTGGGACGGCTCGCAGTGGACCGAGCACACACACCCGGCCCAGGGACAGGCACCCGCCCAGGGACAGGCACCCGCCCAGGGACAGGCACCCGCCCAGGGACAGGCACCCGCCCAGGGACAGGCACCCGCCCAGGGGCAGGCATCCGCTCAGGGACAGGCATCCGCTCAGGGGCAGGCCCCGATGCCCGGTCAGGCACCCGCTCAGGGACAGCAGTACGCCGCTCAGCCGCACACCGCGATACCGCAGCAGCAGGCCGCGCCCCAGCAGTTCGCCCCGCAGCAGTCGGCCCCCCAGCAGGGCCTTCCCCAGCAGGGCCTTCCCCAGCAGGGTGTTCCCGGCGCCGGCTCGCTCTTCGACCAGCAGGTCCTGGTCGTGAACCAGAAGGCCAAGCTGATCGAGGTCACGAACGAGTACCGCGTCTTCGACCAGCAGGGCAACACCGTCGGTTCGGTCGTCCAGGTCGGTCAGAGCGCGCTGCGCAAGGTGCTCAGGTTCGTCTCCAGCATCGACCAGTACCTCACGCACCGCCTGGAGATCCGCGACACCCACGGGCACCCGCAGCTGCTCCTGACCCGGCCGGCCAAGTTCATCAAGTCCCGGGTCGTCGTGCAGCGCCCCGACGGACAGCCCGTCGGTGAGATCGTCCAGCAGAACGCCATCGGCAAGATCAATTTCGCGATGATGGCCGACGGCCGGCAGGTCGGAGCGATCAAGGCCGAGAACTGGCGCGCGTGGAACTTCGCGATCGTCGACCACGACGGCGCCGAGATCGCCAGGATCACCAAGACCTGGGAGGGCCTGGCGAAGACCATGTTCACCACGGCTGACAACTACGTGCTGCAGATCCACTACAAGCTCCCCGAGCCGCTGCTGAGCCTCGTCGTGGCGACGGCCCTGACCGTGGACACCGCACTCAAGCAGGACTCCCGCGGGCTCGGCTGACCGGTAGGGAGCCCGGCCCGGCATCCGGCAGGATGGCGGGCATGCCGAAACTGGTGTCTCCTCACATCCCGCCCGGACGGCTCTCCTCGTCCCCTCAGCCGTCGCTCGCCGCCGGTGACGGACTGCTGGTGCGGCCCTGGTGCCCGGCGGACGCGCCGGCCGTCCTCGCCGCCTTCTCCGATCCCGCGATCCAGCGCTGGCACATGCTCAGGGCCGACTCCGAGGAGGAGGCCGCGTCCTGGATCGAGCAGTGGACGTCGGCCTGGTCCACCGAGACCGACATCCACTGGGCGATCGTCCGGCCCGGCACCCAGGGGCGCGACGAGCTGCTCGGGCGGATCGCCCTGCGCGGTCTGATCCCGGCCGTCGGATACGCCGAGTGCGCCTACTGGGTCCTCCCCGCCGCCCGGGGCCGGGGCGTCGCTCCCCAGGCGGTCGGCGCGGTCCGGCGGTGGGCCTTCGACGCGAAGACCGGCTTCGCGCGCCTCGAACTCGTCCATTCGCTGGCGAACGAAGCGTCCTGCCGCGTCGCGGTCAAGGCCGGCTTCGCGCTCGAAGGCATCCGCAGGCGCGGTAACCTCCACGCCGACGGATGGCACGACATGCACGTCCACGCCCGGGTCCAGGGCGACGGTCAGCCGGGCTGAGGCCCGTCCCCTTCTTCCGCCCGCTCCGCCTCCGCCATCGCGGAGAGCACCCGTTCCGCCACCGCGAACGCCGAATTCGCCGCGGGAACACCGCAGTACACCCCTGTCTGCAGGAGCGCGGCACCGATCTCGCGCGGACCGAGACCGTTGCGTACCGCCGCCCGGACATGCATCGCCAGCTCGTCGTGATGACCGTGGGCGACCAGGGCGGTCAGCGTGATCAGGCTGCGCTCGCGCCGGGACAGCGTCGGGTCCGTCCAGATCTCGCCCCAGGCGTAGCGGGAGATGAACTCCTGGAAGGGGGCGGTGAATTCGGTGGTCGCCGCCTGCGCCCGGTCCACGTGCGCATCGCCCAGGACCTCACGGCGCACGGCTGTCCCGCTCCCGCGCTCCCGGGACGCGAAGTGGGCGCGCAGCGCCTCCCGTACGGCCTCCGGGCGCTCGGCCGGCGCCAGGTGGGAAGCGCGCGGCAGCTCGGTCAGGGCGGCGCCCGGGACGCCGTCGGCGATCTCCCGGGCGTGCGCGGGCGGCGTGGCCGGATCCTCGCGGCCCGCGAGGACCAGCGTCGGAGCGCGCACCCCGGAGAGTCCGGACCGCAGGTCGTAGTCGGCGAGCACGTCGCAGCACGCGGCGTACGCCGACGGATCGGTGGCCAGGAGGTCGTCCAGGAGCCGGGGTTCGGTGAATCCCGGGGTGAACCAGCGGCCGGCCGCGCTCTCCGCGACCTTGCCGAGCCCTTCGGCGCGCACGAGCGAGGCCCGCTCCCGCCACGGCCCCGGGTCGCCGAAGTGGGCCGAGGAGCAGACGACGGCCAGGCGGTCGACCCGTTCCGGATGGTGGACCGCGAGCCACAGGCCCACGGCACCGCCCAGTGAGACACCGGCGTACGAGAACCGGTCCAGGGACAGCGAGTCGGCGAGGGCCAGGACGAGCGCGCCCAGGTCGGCGATCCGGGCCCCCGGGCCGATGAGCCCGGCGGGCGAGCCACCGTGCCCGGGAAGGTCCCACCGCACGATCCGGTGGGCGGCGGAGAGTTCGGGGGCGACCCCGTCCCAGAGCGCGGTGGAGGTGCCGAGCGACGGGCCGAGCAGGAGCGGGGGAGCGCCCGCCGGTCCTTCGGCGCGGTGGTGGAGGAGACGGTCGGGTGTCGTGGTCATCGGCGCTCCAGGGCGCGGTCGGTGAGGAGCCCGGCGCAGCCGGTGTACCGGGCGGGGTCGGTGAGTTCGTCGAGGTCCAGCCCGTCGAAGGCGGGCTCCTCCGCGAGGATTTCGGCGAGGGGCCGGCCCTCCTCGCGGGCCCGGGCGGCGGCAGCGCCGAGGATCTCCCTGGCCCGTGCGCGTCCCACCCGCACGGCGGCGACGGCTGCCAGCCGCTCGGAGACGATCAGCCCCCCGGTCAGCCCCAGGTGGCTCCGCATGGCCGAGGGGAACACCTTGAGCCCCTCGGCGAGTTCCGCGGCGTCCCTCGCGGCCCCGCCGACCAGGCGCAGCAGGTCGCGCAGCGGCTCCCATTCGGCGTGCCAGGCACCGGCGGGCCGCTCGTCCTCGGCGGCGAGCGAGCCGTACAGCGTGGCCGCCGCTCCGGGCGCGCGGCGGGCGGCCGCGGAGATCAGGGTGGCGCGGACCGGGTTGGCCTTGTGCGGCATCGCGGAGGACCCGCCGCCGGACCCCTCCGCCACCTCGGCGATCTCGGTCCGGGAGAGGACGAGCACATCGGCCGCCGCCTTGCCGAGCGCCCCCGCCGTGAAGGCGAGCGCTCCGGCGAGGTCGGCGACCGGGGTGCGCAGCGTGTGCCAGGGCAGCAGCGGCTCGGCCAGGCCCAGTTCCTCGGCGTACGCCGTGACGAGCGCGAGTCCTGCCGTGCCTCCCTCACCCGCGGGGAAGGCGGCCAGCGTGCCCGCCGCGCCGCCGAGCTGGACGGGAAGCGTGCCGCGCACGGCCCGCAGCCGGTCCCGCGCGTCGAGCACCAGCGACCGCCAGCCGGCGGCCTTGAGGCCCAGGGTCGTCGGCACGGCGTGCTGCGTCAGGGTGCGGCCGGGCATCGGCGTGTCGCGGTGCTCCGCGGCCAGCCGTTCCAGTGCGTCTGCGGTCCGCCCCAGGTCGTCGAGGACGAGCGCCAGGGTGCGGGAGGCCACCAGCATCGCCGCCGTGTCGAGGATGTCCTGACTGGTCGCGCCCCTGTGGACGAAGGGGCGCACTTCCTCGTCGACGGCCGCCGAAAGGGCGGCGACCAGCGGGATCACCGGATTGCCGCCCTCCCGCGCGCGCAGCGCCAGCTCCCGTACGTCGAAACGGCCGGCGTACGCGGCCTCGGTGACCGCCCGCCCCGCCCCGGCGGGTGCGAGCCCCGAGGCGGAGCAGGCCCGGGTCAGTGCCGCCTCGGCGTCGAGGAGTGCCTGCAGGAAGGCGTGGTCGCCGGTGGCGGCCTCGGCGGCGGAACCGACGCTTCCGGGGGCGAGGAGCCCGGCGTCGCTCTCGTGCATCAGCTGAACTCCAGGAAGACCGTCTCGTCGTCGCCCTGGAGACGGATGTCGAAGCGGTAGGTGCGGGTGTCCGTGCGTGTCGCGATCAGTGTGGCGCGACGCCCCGCGTCCAGCGACTCCAGCAGCGGATCGCCGGCTGCCGCACCCTCGTCGAGCAGATCGGGGAGGTACACGCGGGTGTAGAGGTGGTGGACCAGGCCGCGGGCGAAGACAGCCGCGCAGACGTAGGGAGCACCGCCGGGCGGGAGCGTACGCACGAACCAGCGCCCGGCCGCGTCCGTCGGCGCCCGGCCGAACCCGGTGAAGCCCACTCCGTCACGGCCGATCACCCTGCCCGTCGACGGGTCGTGGCGCAGCGTTCCCGGGAGACCGGTGCGGGATCCGTCCGGCGCGGGCTGCCAGGTCTCGACGATCGCGTCGGGCACGGGGGCGCCCTGGCCGTCGAGCACGCGGCCGTGCACCGTGATGGTGCCGGGGTGCCCGGCCGGGGCGATCTCACTGCCGCCGGGGAAGGGCAGTGCGTAGCCGTAGAAGGGGCCCACGGTCTGGGAGGGGGTCGGGGCGTGGGACATCAGGCGTCGCCTTCTTCCTCGGTCCAGGTGGCGCACGGTCCGTCGAGGACGATGTCCCAGCGGTAGCCGAGGGACCACTCGGGAACGGACAGGTCGTGGTCGTACGCCGATATCAGCCGCTCGCGTGCGGCCTGGTCGGTGACGGAGCGGATGACCGGGTCGTAGGGGAGGAGCGGATCACCGGGGAAGTACATCTGGGTGACGAGCCGCTGGCTGAACGCGTTGCCGAACACCGAGAAGTGGATGTGTGCGGGACGCCAGGCGTTGGTGTGGTTGCGCCACGGGTAGGCGCCCGGCTTGACCGTCGTGAACGCGTAGCCGCCGTCGTCGTCCGTCAGGCAGCGTCCGAACCCCGTGAAGTTCGGGTCGAGGGGGGCCGGGTGCCGGTCGAGCTGGTGGGCGTACCGTCCGGAGGCGTTGGCCTGCCACAGCTCGACGAGCTGCCCCCGCACCGGCCGTCCGGCCCGGTCCAGCACCCGCCCGGTGACGGTGATCCGCTCCCCGAGGGGCTCCCCGTGGTGCTGCGCGGTGAGGTCACGGTCCAGAGCCGTCACATCCGTGACGCCGAAGGCCGGCCCGGACAGCTCGACCGCCTCCGGGTCGCGCACGGGGATGAGGGAGCGGCGCGGGTGGCGGAAGTGGCTGCTGCGGTACGGCGGGTAGTCGCGCGGCGGATGGTGGGCGCCCGGTGCGGCCGCCGCCTGGGCCCTGGCCACCTCGGAGTCGATCTCCCGCTGGCTCATGCCGTCGGGCAGCGGATGTGCGGGAAGGTCACGTGCGGTCATGTCACGGCTCCGTGAATTGCTGATAATGCTCAGTGCACTGACTAAAACGTGGAGGCCATGAAGCTACCCAGGCTCACTGTTGGGGTCAAGACCCTCAGTACACTGTGTATCTGTGGCCTTCCGGCCGACAGGGCAGGCGGCCCACGGCCGACGACGAGAGGACGGTGCCGTGCAGGCGGTCGACCTGAGCACCCACCCCGGGCACCTGGCCCGGCGCCTCCAGCAGGCTCACCACCTGCTCTGGAACACGATGGTCTCCCAGGAGACCACCTCGCCCCAGTTCGCCGTCCTCAACGCCCTGACCGCCGAGCCGGGCCTCGATCAGCGGACGGTCGGCGAGCGCGTCGGCCTCGACCGGTCCACCGTCGCCGAGGTCATCAGCCGTCTGCTGCGCCGGCAGCTGCTGGACAAGGTGCGCGACCCGCACGACGGGCGCCGCTTCCTGCTCCGCCTGACGGACGAGGGCACCCGGACCCACCGGGGGCTCGCCCTGCGTACGGCCCGGATGAACCAGGTCTTCCTCGGCCCGCTCTCCCCGGACGAGCAGCGGACGCTCTTCGGTCTGATGCACCGGGTGGCGGACGCCGCCGAGGCACTCCGGGTGCCGGAGGGAGCCGATCCGCTCGCGGGGCGGTGAGGGCGGGCTCTCGGCGGAAGGCCGTGACGTTCGCCGAAGCCCACTGCCGACAGGGCCGGGCGGGGCTCCGGTGACCTGCGAAACCGTGTCGCGCACCCACCGGCAGCCCGTCGTCGACCTCCACCGGTGACGCGCGGTGCGGCCTCCGCGTCTGCCTGTGTTTCCGGCGGCTCCGGTCGCGAGGATCATGCGTGTGCTCGGTGCGCTCCTCCCGCCGTCGGACGAGCGACCGGAGGCGACGACGGAGACTCGATCGCGCTTCAGGCCAAGGGGACCGCCGTCCGCCGCCGGCTCCGGACCGTCTCCCCGCGCCGCGTGCGCCGGGCGGTCTGCCGCACTTCCTGCCGCGACCCGGTGATCGGCGTCCGCGGACGCCCTGGCGAACGCGCGGATGAGTGGAGACTCGCCCCAGGACCAGAAAGATCTCGATCTCCCGCATCTCCATACGTGGACACCTGATTCTCTATCCCGGGGTCAAGGGAAGTCGCCGGCCTCGTCGTTGATGCGACCTGGGTGCGACAGGAAACTGATGTGTGGCGGGCGCGACCACGGAGGAGGGCGTCCCGGTCCCGGCTGGAACCGCACGGGTGACTCCACGGCGTGGGGTGACGGCGCGCGTGGAACACGGGAAGATTCAACGGAGTTGACGGGGGAGTAATCATGGACATGCCGATGGGCTACGTGGCGACGACGGCGGTCTTCGCCTGGTGCGCCTTCTTCGCCGTCGTCGCGCCGCGACGGCCCCGCTTTCTGGGGACCCTGAGTTTCTGGTTCGGCCTGAGCCTCAACGAGGTGCCGTTCGTGGGCATCTTCGTCCTGGCGGGCTCCACGGTGCTGGCCTTCGCCGAGGGTGATCTGCGGTCGCCGGGCGCCAAGGCCGTGGCGGCGGTGTCCGTCCTCGCCACCGCCGCCCTGGCCGCCTCGGCCTGGCTCGGTGTGCGGACGGACCACGTGGTCGGGCGGGCCCTGCGGGAGGGGCTCGGGGCGGACTGGCGGGACCACGTGCACGTGTCGCTGCGCCGCCACCGGCCCTGGGCCCGGATCCTGCTGCTGCCGGGCGTCATGCGGCGGCGTGATGTGGAGCGGATCGCCGACATCCGCTACGGGGAGGCCGGGCGCCGGAATCTCCTGGACGTCTACCGCCGCCGCGACGCGCCGCGGGACGCCCCGGTCCTGATCTACTTCCACGGCGGCCATTACACCGGCGGAGCGAAGAACCGCGAGGCGCGTCCCCTCCTGTACCGGCTCGCGAGCCAGGGGTGGGTGTGCGTCAGCGCCAACTACCGTCTGCGGCCCCAGACGTCCTTCCCCGGCCATCAGATCGACGCCAAGAAGGTCATCGCCTGGGCTCGCGAACACGCGTCCGCGTACGGTGCCGATCCGTCGAAGCTGTTCGTGGCGGGCAGCTCGGCCGGCTCGAACCTGGCGGCCCTGTGCGCGCTCACGCCGAACGACCCCGCGTTCCAGCCCGGATTCGAGTCCGCCGACACCTCGGTCACTGCCGCGATCTGCCTCTACGGCTACTACGGCCACTACTTCGGCGACCCGCCGGACGAGCAGCCGGGCCCGCTCCAGCCTCAGGGATACCTCCACCCCGGCGCGCCGCCGATCCTCGTCGTCCATGGCACCAAGGACGCGCTGGCCACCGTCGAGGCCGCCCGGCACTTCGCCTCCCGGCTGCGGCGCGTCTCGAACAGCGCCGTGGTCTACGCCGAGCTACCCGGCGGACAGCACGCGTTCGACCTCTTCCACTCCCCGCGCTTCGAGGCGGTCGTGGACGGCGCCGAGGCGTTCGCCGCCTGGGTCCTGGCCGCTCCGAGGCGCGCCGGCGAACCGGCTCCCTAGCGGCCGGAGGCCCGCCCGGGGACGTGCTCCCCGCCATTTATTTTACGTGTGTAACACCTGCTAATCTATAAAGGTGAGTGATACAGCCGTTCGGCCCCGGAAGCGATCCGTCCACAGACTGCCGGTCACCGGTGTCCTGCGGCTCAAGAGCCCTGCGGAGATCTGGTACAAGCCCGCGCTGAGCGTGGTGGTCGCTTCGGCCGTCCCGAACCTGCTGCTGTACTCCCTCGACCGCCTCGACCTCGTCATGTACACGATGGCGGGATCGCTCTGCGCGCTCTACGGGCACAACCTGCCGTACGCCCGCAGGGCCCACACCGTCCTCCGGGTGGTCCTCGGGATGGCGGCGGGCCTGGCGGTCTCGCTGGTCGCCGCCTCGCTCACCGGCTCGGCAGCCGTGCTGATCGCCGTCGGCGCGCTGCTCGCGGCCGTGCAGAAGGCCTTCTGCGACGCGACCCGTATCGGTCCGCCCGGCAACGTGATCTTCGCCTTCGTCACCTCGGCCGCCCTCTTCGCCCCGCAGGACCTCGGGCAGGTGCCGGGGCACATGGCCCTGATCCTGGCCGCGGGCGCCTTCTCGTGGCTGGTCACCGCCGGTCCGGCCCTCTGGCACAGAGAGGGGCCCGAACGGCTCGCCACCGCCCGCGCGCTCGACGCCGCAGCGTCCTACGCGCAGGACCCCGGCGCCCGGAACCGGCACGCCGCCGCTGCGGCGGTCCAGGCCGCCTGGCAGTCGCTGCTGGCCACCGGCCGTCCCACCCCCGTCCGGCAGAGGCTCGAGCGGCTGGTCGTCCACGCCGAGCGGGCCCTCGCCACCACCACCACCACCACCACCGGCGGCCACGCCGGGGGTGACGGCCCCGAGGAACTCCGCGGATGGGCCGCCAGGACCCGGGGCCGGGGCCCCGTCCCGGACCCGCCGCCCGCACCCGGCACGGTCGAGCAGCTCTTCGGGATCGACGCGGAACGGGCCGGGCAGCGGATGCGCCGGGGCCGCCGCGAAGCGCGGCGCAGGCTGCTGCGCGCACTCGGCCCCGGCTCCCCGGTGCTGCCGACCGCCGTCCGCACCCTCGTCGGGTGTGCCCTGGCCGGATACGCGTCCTCGGCGCTCGGTGTGGGGCACCCGTACTGGGCCATCGTCACCGCGGCCTCCGTCTACCAGCAAAACCTCAGCCTCTCGTGGAGCAGGGCCCTGCAGCGGACGGTCGGCAACCTCCTCGGTGTGCTGGTCTTCGCGGCCGTCATCCCGCTCGCCCGGGTCAGCCCCCTCGTCCTCGTGCTCTGCGTCCTGTGCTTCAACTTCGCCGCCGAGGCCCTGATCACGCGCAACTACTGGCTCGGCTCGGTCGCCGTCACCCCGATGGCCCTGCTGATCCTGGAATTCGGCGGGTTCCAGCCGGCCGGCGAGCTCGTCGCCGACCGTGCGCTGGACACCCTCGTGGGTGTCGCGGTGGGCCTCCTCGCCGCGGTCGCCGTCACCAACCGCCGGGCGTCCGGCCTCGTGGAGCGCGCGCTCGCCGCGACGGGCGACGCCCGGGAGCGTGCCGAGCGGGCGGTCGCCGATCCGGCGTCCGGCCCGCAGGCGCTCGAAGCGGCACGCAGGAGACTCACCTCGTCGCTCGTCGAACTGCGCGACGCCAGTGACGTCGCATCGGGGGAATGGTGGCAGCGCGCCCTGCCCGAGGAAGAGCTGCTCGCCGCTGAGCAGGCAGGACACCGTACGCTCGCGGCGACAGCACAACGCCAGGGGCTGATCACCCTGCCCCCGGCGAACGGAGCGGTGTGACCGACGACATCGTGGCCTCGGTGGTACGGCAGTGGCAGGCCGTGAACCCGGGGCTGGACACCGGACCGATGGAGCTCATCGGCCGCATCAACCGCTGCGCGGCCCTCCTCCAGCAGGCCGAGGACGCGCCCCTGCGGGCAGCCGGTCTGACCCGCGCCGAATTCGACCTGCTCGGCGCGATGCGCCGCACCGGCCGTGAGCTCACCCCCGGAGAGCTGGCCCGGGAGACCTTCTCGTCCGGGGCCGCCGTCACGAAGCGGCTGCGCGCCCTGCAGGAGGCCGGTCTGATCGGCCGGCGCAGCGACGACAGGGACCGCAGGGTCGCCCACGTGGGCCTGACGGAGGCGGGGCGCGAGCTGGTCGACCGCCTGCTGCCGGAACAGCTCGCCTACGAGCGGTCGGTGCTCTCCGGACTCGACGAGGAGACGCGCAGCGGGCTCAGCGGACAGCTCGGCGAGCTGCTGGTGCAGCTGGAGGGCCGGCTCGGCGGACGCCGCTGAGGGGCAGCCGCTCCGTACACGCACGGCCCGCCTGCGGGCGGCGAGCTCACCGACCGTGAAGGGGCTCGCAGACGAGAGAGGTCACGCCTCCGCGCCCCGGCGCCCGGCGTCACGACTCCGGAGCGGCCGCGCGGGCGTCGCGATGGAGTGCTCGCACACCCGTCCGTCGCTCAGGGATCTGCTCCTTTCGATCCGATTCGATCGTATGTGCCCTTGTCCCGCTCTGAGGTGCACTGAAATTCGCATGCGTTCGTAGGTTCTCGCTCACGCGTGCGTAGGATCAAGCATTTTTGCTGGACATTCGCCGTGCGCCGCAAAGCGGGTGGCGGCCTTCTGTCCCTCAGGTCGGGACGAGTGTGGTTGATTTCTCCCGATTCCCGCATCCCGTCACTCCCTGCGTACGTCCGGCAGCGTTGAGTGTGAAAACTGGCGAGTGTATTACCGCCGGCGTGCTCGCGCAGGTGGTTGGGCGAATATGCCGAGGCACTGTTCTGATCTGGTTAGGCTCACGCGCAGTGAAGTCGAGTTGAGATGAATCCAGGCACTTGTTCACACCTGTCCGTGCAAGTGCGTATACCTCCCGAATCAACCGCCAGAGGGTTTAGATGGTCCGTGTTGAATCACCGCCGACCAACAGAGACATCCCCGTAGTACGCGCCGCACTCCTGCCCGTCGTGCTGATGGCCGGCGCCACCGCCGCCGGCGCGGTGCCGGCCACCGGAGCCACACGGGCGGCAGTCGTCTGGTGCGGTGCGATCGCCACCGTCGTGGTCGCCACGCTCGCCGTCGTGCTGAACCGCCGACGCCGGGCGATGCGCGTCCAGCGCGCCGAGTACGAACGGCGCATCGCCGCCCTGGAACACCGCATCGCCTCGTACGACCAGGAGACCGCGCGCCTCAGCAAGGAACTCCTGCCCGCGGCGATCCGCCGGCTACGCGCCAGCAACTCGCCCCAGGAGGTGATGCGCGACGTCGTCGACGCGGACGAGTCGTACCGCAACCTCCCTCAGGCGCAACGCGCCCTGGTGCTCCAGGTCCTCGACATCATCGACAACGAGGAGGCGATGCGTGACTCCGCGCAGCGCGCCTTCGTCAGCGTCGCCCGCCGGGTCCAGGCCATCGTCCACCGGCAGGCCAGCGAGCTCAGGGAGATGGAGGACCACCACGGGCGCAATCCCGACGTCTTCGACGACCTGCTCCGCATCGACCACGGCACCGCGCTGATCGGGCGGCTGGCCGACTCCATCGCCGTGCTCGGCGGCGCCCGTCCCAGCCGCCAGTGGCCCAAGGCCGTACCGCTGTTCAGCGTGCTGCGCGGGGCGATGTCCCGGATCCTCGAGTACCAGCGCGTCGATCTGCACTCGATCGCCAAGGTCGCCATCGTCGGCACCGCGGTCGAGCCGCTCATCCACGCCTGCGCCGAACTCCTCGACAACGCGACGCGCTACTCGCCGCCCCAGACCCGGGTGCACGTCACCGCGGTCGAGGTGCAGACCGGCATCGCCATCGAGATCGAGGACGGCGGCGTCAGCCTCAGCGAGGAAGCCCGTGCCAGGGCGGAGAACATGCTCGCCCAGGCCCAGGCCGGCATCAACATGAACGACCTCGGGGAGTCCCCGCGCCTCGGCATGGCCGTGGTCGGCCGGCTCGCCCGCATGTACCAACTCCAGGTCTCCCTGCGGCAGTCGGCGTACGGAGGCGTCCGCGCCGTACTCATCGTGCCGCGCGACATGATCACCACCGGTCCCGCACCGGGCATCGCGCACGGCATCGGCGCCACCTCACGGCCCCAGAGCTCCCTCGACATGTCGCAGATGCAGCACGTCGTACCTCCGCGCGCGAAGCAGAAGACCCGTCCCGCGGTGAGCGGGCCCGTCCCGTCGCTCGCGTCCCCAGCCCCCGTCCCCACACCCGCGGCGTCCGCCGCGCGGTCCGCGCCCCCCACGGCCTCCATGGGCGGAGACGACGAGATCGTCGTGACCGAGTGGACCGACGGCGGGCTCCCGCAGCGCCGCAGCCGGGGGCGCGCACCCCTCGGTTCGCACAACCTCCCGCAGCAGTCCGCGCCGGTCCCGGAGGGCGCGGCACGCAACGGGCACAACGGCCACGGCGGCGGCGACACACCACCGCCCGGCCTCTGGCTGGAGGCCTTCACCCAGGCCGTCAACGGTGTGCCCAAGGAGCCGAAGAACGAACGAGACTCTGACGACGCGTGGGACAAGGGAGACGAGAAGTGATCCAGCAGCGGGGAAACATGGACTGGATGCTCAAGGAACTGGCCGACGACGTACCGAGCATCCACCAGATCGTGGTGCTCTCCGCCGACGGCCTTCGCATCGCCCGCCACGGCGGTGACCCCGACGTCGCGGACCGTCTCGCCGCCGCCTGCGCCGGGCTGCAGAGCCTCGCCGCCGCCGTCGCCACCGAGATCCCCTACAGCGACGGCCTGATGAAGCTCGTCGTCATCGAGGTCACCGGAGGGTTCTTCTATCTGATGGCCGCGGGGACCGGCGCCTACCTCGCGGTCCTGGCCGGTGAGACCGTCGACGCCGGCCTCGTGGGTGCCCGCATGCGTGACATGGTCGTGCGGATCGGAGCGCACCTCACGAGTCCGCCCCGCCACGACGGGCAGGGCGGATGAGTCCTCCCCGACGAGAACGCCGCAAGGCCGAACCGGCGTTGAGCGACCCGGAACGGCTGTATGTGATCACCGGCGCGCCCGACGGAGAGAGAGCGGCACTCGACCTCGTCACCATGGTGGTGGCGCAGGCCGAGCCGTCGCCGACGGTGCAGCCCGAGCAGGCCGCGATCCTGCGGCTCTGCAAGGCGCCGTTGTCCGTCGCGGAGATCTCGGCCTATCTGAGCCTGCCCTTCAGCGTGGTCACCTCGCTCCTGACAGAACTCCTGGCGACCGAACTGATCGAGTCGCGCGCGCCCATCGTTCGCGCCGCGCTCCCCGACCGGTCCCTCCTCGAAGCGGTGATGCATGGACTTCAGAAGCTCTGACACGATCACGGGCCCCCGCAGCGAGGACGTCCTTCCCAGCACGGCCACGGCCGCGGTGAAGGTCGTCGTCGTGGGCGGGTTCGGGGTCGGCAAGACGACCATGGTCGGATCGGTGAGCGAGATCCGGCCCCTGACGACCGAAGAGACCATGACCCAGGCCGGTGTCGGCGTGGACGACAACGTGGGTGTGGAGACCAAGACCGCCACCACCGTCGCCATGGACTTCGGCCGGATCAGCCTCAGCGAGGAACTGATCCTCTACCTGTTCGGCACCCCCGGCCAGGAACGCTTCTGGTTCCTGTGGAACGGGCTGTTCGAAGGCGCGCTCGGCGCCGTCGTCCTCATCGACACCCGGCGGCTCCAGGTCAGCTTCGACGTCATCGGCAGGCTGGAGGAGCGCGGTGTGCCCTTCGTCGTCGCCGTCAACACCTTCCCCGGCGCACCGCACCACCCCGTCGAGGCGCTGCGCAGCGCCCTGGACCTGCCCGACGAGGTTCCGATGATCGACTGCGACGCGCGGCTGCGGACCTCCAGCCGCGATGTGCTGATGACCCTGATGCGCTATCTGCACAGCCTGGCCGTGCCGCTGACCTGACACCGGCACACCCTCTCTCTCTGAACGGGCCCTGTCCCCACGCGCCCGGTCTCGGAACGTCTTATTCCTGGAGCCATTGTGACAACCCCCTTCCAGCACGAACCCGGATCGGCGACCGGCCCGGTGCCGCCCCCGCAGTGTCCCGCGCACGGCATGGGCATCGGCCCCGGCGGGCTGCGCCGGCTGTACGGCCCCGAGGCCGAGGCGGACCCCAAGGGCCTCTACGAGAAGCTCCGCGCCGAACACGGCACCGTGGCACCCGTCCTGATGCACGGAGACGTTCCCGCGTGGCTGGTGCTCGGTCACAGCGAGAACCTTCACATGACCCGCACCCCCTCACAGTTCTCCCGCGACTCCCGGCGGTGGCGGGCCCTGCAGGAGGGCAGTGTGGCCCCGGACCACCCGCTCGCCCCCGTGTTCACCTGGCAGCCCGTGTGCTCCTTCGCCGAAGGCGCGGAACACGAACGGCTCCGCGGCGCGGTCACCGACAGCATGGCGCGGATCGACACCCGCGGAGTACGCCGCCACATCAACCGCTACAGCAATCGCCTGGTCAACGACTTCTGCCAGGAGGGCCGGGCCGAACTCGTCAGCCAGTTCGCCGAGCGGCTGCCGATGATGGTGATGTGCGCGATCATCGGCATGCCGGAGGAGTACAACGACCGCCTGGTCCAGGCGGCCCGTGACATGACGCGCGGTTCGGAGACGGCGGTCGCGAGCAACGCCTACGTGATCGGCGCTCTGGACCGGCTGGTGCAGCGCCGTCGGGATGCCCCGGCCGAGGACTTCGCCACCTGGCTGGTCGAACACCCGGCCGGACTCACCGACAAGGAGGTCAGCGAGCACCTGCGGGTGGTTCTCATCGTGGCCTACGAGACCACCACCAACCTGATCGCCAACGTCCTGCGCATGGTCCTCACCGACCCGAGGTTCCGGGCCCGGCTCAGCGGCGGCCACATGACCGTGCCCGAGGCCGTCGAACAGACGCTGTGGGACGAGCCGCCGTTCACCTCGGTCCTGGGCCGCTGGGCGGTGGGCGACACCGAGCTCGGCGGGCAGCAGATCAAGGCCGGTGACGCACTGATCGTCGGAATCGCGCCCGCCAACACGGACCCCGCCGTGCGGCCCGACCTCACCGCCAGCATGGAGGGCAACCGCGCCCACATGGCCTTCAGCAGCGGCCCTCACGAATGCCCCGGACAGGACATCGGACGCGCTATCGCCGACGTCGGTGTCGACGCCCTGCTGATGCGCCTTCCCGACCTGGAACTGAGGGTTGACGAGCACCAGTTGGGCTGGACCGGGAACTTCGTGTCGCGGCACCTCGTGGATCTGCCGGCAGGCTTCGCCCCCAGCCCGGAGCAGGAGATCGACGCCGAACCGCTGCCGGCGGTGGCCCGCTCCCGTGCGCAGGCCGACTGGCAGGTGTCGTCGCCCGCCGTCCACCGGAACCCCGCGGGTGCCCCCGCGGGACGCGCACCCGCGGGCGACGCTCCGGCCGCACAGGGTACCGCCGGCCCCGCAGCCGGGGAGGGGGCCCTCATCCCGGCGCAGCGCCGCGGGCCGACGAGGGTCTGGCAGGCGGTCGTGCGGTGGTGGAGCGGCCACTGACGCCCGCGCGTCGGCCGCCCCGGTGCCCCGGACCCACGGTTCCGGGGCACCGGGCCTCCCGCCCCGTACCATCGAGCAGCGTGAAGCTGACAATTCTTGGCGGTGGCGGATTCCGGGTCCCTCTCGTGTACGGGGCGCTGCTCGGCGACCACGCCGAAGGCCGCGTCTCGCGGGTGACCCTGTACGACACGGACGCGGACCGGCTCGCCGCCGTGGCCCGGGTCCTGGCGGAACAGGCGGCCGGCGTCGACGACGCGCCGCTCGTCGTCGCCACCGGTGATCTCGACGAGGCGCTGCGGGGCGCGGACTTCGTCTTCTCGGCGATCCGGGTCGGCGGTCTGGAAGGCCGCGCGGCGGACGAGCGCGTCGCGCTCGACGAAGGCGTCCTGGGCCAGGAGACGGTCGGAGCCGGCGGCATCGCCTACGGGCTGCGCACCGTACCCGTCGCCACGGACCTGGCCCGGCGCATCGCCCGGCTCGCCCCCGACGCGTGGGTCATCAACTTCACCAACCCTGCCGGTCTGGTCACCGAGGCCATGGCCCGCCACCTCGGCGACCGCGTCATCGGCATCTGCGACTCCCCGGTGGGACTCGGCCGCCGGATCGCCCGGGTCCTCGGCGCGGACCCGGACCAGGCGTGGATCGACTACGTGGGACTCAACCACCTCGGCTGGGTCCGCGGCCTGTGGATCGGGGGCCGCGACGAACTCCCGCGCCTGCTCGCGGACCCGGAGCTGCTGGGCTCCTTCGAGGAGGGCCGGCTCTTCGGCCCCGACTGGCTCGGCTCGCTGGGCTCGGTCCCCAACGAGTACCTGCACTACTACTACTTCAACCGGGAGGCGGTCCGCGCCTACCAGGACGCCGGGCAGACACGGGGCGCCTTCCTCCGCGACCAGCAGGAGGGCTTCTACGCCCGGATGAAGGACCCGGCCGCTCCACCGCTGGCCACGTGGGACCGCACGCGCGCCGAACGCGAGGCGACGTACATGGCGGAGAACCGGGACGTGGCCGGAGCCGGGGAGCGTGAGGAGAGCGACCTGGAGTCGGGGGGCTACGAGCAGGTGGCCCTCGCTCTGATGCGGGCCATCGCCCGCGACGAACGCACCTCGCTGATCCTCGACGTGCGCAACCGGGGCACCCTCCCGGTGCTCGACGGTGACGCCGTGATCGAGGTGCCGTGCCTGGTCGACGCCAACGGCGCCCACCCCGTCGCCGTCGATCCGCTCCCGTACCACGCGGTCGGACTGGTCACCGCGGTCAAGGCCGTGGAGCGTGAGGTGCTCGAAGCTGCGGAGAGCGGCTCGCGGGCAGCCGCGGTGCGGGCCTTCGCCCTGCACCCGCTGGTCGACTCCGTCTCGGTGGCCCGCCGCCTGGTCGAGGGATACACCGCGGTCCACCCCGGGCTCGCCTATCTCGACCGGCCCTGAGCGGGCCACGCCCCCGTCAGGGGGCCGGTACAGCCCTCGGCCGGCCGGCCGGGTCCCAGGACGGTGTGACACCGGTGACCTGACACACCATGAGGAAGAGCGGAATGGGCGGCGTGTAGGGCGTACGGCTGTCCGGCGTGTGGATCAGCCGCGGACGCCCCGCGGGCACGTAGGCCCCGGCCGCGTAGGACGCCTGCTCCGGCCAGTCCAGATCGAGGTCGGAGCCCGAGGGGACGATCCACCACCACTGGTCCGCGTCGGCGAACACGCAGCCGGCGCGGGGCAGATGCGACATCAGGCGGAATCCGTACCGTGCGGGCACGCCCACCGCGTCGCACCCGAGACTGGCCGACAGGGCGGGCGGCAGCGGGAGCCGGACCCGCCCCCGGGCGCCGTCCTCCTGCGCCGAACGGGCGCGGCGCGCGCCGAGCAGCTGGGACCAGGCGTTCCTCAGCATGTCCGCTCCGGGCCGTACGGCAGTTCCGCCCACACGATGCGTCCCGAGTGGTTCCCCGCGTCGTGGGAGCCCCAGGCGGCACTCATGGCGTCGACGAGCAGCAGGCCCCGCCCGTGCTCCCCCTGGGCGTCGAGGGACATCCGGGGGCCGTCGCCCTGGTACCCCTGGTCCTGCACGGCGATACGCAGCCGTCCGTCCTCGCAGCGCAGCTCGCTGACGACCCGTGTGCTCGCCGTGTGCACCACGGCGTTGGTCACCAGCTCCGAGACGATCAGCACCGCCGCGTCGTGGGCGTCCCCGGAGACCTCCCAGTCCGCCAGCCGGGCGCGCGTGAGGCGCCGGGCACCGGCGACCGACTCGGGGTGCGCCGGCAGCGCGAAGCAGTAACGGAGCGCTTCCGTCCCGGGGCTGAGGTCCATGAGCCGGGGGATGAGCGCACTGCCAGGTGCCACGACCGATTCCTCACAGTGGGGGCTGTGTCACGCTTCGCACCGCCCCTGGTCGGGGAGGCCACGATCACGCGGACTGGTTCGGACTCCAACTCTCCCCCTGACATGAACACTTGGCAAGAGGCACTCTGAAAAATTCAGAGTGGCTGTGTCCCTGGAGCCGCGCCCGTGGCACACTGCTCGCACACAGCGCATCGGGAGGTCTGAAGTGAGCGAACCGCGGTCCGCCCCGACCGTGGGCCAGGTCGTTCTCGGCAAGCGCCTGCAGGATCTGCGGGAGCGCGTCGGCCTGAGCCGTGATCAGGCGGCGAAGGTGCTCCGTGTCGCCCCCGGGACCATACGCAGGATGGAGACCGCCGAGGTCGGGCTGAAGATCCCGTACGTCCAGCTCCTGCTCAAGGCGTACGGCATCACCGACGGCGAGACCGACGCCTTCGTCGAGCTCGCCGAAGAGGCCAACAAGCCCGGCTGGTGGCAGCGCTTCCACGACGTGCTGCCCGACTGGTTCAGCATGTACGTCAGCCTGGAGGGCGCCGCGAGCCTCCTGCGCACGTACGAGCCGCACTTCGTCCCGGGTCTCCTGCAGACCGAGGACTACGCGCGCTCCGTCCTGCGCACCGGTGCGGTCGGGCAGACCCGGCCCTCGGACATCGAGCGCCATGTGGCCCTGCGGATGGAGCGGCAGTCGCTGCTCACCAAGGCGGAGGCGCCGAAGCTGTGGGTGGTGATGGACGAGACCGTCCTGCGCCGTCCCGTGGGCAGCCCCGACGCCATGCGTTCCCAGGTCGACCGCCTGCTCGAAGCGACCGAACTGCCGAACGTCACGCTGCAGATCGCCGAGTTCGCGACCGGCCACCACCCGGGGACGTACGGCCCGTTCGTCCTCTTCCGCTTCGCGGTCCCCGAACTCCCCGACATGGTCTACAGCGAGTACCTGACCGGCGCCGTCTACTTCGACGCGCGCCCCGAGGTGGCTTCCTATCTCGAGGTGATGGACCGAATGGCGGCTCAGGCCGCAACTGCACAACGCACGAAGGAAATCCTCAGGGACTTCCGCAAGGAGCTGTGATGAACCACATATACAACGGCATGCCGGCCGCCGACCTCGGCACCGAAGGCTGGTACAAGCCGTGGAGCGGTGGTAACGGCGGCAATTGCATCGAGGCCATGAAGCTGGCCGACGGCAGGGTGGCTGTCCGCCAGTCCGCGGACCCCGACGGCCCCGCCCTCATCTACTCCAACGGCGAGATCGCCGCCTTCATCCAGGGCGCCAAGGCCGGCCAGGCCGATTTCCTCCTTACCTGACACGCAGTCACATAGGGTCGCACCACACGCTGTTCGCCGAAGTCCCCGACCAACGGAGTCCGTCATGACCGGGCAGGAACCCCAGGCCGTCGAGATCGACACGAGCAAGCCCCATCCGGCTCGGATGTACGACTGGTTCCTCGGCGGCAAGGACAACTACCCGGTCGACGAACAGATGGCCCAGCAGCTGCTGGCCCTGGACGCCCGGGGCCGTGACATGGCCCGGGTCAACCGTGCGTTCATGCACCGGGCCACCCGCTGGCTCGCCGAGAACGGCGTGCGCCAGTTCCTCGACATCGGCTCGGGCATACCCACCGAGCCGAACCTCCACCAGGTCGCCCAGCGGACCGCCCCGGACGCCCGCGTCGTCTACTGCGACAACGACCCGATCGTGCTCGCACACGCGGCGGCGCTGCTGAGGTCCAGCCCCGAGGGCGCCACCGAGTACATCCAGGCCGATGCCCGCCGCCCCGACATGATCCTGGAGGCGGCCGGCAAGATCCTCGACTTCGACCGGCCGATCGCGCTCTCGCTCCTCGCGCTGCTCCACTTCGTGGACGACGAGGACGGTGCCGGGGAGCTCGTCGACCAGCTGGTGGAGCGCCTGCCCTCCGGCAGCTACCTCGTCCTCTCACACACCACGGGGGATTTCGATCCCGAGGGCGCGGCCCAGGCCCGTGCCATGTACAAGGCGCGTGGGATGACCCTGCGCCCCCGCTCACGCGCCGAACTCACCGCCTTCTTCCACGGCCTCGAGATCGTCGAACCGGGCGTCTCGCTCTCCGCCGACTGGCGCCCCGAGCTGGGCGAGGTCATAGACGTACCCGGCCATGAGCCGATCCCCGGCTACGCGGGCGTGGCGCGCAAGCGCTGAGCGGCGGAGGTCCGGTACGACGGGGGCGCCCGGCCCGGCGTACCCGCCCGCAGGTCACAATGGACCCATGTCCCGACGCACCTCACGCCCCAGCCGGCAGGCCGCACCGCAGGCGGCGCCCCTGCGGACCACCCCGGAGGCACCGTGCCCCTGCGGTCTGCCCGCCGCCTACGGGGACTGCTGCGGGCGGCTGCACGCGGGCACGGCGGCCGCCCCGACGTGCGAGGCGCTGATGCGCTCGCGGTACGCCGCCTTCGCCGTCCGGGACGCCGCCTATCTGCTGCGCACCTGGCACCCCGAGACCCGCCCGCCGTCCGTCGACTTCGATCCCGCGATGCGCTGGACGGGCCTGGAGATCCTGGAGACGACGGAGGGCAGCGCCTTCCACACCACCGGCACGGTCACCTTCCGCGCGCACTACACCGACGGTGGCCGTCCCGACGCGCTCCACGAGAAGAGCCGGTTCGTCCGCCACGAGGGAGCCTGGGTCTACGCGGAAGCGGTCTTCGTCGACTGAGACCCCGTACGACGCCCGTCCGGCCTGCACCGGGGACCCCGCTACGACGACGCGGTGCTGTCCCTGCTCCGCCCCGAGTGGGAGGCCCTCGACCGTCCCCGCTCCTGGGAGCTCTGAGAGGGCACCGTCAGGCCGCGGCCACCGTCCGCTCGGTCGACGGCGCCAGCTGCTGCTCCAGGTCCTCCGCGAGCAGGCGTTTGGCGATCACGTCGACCGCCGCCCGGAGCTGCCGGTCGTCGGGACGGGCGCCGTCCTCGGCCAGCCGTTCGTTGAGCCAGCGGCCCCAGGCCGCCGAGATCGTCGCCGCCTCACGGCTCCCCGCCGCCGTATGGGTGAAGAGACGGCCGTCCCCGGTGAGGTAGCCCTCCTCGATCATGCGGTCGAAGACGGGCACCAGCACCTCCGGCGGGATCCGGTGCCGGGCGGCGATCAGCCTGAGCCCCGCGTGACCGACCATCCGGGTGAAGAGGTCCACCTGCATCACGGCCCAGGCCCCCGCCGTGTCGAGCCGGGTGTCCGACTCCGCCACGATCCGGCGGGCCGTGTCGGGACCGGCCCGGTGCAGAATCCGGGCCACGGCGGATTCGAGGACCCTCGCCGCGTCCCCCGACTTCGGCTGGGCGAAGCCCTCGCCCATGTCCGTCGAGCCCGCCCGGGCACTGTCGCGCAGCTTCACCTGCTTCAGGAAGAGCGAGACGACGAAGCCCAGCAGAGCCACCGGCACCGTCCACAGGAAAACCGTGTGCAGGGTGTCCGCGTAGGCCTGGGCGAGGGGCGCCGTCTGTTCCGGAGGCAGGGCGTGCACGGCCTGCGGACTCTCGGCGACCCGTGCCAGGGACGCCGGATCGCCGCCCGCGCGAGCCGCCTCCTCGACGCCCTGCGTGAGATTAGGCCGCAGCGCGTTGGCGTAGATCGTCCCGAACACCGCGGTGCCGAAGGAGCTGCCGAGCGTACGGAAGAACGTCACGCCGGACGTCGCGGTACCCAGGTCCGCGTAGTCCACCGTGTTCTGCACCGCGATCGTCAGCACCTGCATCGACAGGCCGATGCCGATGCCGAGCACCAGCATGTACAGCGACTCCAGCCAGACACCGCTGCCCGGGCCCATACGCGACAGGAGATAGAGACCCGCCGCCATCACGAGCGAGCCGATGACGGGGAAGTAGCGGTAGTGGCCGGTCTTGCTCACGACGCTGCCGCTGAAGATCGAGGCGGCCAGCAGGCCGAGTACGAGGGGCAGGGTCCGCACCCCGGAGAGGGTGGCCGAGTCCCCGTCGACGTACTGCAGATAGGTGGGCAGGTAGATCATCGCGCCGAGCATCGCGAATCCCACGATGAAGCTGAGGATGGAGCAGACCGCGAACACCGGGTTGCGGAACAGCCGCATCGGCAGCATCGGTTCCCTCGCCCGCGTCTCCACGAGGCAGAAGAGTGCCAGGGCGACGAGTCCTCCGATGAAGAGGCCGATGATGACCGGTGAGCCCCAGGCGTACTCGTTGCCGCCCCAGCTCGTGCCGAGGATGAGCGCGCTGGCGCCGAGAGCGACGAGCGCGATGCCCAGGTAGTCGATCACCGGCCGGCCGGCGGCACGCACCGAGGGAATGTTGCGCGCGGCGGCGAAGACCACCACGATCGCGATCGGCACATTGACGTAGAAGGCCCAGCGCCAGGTCAGATGGTCGGTGAAGAGCCCGCCCAGCAGCGGACCGACGACCGTGGCGACGCCGAAGACCGCACCGATCGCCCCCTGGTACTTGCCGCGGTCGCGCAAGGGGATCACATCGGCGATCAGCGCCATGGAGGTGACCATGAGCCCGCCCGCGCCGATGCCCTGCACGCCCCGCCAGAGGATCAGCAGCAGCATGTCCGACGCGAGTCCGCAGAGGAACGAGCCGGTGATGAAGATGATCGCCGAGATCTGGAAGATCAGCTTCCTGCCGAAGAGGTCGCCGAACTTGCCGACGAGGACCGTCGCCACCGTCTCCGCCAGCAGATAGGCCGTCACGACCCATGACATGTGCTCCGCGCCGCCGAGGTCCGAGACGATCGTGGGAAGGGCCGTCCCCACGATCGTCTGGTCGAGGGCGGCCAGCAGGATCCCCAGCACGATCGTCGCGAAGACGATGTTGCGGCGTCGGGGGTCGAGGACGGGCGGCGCGGTGGCACTCTGCGGGGCGGGGGCCTTCTCGCTGGCAGTGGTCACGCTTGCACCCTCACACCGGCCCGTGCCCCGTGCATGCGGTGAGGGGCCGGACGTGTCAGGCCAGGAGCGTCGTCAGAGAGGCGCTCATCCGGGTGACGAAGGCGTCCCTGACCTCCTCGGGGACCCGGTCGAGCGACAGGTACGGATTGAGGTCCTCCAGCTCGACGAGCAGCAGGTCACCCTCCGGTGTCCGGCAGGCGTCCACGCGCTGGATGCCGTGGGAGAGGGGGTTCCACTCCACGAAGCGGCGGGCGAAGTCCAGGTCCCCGGGGCTCGCCGCATACGGTTCGAGCACCCAGCGCCTGTCCGTGTGCGGTGCGTGCAGGGCGTACTGGAAGTCGTGGTCGACGAAGTAGAAGGACACCTCGTAGCGGAAGTCGATCCGGGGCTGCGCGAGCAGCGTGCCGTCCGCGTCCCCGGGGAGTTCCGGTTCCTCGGTGAACCGCAGCCCCACCGAGTCCGCCCCGAGCTTGGGCTTGACCACGTACCCGGCCGACCGGGGGAGCAGCCCGAGGTCGGCCGCGCGGTCCACGGTCGGGATCACCGGGAATCCGGCCCGGCTCAGATCGACCAGGTACTGCTTGCCGGCCATGTCCCCCCGGCCGTCGAGCGAGTTGTAGACCCGGGTACCCGTCTCCCGGGCCCGGGCCCGGAACGCGTCGTACTCCTCCTGGTAGTGCAGGACGGGACCGCTGTTGCGGACCACGACCGCGTCGAACCCGTCGAGCAGGGCCGCCGCGTCCCGGGGGTGACAGAGCGCGACATCGAAGGTCTCGCGCAGCCGGGACGTCAGGAAGATGTCCTCGTCGCAGTAGCGCCGTCCGCGTGCCTCGTAGGCGAGATCGGTGACGAACAGGACGGAGGGACGGAGCGCGCGGGCCACGGCGATCAAGAATACTCCCGGGGGGTGCTGATTCGAGCGGTCGGTCAATAGCCTTGCTGGTGTTGCCCGTTCACTGCCATGAAGCGCCCTGATCTCTGCCCCACAGGAGTCACACGTGTCCCAGGCGTCGTCACCGCCCGACATTCTCTCGCCCGCCTTCGCCGCCGATCCCTACGGGGCCTACCGGACGATGCGCGAGAGTGCCCCGCTGATCCACCACGAGGCGACGGGGAGTTACCTGGTCTCCCGGTACCAGGACGTCGAGCGTGTCTTCAAGGACCGGTCCCAGGAATTCACCACGGAGAACTACGACTGGCAGCTGGAGCCCGTCCACGGCCGCACGATCCTCCAGCTGAGCGGCAGGGAGCACGCCGTACGGCGGGCCCTGGTCGCCCCGGCCTTCCGCGGCGCGGACCTCCAGGAGAAGTTCCTCCCCGTCATCGAACGCAATGCCCGCGAGCTCATCGACACCTTCCGGCACACCGGCCGGGCCGACCTCGTCGAGGCGTTCGCGACCCGCTTCCCCGTCCTCGTGATCGCCGACATGCTCGGCCTGGACAGGGGCGACCACCAGCGGTTCCACGGCTGGTACACCAACGTCATCGCCTTCCTCGGAAACCTGGCCGGCGACCCCGAGGTCGCCGCGGCGGGGGAGCGCACCCGCCAGGAGTTCGCCGAGTACATGATCCCGGTCATCCAGCGGCGCAGGGAACAGCCCGGCGACGACCTGCTCTCCGCGCTCTGCGCCGCCGAGGTCGACGGCGTACGGATGAGCGACGAGGACATCAAGGCGTTCTGCAGCCTGCTGCTGGCCGCGGGCGGGGAGACCACCGACAAGGCCATCGCCTCGGTCTTCTCCAACCTGCTGTCCCACCCCGAGCAGCTCGCCGCCGTACAGAGGGACCGGTCCCTCGTCGACCGCGCCTTCGCCGAGACGCTGCGCTACACGCCCCCGGTCCACATGATCATGCGGCAGACGGCGGGCGAGGTGGAGCTGTCCGGTGGCACCGTCCCGGCCGGTGCCACCGTGACCTGTCTGATCGGCTCGGCCAACCGGGACGAGGCCCGCTACGCCGAACCCGACCGCTTCGACCTGTTCCGTGACGACCTGACCAGCACCACGGCCTTCTCCGCCGCCGCCGACCACCTCGCGTTCGCGCTGGGCCGGCACTTCTGCGTGGGCGCGCTGCTTGCGCGGGCCGAGGTCGAGGCGGGCGTCAACCAGTTGCTCGACGCGATGCCGGACCTACGGTTCGCCGAAGGCTTCAGCCCGGTCGAGGAGGGCGTCTTCACCCGCGGCCCGGCGTCGCTGCCCGTGCGGTTCACGCCGGTGGGCGTCTGATCGCGGGAACTGCCGCGCGTGCGGTCGGCCTCCATGACGGGCGGGGCCGGCCGCCGCGCTTCCCGCGTGTGCGCGTCGGTCGCCGGGGCGTGGCGGAGCGGCACCGTGGGCACTGTCACTCCAAGGGGACCGGCACGGTCGCACGGACTCCTCCGCGCCGCGCGGCCCTTCGCCCACCACCCGCCGTTCCGGCCCGGAACAGCTCGGGCCGTCGCAAGTCCGAGCGTTTCGCCGCCGGTTGAGGCCGTCGACGGGGCGTCCGTCCGGCCCTTCCCGTGGTTATAGTGGCGAAGGCTTCGAAATCGGGGGATGCCTCAGTGTCGCAGGAAGAGTCCAGGGCCCGCGCAGTGAAGACGGCCTGGCAGATCCATGCCGCGCTCCACGAGTCGACCCGCACGGTCGATGCCAAGGCGTCCTTCGCCCTGGCCATGGAGTCCGCGGTCCTCGCCGGCATCGCCGCGCTGTCGGGCAGTGACCGCGCGCTCGGGCGAGTAGCGGGTTTCGCGGAGTTCGTCCTCTGGTCAGGAGCGGTCCTCATCGGACTGGCCGCGATCCTCGCCGTTCTCGTCGTCCTGCCGCGCCACAACGGTGAGGGCCGCACGCCCGGCCCCGGTCAGGACGAGTTCCTGTTCTACGGCCATCTGCGCCACTGGGCTCCCGAGGACCTCGCGCAGCGGCTCGCGGACACGGACGCCTTGCCCACTCTCAGCCGCCAGCTCGTCGTCATGAGCGCGATCGCCTGGACGAAGCACAAGCGGGTCCAGCAGTCGCTGGTCCTGGCGGTCGCCGGCAGTCTGCTGGTGGCGGCCGTCATAGCGTTCGCCTGAGCCGGCCGTGGACAGCGCGATCCGCCACCGCCCGCGCCGACTGCCCTTCTGGTCGCTGCTCGACGACGACGCCAGGACCCGACTGCTCGCGGCCGGAACAATGACCGCGTTCCCGCCCAGGGAGACCCTGCTGCGGCAGTACGACCTCACCGACCATCTGCTGGTCCTGCGGCGCGGCTGCGCCAAGGTCGCTGCCAACTCCGCCGCGGGCTACCAGGCCGTGCTGGCCATCCGCAGAGCCGGCGATCTGCTGGGGGAGCAGGCCGCGCTGGACGGTGGACCGCGCTCCGCGACACTCACCTCGCTCACCAAGGTCGAGGCCCTGATGATTCCGTCGTCCGCGTTCCGCGAGGCCGCCGGGTCCGTGCCCGTCATCGCGCTCGCGCTGCAGCAGGTGCTCTCCGAGCGCCTGCGCGAGTCGGACGGCCATCGGGCAGCCGCCGGTTCGGAGGCCGTCGGGGCCCGGCTGGCCGCCTTGCTGCTGGAACTCGGCGCCGAGTACGGGCGCCCTCAGGCCGACGGGGCCGTGCTCATCGCTCTTCCGCTGTCCCAGGACGACTTCGCCGGTCTCGTCCTCAGCTCGCGGCGGACGGTCAGCCGTGTCCTCGAGCAGTGGCGCGGACACGGCTGGGTGACGACCGGACGCAACAGGCTGACCATCGACCGGCCGGACGAGCTGAAGCGGCTGAGCGTCTCGGGGGACCAGGGCGCTTAGGCCGCTTCATACCGCGCAGGGCGGGGACTTCGTGCCGCGCGGGGCGGGGACCCGTCGTCACACCTCGTCCCAGGACATCGTGGTCAGCCCGTGCTCTTCGGCCAACGGGTTCCAGGCCGCAACGAAATCCTTCTTCGCACGCGTCGCCCGTGTGCTGGCGCGGGACGCATCCCGCCAGTGCGACGAGGACATCACGGCCCGGGACGTGCATCCACCCACCACCTTCTCGGCAAGGAGGGCATAGGCGCGGTCGGCATCGGCCGACGCCTGCCAGCCGGACCGGAGATCCGCCGTCATGGACGAGGACAGCAGATCCGGATCGAGGTCCTTGAGATCCTGCACGAGCGCGTCACGCTCGGTCGCCGCGTCATCGAAAACGTGCTTGATCTCGCGGAGCTCGGAGCTGCCCGGACAGGTGGTCATGCGGCTCACCGCCGCGCCCACATCACTGCGGTTGCCCTCGTTGCGTTCCAGCAGGCCTGCCAGAGAGCGGACTTGGCCGCTCTTCGTCCCCTGGGTGGACGAGTCCGGCCCGCCGGATCCGGAGCTCTCCTCCGAGAGGCCGGTGCTGCTTGCGTCGGAGGGCCGGCTGCCGTCCCCCAACGTGTCGTAGAGATCCGGGCCGTAGACGACAGCCAGGACGAGCAGCACCAGCGCGGCGAACCGTCTGCCTGCTTTCGACTTCCCGGCCACGGGCCCATTCGGGGGTGGGGTGTTGGGCACGAGTGGCGTCGGATGCTGCGGCTGCCCGGGGTTCCGCGTCGGCGGGGCAGTGCCCCCCGGCGGCCCGAAGGGGGGTTGCGGCAGGGTGGTGGGAGCAGTGGTCACCGCGTCGGCCAGCGCCCCCAACCACTGTTCCAGCACCGGCCGCCGGGCAGGGTCGACGGACAGGCTCTGCTCGGCGAGCAGCCCCACCGCCTGGTCCGCGGCCCGTAGGACGGTCACGTCCCGGCCGTCCTGCTCTCCCGCGAAGAGCCTGGCCGCGAGCAGGGCGAACTTGTACGTGTCGCCTGCCGCTCCGCCCATCCGCTCGCCCGGCGGCAGACCCCAGTTGGGTGTCTCCACGGCCGGCAGCGCCCACTTGCCGTGCAGTGACATGGCGTCACAGTCGATGAGGAAGCAACTGGGCGTTCCGTCGAGACAGAAGAGCACGTTGTTCGGTGACACGTCTCCCACGACGGCGCCGAGGGAGTGCAGGCGCACCAGTGTGCCTGCCAGGTCCAGAAGCAGCTCGAACCGCTGACGCGGAGTGATGCTGAAACCCGCCCGCTGGAAGTAGGCCGGGGGGTTCAGGAGGTACTGGAAGCCGGCGGGCTGCGGTTTGTCCGGATCGAAGGCGAATCGCCGGAAGAACCGCTCGGGAATCTGCCGCATCAGGAAGCCGCTCACTCCGGCGGAGTCCGTCACGAGCACGGCCGGCCAGGCCGTGCACTCGGCGAGCCACCTGCCGGTGCCGCGTGGCAGAGACGGAACGAAGCCGGTCATCTCGGAGAGGACGTCGGCCTTCAGCGCGGGGCGGATCCGGGTGTGGTACTCCTTGTAGGCCACCGGCCAGGAGCCGTTGATGGTCCTGTTCTCGACCGCCCACACCGAGCCCTGACCGCCGGCGTTGAACTTCTTCCCCTTCACCACGCGACCTGCGTCCATGGCATCTGGGTAGGAACCGGTCATCCCGCTGCCCCGTCCGGCCACGCCCTGGCTGCTCCAGGTCCGCCGCTCTCGTCAAGCCGGTGACGCGGCCAGACGGCGAGCAGGGTCCGGTCGTCGTCGAACGTCTCGCGCGAGAAGTCGAGCAGCTGGGCGACGGCCTGGGGCTCTCGCGGCGGGCGGCCCAACTCGTACGCCATCACCGACCCGATCCTCCCGGTACCGTCGCCCAGCGGATCGCCGAACCCGTCCGTCCCGACCAGCAGCACTCCGTCCTCGGGGAACGTGTACCAGGTCCCCTCGATCTGCGGCGGAAGCCAGGGCAGTGCGGACACCGCGGACGAGAAGACCCCGTCCGCGCGTTCCTCCTTGCCGCCGAGCAGGGGGTGGAAGCTGTTCTTGTGGAGCATCCAGGCGCCGCTGTCCCCCACGTGCACCAGATTGACCTCCAGCAGGCCGCTTCCGGTCAGTCGCACGACACCCGTCACCAGTGTCGTGGCCAGCAGGACCTGGGCCTCGTGCTTCTGCTCGCGGGTCGGCTCCGAGCCGCGCGTCACCCGCATCAGGAGCTGGTACGCCGCAGCGGTCACCACACGCTTCCAGTCGACCTGCTGCCGTTCCTCGTCGAGCTGTCTCAGTACGTCGTCGACGGCGGTGCGGCAAGCCAGCGCCGCGCCCACATGTGACCGGGGGGCCGACGAGACCCCGTCCGCCACCGCGAACACCACTGATCCGGTCGGCTCGTGCGACGCCACCACGATGTCGTCCTGGCGAGGCTGCCCGCCGAAGCGGTGCGCGTCCCCGCGTACGGAGGCGAGCCGGACGGTGAGACCCGGCGTGGACCAGCCGTCGAAGAGGGTGTCGGGGCGGTAGGGGTCCGCCGGCGGCGGCTTCGGCTCGAACCGGGCAGCCGGACGGCCCAGGATGAAACGCGACCAGGCTGGAATCTGCGCCCCCGGGAGCCGGGGCTCCCGCGTTGCCCGCGCGGGGACGGGGGCGACCCGAGCCTGCCCCTGGTGCGGCGACGAGGACGCCGTCTGCTGTCCCTGGTCAGCCGGAGCCCGGTGACCGGCCGACGGCCCTGGCGCGGTGGACGCGTCGTGACCGGTTGCGGGTGGGAGACGCCCGGGGAGCGCGGGCCCGTTCACGGGATGCCGCCCGTCGTCCGGCGCCGGGTCGTCCGGTGCCGGGCCCTGCCCCGGGAGCGCGGGTGCACCGGACGGACCTGAGGGGCCGGCGGAGGCCGCGGGCTCGTCCTCCTGCCGGCGCCCGAAGAAGCTCGGCACGCTCACACCTCGTCAATCGCGAGCCGGAAGCCTTCGGGTCGCTCTACCACCAGTTCGGGACGTCCGGACGCCATCGCGTTTCCGGACTCCACCACACTCTTGGTGAGTGCGGTGAAGAACCGGGCGATGGAAGCGCCCAGTTGGGCTCCAGGCACGGAGATGAAGGCGAAGTCCGACTGGGTGGCGACACTCAGCATGGTCTCGGCCTCGGCCTGCCCGATGCCACAGGCGATGATGTTGGGCGCCGCTTTGGTCACCGAGCGGTCGGTGAGCTCCCGGTGCCTGCTCTGCCATGCCTCTCCGGAGTTGGGCTGGCCGTCACTGAGGAAGAACACCGCGGGCCGGTGCACGCGGTAGCCCTGGCTCTTGAGCGTGTCCACATCCTGCGGAATCCGTCTCAGCAGGGCGTCGAAGGCCGCCTCGTAGTTCGTTCCGCCGCTGGCTGTCAGCCGGGGCAGCTCGTTCTCCGCCCGCAGGTCGGCGAGTATCAGCCGTTCGGTCACACTGTTGGCGAATCCCAGCACGGAGAAGCGGACCTTCGCCGCGGCCATCGGTTCGCCGAGGAGGGACCTGTGCAGCGAGGCGAGTCCGGCATTGAGGTCACCGACGTACGGATGCATGGAGCCGGACTCGTCCGCCAGGACGTACACCGGTAACAACTGCCCTTGATTTTCCGCCATGTCTACGAGTCTCTCTACTCGACGTCTTCGATGGGGCTGAGGCCCTGCGGGCGTTCCAGCCACAGCTCCGAGGAGGCCGCGACCGCACTTCGCCCCAGGTGGAGCACGGTGTTCTGGAGGAGCATCGAGAACTGCGCCACAGACTCCGCGAGGCCCGCCCGCGTATCCGCCGCGACAGCGAATTCGGAGGGGGCGGCGATTCGAGCCACTGTCCGCCGGTCGGTGGCGCCGATCCCGCAGGCGACGATGTTGGGGCGGTAACGGTGCCGCATCAGCTCCTCGCGCGCGGTCTGCCACTCGCCGCTGTCCTCCGGGTCACCCACGGCGAGGAAGAAGACGGTGGGGCGGTTGACGTGCGAAGCCTGCTGCTTGAGCCGTTCCGTCTCCAAGGGCACGAGTTCCAGGAGGCGGCGGAACACGGGCGCGTACCGACAGCCGTCCCCCGTCCGGAAATCGGGAACCCCGGTCTGCCATGAGATCTGGGTCAGAGACAGCCGGACGTCGGCAGTGTCGGAAAAGGTCAGCACGGACAGTCGAACGGCCGAGGTCACATCCGGACTGTTGGCGAGCACGGTCTGCAACGACCTCAGCGCGTCGCGGAGTTCGGTGACGCAGCCGGCTGCGGCCGACGAGGTGTCCAGCACGACGTAGACCGGAGCCAGGCCCACCGCGGACCGGCTGTCCGGCGGCTCGGTGGACGGGGAGCCGCCTGGCGCCTGCGCACTGTCGGGCCGGGTGCCGCCCCACGGAGGGGTGGGCGCCGGCGTGGGAGGCCGGCTCGCAGTCGGCGAGGGCTGAGCCGCCGGGGGGAGAGTGTGTGCCGCGGCAGGAGCCGGCTGCGGTGGCGCCCCGTTGCCCGGTGGCAGCATCATCCCGCCGAAGGCAACGGTGGACGGCCCGAGTACGCCCTCACGCAAGCCGGGCACGTCAACCTCGCGCACGATGCCCTTGTCGATCATGTACCGGACCATTTCGACCTGGCGCTGCTCCTGGTCCAGGGCTCGTAGCTGTCGTCCCTCGTCCCAGCGCAACAACAGTTCCATGGACTTCTCGGTGTCGTCCGGATGCTTCGCCAGGTGCTCCAGGATGAGGCCGCGGAAGTCGAACTGCACGGAGGAGAGGGCGGCGCGCTCCCGCTTGTCCCGTGCGATCCGGGCCTCCTGCTCGATGGACCTGACCGCCTCCTGGTGGCGGGTGTTCCCGAGGACCGCGTGGTGCTGCAGCCGCCCCATCTCCGAGGCGCGGCCCGCCTTGGTGCGACCACGTATGAAGGCCCTTGCCGCTTCGTCGGGTTCGAGCTGCACATCGCAGTAGTACAGCGTCATACCCTCGGCCAGCGGCGTGGGCAGCACCAGCGCCCCGTTGATCCTTGCCTGCGCCTCGAACGCCTCATCGATCGCGAACTGCGCGGCATGCGGCCGGATCCTGCTGATCAGATACGGGTAGACGGCGCTCAACACATCGGGAAGATTGCTTCGCACCACCGCCACCGGGTCATGCACACGAAAACCGACGTCGATGGTCGCTTCGAAGCGGTGCGCCTGGTCCTTGCAGGTGAGCGGGGTCCTGGTGAGTTTGGCCGTGCGCCGGTGATCACCCAGGTCCACGACGTAACACAGCTTGTTCTTGCCCAGCCATCGCTGGGTCACCGTCCGGTGGCGCTTCGACTCGACCTCCCACCCGCCGCCGTCCAGCGGATAGACGACCGCGAAGTTCGGCGGCAGGCCGGAGAGGGTTGCGAGCTGTGCACGAGGTACCGGCCGGTTGTTCAGGATCAGTGAGACCGACATGTCACACTCCTTCCAGATCGAGCTGCGCATGAACGACGCCGGCGGCCAGCGGGAGCGGTGCCAGCTCGTCCCGGTCGACCCAGTCGGCCGCACACCGTCGCAGGATGCGGCCCGTCCTCGGATCCCCGTACGCGATCGCGCCCACCATCAGCTGGAACATCTCCCTCAGGGCCGCGTCGTGTTCGGCGAGCGCGGCCCAGTTGCGCAGCACCTGCTGCGCCTCCTCGCCGAAGTCCGCCTGGTTGAGCGACTCACGCCACAGGCCGATGAACGGAGCGCGTAACTCCTCGCGGTTGTGCGCCAGATAGAGGAGGGCGGGCCACTGCTCCACTTCGCCGCCGGTATCCCACTCGGCCTTGCCCACCACCACCTGGGCCGCGACGATCAGGAACGAGAGCAGCGCGGTGGCCCGCCTGCGGTGGTCCGCGGTCCGCTCGTGGAGTGTGTTCAGTACCATTCCCGCCGTGTCCGGGTCACGCGCGAGCAGATCGGTCAGGCTGCGGCCGATAGCCACGGCCACGGTGGCCCGGTCGACGACGGCGAGGCGGACCAGCGCCGAGACGGAGAGCTCGGTGTCCTCGCGCATGCCGTACACGCGTGCCGCCGTCGCCTGCGCGAACGGCGCACTGCGGTCGGCGAACCAGCCCTGCACCAGTGCGTCCGCCCGTTCCGCGATCCATGGGTCGCGCGAGGCGACCTGCAGCGCGTAGGCGACCGCGTCGCGGTACAGCCAGTTGTCGCTCCGGGCCCAGCCGTGGAGGAGCTGGTCGCAGAGGTAGGTGTAGGACTCGGCCGCGATCGCCCCCAGTGCCGCCGCCGCGTAGACCCGAACCTCTTCCGCCGATTCCACGACCAGCTCGGACAGCCAGCTCAGCAGTTCGCCCTGGATCTCGTACTGGGTCCATGCGTGCCGGATGATCCGTCTCGGATACGAGGGATCCTTGTACTCCAGCGCGCGGCCCGGCTCGCCGTCCTCCTTCGTCGTGTCCCGGGCCCGCAACCGGGTCAGCTGTGTGCGGCGCGGGGCGGCGAAGGGGTCCCTGACACGGGGCAGGTCACCGTCGGGCCCGGCCATCAGCACATGGGGGCGGTCGTCCTCCAGCCGCTCGCGAAGGGACCGGGCCGCTGTGGCTATGTACTCCTGCGGGAGGCCGTTGAGGACTGCGAGAGCCAGCGCGAGACTTCGGACCGCGGGCTCCCGAAGGCTCTCGACCCAGATGTCGAAGTCCTCGTCGGCCTGCCGGGCGCGGCGCTTCTTGATGTTCGCGGGATCCAGCTGGCCGGTGTCCCACTCCTCCATGATCGCGGACGCCAGGTCGGCCGCCTGCTTGCACGCGGGGTCGCCGTCGAGCAGTTCGTCCAGCAGGTTCCCGATGCCGACGTCGGCGAGGAGCCGGTCCCGGACGGCGTCGCCCAGCCGCCAGCGCAGATGGGAGGAGACGATGCCGCGCTGGTCGGGTGCCTCGGTGACGTCGACCACGGCGGTCAGCAGCTCACTGTCCGCGACCTCGGTGCTGGAGACGGTCATGACCAGCCATGCCCCCGCGACGGCGAGTGCGCCCTGTACCTTCTCGTACACTTCCCCGCGCAGTCCGGCGATCGCGGACGGCTGGTCGAGCAGGAAGGCCGCACCGCGCTCGATGGAGTCCGTGCCGCGCTCCAGGAGATCGGCGAGGGATCCGAAGTCGACATCGCTGTCGAGGTGGTACTTCGTGGTGGCCCCCATGCCCTGGAGCAGGCGCACGGCCATGGCCGTCTTCCCGTAGCCGGGAGCGCCGCGCAGGATCAGAAGATGCCGGCCCGCCAGTGCCTCGCGGGCGGCCGGAAGGCCCGGAGGCGCCTGGTAGGCGAAGCGCACCCGCTCGTCCAGGAGCGGGGAAATGGTCCGCAGGCGCCGCTGGGCACCACCGAGGAGCAGGACGTACTTGTCGCCTCCCACGACATCGCCCTCGACGTTGGCGAAGGCGTTGCGCACCCGGTCGTGGCGTAGGGAACCCTGCCCCATCCGGCCTGTGGCCTCGTAGGACTCGGCGCCCGGACCGGACCGGGGAGGCTCGCCCGGGGTGCCGTCCCCGCCGACCGCGCCGTCCGGGGCCTGGGCCGGAGCTCCGGCGTCCTGGCCGGGCGCCTGTGCCGGGCCGGACGGCGCAGCGGCGTTGCCCGCCGGGCCGCCCGGCCCGCCCCCCGAACCGGGGGGGGGGGGGGCGGGCCCCCGGGCGGGGGGGGGGGGGCCCCCCCCCGGGGGGGGGGGGGGGGGGGGCGGGCCCGGGGGGGGGGGGGGGGGGGGGGGGGGGGGGGCGCCCGCCGGGGCCGGGGGGCCGCGCCCGCCCCCCCCCACCCCCCCGCGGCAGCCAACTCGCGGCCCCGCG
>NZ_JBIWKR010000027.1:0-32949 GCF_044765765.1 Streptomyces sp. NPDC102402
GCGGACGTACGAATGGAAACACTCCTTGCGAAGACGACAGGACAGCCACGGGAGCGGCGGAACGGACGTGCGCGGCGGGATCCGGCGTACGGAACACGCTGCGCCCGACCGACTCGCGGTGCCGGCCTCCCGGGCTCCCACCATGGTTAGCGGCACACCGGAGCGCCGGCAACGGCCGCCCGTACTACGCAGCTACGTAGACCCGTGTCCGGACGCGCGTCGGCACGCTCGAATACCGCGGGCCCGCTCGCCCGTCCCTACGACCGCGCCTCGTATGTGATCTGCGACCTATGGGTGGGCTCACACCACGGGTCCCGTGAAGGCCGGCCCGAGGCACCCGGCCGAGGGGCGCGATACGGCCGTCACACCCGCCGAACGCCCGGAGCCCGTCTCGGAGCCACCCGCGCTCGCGGCCCGTCATCGCGGTATCCGGCCGTCGGTGCCGTGCCGGGCCCACGGTGCCGTGCCCGGCACCCCGTCGTCACCTCTCGTACGCCCCGGGGGGCGTCCTCCTCACGGGCCGGAAGAGCGCGCTCCGCACCGGGGTCAGCCCGTCAGCCAGCCCCTGAGTACCGCCTGCACCCCGGCCTGGAAGCGGGTCTCCACGTTCAGCACCTGCATGAGGCGGGAGATGCGGCGTCTGACCGTGTGGACGTGGATGTCCAGACGACGGGCGATCGCCTCGTCCTTCAGACCGGAGGCCAGCATCGTCAGCAGCTCGCGCTCCTCCTCCGTGATCTGGCCGTGCGGATCGGACCCGATGGGCGTGGCGTGTTCCCAGACCGCCTCGAAGAGCGGGACCAGCGCATGGCTCAGCAGCGAGTCGCTCACCAGCAGGGCCGAGGCGGTCGGGTCGGCGGCGTCGGTCGGCGGCAGCAGTGTCACACGGCGGTCGACGGTGATCAGCTTCGTCGGCAGATCGGTGCCCACCCGTATCTGCACCCCGTGCGCGGCCAGTTCGTCCAGGCCACGGGCCCGGCCGTGGAAGCTCAGCCCTTCCCTGTCCACGACGACCTTCACCCGCACCCCGCGCCGCACCGGGTCGGTCATGTTCAGCGGTGTGGGCATACCGTCGGCAGCACGGCCCGCGTACGGCGGCCGGTCGAGCAGCGCCACCTCGTCGGTCGCGGAGACGAGCAGCCCGGCGACCCTCTCGGCGATCGCCTCGCGCCCGTGGATCGTCTCGATGCCGGACGCCCGGGTGTCCTGAGCGGTGCTCAGCAGCTGCGCGGCGAGGTGGTCGACCGACCCCGTCAGCTCCTCCAGTTCGGCGGAACGGTGCAGCAGCTCCGCCTGGTTGAGATGGATCAGGTTGCGCAGCGCCGTGGCGGGGGCGACCGCGTTCGGCAGTGCCTTCGTGCCGTGGCCGGGAAGGGTGAAGCCGCGTTCGGCGAGCTGATCCAGCGCGGCGGACACCCGGCGTGGGGGCAGTCCCAGGCTCCGGACCAGCGCGGATCTGGTGCGCTGCTCGGGACGGTTCAACAGGACCTCGTACACCCGGAGCTCGTCCGACCCCAGCCCGAGCGCCTGCCACCGTGTGTCCTGTTCCGACTGCTCCACGGAGACGATCTTCGCTGGCCGGGAGGGGCCACACAAGTGTGCACGTACACAAGTCGGCACCCGGAACGCATTGTTCACACGGGGCCTGCGGGAATTGCGTGTGCGCATCCGGCGTCCGCGCATGCGCCGGTGCCACTGGAGGAACCATCGTGCGACCCCCGTCCCGCGCGGGAGCCGTCGGATTCGGGCACACCGACGGGCCTGTGCGTCGGCCATGGTGTGGCAGCGCTTCTGCGCATCCGTGAAGGGACGCTCCCGCCGCCGGCCCCGGGTGCGGTCCGGGCCCGGACCGGGCCCGGCCGCGGCGATGATCACGACGCCGGCCGAGAGGCCCAGCCCTGCCGTGGGCGGCTGGACCGTCAGGTGCCGCTCGGCGCCGCCTCCGGCCGGGAGAGCCGGGCCGGGGCGCGGCGGGGCAGCAGCAGTGGCGTCGCCAGCAGGAGCACGCCGGCCAGGCCGATGGCCGTACGCGGGCCGAGCAAGCTGCCCAGCACCCCCCAGACGGCTGTCAGTACAGCGGTCATGGCCTTGTTCGTCACGGCCCAGGCGGACAGGGTGCGGGCGACCCGCTCGGTCGCGGTGCGCTGGAGGCGGAAGGTGGCGTGGACGGGGTTGAAGACCGCGCAGCAGAGGATGAGGCCGAGTTCGACACCCATCACCAGCAGCAGCCCGCCGGTTCCAGGGCCCAGGAGGGCCAGGCCGAGGGGCCAGACCGCGCGGAGGGATCCTGACGCGACGAGCACCTGGTGCTGTCCGAACCGGGTGACAAGGGGTCGGGCCAGTCGCGCACCGAGCAGCCCGCCGATCGCGGGCGCGGCGAAGGCGAGGCCGTACTGCCACGGTGCGAACCCGAGCCGGCCGAGCATCAGGACGGCCAGCAGCGGCGAGACGGCCATCACCAGGCCGTTGAACAGGGCGGTGTTGAAGAACAGCGGACGCAGCGTCGCGTCGGCGAGGATGTACCGCCAGCCGTCCAGCAGTCCCCCGGCCCGCACCGACCCGTCGTCCCCGCGCTCCGGCAGCGGTTCGTTTCCGCCCGTCGCGCGGATACCCAGAGCCGAGAGCAGGTAGCTGACCGCGTCGGCCACCACTGTCGCCACCGGGCCGAGGAGTCCGATGGCCGCACCGCCCAGTGGCGGCCCGATGATCGTGGTGGCCCAGGTAGTGGATTCGAACCGGGCGTTGGCGAGGAGCAGGTCCTCGTCCGTCAGGAGCGTCTTCAGGTACGCGCCGGAAGCGGCGCGGAAGGTGATGTCGGCCGCCCCTACGACGACCGAGACCAGCAGGAGCTGCAGGAAGGTGAGGGCGCCGAGGGCGAACGCGGCGGGAATGGTCAGCAGCGCCGCGAACCGCGCCAGGTCCATCGCGACCAGCACCGGCCGCTTCCGGCGGAACTCCACCCACGGACCGAGCGGTACGGCGATGACGGCACCCACCGCCGCGCTCACGGAGGAGAGGGCGGCGACCTCGGCAGGTCCGGCGTGCAGCACCTGGACGGCGATCAGAGGGAACGCGCCGAAGGCGAGCCAGGTTCCGAGGGCGCTGGCCCCGTACGCTCCCCAGAGCCACCCGAACCGCCGCCCCAAGCGGTGCCCCTTGCTCATACCCGACGCCCCTCGTCACTCACTCCGCACAACCGATCCGCGACCAGGACCATCCAAGCGAGCGTGCCGACCTGCGATCAAACAACCGTGGAGCGGTCAGCCACAACCACTGGTTGTTCCCCTAGGGTGTCGGCATGGACCTCGACGCCGTCCGGACCTTTGTCGCAGCCGCCGAAGCGGGCCGGTTCCAGGAGGCGGCGGACGAGCTGGCGATCACCCAGCAGGCCGTCTCCAAACGCATCGCCGCGCTGGAGCGCACCCTCGGTGTGCGGCTCTTCACCCGCACCGCGCGCGGCTCCGAGCTCACCATCGACGGCCAGGCGTTCCTCCCGCACGCGCGCGAGCTGCTGCGCGTCACCGAGCGTGCTGTCGCGTCCGTACGCACCGGCGGCCGTCCCCTGCGCGTCGACATCATCGCCTCGCGCGGCGCGGCATCCGGCCTGATGCGCGGCTTCCACCGCGCGCACCCGGAGATCGAGCTCGACGTGGTGATGCTGTTCGAGATCGAGACGGCCGTCGCCGCCATCCGGTCCGGCGCGATCGACGCGTCGTTCCGCGCCGTCGCCGCGCCCGGGCGGCCCCTGCCCGAGGACATCGAGTCCGTCCGGGTGCTCGACGAGGAGCTCCAGCTCCTCACCGGTCCCGCTCACGCTCTCGCAGGCGCCCGGTCGGTGACCGTCGCCCAGCTCGCCGGGCACCGGATCTGGATGCCCGGCATCGTGCCCGGCACCGAGTGGGCCGCGTACTACGAGGACCTCGTCGCCGAGTTCGGCCTCACCATCGAGGCGACCGGCCCCAACTTCGGCTCCGACGCACTCCTCGACACCGTCGCCGACACCCCGGCCCTGGCCACGTTCATGGGCGGACAGACCCGGCTCGTCTGGCCGGCAGGCCATGGACTGCGCCGCATCCCGGTGACGGATCCGACCCCCGTGTACCCGCACTCGCTCCTCTGGCGCCGCGACAACCCCCACCCGGCGCTGGCCACCCTCCGCGCCCACCTCGCAGCCCCGGCGGCGGCCAGGCCCGACGCCGCCGGGACCTGGAGACCCGGCTGGGTGGTTCCGCGCTGAAGGCCGGCGCGACCTCGGCACCGCCGGCGCGCGCAGGGCGCGACTCGTCACGCGGGACCACCGCAGGTGATCAGGGCCATGACAGGGCCGGACCCCTGATCGGCCGGCCATGAAGCCGGCCATGGGGCGAGGCGACCACGGGACCCGTCGTCCTTGACACCGCGGGCCTGAATTCCCGCTCGGAGCGTAAGGCCGGGTTCGCGGCCGACCGGCCGCACGTCAGAGGGGCACGCTTCGGCCGGGTGGCGTCAGAACGTGCTGGATCAGCGCGCCGTAACGGGCCACCAGCTCGGTGCGGCCGGTGTCGAGCAGGGTCTCGTCGCGGGCCACCCACAGGGAGTAGAGCAGCCCGGCGGCGACCGAGGCCGCCAGGCGTGCGCGGACGTCGGCGTCGGGTCCGGACAGGCGTGCGCGCAGCGGCTCGATCAGGACCTTCTCGTGGGTGTCCTTGAGACGTTGCAGGATCTCGGGCTTGTTGCTGCCGCGCACCAGGGCGAGGAACACACCCTGGGCGCCGCCGTCGAAGCCGACGACGAGGTCGACGAGGCGCTCGCCGAGCACCTCCACGGGGACGTCGAGGAACGGCTCGTCGTCGATGGTCAGGTGCATCGTCTCCAGGAACAGCAGCTCCTTGTTCTTGAAGTACCGGATCACCAGGGCCGGATCGGCGCGGGCCGCCGCAGCGATCTGACGGACGGTCGTCCCGGCGTATCCCCGCTCCTGGAAGAGCTGGGTGGCGGCCGCGTGGATGGCTTCGCGGGTCCTGGTTCTCGTTCCGGGCTGCGCCATGCGCCCCAGGGTAGAGCCCGGGGGCCGGCGCGGCGTGGGCGGTGATCCCGGCCAGGCGCGGCAGTGCGGCGTCCGGGCCGGAGGTTCCGGCCGGGAAAGTTGTGTCAACTTAGTTGACGCCGTTGCGGAGGTGGCCCAGATTACCTAGGGGTAGCACTCGGCGGTAACCCCGCGCGTGACATCCATCGAATGCCGGGCGTCCCCCCGGACCCCGCCGGTGCCGCCCGGAATCGAGCCGCCCCTTCACCGCAGCACCGGCCGCCGGCAGGCGACCGCACCCCTCCCGCACCGCTAGCGAGAAGAGAGAGCACATGACCAGAACCAGTAATGTCATGGCCGCGTCAGCTCTGGCCTGTGCGCTGGCCCTCACAGCCGCCGGAACCACCGGTGCGCAGGCAGCGGCACCCCTGGACTACGTCGCCCTGGGAGACAGCTACAGCGCCGGCTCGGGTGTCCTGCCCGTGGACCCGTCCAACCTGCTGTGCCTCCGCTCGACGGCGAACTACCCCCACGTCATCGCCTCCGCGACGGGCGCCCGCCTCAAGGACGTGACCTGCGGCGCCGCGCAGACCAAGCACTTCACCCAGTCCCAGTACCCGGGGGTGGCCCCGCAGGCCGACGCGCTCGGCGCCGGCACCGACCTGGTGACGTTCACGATGGGCGGCAACGACAACAGCACCTTCATCAAGGCCCTGACGACGTGCGGCACCGCCGGCGTCCTCAGCGGCGGGAAGGGCAGTCCCTGCAAGGACAAGAACGGCGCCTCGTTCGACGCCGAGATCGAGGCGAACACCTACCCCGCGCTCAAGTCCGCTCTGGAGACGCTCCGCGCCAAGGCACCCAACGCCCGCATCGCGGCTCTGGGATATCCCTGGATCACACCGGCCACCGCGGATCCGTCCTGCTTCGTGAAACTTCCGATCGCCTCCGGCGACGTGCCCTATCTGCGCGCCATCCAGGCCCACCTCAACGCCGTCGTCAAGCGTGCGGCCGAGGAGACCGGCGCGACCTACGTGGACTTCGCCGGGGAATCCGAGGGCCACGACGCCTGCAAACCCTCCGGCACGCGATGGATCGAACCGCTCCTGTTCGGGCAGAACATCGTCCCCGTTCACCCCAACGCCTTGGGAGAGCGACGCATGGCCGAACGTACGATGACCGTCCTCGGCCTGGGCTGACCGCGCGCCGCCCGCTTCCGGCCCGAGGCTCGCGAGTGGCCTGCACGGGCCGGTCCTGAGATGACCACCCCCGGTCCCGGGACCGGGGGGTACCGTGCGCCGCGCAGGGTTCCGGCGCGAGCTGAGCCCATGTCAGCAGACGGACCGCGGCTGGCGGATCAGGGGTTACCGGGCCGCCCGCGAGCAGGGGCCCGCGACTGTCGTCAGGGAAGAGAACGCGCGACGCCGGGGCGCGGTGAGCCCTCTCGGGTCTGAAGCGGCCGGCCGGTCCAGCCGAGGGAGCGCCCTTGCCCTGGCACGAACCCTGGCCGCTGCCGCGGGACCCGAGGCGCCTCACCCGGCTGTCCCGCTCCGCTTTTCGACCTCGCCGGCCGGCAGCACACTTGACCCACGCCGTGGCTGCGACTGAGGAGGCACCCGTCATGCACTGGCTCTTCGGCGACCAGCTCGGCCCCCACTTCCTCGCTCCGGGTGACGGGGGCGGGCCCGGTCGCGACACCCCTCTGCTCATGATCGAGGCACGGTCGGTGTTCCGGCGACGCCGCTTCCACCGGGCCAAGGCCCACCTCATCCTGTCCGCGATGCGCCACCGCGCGGCGGAGCTCGGTGACCGTCTGACCTATGTGCGCGCCGACACCTACCGGGAGGGCCTGGACAAGGCGGCAGGCGGACGCCCTGTCACGGTGCATCACCCGACCTCGTACGCGGCTGCCGGTCTGGTGCGTGCTCTGCCGCAGGTGTCCGTGGGTCCTGCGCGCGGGTTCCTGGTGCCGATGGAGGACTTCTCGTCGTGGGCGGACAGCCAGGGTGGGAAGAGACTGCGTCAGGAGGACTTCTACCACTGGGTCCGACGGGACCACGACCTGCTGATGGACGGCGACCAGCCGGCGGGCGGACGGTGGAACCTCGACCACGACAACCGGCGGCGCCCGCCCCGCGACAGTGCCACTCTCCCCGTCGGCCGGCCCTACCGGCCCCGCGAGGACGACATCGACGACGAGGTCCGGCGCGACCTCGACCGCTGGGAGAAGGACGGTGAGGTGTCCTTCGTCGGGCGGGACGGACCTCGCCGGTTCCCCGCGACCCGCACCGAGGCCAGGGCGGCCCTGAAGCGCTTTCTCGCACACCGGCTGAACGACTTCGGCCCGTTCGAGGACGCCATGCTCGCCGCCGACCCGGTCATGAGCCACAGTCTCCTGTCCTCCTCGCTCAACCTCGGTCTGCTCGACCCCGCCGAATGCGTCGACCGAGCGGAAGCGGAGTGGCGGGCCGGCCGGGCGCCGCTCAACAGCGTGGAGGGGTTCATCCGGCAGATCGCCGGCTGGCGCGAGTTCGTGTGGCAGCTCTACTGGTACTTCGGCGAGGAATACCGGCACTCCAACGCCCTGCGGCACACCGCGCCACTACCCGGCTGGTGGAACGATCTGGACGCGGATGCCGTCCACGCGCGCTGCCTGCGGACGGTCCTGGCCCAGGTGCGCGACACCGGGTGGACCCATCACATCCCCAGGCTGATGGTCCTCGGCGGGTACGCACTCCAACGGGGCTGGGACCCCGCCGCCGTCACCGACTGGTTCCACCGCAGCTTCGTGGACGGCTACGACTGGGTCATGGTCCCCAACGTCGTCGGTATGTCCCAGTACGCGGACGGCGGCAGGATGACGACCAAGCCCTACGCGTCGGGCGGTGCCTACATCAACCGCATGAGCGACCTGTGCGGCACGTGTCAGTACAGGCCCGGTGACCGGACCGGCGAACACGCCTGCCCGTACACCACGGGCTACTGGACCTTCGTCGACCGGCACCGTGATCGGCTCGCGAACAATCACCGGACCTCACGAGCGGTACGGCAGATCGACCGGCTCGACGACCTCGCGGAAGTACGCCGACAGGAGCGCGCCCGCGGCGACTCCCCTCCCTGAGGACCGAGTTGGTGCGTGACGGGGTGAGCGCAGCCGTCAACTGACAGCGCACACACGGATTCGTCTCCGGCCGGCTGTGCACCCGGCAGGGGCCCGCGCCTGAGGCGTCGGGCCGCCGGCGCGCGAACCCGCCCTGTGGTCTCACACCCGTCGAGGCGGCCGCCCCTTGCGGCGATCCGTGTGCGTCCGAGCCCGATGAGGTGCTCCATGGTCTCCCGGAGGGCGCGGACGTCGTCCGCCGTCGGGCCACCGGTCCCCCGGCCGGCCGCGGGGGCGGCCGAACGGAGCCGGCCGAACGGCGAGGTGCGGCCGGCCCCTGTGCCGACCGCACCCTTCACCGAGGAGGACCCGTGGCCGACGACCTCACGTGCGTGGCCGTCGATTCACCGCCCGGGAACCGGCCGGCATCAGCCTGCCGCCAGGCTTCGGCGGGAGCACAGCCCCTCCCCCGAGTTCCAACCTTCCGGAATGATCAGTAGGCGGCATCCACGAGGGTTCGCCCGGTGCCAGGCAGGAGCGAAGCGAGGCCGTTGGCATAGGCGGACTCGACACGGCTGCGTTCAGTCGCGTTCGCGACGGCGTTCCTGCACGAGATGCCGGCGCTCGACCCTGACATCAGCTGAGTGCAGGGGCCGGGCTTGGTGTCGGGCAGGCCCAAGCTGTGTCCGATCTCGTGGGCGGCGATGCGGGTCTTGTCGTAACCCTGGGAAACCGCCTGACTGCCGAGTTCCACACGCACCTGGCCGCCTGGGCGCACCGGGCCGAGCGTCGCCTGGGGCCAGCCGGTGGTGGCGACGATCTGGATCTCGGCCCGGGTGCCAGGTGCGGCTTCGACCAGCTTGACGTTGCCTACGTTCTGGTTCCACGAGGCGACTCCGGCCGCGATCGCCGCCTCCCATCCACCTGCTCGGCTGTCGTCGTAGCGGAGCGTCACCACCGCTGCCGCGCTCTTCGTCCCGTCCGTCTCCGATGCGGGCGCGGCGTGCGCTGCCGTTGCTGAGGCCATGACGATCGCGGCGGCGGTGCCGGCTGCTCTCAGCCATAAGAGGTGCGACATTGCTGTCCCTTCACTCGTGGGGGACTCGGTTCCGCTGGGATCCGAGAGTGGGGAGAGCCCACCTCAGCCGGCCGGCCGGCCGGTTCGGACTCTCCCTGGACCTCAGGACTATGCCCACCTCCTCACGCCTGTCATGCCTTCGTCATCCGGAAAGGGCTGGAAAGGGTGCCGCGCGCCGCATGCCTCCATCCGCCGTCGGCATACGAGTGAACGCGCGCGCCACCGCGTACGGACGATGTGCACCGCTGTCGATGCGGAGAAATGCCCTGCAACAGGTCCGGCTGTCGAGGCGTCAGCGCACGGGTGCGGGCATGTGCGTTGGCTGTGCGGTCCCTGGAGCGGTCTGCCCAGCCTGCCGCGGTCCGGTGTCCGGATGTCAATCCCCCATGCGCCCCGCCGCGCGTCAAGGCGGCCCCGGACCGCCGTGCGTGTCCGACCCGGCGTACGGGCTGGTCCAGGCTTGCGCGGAGGTGTCCTATCGCAGTGCAGCTGACAGATCGCGGGCCGCCGACCTGCTGGGTTGCCATGTCGTTTGAGAACGCCGCGGGCTGGCGTTCTCAAACGACATGGCTTTCACGGAAGCGCGCTGGTGGTGGGCAAGGACAGCTCAGCCGTCTCGCTCTTCGGCAAGGCTGCCCGTGGCCGTCCGGAGACGGTGCCGGGCCGCTTCAAAATGTTCGGCGTAGTCGGCGGCGAAGATTCCAGGCAGCGCCTTGTCCAGTGTTCCCGCGATCTTGTGGATCGGGGCCCATGCGGCCGGGTCGTCGACGAGGCGGCTCTCCGCTGTTCTGGACGCACGTGAATCCATACGGGCGGTTCGAGCTGGACATGAATCGGCGCCTCGACCTGGACCTGACTGTCCGGGCCACGGCCGGCCCGCGGACCTCCGCCGACGAACCGGCTGTGGAGTTCGGGGTGATGGTCACCCCGGTTCGCGGCGGAAGGCGAACCGGGCGTGGGTATATGTCTGACGGTCTGCCTGGGCCCGACCCGTGATGCTGAGGTTGGCTCCGGCCGCATGCTGCAGTGGTGGGCCGGTCTCGACCACGTCGGGGATGCGGTGAGCTGGGGGCTGGAGTACGGCGCGGACGGCGCGGCCCGGGTGGTCTGCGTACCGATGGGCAGTGCCGCCACCGACACCAAGCGGGTGCCTAGACGTGGGTGATTTGATACCGGAATGGCGTCTTCTGGGAGATTCGTTCGGCGGATGACGTTGCGTGATCCTTCTGAGGAGGGACGCACGGCAACGTATCTGGAGTTGTTCTTCGATCTGGTCTTCGTGGTGACGATCAGCGCGATCGCCAGTCAGTGGCATCACGCGATCGCGGGCGGGGATGTCGCGTCGGGGCTGGTGTCGCTGGCTGTGGTGATGTTCGCAGTGTGGTGGGCGTGGATGGGGTTCACGTGGTTCGCGAACTTCTTCGACACCGATGACGTCGCCTACCGAATCCTGGTCTTCGTTCAGCTGCTGGCGTCGCTGGGCCTGGCCTCCGGAATCCCGTTCGTGTTCCAGGACGGCGACTTCCGGGTCATGACCGTCTGTTACGTGGTGCTGCGGGTGGCGATGTCCCTGCAGTGGCTGCGTGCGGGGCGCGCGAACCCTCAGCTGCGGCAGTACAGCCTGCGGTGGGCGTCGGGAATCTGGGCGTGTCAGATCTTCTGGGTCGTCTTCGCCTTCGGCCACTGGCCTGGTGCGGTGGCCGCGGTGATGGTGCTGGTCGGGTGCGCGGGAGAGCTGGCGGTGCCAGTGTGGGCGAACCGGCTGCCGCCGGGGCGGCGAGCGGTGACGCATCCCGAGCACATCGAGGAGCGGTACGGGCTGTTCACGCTGATCATCCTCGGCGAGATGGTGCTGGGCGCGTCCGAGGCGTTCAACGCGGCTCTGGAGGACCATGCGCACTCGTGGCCACTGGTGATGGCGGCGGTGCTCTGCGCGGTGCTCGCGTTCCTGCTGTGGTGGCTGTACTTCGGATTCCTGGGCCACTACGACCTCAGCGACAACCGCACGGCGTTCATCTGGGGATTCGGGCACTACCTCGTGTTCGCATCGCTGGCGGCGGCGGACGGGGCCTTGGGGGCGCTCATCGACGCCATCGCCACGACGGAGTCGGCGCTGCCGGGCTGGGGGATTGGGCTGACGCTGGCCGCACCGGTCAGCGTGTTCCTTCTCATCGCCTCGTTGATGCGCGCGGCGGCCGGGGCGCGGCTGCGGGGCTGGTGGTTGCGCGCCGCCGTTGTGGTGCTCGCGGCGGGGGCGGGCGCGGGTTCGTGGGGCCCGGTGTGGGCGCTGGCGGCAGTCTGCGTGGTGCTCGCCGTCCTGCTCGCAGCACAGATCATCGATAAGGCTTCCGGTCCTCGCGCCGGCTGAGCGAGCGTCGGGCACCGCGCCCCCCCGTTATCTTTTTCGCGGTCCTGCAACGGGGCCGCTGGCCTCCGGGCCTGGCATGACTGTCTCCCCCTGTCGAAGGCATGACCTGGGGGGTGGTGTCACCGGCTCCGGAGGCATCGACAGACCGCTGATTAGGGGCATGACCACCGGCCTTTTCGCAGGTCGGGAGGCTCTTCGTAATGTGGGTGTGGCGATCGGTGCCGTGGGACGGCCGGGTGGGGACGACCGGAGGACGAACGTGATCGACACCAGCGAGATCGGTGCCTTCTTCGGCCTGGACGTCGGCAAGGGCGAACACCACGCCACCGCCGTCACGCCGGCCGGGAAGAAAGGCTTCGACAAGCGGCTGCCCAACAGCGAGCCCAAGCTCCGCGAGGTCTTCGGGAAACTGCAGACCAAGCACGGAACCGTGCTGGTGGTCGTGGACCAGCCGGCCTCCATCGGCGCTCTGCCGCTGGCGGTGGCCCGGGACATGGGCTGCCCGGTCGCCTATCTGCCGGGGCTGACGATGCGAGGGATCGCCGATCTCTATCCGGGCGAGGCCAAGACCGATGCCCGCGACGCCTTCGTCATCGCGGACGCGGCCCTCGTTATGCCTCACACGCTCCGCTCGGTCGACCTCGAAGACGAGACCATCGCAGAGCTGGAGATGATCGTTGGGTTCGACGACGACCTGGCAGGCGAGGCGACGAGGGTCTCCAACCGGCTTCGCGGCCTGCTGACGCAGATTCACCCACACCTGGAGCGCGTCCTCGGCCCGCGGATCCAGCATCCGGCCGTCCTGATGCTCCTGGAACGGTTCGGGTCCCCGGCCCAGATCCGCAAGGCCGGACGCCGTCGGCTGATCACGCTAATACGGCCGAAGGCGCCGCGGATGGCCGAGCGACTGGTCGAGGACATCTTCACCGCGCTGGACGAACAGACCGTCGTCGTCCCGGGCACCGACGCGGCCGCACTGATCGTCCCCAGCCTGGCCGGGTCGCTGACCGCCGTCCTCGACCAACGCGAACTCCTCGCCACCAGGATCGAGGAACAGCTGGCCAACCACCCTCTTTCCAAGGTCCTGACATCCATGCCGGGCATCGGCGTCAGGACCGGAGCCAGGATCCTCATCGACGTCGGCGACGGCAGTTCGTTTCCGTCCGCCGCCCACCTCGCTGCCTACGCCGGCCTCGCCCCGGCAACCCGAAGTTCGGGCTCCTCGATCCGAGGCGAACAACCATCCCGCCGGAGAAACAAGCAGCTCAAACGGGCCTTCTTCCTCTCCGCATTCGCGGCTCTGGCCGACCCAGCCTCCCGGGCCTACTACGACAAGAAGATCGCTCAGGGCAAGCACCACACCCAGGCCCTGCTCTGCCTCGCCCGACGACGAGCCGACGTCCTCTTCGCGATGCTCCGCGACGGAACCTTCTACGAACCCCAACCCGCTGCAGGCAGGTGAGGAGTTCAAACCGCTCGATCAGTCCTCCGGCCGAAGCCTCTGGCGAGCCGCTTCAAGGCGCTCGTCATAGTCGGATGCGAACAGCTCAGGAAGCGTCTTGTCGAGGGTTCCGGCGATCCTGTGGATCGGCGCCCAGACCGCCGGATCGTCGACAACCTGGCTGAGGTCCGTCACCTGGAGCTTCTCCAGCCAGTGCGACAGCACCAGTGCCTCGTCACTCGTGAGCTTGATCGTGACCTGGCTATCACTCATGCACACCCCTACGGCTCGGCCCGCCCTCGACCACACGAACCTACTGACCTTCGGCCTTGACCAAACACATAGGGGCACCCCCCGGGGGGAAGGACGCGGCGCCCGGACAAAGCGACGGTGCGCCCATGGCGCGCCGTCTGCTGCGGCTATGCGGTGTAGCGGGTGGCGAGGGCCGGGGACTGGCCGCCGAAAGCGGCGAGGTCGGCGGTGAACACATCCTTCAGGAGCTGGTGGGCCTCGACACCGGGGGCGATGACGGTCTCGCCGAGTTCGAGGCCGCGCAGGGCGCCGGTGACGAGGTCGTCGGCGCTCATGCGGGGCACGGCGCTCATGTCCAGGCCCTGGGAGGAGTGGAACTCGGTGGCCACCACGCCGGGGCAGACCACGCCGACCGTGACGCCGGAGTCCTCGACCTCGGCGGCCAGGGTCTGGGTCATGGCGACCAGGTAGGCCAGGGTTCCCGCGTACACGGCCCGGCGCGGCATGACCTCGGGTCCCGCCGGCCCGGAGAAGGCGATCATGCCCGCGACGTTGAGGATGGTGCCCGTTCCGCGCTGCCGCATGGGGCCCACCGCGGCGCGCATGAGCTGGGTGGGGGCGAGGACCTTGACGTTGACGAGTTCGCGGGCCTTGTCGGCGGGCAGGTCGGCCAGCGGCATGTAGTGGGAGACGCCGGCGTTGTTGACGAGCATGTCCAGCGGCTCGGTGGCGCAGATCGCCGCGAGGGTGTCGATGCCCTCTTCGGTGGAGAGGTCCGCGGTGACGGTGCGGATCTTGACTTCGGGGTGGGCGGAGGAGAACTCGGCGAGGCGTTCCTGGCGCCGGCCGACGATGATCAGGTCGTAGCCGTCGGCGGCGAGGCGCTCGGCGAACGCCTTGCCGATGCCGGAGGTCGCTCCGGTGACGAGAGCAAGCTTGCTCATGGGGTGTTTCCTTTCGGGGGGTCCGGCTCAGGCGGCCGGGTCGGTGGGAGTGCGGTGCAGCCAGGCGAACTCGCTGCGGTACTGCTCGGCGACCTGTCCGGGCCGGTCGTCGCCCGTGAGGGGGTAGCCCTGGCGGTTGAGGAACCAGGACAGGAACCGGTAGGAGGGCCGGTAGGCGGCCAGCTCCGCGGTGTCCAGGTGCAGGGGGGTGCCGGGAAGGACGGAGGTGAGGGTGTCCTTCTCGTAGATGGAGGTGATGGCGACGATGCGCCACACCCCGTCCGTCTCGCGGCGGGCGCGGTACCGGGAGCGGCAGGAGGAGGCGAGGTCGGCCTCGACCCCGTCCACGTCGATGCGCCACTCGATGATCAGTGGCAGTTCGGCCAGCGCCCGGTCGACGGCCACGTGGACGGTGGGCGGGCCCAGCCGGTGCACGGCGATGTCGCCGCGGTCGGCCATCGCGCGGGTCCGGGCGGTGAACTCGGCGCCGCTGCCGGTGAACCAGCTCATCTCGATGTGGCTGTCGGCGCTGCAGGAGGCGGCCATCTGCTCGTACCAGCCGCGGTCCCTGCTCTGGCGCTCACGCAGGACCAGTTGGGTGACCTCGGAGATGCTCGTGTCCGTCACCGGGTCAGCCGTTCAGGCGGGACAGCAGCGCGGGCAGGCCGCGGGCCCCGGACAGGCCCCGCTCGGTGACCTCGCCCGGGTCGGCGCCGGCGTCGCGTACGGCCCGGTCGAACAGTTCCATGTCCAGGGCCTCGACCTGGGAGAGGTGCTCGACGTTGTCGGGGCGGACCATCGTGTTCAGCAGACTCAGCGCGGCGCTGGCGGCGCTGCCGACCTTGAGGACCTCCACCAGCGGGCCGAGCTCGACATCCGTCCGGTCGGCCAGGACCACAATGTCGGCGATGGATCGCTGGTTGAGCATCAGCAGTGCGTTGTTGAACAGTTTCGCCGTCTGCCCCGCACCGGTCTGCCCGAGGTGCACGACGTGCGCGGAGAATGCCTCGAACACCGGCCGGCACCGCTCGGCGGCGTCATGCGGACCGCCGACCATGCAGGTCAGGCGCTTCTCCTCGGCCGCGGGGCGTCCACCGCTGACCGGGGCGTCCAGCACCGCGACACCCCTGGCTGAGCACCGCTCGGCCAGACGGGTAGCGGTGGCCGGGACGCCGGTGCCGTGGTTGACGACGACCGCGCCCTCCCGCAGGTGGGGCAGCATCCGAGTGACCAGCCGCTCGACGTCCTCGTCCGTGCCCACGCACAGCGTGACGATGTCGCACACGGCCGCCAGCGCTTCGACCGAGTCCGCCGTCTCGTGCGGCACACCCGCCAGCGCTTCGAGAGAGGCCGGGCGGCGGGCCCACACGCGCAAGGGAAACCCGGCCTCGGCAATCGCCCGAGCCATCGGCAGGCCCTGATCGCCCAGCCCGATGAACCCGACGACGGGAGTGTCCTGGGGTGCTCGTGTTTCACTCATGCAGCCAGCATGCGCACCATTCAGATCATTAGGTAGTAGACCCGCCATCCTGGGACTATCAGTACCAGGAAAGCCAAAGGCCATGTTTGCCACAATGGCGGCATGTCCTCAACCGACCTCGGCGAAGCCCTGCACGCCTGGCGCGACCGCGTCACCCCCGAGCAGGCCGGCCTTCCCGCCGGTGGCCGCAGACGTGCCCCGGGGCTGCGGCGCGAAGAACTCTCCCGCCTCGCCGGGATCTCCGCCGACTACATCGTCCGCCTCGAACAGGGGCGCGCCGTCAACCCCTCCTCGCCCCAGATCATCGAAGCCCTCGCCCGCGCCCTGCACCTGGAAAGCGGCGAACGTGAGCACCTCTTCCGCCTCGCCGGACTCGCCGCGCCCGGCCCCGGCACGGTCCCCCGCCGCATCACCCCCGGCGTCCACCGCATCCTCGACCGCCTGCGCGACACCCCCGTCGCCGTCTACGACGCCACCTGGACCCAGCTCCTCGCCAATCCCCTCTACACCGCCCTCATAGGAGAGTGGACCGGCCCCGACCTCAACGCCGCCTGGCGCGCCTTCGTCACCTCCACCACCCGCGTACGCCACACCCCCGAATCCAACGGTGCCCTCCAGCAGCTCCTCGCCGCCGACCTCCGCCGCACCAGCGCCCTCTACCCGGACGACGCCGCGCTCACCGACCTGATCACCCAGCTCCGACGGCGAAGTGCCCACTTCGCCGACCTCTGGGACACCGGCACCACCGCCGAGCACCAGTCGAGCCGCAAAACCATCGACCACCCCACCGTCGGCACCCTCACCCTGGACTGCGACGTCCTCCACGTCGCCGGCAACCACCTGCGCATCATGGCCTACACGGCCGAACCCGCCACCGAAGACGCCCAACGCCTCGCCCTGCTATCCGTCCTGGGAACTCAGACACTCAGCGGCTGAGACCCGCACGGCACCACATGCTTCCCCGAAACCGACCCGCCTGTCGGCAAACGATCGTTTGACGACAGGCACGGCGGGCGTCCAACGAACCCCGGTTTTCCGGGGGTCGGCAGCGGCGCAGATCCAATCAGATCCGATGACGGCTGCTGACAGGGTTTGCTGACCACTAGGGTCGAATGCCAGCACCGAAACGGGGAGCGGCATGGCCAGCCTGGTCTACAAACGGGTGTCGACCGACCGTCAGAACCTCGTTCTGGCGGAGGCCGGGATCGAGGACCCGGTCGTCTTCGAGGAGCAGGCCGGGACCTCCAGCCGCCTCCACCCGCTTCAGCGCCCGAAGTTCGCCGAACTGCTGACCTACGCGCGGCCGGGCGACTCCGTGCACACCTCCGAGATGTTCCGGCTCGTGCGCGGCACCGGGCACATCCTCGACGTGCTCGACGTCCTCCACCGCGACCGTCTCGCCCTGCGCATCCACGACGGCGCGTTCTCCGCGATGGACCTCACCGCCCGCCACCCACGTACCGGCGAGCTGCTGTCCTCCGTGAAGTTCATGGTGCAGACCCTCGCCGCCGCCGGCGAACTCCAGCGCGAGCTGACCTACGACGGACTGCGAGCCGCCGAGGCCAAAGGCAACAAGGGCGGACGCCGCCCGGCCATCCCGGACGGGAAAACCCAGGTCGTACGCGCCGCGTACCTGGAAGGCCGGTCCATCGCGGCCCTCGCCCGCGACCACGACGTCAGCCGCGGCGCCATCCGCACCGCCGTCGCCGACCTCCTGCCCGAGTACACGGCCGCCGCCCCGGACACCTCAACCCCTGCACTGCCGGTCGTCCTCGACATGCCGGGCAAGGTCGCCGACTTCCTCCGCGCCACCGAGCTGGACCCCGCCGAACGCACCACACTCGACCAGGGCGTGACCGTCCGGCGCGAACAGGGCTACACCCTGCGCGTCACCGCCGTGCCCGCGATCCACCGCCGACTCCTCGACCTCTGCCAAACCCTCGACGGCACCGCGGCGGTCCCGGCCCAGCGCAAGGCCCGTCGCGAGTACGAGAACCGGGTCGACCTGCATGCCCCCGCTACGAGCCCCGGAAGTCAGTCACGCTCCGCTACATGACGGGTAACGGCAGCTTCAGGAGTACAGGGCCGAGACGGGCGCGATCCTCTTCCCGTCTGCCGGGCCTCTGCGTGCAGCGGGTGGTGGAGCTGACCCCGGCCGGGACGGCCTGCAAGCAGATCGAGAAGGAGAGGTACGTCGACCGGGCAGGCAGGCCGGGTGGCACAGGGACAGCACCCTGCCGGTGAGCCGGTCGAATACTTCTGATGGGCCGGTCAGGTGTACGCCTGGGGAGCCGAGGCTGAGCTGGCGTGGATCGCGGCACAGGAGCACCATGTCACCTCAGAACTCCAAGCCCCTCTACACCGTTCCGGGCCTCACCACGAAGGCGGGGGGACAGGTCATCGACCTGCTGGTCCCTCGCCTCCACGCCCTCAACGACCTGGCTCTCACCCTCAAGCACATCCACTGGAACGTGGTCGGTCCGCACTTCATCGCCGTCCACGAGATGCTGGACCCGCAGACCGTGGCCGTACGCGACATGGCCGACTCGGCTGCCGAGCGCATCGCCGCACTCGGTGGGGAACCGCAGGGAACGCCTGGAGCCTTGGTGGCCGGTCGCACCTGGGACGACTACAGCGTCGGACGTGCAGACGCGATCGCCCACCTCGGCGCACTCGGCCTCGTCTACGCCGGCATCATCGAGGACCACAGGAAGGCTGCCGCGAAGGCCGCCGACATCGACCCGGTCACCGAGGATCTCCTCATCGAGCACCTGCGTGCCCTGGAGCAGTTCCAGTGGTTCGTGCGCGCTCACCTGGAAAGCGGTTCCGGCGCCCTCGCGACCAGCGGCGCCAGGACCGAGAACCAGGCGGCCGGAGCAGCTGCTGCCGGTTCCGGCAAGGCAGCCGCCGGCAAGACCGCCAATGCCGCCCGTACGGCAAAGAAGACCCCCGGCAAACGCCCGCGCTGAGGCAGGTGGAGACGGTCGCCCGCCCGGCGGCACCGCGGGAGACGCGGCCGTCCCCGACCGGTCGAGGCAGCACGACGCATCAGGCCACGCCCGGGGCCTCGGGCTCGTCGAGGGGCCGGATCCCGCTTCCGCTGGGTGCGTGGCTCAGGTCCACCACGCAGAAGAGGTTGCCGTCGGGGTCGGCGAGAACGACGAAGTCAGGTTCGGGCGGATAGAGGTCCCAGTCGACGATCCGCGCTCCGAGCCCGACCAGTCGGCTGACCTCCCTGCGTTGTTCTTCGGCTGTATCCGTGAAGAGGTCGAGGTGGAGGCGAGGGCGCGGCTCGGCCGGCGAGGAGCTGTGCATCAGTCCGAGGGCTCGGCCTGACCCGTCGGGATGGCTGAGGGTGCGCCATGCTTCGCTCTGCCACTCCGGGGTGGCGATCAGGTTCAGCGCCGCGGTCCAGAAGGCCGCCGCGCGGGGAAGGTCCGTGACGCCTAGGACGGGAATTCCGAGTCGCAGCATGAGAAGCCCAAGGTGGTTTCATCGGATCGGGGTTGCGGGGGCCGGCTGATGTGCGGTCCACACGGCCGGTGTCGCGCGGAAGTGTCATGTCGTCCGGAGCGGTTCCCGGCTGTTCGGCCCTGGCGGTTGCCTCGCCGGGCTCCGTCGGCACATGGCCGGGCGGTGTGGAGCGCCGCCATGTCGGCCCGGACGTCAGGTTGCCGGGTAGGGGCTGCCGGCGAGAAGGCGTGCCAGGTGGGTGGCGTTGGCCACGAGTGCTTCGGTGGTCGAGGCGACGGCGTCGGGCGTCTCGTCCAGGTCCTGGTAGTCGGTGCCCTGCATGGCTTCGCCGACCCAGTACGTGACGGCTCCGGGTGCCAGGGAGAAGCCGATGTCGTTCAACCCCTGGAAGACGTCGGCGCTCACCTTGTGTGCGCCGTCCTCGTTGCCCACGACGGCCACGGCGGCGACCTTGCCGTAGAGGTCGGGGCGTCCCTGGTCGTCGGTCTCGGAGGACTCGGCGTTCAGGCGCTCCAGGACCCGCTGGCAGACGCTGGAGGGGTGGCCGAGCCAGATGGGTGTGGCGATCAGGAGGATGTCGGCTGCCCTGACCTTCTCCCGCAGAACGGGCCAGGCGTCGCCGTTGCCCATGTCGGCACCGATCCCCGGGTGCACATCGTGGTCGACGACCCGGATGATCTCGCCCGATACGTCGTGCCGTGCGAACTGCGCCATGACCTGCTCGGCGAGGTGGTGGCTGCTGGAGGGGGCCGGTGAGGCGTTCAGGGTGCAGACCAGAGCGAGTGCGCGCATCGGGGGGCTTCTCCTTGACTGTGGGGGATGGAGGTGAGGGCCCTCGGGTTGTGCCCGGTTCCGCGTCGTGAGGGCTCTCCGGCGGAGAGCCTCCGGAGGCGGATCCCGTCGGGGAAGGTGGCTTCCGCCTCTCAGCCGATCTTCCGGCCGGCCAGCGGCGCGGTGTTCTCCCCCGCGCCGGTGCGTACACCGTGCAGGAACGCGTTCAGCGCTTCCTCCGCCGTACGGGCGGGCTGCCAGCCCAGCACGTCGCGGGCACGGGCGGAGTCCAGCACGGGCAGTCTCAGCACCGCGTCGAACAGGTGCGGTGAGGCCGGCACCGCGTGGGCCCGCCATGCGGCCGCGAGCGCGGTGCGCACCAACGCCCTGGGGATCCGAACGATCCGGGCGTCGAGCAGTTCCGCCAACCGGTGTGCGTCGATGACCGGGTCCGCCGCCAGGTTGAACGGGCCGCGAACGTCACGGAGCACGGCCAGCCGGTAGGCGTCGGCGGCGTCATCGGTGTGGAGTACCTGGAAGCGCAGCCCTCGCAGGTCGGGCACGAAGGGCAGCAGGTCGGGCCGCAGGAGGGGGCCGGGGGCGTAGCGGCCAGCGAAGATCCGCCGCTGTTCGGGGGCGGCGGTCTCCTTGAAGAGGAAACCTGGCCGCATCCGGACCACCCGGATCTCAGGGTGCCGAAGCTCGAACGCGTCGAGGGCCCGTTCCAGGTAGGACTTCTCCCGGCAGTAGGCCGCGTCCGGCCAGCCGTGCGTGGGCCACTCCTCGTCCACGCCGGGTTCGTCCTTGGGCCCCGGAGAGTACGCGCCGACGGATGAGGCGTGCACCAGGGCGGGGACTTCGCTGCGTGCTGCGGCCTCGAAGACGCGCTGGGAGCCCAGCACGTTGCTCTGCCAGGTCACGACGGGGTCATGGGTGGGCTGGAAACGCCATGCCAGGTGGACGACCGCGTCCGCGCCGCGCAGGAGTCCGGCCAGCCTGTCCTCGCAGTCGGCCCTGGACAGGTCGACGGTGTCCCACTCCGCCTTCGGGATCCGGAGGGCGGGCATTCTGCGGGCCAGACCGAGGACCGATTCGACGTCCGGGTCCGCGGCGAGAGCGCGGACCACGCTGGTTCCGACGTTGCCTGTGGCCCCCGTGACCACGACGCGCTTGCCCTGGCGCCCACTGCTGTACTCCACGAAGAGCTGCCTTCCTCAGGGTCGCCTGCCGCGCCTGTGTCAGGGGACGAGCAGAGTCTTGATCATGCCGTCGGCCTTCTTCTGGAACGTCTCGTACGCCTTCGGGCCCTCCTCCAGCGGGAGATGGTGCGTGGCGAAGGAGTCCACACCGAGCGGATCGGCGTCGACGAGCAGCGGCAGCAGGTCATCCACCCAGCGCTTGACGTTGGCCTGGCCCATGCGGAGCTGGATCTGCTTGTCGAACATCGTGAGCAGCGGCATCGGGTCGGCGGAGCCGCCATACACGCCCGAGACGGAGATCGTGCCGCCTCTGCGCACCAGATCGATCGCGGTGTGCAGCGCGGTGAGACGGTCGATGCCTGCGGTTTCCATCATCCGCTGGGCGAGGGAGTCGGGCAGCAGGCCGACCGCCGCGTGCGCGGCCTTGACCACGGGTGCGCCGTGGGCTTCCATGCCGACGGCATCGATGACCGCGTCCGTGCCGCGCCCGTCGGTGAGGTCGCGGACGGCGGCGCCGAGGTCCTTGCCGTGGCGGCGGAGGTCGAGGCAGGTGGCGCCGTACCCGCTGACCCGGTCGAGGCGTTCAGGGACGAGATCCACGCCGATGACGAGGCCTGCGCCCCTGTGCAGCGCGATCCGTGCGGCCATGGCGCCGACCGGGCCGAGCCCGAGGACGGTGACGCTGCCCCCGGGAGGGATATCCGCGTACTCCACGGCCTGCCAGGCGGTGGGCAGCACGTCGGAAAGATAGACGAACCGGTCGTCCGGGGGCCCGTGCGGCACCTTGATGGGCAGGTCGTTGCCGAAGGGGACCCGCAGGTACTCCGCCTGGCCGCCGGGTACCTGCCCGTAGAGCTTGGTGTACCCGAACAGGGAGGCACCCGTACCGCGCTCGCGCACCTGCGTCGTCTCGCACTGGGAGTGCAGCCCCTGTCCGCACATGTAGCAATGTCCGCAGGACACATTGAAGGGGATCACGACACGGTCCCCCGGGGCGACGGCGGTCACCTCACGGCCGACCTCCTCGACCACACCCATCGGTTCGTGCCCGAGGATGTCGCCCGGATCCAGATAGGGGCCCAGCACCTCGTAGAGGTGGAGGTCGGAGCCACAGATTCCGGTGGACGTGATCTTGACGATGATGTCCGTCGGATCCTGGATACGCGGGTCCGGGACTGTCTCCACCCGGACATCTCGCTTGCCCTGATAGGTCAGTGCGCGCACGGTCCCGCTCCTTCAGTCCGTCGAGAATCACCAACGAGTCTGCCGGGTTCCCACCGCCGCCCTCGTGAAACACGCGGAAGGCCCGCCCACCGGAACACGAGCGGCCCCTTTGTGAGAATGAGGCCATGGGGAACAGCGCTCTCATCGTCATCGACATGATCAATGCATACGACCATCCCGACGCCGACCTGCTCATTCCGTCCGTGCGTACGGCACTCCCCCGCGTCACCGGTCTGATCGACCGTGCCCGCTCCGAGGACGTCCCGGTGATCTACGCGAACGACAACTTCGGCGAATGGCGATCCCATCACGGGGAGATCATCGAGAGGACTCTCGCCGGAGAGAGAGCGGAGCTGGTGAAACCGGTCCTGCCGGACGACAGGTCCCTCTTCGTCGCCAAGGCCCGGCACTCGATCTTCTACGAGACCCCGCTCAGCTACCTGCTCTCCCAACTGGGCGCCGAACACGTCGTGCTCTGCGGCCAGGTCACCGAACAGTGCGTGCTGTACTCGGCCCTCGACGCCCATATCCGGCATCTGCGCGTCACGGTCCCCAGAGACGCCGTGGCCCACATCCACAGTGACCTGGCCGACGCGGCCCTGCGCATGATGGAACGCAACATGGGGGCCAGGATCACCACCTCGGAGAGCGTCGCCTTCTGACTCACCACAGGAATGCAGCGATCCGGGCGCGGGCCCCGCACCGTTCCCGCCTGCCGTTCCTTCGGGGTACGAGACGAGTTCGGTACGGCCCGAAACTGCTCAACGTGGTCATCTCGGTGGAGCCATCCCCAGGACGCTGCTGGTCCGTAGACGAACCGGGCTTCGAACGGGGTGTCTTCGAAGTGCTGGACGGGCCTGGCCAGTGACGGGTGGTGGTCAGAGTCCGGACGCCGTGTGAACGCCTGGCCCAAGGCGTCAGGCAGCGCCTGTCCACGGGCTCCAGCAGCCGCCCTTTCGTCTTCGCGTGCCAGGGATCCGTGTTCATGCCCTCTCCTCCGCCGGCGGACGGAGCCTGGTGCATGATGGCCGGGCGGGCGCGGTGCCGACGCCCACGCGGGCAGCAGCAGCGTGGCGGAGGTCCCGGCCGGCGTGGCGCGGATGGTTCCGGCCGGCGGAAGGTCCGGTGCTCGCGCACGTGCCGGCGGCCGACGGGATGCTGGGCGGGCGATCGCCGAGCAGGATTTTCGGAGGAGAGAACGCGGATGTCCGGGTCGGATGAGCGACAGAGTACGCCGGTGCAGGGTGCCCCCTGCTGGGTCAATCTGATGGTCACTGATCTGGGAGTGGCCCGGGCCTTCTACGGCGAGGTACTCGACTGGAGATTCCGGTCCAGCTCGCTGGACGAACAGTCCCTCGTAGCGACGGCCGACGGCGGTCCGGTGGCGGGTATCGGCAGCCGCAGGCCCGGACTCGCACCGGACTCGGTGTGGACTCCGTACTTCGCCGTGCGGGATGCCGATGCGACGGCGGCGCGAATCCGCGAGCGCGGTGGCACCGTCGCGGTGGGGCCGATGGCTTTCGGTGACGGCCGTGTCGGCCTGGCGGCGGACCGGGACGGGGCGACGTTCGGGTTCTGGGAGGGCTATGCGCTGGCCTGGTCGCCGGGAGAGGGCGGGGCGCCCGCACGCCTCGATCTGCAGACGCGCGACGTGTTCGACGCTGCGGTGTTCTACGGGGAAGTCCTCGGCTGGGCCACGGAGGAGGAGATCGATGTCGTCCACCGGATCGACCATGTTCTGGTGAAACTGAGGGGGCGGGTGGTCCTCTCTCTGCGGGGCGGCGGCGTTCGGACTTCCTCACTGCCTGACCTGCGGCCTCGCTGGCTGGTGACCTTCGCCGTGGACGACGTCGAGCGGGCCGTCGCCGCAGCCATGAAGGCAGGAGGCGGCAGGCCACAGCTTTCGTCCGCCGCCTGGGCATCCGAGGGCTTCTCCCGAACCCTGCAGGACCCCGACGGAGGGCTGTTCGCTCTCGCGCACCGGGAGCCCTGACCACCCCGCCGCACGGCACAGTGGGTAGCCCACTGACCGTCGGCGGAGGGCGCCGTGCGCTCGTCGGCCCCGCGCGGGGACACCGGCGTCTACGGCGGGGCGTACGGACGCGCCGGCTGACCTGAACGGGTGGCAAAGGACTGTTCCGAGGGGTCGGACCTCTGTCCGGTGCTCGGCGTCCCCGAGCATGTGGTTTCCAGGAACGCGTGTGCGGCCCGGGCGCGCCATCCGCTCGCACGTGCCCGGGCCAGGCGTCGGCCGCCACCCGCGCAGGAAGTGCTCCAGGTGAGACACGCAGAAGGGTGGGTACGCGCCCAGGCGTCGGCAGCGGGAAGAACCGCCGCGCCAACAGACGCGTCGGACAACGCCCCGAGCCGCTGCCCTGGCCGCACGGCTCAAGCGCACACGGAGCCGGGGGCCCACTCGGGCGGTCCCGACTGCGCGCGAAAAGCCCCGGAGACACGAGAAGCGAGGACATCATGGAAATCGGCTACAAACTCGCAGCCGAGGCGTTCGGTCCGGCGGAACTCGTACGGCAGGCTGTACTCGCCGAGCAGGCGGGCTTCGACTTCGTCGAGATCAGTGATCACTTCCACCCCTGGCTCGACAACCAGGGGCATTCCCCATTCGCCTGGACCGTACTGGGGAGCATCGCGGCCAAGACCACGAGTATCGGGCTGGCGACCGGCGTGACCTGCCCGACGGTGCGCTACCACCCCGCTGTCATCGCCCAGGCGGCGGCAACCCTCGCACTGCTCTCGGAGGGCCGGTTCGTCCTGGGTGTGGGATCCGGCGAACGACTGAACGAGCACGTCGTAGGCCGCGGTTTCCCCGACGCGGTCAGTACGCGGCACGAGATGCTCCGGGAGGCGCTGGAGATCATTCGGCTGCTGTGGAGCGGCGGATACCGGTCGTACGAGGGAAAGCATCTGCGGTTGGAGGACGCCCGGGTGTTCGACCTCCCCGAGCAGTTGCCCCTGATCGCGGTGGCCGCCAGCGGCCAGGTGTCGACGCGGATCGCCGCAGAACTGGGCGACGCCCTGTTCGCCACGGAGGACAAGCCGGAGATCGTCCAGAGCTACCGCGCCGCGGGAGGCATCGGCCCCCGCTACGCGGAGGTCCCGATGGCCTGGGCCCCCGACGAGCACACCGCGGCCCGGGCTGCCCTGGAGACGTCGCGCTGGGCCGTGACCGGGTGGAAGGTCATGAGCGAGCTGCCCAATCCGGTCAACTTCGATGCTGCGACCACGACCGTGCGAGAGCAGGACATCCTGGAGAAGTTCGCGTGCGGCCCGGACCCCGCCCGCTACACGGACACGGCGCAGAAGTTCGTCGACGCGGGGTTCGACAGGATCGTCATGCAGAACGCCGGCCCGGACCCCGACGGCTTCATCGACTTCTACCGGCGCGAACTGGACGGGCCTCTCAGGCGGCTCCGTCCGAAGACCGCAGGAAGCTGATCGGGCCGCCGACGGACCGCACATCACCCGAGCGGACGGCCCACGGCTCCCCACGACGAGGATTCCCCGGCCGGGGTGGAGAAGAATCGTGCGGGGCTCTCCCGCGACTCGTCGCGAGTGGGAGTCGACATGACCGGCCCGGCCGAACCGTGAGTGTGCCCCACGGTCTCCGGCATTGTTCGAAGGAGCGGGGCGCATCCCATCGGCGGGCGCAGGAGATCGCCGCCCGGACGGTGAACAAGGAACGGGCTCGGTCCGGGGAGACGGGACAGGCGGGTAGGGGGTCCACCCAGGACAGGAAGTCCGCCTGCCGACGCGGGGGCGAACGTCCCCACGAGGGTGCTCGAGGCCCCACGAAGGACCAGCTCCACCAGGAAGCCAGGAAGAAGAACATCGACGGCCGGTCCTCCATGACCAAGGACGAATTGCGTAAGGCTCTCGGGCGCTGACCAGCTCCGAAAGCGAGTCGGATCGGCGGAGGCCAGGCGACGGAGCCGATGGCACGGCGGCCGGTGACAAGGGAGTGAGTGCACATGCCAGGCGCGGCGATCTTCGACGTGGACGGCACGCTGACCGACACCAACCACCTCCATGTGGTGGCTTGGTGGGAGGCGTTCAGGCAGGCGGGCCACACCGTGTCGATGACGGACATCCACGGGGCGATCGGCCTCAGTTCCGCAGATCTCATCGAGCGGCTGCTCGGAGGCCGCCGTGACCGGGACCAGGACTCCGTCATCAGCTCCGCGCACACGGTGCTCTACGGAACCTACTTCGACCGGCTGCCCGCTTTCGAGGGTGCGGGCGACCTGCTGCGTACCCTGGCCGGACGCGGTTGGCGCGTCGTTCTCGCCACATCGGCCAGTGGTTCGGAGCTGTCGGCCCTGCGTCGGGCCATCGACGCGGACGACGCCATCTCCGAGACGGCGAGTTCGGACGACGTCGCCGAGGGGAAACCCTCACCCGAACCCGTGCGGCTGGCCTGTGAACTGGTCGGCGTACCCGCCGAGCACGCGGTGTTCGTGGGTGATTCCGTGTGGGACATGGAGGCGGCGAAACGGGCCGGTGTGCGGTCGGTGGCGCTGACGTCGGGTGGGATTCCCCGCTCCAGTCTGGAACAGGCGGGTGCCGGCGTGGTGTACCGGGACGCCGCTGAACTGCTCGCTCGACTCGATGACAGTCCCTTCGCACCGACGCCCACCTGACAGCTCTTACGCTCCCCGCTTGGCCGGGGTCCGTCGCGCGCGGGTGAGTGCAAGGGGCGGCGGGCGCGGGGCACGGAGCGGACGTCCGAGCCGGTCACGGGTGCCGCCTCGTCGGGTGACCGCGTACGGCTCAACCGGTCCGCGCGAGCTCGCGGTTACCTCACGTGCACGCCTCCCACCCATTGACATGTCCCGGACGTATGGCAAAGCTGTGAGAGCGCTCTTTCATCGATGTAAATTCCGGCACGTCAGCCCAGGAGACTCGGCGGCCGGGGTCGCCCCCGCTGCTTCCTCCCACGCGACCCCGGCCGGATGCCGCCCCCAGTCCGGCACATGCGTCGGCGCGGCGTCGAACACGGAGGACAACCACGGGACGGGACCATGAAGCTTGCTCGCCGCCTTTCCGGCGTCGCCGCGTGCACACTGTCCGGCGTGCTCGCCGCAGTGCTGTCACTGTCGTCCGCGGAACCCGCCGAAGCGGGCCAGACCGGCCTGCGGGCCGCGGACCCGAGCGTCCTGCGCGTAGGTGCCACCTATGTCTCGGTGCAGTCGACCGGCGGAGGCATCGCCGTGCGGCAGGCCTCGTCCACGGGGGGCCTCGCCTCGGCACCGGCCCGTCAGGTCTGGTCGGACACCCGCGGCCTCGGTGAGGTGTGGGCTCCGGAGGTCGTGCGGGACGGCGGCCGCTACTACATCTATTTCTCGGCCGGTCGCGGATCCGCCCACCGGATGTACGTCATCAGCTCCTCCTCTCCGGACAGCGGCTACACCGCCGAGACGAAACTGGCACTGCCGGAGGACAAGTGGGCCATCGACGGGGCACTGTTCACCTTCAACGGGCAGCGCTGGTTCGTGTGGTCGGGCTGGGCGGGCGACACCAACGTCGAACAGAACCTCTACATCGCCCGGATGAGCAGTCCCACCACGCCGACCGGCGCGCGGCACGTCATCTCGCAGCCGCGCGAGCCGTGGGAGCGGGTGGTCGGCAACCCGTTCATCAACGAGGGGCCCGAGCCCATCAAGGATCCGAACGGGCAGCTTCACATCACGTACTCCGCCAACGGGAGCTGGAGCGACCAGTACTGCATCGCCGATCTGCGGCTGAGGGCCGGCGGTGACCCCACGTACGTGTGGGACTGGTACAAGTCCAACGGCTGCCTGTTCGGCTCCAACCGGGCGACGATGATGGCCGGCTGGGATCCCACTCTCCACGTCAACGGCCCCGGCCACCACACGTTCGTGTTGCTCGACGGCGATATCAACACCAGCCCGCCCGCAGGCCCGAAGTTCCCCCTCATGTTCCACGCGGTCCCGAAGGGGACGCCCTACGCGTGGGAGAACCGGTACTGGTACACGGGCTCTTTCGCCTGGTGGGGCAACACCACCTACAGTCGCGCCAACGTCCCCGGCGCCCCCAGCGACTCCGGCTGGAGCCTGAAGTTCTTCGAGTAGTCGGCTGGCTGCATCCGCCGCTCGACCCAGGGCGTCCGCCCGGTGGCCGCCCAGCCGCTCCCCCGGCAGCGGAGCAACTGGGCGACGCCGCTGACGACGCGAGCGGTACGACACTCGATGCCGGAAACGCCGGAACGCTTCCCGCAGCTGACGGGCCAGTAGGTGTTACGGGGCGACGACGGACCGGCCCACGGAGGTGCAAGCGCCCCTGAGGGGTTGGATCGTGCACTCGGACCAGGCGTGTCAGCCAGTGAGCCGCCTTCACCGTGGCATCCGTCGCACTTCGCCGACTTCACCCAGGGCGCCCGACATCACCATCAACTCGGGCAGCGGCGACGCAGGCCTGGCCCTTCGGGTCACTCGGCCGTCGGTCGGCCGGAGCCGCTGCTCCGGCCGCGATCCGGGCGTCAGCCCCAGCGGGGGTCCCGGGCACTGTCACCGCCGGTCGGGCCGGCGCGGCTCGCCGACAACGAGGCGGCTGGCGCATGACGCGGCGCTGGACCTCGCGGCTTCGATCAGTACCGGTCGGCGCAGTACGGCACATCGACACAGTTAGACTTATTGTTCAAATTTATAAAATACATCTACCATGGGGATGGCCGCGTGCCTGGCGGATCGTAGGGACCCGGTGACGGCACCGCGAGCGAGGAGATGCGGGAATCGCCCATGAACGCTGAACAGCACTCAGCCGTCACCGCCCCCGGCCTGTACGACCGGTCCGGGAGGCGCTACCCCCTGGCCGAGCCCCGCTGGCGGGGCGAGGACGGCAGCCCTCTCGCCGTCAGTGCACTGCCGGGTCTGCGCCCCGAACAGATCGACACCGCCGAACGGTCCCTGTGGCGCTATCACGCGGCCCTGCCCGTCGAGGCCACCCACCGGGTGAGCCTGGGCGAAGGCTGTACGCCGATGGTCCCCGTCGACTGGGCCGGACGCCGCGTCCACTTCAAGCTGGAGTGGTTCAACCCGACCTCCAGCTTCAAGGACCGGGGCGTATCGGTGATGATGTCCCACCTCGTGGCCCACGGAACCGACCGCGTGCTGGAGGACAGTTCGGGCAACGGGGGTTCCGCGGTGGCCGCCTATGCCGCCGCCGCCGGCATCCGCGCCAAGATCATCGCCCCCGGGGGCACCTCGGAGGCGAAAATCCTCCAGGCCCGCGCCTACGGAGCAAAGATCGAGCTCGTGAGCGGCACCCGCGACGAGGTCTCGGACGAGGCGATCCGGCAGTCGGAGCACATCCCCTACGCCAGCCACAACTGGCACCCCATGTTCATCCAGGGCACCAAGACCATCGCTTACGAGATGTGGGAGTCTTTCGGCTTCACCGCGCCCGACAACGTCGTCCTGGTGGCCGGGGCCGGAAGCAACATCATCGGGTGCGACCTCGCGTTCGGCGAGCTGCTGGACGCCGGCCAGATCGACAGGCGTCCGCGCTTGTTCGTCGGGCAGCCCGAACACTGGGCGACCATTGCCGACACGGTCAACGGCATCGACCCGGCCGACCGCGGCGAGCGGGTACCGACGATCGCCGAAGGCGCGTCGATCGCCCGCCCGGTCCGGCTGCCAGAGGCGGTGGAGGCCGTCCGACGCTCCGGCGGCGCCGCCTACGCCGTCCCGGAGGAGGAGATCCACGCCGCGGTCCGCGCGCTCAGCGCGCGAGGCCTGTACGCCGAGCCGACCAGCAGCGTCGCCGCCGCGACCCTCGACCACTTCATCGAGACCGGGGACATCGCGCCGGGCGAGACGACCGTGGTCGTACTCACCGGCGCGGGGCTGAAGTCCGCCGAGAAGATGGCCTCGGTCTTCGCCGGGCCCGTCGGCTGAGCCCCCGCCAGGAAAGGAGAGCGCGATGGCAGACCCCTCCCATGACGATCACACCGACGAACACTCCGTGGAAGAGGACGAGCACCTCCTACGGGAAGCCGAGCGCATCGCCGTCGCCATCGGTCGCACGTTCCCGGGACTGTGCGAAGTCGTCCTGCACGATCTGCGCCGACCCGACAGCGCCATCCGCGCCATCGAGAACAACCTGTCCGGGCGGCAGGTCGGCGACTCCGCCACCGAGCTGGGGCTACGCCGTATCGCGGACCCCGACTACCCCGGCGTCATCCAGAACTACAGCAACCAGTTCCCCGACGGACGCCCGGCCAAGAGCACCTCGATCGGCATCAAGAACGCCGACGGGCGCTACGTCGCGGCCCTCTGCCTGAACCTGGACGTCAGCACGCTGTCCCCTCTGGCTCTGACCCTGGCCAACCTCGTCGCCACGGACGTCGCACACCGGGGTGAGGACCTGGAGACACTGCGCGACCGCACAGGACGCGAACTCCGTTCGGCCATCGACTCCTTCGCCGCACAACGCTCCAGTACCCCCCGCGGCCTCAACCGAGGCCAGAAGCGCGAACTGGTCCGGCAGCTGCACAGCGAGGGATTCTTCGAGACCCGGAGTTCCGCACAGCTCATCGCCGACCGGCTCGGTGTCTCCAGGGCGACCGTCTACAACTACACGAAGTAGCCGTGCCGGTACCCGCCGGAACCACCAGCCGCCCCGGGAATCCAGCCCCTGTCGCGCTCTGCCACACTGCCGCCGACCGCCACGAGTAGGGCCAGATACCGGTTGACATAAGGGTCAGCGCACTCGGCCCCGGGGTTTCAACGGCACCGGGGGCAACGCCGGAGCAGGGAGCGGTGCACCGTCGTAGCCACGTACGGCACCGAACCGGTCACCGTTCATCCAGTCCTCGCGGGCCTGCGTGATGTCGTCCTGGGTTCTGGCGACGAATTTCCACCACATATCACGGAATTGCCGTTTCTCCCCAGGTCAGGGGGCTCAGGCACCATCGCTGGTCAGCAAGAGGTCAGCATTGGATGCAAGGGAGCTTTCACGAGATGGCAGCACGCACACTCGCTCACGGCATGGGGTCCTTCTTCAAGGAGTGCGAGCACCCACGGCATCGCTGGTCGAAGTGCCTCCACCCATACAAGATTCGCTATCGCAGCTCGACAGGAAAGCAAGCGGAGGAGGGAGGCTTCGCCACTCAGGACCAAGCGATCTCGCGGTTGACAGAAATCTACAAGGAGAAAAAGGCTCGACCCTCGTCACAGGCAAGGGCTGACCGCATCCAGAAGTACGGATCCATGCGCTTCCAGGAGTACGCCACCGAATGGATGGCAGGGCAGCGGCACCTCGCAGCAGCGTCCGTTCGCCACCTTGAGTCACTCCTTGAGCACCACATCCTGCCGGCACTCGGCAGCCGACGGATGAACAGCTTCGACCACAAAGTGGTCGATGGCTTCATCCGGACCATGGAGAAGGCACACGCCGGTCTGGCCACTCAGGCCAACGCCTTCGACAAGCTGCGGGCGATACTCCTGGATGCGCAGCAACTCGGCCTTTACGCAGAGAGCCCACTCACTGGCGTCAAGCCTCCGCAGTACGATCCGTCCCGCGCAGTTATCCCTTCCCTCCCCCAGCTTCGATCGCTGCGTGAAGCAGGAGACGATGCGTTCAAGTTGATCGTCGACCTGATGAGCGGCTGCGGACTCCGCAATGGTGAAGCCGCAGCCATCAACCTCAACAACCTCGTCGCGGACGACGTCTACCGCGTCAAGGAGCAGGTCGTCATGTCGACAGGGAAGTACGGGCCTTTGAAGCACCGAAAGGCATGGCAGTATCGCGACGTCCCGCTGCCCTCCAGCGTCAGGGTAACGATCGAGGAATACGCGGAGAAGCATGGCTCGATCGACGGCTATCTACTTCGCCGACCGACGGACCCCACCCAGCCGTACCCTCATTGGGGTATGTCGAACCAATGGAGTCGGCTGAAGGCTGCAGGCGCGGCGGACATCCCAGAGGGGATGGTGCTGTACGGCCTGCGCCACTTCTTCGCTTCGAACTGCCTCAGCCACGGGATACCGATCACAGACGTCGCCGACTGGATGGGCCACAAGAACCTCGATGTCACCTTCAAGATCTATCGCCATCTCATGCCCGGCTCCATCGGACAGGCGGCCAAGATACTGGACATGGCGCTAGTTCCATAACGCCCGACCTGGGGCGGGGCATCTGACACGACGCCCCGCCCCGGATGACGCTAGCCAGCGTACTGCTGGCGAACCCACCTCTGGATGTCACTGATCTTGAACTGCAGCTTGGCGTTACGACCACTGCCGAACTTGTACGCCGCCAACCCATGACGAGGTGCGTCACGGTAGAGTCAAGTCAATGACACGTTGAGGTATTCGGCGGTCTGTTTGGCATTCATGAACTGCGCAGCCATGGTGACTACTCCTCGGATAGGCATGGCAGTGATCCTCCCGACGGTTTCTGTTTTGGCCATGCCCCCAGTCAATGATATGAACAGCTCGCAATCAGTGAGCCGCTTGCAACCTGCAGAGGCTGAGCGCAAGTTATTGATCCGAAACGCTTTCGGTGCAGGCTCGTTGATGGTGTGTGAGTGATCTGGTGGGGGATGCGCGGACTTGGTCGCCGGATGCGCAGGAGGC
>NZ_JBIWKR010000028.1:0-32612 GCF_044765765.1 Streptomyces sp. NPDC102402
TGGGGGGGGGCCCCCTTTTGGTTTAGGGGGGGGATATACGCGCCCCCCCCCGGGGGGGGGGGGGGGGGGGGGGGGGGGGTTCCCCCCCCCCCCCCCCGGGGGGGGGGGGGGGGGGCGGGGGGCCCCCCCCCCCCCCCCCCCGGCCTGCTTCCCGCCGTCACCCCGCCCGCCCTGGCCCCGCCCGCCGTCGCCCCGCCCGCGCCGCCGGCGCGCGGCGACCGCTTCGGGGTCGATGTCCGGGCGGGACCACCGCTCCGCGAGAGCGAGGCTGGTCGCCCGGCCGTCCGCCACGTGGCCGTGCGCCAGGCGGGCCGCGAGGTCGGCGTCGCGGGCGGCGATGGCCTCGTACATCCCCTCGTGCTCCGCGCACTGACGGTCCGGGTCCCGCTGGGCGGTCAGGCGGAAGAGCCAGTGCATGCGCGCCTCCAGGGGCCGCATCACACCGCTGAGCAGCGCGTTGGACGCGAGTTCGACGATGTCGGTGTGAAAGGCCGCGTTGGCGGCGGCGATCGCGGCACGGTCCTGCGCGCGGGTCGCGGCGCGGGCGGCGTCGAGTCCGGCCGCCAGCCGGGCCAGCCCCGCCTCGTCCGCCCGCTCCGCCGCCAGGCGGGCCGCGAGGGACTCCAGCGATTCGCGTACGTCGAAGAGGTCGCGCACGTCGCCGGGCGTGAACGGGGCGACCAGAGCGCCCCGGTGCGGCACGAGCACCACGAGCCCGTCGGCCGCCAGCAGGCGCAGTGCCTCGCGCAGGGGGATGCGCGAGACCTCCAGCTCCGTGGCGAGGTCGCGCTCCACGAGCCGCTCGCCCGGCTGGAGTTCGACCTCGATGATGCGTCGCCGCAGCGTCTCGTACGCAAGGTCGCGCAGCGAGGGGCGTCCGGCGTCGGACGGTCGGGCTGCTGTCACCAAGGCTTTCCTCCGGTCTCGGAACGGTCCCACCGTATGCGGCTCACGCGGCAGGTCCACCACTGCTAACCGCTCGGTGACACGGTGGCAACAAACGACCCGGAAACTGGGCGCCATAGCGGTATACCACTAACCGGCTCATGGGCCCCGTTTCCTGGAGGCATCCCAGTGGCACCTTCCCGACCTCTCCTCTCCCCCCTCGCCGCCGCCGCGTCCGCCGTATCGGGGCTGCTCCTGCTGACCGCCTGCGGAGGGTCCCCGGCGGCCGACGGCGGCGAGGGCGGCGACAAGCTCAAGGTCGGCGTCCTCTTCCCCGGTTCGCTCTCCGACGACGGCTTCATGGGCTCGGCGTACCTCGGCTACCAGCGGGCGGAGAAGGAGCACGCCGGCGCGGTGGAGTTCAGCAAGGTCGAGCAGGTCGCGACGGCGGACTACGAGAAGGCGCTGGTCCGGTTCGCCACCAGCTCCGACCTCGTGATCTCTCTCGGCGGCCAGACCGATGCCGACGTGCGCAACGTGGCGGCACGCTTCCCGAAGGTGAAGTTCGCCGAGATCGGCGGGCCCGCCGACGGCAAGCCCCTCGCGAACCTCTCGCTCTACGACCCGCAGCAGGCCGAGGCCGCGTTCCTCTCCGGCGCCGCCTCCGCGCTGCTCTCCGAGAGCGGGACCGTCGGGTTCATCGGCGGCGCGGAACTCCCGGCGATCGTGAACGCCGCCAAGGAGTACGCCCGCGGCGCCGAGGCGGCGGACCCGGACGTGAAGGTCCTCGCCCCGCAGTACATCGGTGACTTCAACGACGTCGCCAAGGCCAAGCAGTCAGCGCTCGCCGACTTCGGCGCCGGTGCGGACGTCCTGGGCCAGGTCCTCAACCTCGGCCACAAGGGGGTCGCCCAGGCCGCCGGCCAGCGCGACGGAGCCCTGATCGGCGGCCCGATCGCCCACAGGTGCGGCAGCGATCCCGCGTACGCCGGGTACGTCGAGACGGACATCGGTGCGGAGATCGAGTACGCGGTGGACCACCTGGTCGCCGGCGACTGGAAGGCGGAGTCCGTCCACTTCGGGCTGACCTTCGACGAACCGCGGAACGCCATCGTGCTCTGCGGTACCACCGACCCGGCGGTGGGCGAGAAGCTCGACGAGCTGAAGCGGAAGATCACGGCCGGCGAGATCACCACCCGATGAGCGGCCACCCCGTCGGCACGGCCGTTCCCGCCCTGGAGATCTCCGGGCTCACCAAGTCCTTCGGCACCATGCGCGCCCTCGACGAGGTGGACCTGGTCGTGGAGTCCGGCACCGTGCACTGCGTGCTCGGGGAGAACGGCGCCGGCAAGTCGACCCTGTGCCACGTCGTGGGCGGATCGCTGGTCCCGGACACCGGCGGTCTGCGCCTGTACGGCTCGCCCTACGCCCCTCGCCGTCCCGCCGACGCGCTCGCCGCCGGGATCGCCATGGTCCACCAGCACTTCAGCCTCGTACCGACCCTGACCGTCGGCGAGAACCTGCGTCTGCTGCGGCTGAAGGACCTGCCGCGACGGGTGGCGAGGGTGCGCGAGGAGTACGGGCTCGAACTGGACCTGGACGCACGGGTGAGCGAGCTGCCCGTCGGCGTGCGCCAGCGCGCCGAGATCGTCAAGGCGCTGCTGCGGGAGCCCCGGCTCCTCGTGCTGGACGAGCCCACCGGCGTCCTCGGCCCGGCCGAGACGGACGCCCTGCTCGCCACCTGCCGGCGGATCGCCGAGTCGGGGCACGCGGTGGTCCTGGTGACGCACAAACTCGGCGAGGTGGCACGGGCCGGGGACGCCGCGACCGTGCTGCGCGGCGGCCGGGTGTCCGGCGGCGGGCCGCTGGCCGAACTGCCGCCCGAGCGGCTCGTCCCACTGATGATCGGGCGGCCCGCCGGCTCGCTGGACGCCGGGCTCGCCGGGACGATCGGGCTGGCCCCCGAAGGGAGTTCACCGGAGACGGGGGAGCCCGGCGCCCCTCAGCCGGAGACGGGGGAGCCCGGCGCCCCCCAGCAGGATGCCGGAACCGCTCAAGGACGGACGGGTGCGGCGCTGCGCCTGCGCGATGTCGGCGTGCTGTGTCCCGACGGGACCGCCGCGCTCGACAAGGTCTGCCTGGACGTCGGGTTCGGGGAGATCGTCGGGATCGCCGGGGTCGAGGGCAACGGCCAGAGCGAGCTCATGGCGCTGCTCGGTGGCTCGCTCACCCCCGGCGAGGGGCGCGTGGAGCTCGACGGCCGCGACCTCACCCGTGCCGCGCCGCGCGAGCGGAGCCGGGCGGGACTGGGCGTGGTGCCCGAGGACCGGCTGCACGAGGGGTGCGTGCCCCCGCTGCGCGTCTCCGAGAACCTCTTCCTCGGCCGGCTCGACCGCTTCCGCCGGTACGGGGCCTTCCTCGACCGGCGCGCCATGGCCCGCGCCGCGGAATCGGTGCTCGCGGAGCACGGCGTCCGGGCCGACGGCCCGGGGGCACTCATGTCGTCCCTGTCCGGCGGCAACCAGCAGAAGGTGGTCCTGGCGCGGGAGCTGGCGCTCGACCCTCTGGTCTGCCTGGCCGCCGCCCAGCCCACCCGCGGCCTGGACATCGGGGCGGTGGCCGCGGTGCACGCCCGCATCCGGGACGCGGCGGCCGCGGGGACGGGCGTGCTGGTGGTCTCCAGCGAGCTGTCCGAACTCCTCGCCCTGTGCGACCGGATCGTCGTGGCCTACCGGGGAGTGCTGCTGGGCCCCGTCGACCCGGCGGCGCCGGACGCCCGGGAGCGGATCGGCGCCCTGATGCTCGGCGCGCGCCCCGCGGACTCCGGCGGGGAGAGCACGGGCCACGCCCCCGAAGCCGTGCACTGATCCGCCCTCGTCCCACCCCGCGTCCGGGCTGCCCCCGAGCCCGTCCCGGACGCGCGCACCCCGCTACCCGAAGGAGCCGCCATGTCGCCCCCACCGCTTCCCCTGTCCGCCCCCGTCCCCGCGCTCCGCACGGCACGTGACCGCGTCGCCCCTGTTCTGAGGCACCCCGTCGCCGTCGGTGTGCTGGCCGTCGTCCTCGCGGGTGCGGTGGGGCTCGGGCTCGTGGAGGGCGCCGGGACGGAGCCCGCGGTCGCCTGGGACGCTCTCGTCGAGGGCATGTTCGGTTCGTCGTACGCCGTCGGGAGTTCGCTCAACTCAGCGGCCGTGCTGGCCCTCATCGCCACCGGGTTCACCGTCGCCCACCGCGCCGGTCTGGTGAACGTGGGCGGCGAGGGGCAGCTGTGCGCGGGCGGACTTGCCGCCGCGGCCGTGGGGACGGCACTGCCTGCCGGTGTCCCGGCCGCGCTCGGGGTGCCGCTGATCCTCGTCGCGGGATGCGCGGCGGGCGGTGCGTGGGCCGGTGTCGCCGGCTGGCTGCGGGCGACCAGGGGCACCAGCGAGGTGATCACCACCCTCCTGCTCAACTTCGTCGGCGTGGGGCTCGTCTCCGTGGCCGTCCACGAGGAGGCGCTGCTGCGCCAGCCGGTGACCTCGTCCGAGACGCTGCCGCAGTCCGCTCCCCTGCCCGAGGGCGCCCGCCTGCCGCTGATCGGCTCCATCGAGTCCCCCGCGACCGCGATCGTCGTCGTCGCGGCCGTCGCCGCCCTGGTCACCGGAGTGGCGCTGCGCCACACGGCCATCGGGCTGCGGCTGCGGTCCGTCGGCCACTCCCCCGCGGCCTCGGCCCGGCTGGGCCTCCCCGTGGCCCGCTTGGAGACGGGCGGGCTGGCCTTCGCCGGAGCCGCGGCGGGCCTCGCCGGTGCGGCCCTCGTCGCCATCGCCCCGTATGTGCTGGCCGAGCACTTCTCCTCCGGCTACGGCTTCTCCGGGCTGGTGGTGGGACTGCTCGCCCGCGGCTCGCTCACCGCGGTGGCGGCCGTGTCGCTCCTCTTCGGCTTCCTCACCAACGGCGGCATCAACCTCCAGCTCGCGGCCGGGGTCCCCGCCTCCTCCGTGCAGATCGTGCAGAGCCTGCTCGTCCTGTTCGTCGCCGCGGCCATGTTCGGAACCACACGTAAGGGGAGGGCCTCATGAGCGCGGTCGTGGAGGAGCTCGCCTCCGGTGGGGTGCGCCTGGCGGTGCCACTCCTGCTCGCCTCCGCGGGGGAGCTGCTGAGCGAACGCGCGGGCGTGCTCAACCTGTCCGTCGAGGGCATGATGCTGACCGGCGCCTTCGCGGGCGCGGCCGGGGCCCTGGCCTCGGGGAGCGCGGGAGTGGGCGTGCTGGCGGCACTGGCCGCGGGGCTGCTCTTCGCGGCCCTGCAGGCGCTGCTCAGCGTGGTCCTGCGCGCCGACCAGATCGTCACGGGCATCACCGCGAACGCCCTCGCGCTCGGAGCGACGACGTACGGTTCCCGCGTCCTCTTCGGCGACGGGGCCGCCGACTCGGTGCCCGGCTTCGACCCGGTCGCCGTGCCCGTCCTGCACGACATCCCCGTGCTGGGACCGGCCCTCTTCGAGCAGACCGCCCTCGGCTACGCGGCGTTCGTCATCGCCGCCGCACTGGCCCTGGGCTTCAGCAGGCGCACGGGGTGGGGCCTGGCGGTCGACGCGATCGGCGAGGACGCCACCACCGCGGACCGCTGCGGCCTGCCGGTACGGGCCGTCCGGTTCGCGGCCGTGCTGCTCACCGGCGCCGTGTCGGGCCTGGCCGGCGCGCAGCTGGCCCTCTCCGAGGTGCATGCCTTCAGCGACAACATCACCGGCGGCATCGGCTACCTCGCGGTCGTCGCGGTGATCGCGGGCCGCTGGCGGGCCTGGCCCACCATCGTGGCCTGCCTGTTCTTCGGCGTCGCGCAGTCCCTGCAGTTCGTGGCACCCGCCCTGGGACTGCACCTGTCCGCGCCGCTGCTGACCACGCTCCCCTACGTCATCGCGCTGCTCGCGGTGAGCGGGCTGGTCGGCCGCAGCCGGGCGCCGTCGGGGCTCACCGTCCCCTTCCTGCGCGGCACCTGACCACTCCCCCTTGAGGACATAGAGACATGACGCTGATCCTGACCCGTTCCGACATCGCCGCGCTGCTCGCCGACGTACGGGAGGACGTCGAGAGGGCCGTGGCGGACTGCCACCTCGATCTGGCGCTGGGCAGGGCCGTCCTGCCTCCCCCGCCGGCCATGCCGCTCCCGGGGTCGGACGGGACGTTCCTCGCGATGGCGTCGGCCTCCGCCCCGGCCGGCCTCGCCACCGTGAAGCTCCTGGCGGACCTGCCCGCCAACCGTGGGCGGGGTCTGCCGGTGCAGCGCTCGGCCGTGCTGGCCGTGTCCGCGGAGACGGGCGCGTGCGAGGCGCTCCTGGACGGCGCCGAGATCACCCGCGCGCGGACCGCCGCCGCCACCGCCGTCGCCACCCGCGCCCTGGCCAGGCAGGACGCGCGCGTCCTCGGGCTCATCGGCACCGGTCCACTGGCCCGCGCCCACGCCCGCGCCCTGCTGCCGGGCCGGTCCTACGACCGGGTCGTGCTGTGGGGACGCGACCCCGGCCGGAGCCATGAACTGGCGGCCTGGATCGGCGCGGAGCTCGGCGCGGACGCGACCGTACTGGCCGGACCGCGGGCCGTCGCGGAGGAGTCGGACGTCCTGTGCACGCTGACGCCGTCGCGGGAACCGCTGGTCCGCGGCGCGTGGCTCTCCCCCGGCCAGCACGTCAACGCCGTCGGCGCCCCGCCGCGCCCCGACCACCGGGAGATCGACACGGAGGGCGTCGTACGCAGCCGCATCGTCGTCGACGCCTGGACGACGGCCCGCGCGAAGTCCGGCGAGGTCCTGATCCCGCTCGCCGAGGGCGCGCTCACCGAGGACGACTTCCGCTGCGAGCTGGGCGAGGTCCTCGCCGGGACGAAGCCCGGCCGGACCTCGGACAGCGACCTCACGCTCTTCGACTCGGTGGGCGTCGGCCTCCAGGACCTGGCCGTGGCCCGGCTGCTGATCGACGCCGCCCACGCGCGGGGCGCGGGGACCCGGATCGAGCTGAGCGGCTGACCCCGGGGCGGGAGCGGGATGCCGCCGCCCCGGGGCGTCCCGCTACTCGGCGAGCCGGATCGAGTTGACCGGCGTCAGGTTGACGTCCTTGAACGTCCAGGTCCCCATCTTGGAACCACAGCCGGCGCCGTCGTAGCCCGTGCAGAGCTGAACCGTCGCACCACCGGTCTGGTTGTTGAACACCCGGTGCGTCCCGGTCTCGTCGACCAGGTTGTGCGCCCCGTACGTGTAGTACTTGTGCTCGGGCTTGTTGCCGTTCCAGGACCCGTTCGGGTAGATGCAGACGTACCCCGACGGGCAGCCGGCGTACGTCCCCTGGGCCCCCGCCTGCGCGGCGCCCGCCCCCGCTCCCGTCGCCAGCACGGCTCCCGCGGTGAAGGTGAGCACCGCGGCCGCTCGCACGATTCTGCGCATGTCGTTCCTCCGTCGTGTGTACCCGGGCGCCCGTCCCCCGCAACTTCCCCCGTTGCGCGGGCGCCCGGCCTGACTGAAGGCTGACACCTCACCGCGCCCGGCGCCGCACCCTTTCATCACGGTGGAATCGTCGCCGTCTCAGGTGCCCGTCGAGTCCAGCAGCCGCCGCCCCAGAGGGGACGCGAGGTGGAGCGCGAGCCTGCCGTCCCGGCGTGAGGCGGCCAGTCCCGCCTCACGCAGGATCGCCAGCTGCTGACTGGTGTTGGGCAGCGACGAGCCGACCGCCGCGGCCAGTTCGGAGGTGGAGGCACAGCCCCGGGCCGCGATCTCGTACAGGAGCGCGGCCCGCGTCGGTCCGAGCAGCCTGGCCAGCGACGATCCGGCGGGTGGCTCGTCGGGGACGACGGGCTTGTCGACCGGGTAGACGAGCATCGGGAGCAGCGTGCCGTCGACCAGGGTGACCGGCATGCGCCAGCAGAAGTACGAGGGCACCAGCAGCAGTCCTCGCCCGTCCAGGTGGAGGTCCCTCCGCACCGGGTAGTCCAGCTCCAGCACGGGCGGGGACCACCGGGCCATGGGCCGGAAGGTCTCCAGCAGTGCCCGTGTCCCACCGGCCGACAGCTCCCGGGACCTCCAGGCCACGTCGGACGTCACCGCCGCGTCGATCCGCTCCCGGAACGGGCCGACGAACAGCTCGTCGTAGGCGCTCAGCGCGCTGCCCAGCGCACGCAGCGCCGTCGAGTCGCCCCTGGCGAGCTCCGCCGCCGCGAAGGGCCTGCCGCCCACCCCTGCCAGCAGCCCCAGTTCGGTGCGCAGCCGGGTGCGCGGGGTGGCCAGGACGCGGTCGATCCCGTGCCGCAGGTCGGTGTTGCCGCCGTCCACGGCGGGAGTGAGGAAGTCCGGGAAGTAGGGCCCGTACGGCACCAGGCCGCACAGGAGACGCGCGGTGCGGCGGCCCGGCCCTTCCTCCCGCAGCCGCCCGGCGACGCTTCGCCGCCACGGACCGAACGCGAGGGTCCCCTCCTTGTTCTGCAGCCGGCAGACGCTGCAGACGATCTCCCACAGCGGGTCGGGCCTTCGAGCGATCCGGATGTACTCCAGATCCTGTGCGGTGAAGTGGATGCGCAACAAGATTCCCCCCTTGTCGTCCCGCTCACCACTGTGGGGGCGCGGGTGCCCGGCGGACGACCCTTTCCGGCAGCGTGTCCGCCCCGGGGTGAGGTTCGGCACACGGGAATCACTGTGGTGTACACGCGCCCCCGTTCAGTAGCGTGCGGGGCATGAGCACTTCCGACACCGCCCCGTCCGACGCCCACCCCCGGTTCGCCGAAGCCCTGCGGGAGCTGGGCCTGGACGTCGAGGTACGCCGCTTCCCCGACGCCACCCGCACCGCGGTCGAGGCCGCCGCCGCGATCGGCTGCGACCTCAGCCAGATCGTCAAGTCCCTGATCTTCGAGGCGGACGGGGTGCCGGTCCTGGTGCTGATGGACGGTTCGTCGCGGGTGGACGTGGAGCTCGTGCGGACCGAGCTGGGCGCCGGGAAGGTCGGGCGGGCGCGGGCGGACCTCGTCAGGGAGACCACCGGCTACGCGATCGGCGGCGTGCCGCCCTTCGGCCACCGCACGAAGACCCGGGTGCTGGCCGACCGGGGTCTGCTCGCGCACCCGGTGGTGTGGGCCGCGGCCGGCCACCCGCACGCCGTCTTCCGGCTCGATCCCGCCACCCTGGTCGAGCTCGCGGGCGGCCTTCTCGTGGACGTACGCGAGCGGAACGCGTGACCCCGCTGGTGGCGGTGGCCGTCCTGGCCGCCGCGATCACGCATGCCAGTTGGAACGCGATCGCCCACGCCATCCGCGACCAGCTGCTGTCCTTCACCCTGATCTCCGGCGGCGGGGTGGTGATCGGGCTGGTGCTGGCCTGTTTCGCGCCGCTCCCGGCTGCCGGTGCCTGGCCGTACCTGCTCGTCTCGGCGGCCCTGCACGTGGCGTACATGGTGCTGCTGATGCGGTCGTTCGCCCTGGGCGACTTCGGCCAGATGTACCCGATCGCCCGGGGGACGGCTCCGCTGGTCGTGACGGTCCTGGCCGCCGTCCTCCTCGGCGAGCGCCCGGACGCCTGGGCGACGGCGGGCGTCGCGGTGGCCTCGGCGGGGCTCGTCGGACTGGCCCTCTGGGGCATCCGCGGATCCGGCGAGCGCCCGCGGTGGCCGGCGATCCTGGCGGCTCTCGGGACGGGCCTGGCCATCGCCGGGTACACCACGGTCGACGGGGCCGGGGTACGCGCCTCCGGGACCCCGCTCGGCTACGTGGGCTGGCTGATGGCCGTGCAGGGTGTGGTCATCCCCGCGTACGCCTACTGGCGCAGACGGCATGAACTGGTCACCCAGCTGCGGCCGTTCGTGGGGCGGGGGCTCCTGGGCGCGACTCTCTCGGTCTCCGCCTACGGCCTCGTCCTGTGGGCGCAGACGAAGGCACCGCTCGCCCCGATCGCCGCGCTCCGGGAGTCGTCGATCATCGTGGGCGCCGCGATCGGGACGCTGTTCTTCAAGGAGCGCTTCGGGGCGCCCCGGATCGCGGCCGCCGGGCTGATGGTGGTCGGCATCGGGCTGATGCTGCACACCAGCTGAACCGCGCCTCCCGGTCATCCGGGCGGGTTGGGGTCCTTCTCGTCCACCATCGCCGCGCGGAAGCCCGTGTTGACGGCGAGCAGACCGCCGTCCACCCGCATGGTCGTGCCGGTGATCCAGGCCGCGTCCGGAGAGGCCAGGAAGACGACGGCGGACGCGATGTCGTCCGGTTCGCCGATCCTGCCCAGCGGATAGAGGGACTTCGCCCGCTCCAGTTCGGCGTCGCGGCCCGCCCAGGCGTCCGTGCGGATCGTGCCGGGGGCGATGAGGTTGACGCGGACCCCGCGGGGTCCGGCGTGACCGGCGAGCGTACGGGTGAGGCTGGCCAGGCCCGCCTTGGCGGCGCTGTAGGCGTGGCCGCCGAAGTCCTGCTCGCCGTTGACCGAGCCGATGTTGACGATGGCGCCCCGGCCGGAGGCCACCAGGTGCGGCAGGGCGGCGCGGGAGCAGCGGTAGGCGCCGGTGAGCGTGATGTCGAGGCTGCGGGCCCACTGTTCGTCGGCCTCGTCCTCGAAGAGCGGGGCGTCCTGGTGGTCGGCGTAGGCGTTGTTGACGAGGACGTCGAGGCGCCCGAAGGCGGCGACGGCGTACGCCACCGCGGCCTCGACGGCCGCCCGGTCGCCCACGTCGCAGGCCAGGGACTCGGCGGTGCCGCCCGCCTCGCGTATCGCGGCCGCGGTGTGTCCGGCCCGGGTGACGTCGAGGTCGGTGACCAGGACGGCCGCGCCCTCGGTGGCGAGCCTGCGGGCGGTGGCCGCCCCTATCCCTTGTCCGGCGCCGGTGAGCAGCGCGGCGTATCCGTCGAGGCGAGGTGTCATAGCGCCGACCGTACCGCTCTGACCAGCGCCTGGGCACGGGGATCGGCGGTGACTCCCTTCTGCAGACCGTTCGTCACATAGCCGAGTGCGATGCCCGATTCCGGGTCGGCGAAGCCCAGCGAACCGCCTCGGCCGGGGTGCCCGAAGGACCCGGGCCCCAGCAGCGGTGCGGCCGGGCCGTGCAGCATGTATCCGAGTCCGAAACGGGTGTTGACGACCAGGACCCGGTCCGGCCCGGCGGACTCCTCGGTGCGGGCCAGGGTGAGGGTGGCGGGGGCGAACAGGCGCTGGCCGTCGACCTGGCCGATCATCGCGGCGTAGCAGCGGGCGAGGCCTCGGGCGGTGGCGACCCCGTTGGACGCGGGGAGTTCGGCCGCGCGGTAGGCGGGGTCGTTCTCGTCGGGGAAGGGGTCGATCGCCCCGAAGGCGCGTCGGGTGAGGGAGGCCGGGTCGGCGTAGGCCTCGACGACGGACCGCTTGGGGCGCACCCGCAGGCCTCCGCCGGCCTGGGCCCGCGGGGGTTCGACGGGTCCGATCCGCCCGATGCGGTGGGCCTCGTCCTCCGGGAGCCCGAACCAGAAGTCCAGGCCGAGCGGACGGGCGATCTCCTCCGCGATCCAGCGGCCGATGGTGCGTCCGGTGACCCTGCGGACCAGTTCGCCGATGAGCCAGCTGTAGGTCTGGGCGTGGTAGCCGTGGTCGGTTCCGGGCTCCCACTCGGGCCGTTGGGCGGCGACGGCCTCCGGTCCGGAGTGGTGGTCCACCGCCTCGCCGGGCGTCAGCGCCGTGTCGAGGGCAGCCAGTCCGGCACGGTGGGCGAGGAGGTGGCGTACGAGGACGCGCTCCTTGCCGTTGGCCTTGAACTCCGGCCAGTACGTGCCGACCGGGGCGTCCAGGTCCACCTGTCCGCGCTGGTGCAGCAACAGGGGGACGGCCGCCGCGATCCCCTTTCCGGCCGAGCGCACGACCTGCACGGTGTCCACGGCCCAGGGTTCGGCGCCGTCGACGTCCTTCGTACCGGCCCACAGGTCCACGACCTTGCGGCCGTGGCGGTAGAGGGCGACGGCCGCTCCCCGTTCCCCGTGCTGTTCGAAGTTACGGACGAACGCGTCCCGTACCGCCTCGAATCCCGGTGCCACCGTGCCCCGTACGTCCACGCCTGCTCCCGCACTCCCGCTCATCCCCCCATGGTGCATCGCGCCGCAGGTGGAACGGGGGGCGGGTCACCATCTGTTCATGGACGCGGAACGGACACGGAACGCGGGTCGAAGCCGAAGGGCAGCTCCAGCCGGTGCCTGCGCATGAGTGCGTCGTCGCAGAGCAGGTCCTGCGTGCGGTCGTCGGCGGCGATCACCCCTTCGCTGAGGATGACGGCGCGCGGGCAGAGTTCGAGGGCGTACGGCAGGTCGTGGGTGACCATCAGCACGGTGACGTCCAGGGAGCGCAGGATGTCGGCGAGTTCGCGGCGGGAGGCGGGGTCCAGGTTGGAGGAGGGTTCGTCCAGGACGAGGATCTCCGGCTCCATGGCGAGGACGGTGGCGACGGCGACCCGGCGGCGCTGTCCGAAGGAGAGGTGGTGCGGGGGCCGCGCCGCGTACTCCTCCATGCCGACCCGGCGGAGCGCGGTGACGACGCGGTCCTCCAGCTCGGGGCCGCGCAGTCCGGCCGCGGCGGGACCGAAGGCGACGTCCTCGCGGACGGTCGGCATGAAGAGCTGGTCGTCCGGGTCCTGGAAGACGATGCCGACCCGGCGGCGGATCTCGGCGAGATTCCTCTTCTCCACGGGCAGTCCGGCGACCCGGACTGTTCCGGCGCCCGCGTCGAGGATGCCGTTGAGGTGGAGGACGAGCGTGGTCTTGCCCGCGCCGTTGGGGCCGAGGAGGGCGACGCGTTCACCGCGGGCCACGGTCAGGTCCACGCCGAAGAGGGCCTGATGGCCGTCGGGGTAGGCGTAGGCGAGGCCGTTGACCTCGAGGGAGGGCGGGGGTGCGGTGGGGCGGCTCATACGGTCCATCCCAGCAGACACACCGCGAGGGCGAGCACGGGGAGTGCCGCCGCGTGTGCCCACTGGGTGCGGGAGGCCGTCACCTCGTCGATCACGGGCATGGTGCCCGTGTAGCCGCGGCTGACCATCGCGAGGTGGACGCGCTCGCCGCGTTCGTAGGACCGGATGAACAGGGCACCGGCCGTCTTGGCGAGGGCGCCCCACTGCCGCACGCCTCGGGCCTCGAAACCGCGGGAGCGGCGGGCGACGGACATCCGGCGCAGCTCGTCGGTGATGACGTCGCCGTACCGGATCATGAAGGACGCGATCTGGACGAGCAGCGGGGGCAGTCTGAGCCGCTGGAGGCCGAGCAGCAGGGAGCGCAGCTCGGTGGTGGAGGCGAGGATCACCGAGGCGGCCACGCCGAGGGTTCCCTTGGCGAGGACGTTCCAGGCGCCCCAGAGGCCGGGGACGCTGACGGACACACCGAGCACCTCGGTCTGCTCGCCGGGCACCACGAACGGCATGAGCAGCGCGAACGCGACGAACGGCACCTCGATGACCAGGCGCTTCAGCAGGAAACCGGGCGAGAGCCGCGCCACGGCGGCGACGGCGGCGAGCAGCACGGCGTACGACGCGAAGGCCCAGACGGCCTCGCGCGGCGTGGAGACGACGACCACGACGAAACAGAGGGCCGCGGCGAGCTTGCAGTGCGGCGGCAGGGTGTGGACGGGCGAGTGCCCGTGCCGGTAGAGCGTGTGTGCGTGGCCGGCGCCCATGTCAGACGGCTTCCGTGGTGCGGTCTTCGGTGGTCTCCGGCGTACGGCGCTTGCGGGCCACCCAGAAGACACCGGTTCCGACGGCGACCGTGACGCCGACGCCGATCACTCCGGCGAGGCCTCCGGAGAGGCGTGCGTCGCTGATGTCCTTGACGCCGTAGTCGGCGAGCGGGGAGTCCGCCGCACCGTGTTCCTCGACCTTCTCGTCGATGCCCTTGTCCGCGGCGACCTTCTCCAGGCCGTCGGGGCTGGCGGAGGCGTAGAAGGAGACGAAGCCGGCGAGGACGAGGGCGGCGGCCAGGCCGGTGGCCCACACCTTGCGGGTGGAGCGGGCGGCGACGAGGGCGGGCGAGGGGGCCGGGGCGGCCGGGGCGTCGACGAGTTCACCGTCGACGCGGAGCTTGAGCGGGGCGGCCAGTCCGCGGGCCCCGTGCACGAGGTCGGGGCGCACCGCGATCACGGCGCCGACGGTGAGCGCGGTGATCACCGCCTCTCCGATGCCGATCAGGAGGTGGACGCCGACCATCGCGGTGAAGACCTTGCCGATGGGGACGTCGGTGGTCCCTCCGACGGCGTAGATCAGGGTGAAGGCGACGGCGGCGGCCGGCACGGAGACCAGTGCGGCCACGAAGGCCGCGGCGGTCGTCGAGTGGCGGCCGCGGGGCAGCACCCGGGTCAGCCCGCGGAAGAGCGCGTAGGCGACGACGACGGTGACGACCCCCATCACCGTGATGTTCACGCCGAGCGCGGTGAGACCACCGTCGGCGAAGAGGATGCCCTGCATCAGCAGGACGACCGCTATACAGAGCACCCCGGTGAAGGGCCCGACCAGGATCGCGGCCAGGGCCCCGCCCAGGAGGTGCCCGCTGGTGCCGGCGGCGACGGGGAAGTTGAGCATCTGCACGGCGAAGACGAACGCCGCGACGAGCCCCGCGAGCGGCGCCGTCCGGTCGTCGAGTTCACGCCGGGCTCCGCGGAGGCTGACGGCGACCGCACCCGCGGCGACGACGCCCGCGACGGCGGAGACGGGTGCGTTGATGAAACCGTCGGGTACATGCATGGAGTGGCTCCGCTTTCGGGCGTTGCTGCTGGCGGGGTCGGGAACCGCTCAATGATAGGGCCCTGTTGCAAACAGTTCGCAAGAGCGCAGAGATGACGATTGCGGCGCCCCCGAAATGCCCAAATGGGAAAATATGGGACATTAGGGGGAGAGATCTTCACACAGGAGGAGCCGGCACATGTCCCTCGTGATCCAAGAGCAGGCCAGAGCCCGGCTCATCACCGACGGCCCCGATCCCCGCCTGGTCCCCGTGGAGCTGCGCTGGGACTCCGAGGAACCGGAGACCGTCCACGTGCGGTTGCCCGGAGGGGTCGACTGGGCCTTCGGCCTCGATCTCCTGGAACGCGGACTGCGCGCCCCCGCCACCAGCGGCGACATACGGATATGGCCGTGCGGCCGGGCCCAGCTGGTCCTGGAACTGCACTCACCGGACGGCGTCGCCGTCTTCCAGTTCGACATCGCCCCCATGATCCGTTTCCTGGCGCGCACCCGCCCGAGCAAGGTGAAGCGCCCGTCGCCTGCCTCCACCTCCGCCACCTCCGCGCCTGCCGCGCCCGCCGCCACCTCCGCGCCCGTCGCCCGCGCCTGAACGCGAAGAAGAGCCCTCGTGCCGCGTGCACGAGGGCTCTTCTTCGCTCCGGCCCCCCGTCCCCACAGGTAACCGGCGCTCCGGGGCCGCGCTCCGCTCAGACGCGGGCCCCGGGGTCTGGTGACGTCAGGCGCGGACCAGCTCCCGCTCGCCGCCGCCCTCGGCGGGACCGTCGTCGGAGAGGTCCTTGCGCAGGCCCTCCCCCTCCACGTCCACGTTGGGCAGCACACGGTCCAGCCAGCGCGGCAGCCACCAGGCGCGCTTGCCGAGCAGGGCGAGGACCGCGGGCACGATGGCCATGCGGACCACGAAGGCGTCGAAGAAGACGGCGATGGCCAGCGAGAAGCCGATCATCTTGATCATCTGCTCGGAGGAGCCGATGAAGCCGGCGAAGACGGCCATCATGATCACCGCGGCTGCCGTGACCACGCGAGCCCCGTGCTTGAAGCCGGTGACGATCGCCTGGCCGGGGGACTCGCCGTGGACGTACGCCTCGCGCATCCGGGTGACCAGGAAGACCTCGTAGTCCATGGCGAGGCCGAAGACCACGCCGACCATGAAGATCGGCATCATGCTCATGATCGGACCGGTCTGCTCGACCCCGAAGAGCGATCCGAGCCAGCCCCACTGGAAGACCGCGACGACCGCGCCGAGGGCCGCGACCACCGAGAGGAGGAAGCCGAGGGCCGCCTTCAGCGGGACGAGGACCGAGCGGAAGACCACCATCAGCAGCAGGAACGCCAGGCCGACGACGAGCGCCAGATACGGCAGCAGCGCGTCGTTCATCTTCTGCGAGAAGTCGATGTTCATCGCCGTGGCACCGGTGACCAGCACCTCGGCACCGGTCTCGCTCTTGATGTCGGCGCCCGAGTCACGGATGGAGTGGACGACGTTCTCCGTCGCGACGGAGCTCGGCCGGTCCTCGGGGATGACGGTGATGGTCGCGGTGTCGCCGGCCTTGTTGAAGGTGGCCGGGGTGACGGCAGCGACGCCGCTGGTGCCCTCGATGTCGTCGGAGACCCTGTTCACCGCGGCCTTGCCGTCGGAGCTGTTCGCGGTGTCGACGACGACCATGAGCGGACCGTTGAACCCGGGGCCGAAGCCCTCGGAGAGCATGTCGTACGCCTGGCGCTGTGTGGTCGACTTCGGCTGGGCGCCGTCGTCCGGCAGACCCATCTCCAGCGAGGCGGCCGGGACGGCGATCGCTCCGAGGCCGAGGACGCCCACCAGCAGCACCCACACGGGCCTGCGCAGCACGAACCGCGCCCAGCGGGTGCCCATGTTCGGCTTCGCCTCGGGCTTGTTCTCCGCCTCGGCGGCCTTGCGCGCCCTGCGTCCCATGACCCGCTTGCCCGCGAAGCCCAGCATGGCCGGGACCAGGGTGAGCGCGATGAGCACGGCGATGGCGACGGTGCCGGCGGCGGCGAAGCCCATCTTCGACAGCATCGGGATGTTGACGACGGCGAGGCCCACCAGCGCGATGACCACGGTCAGGCCGGCGAAGACGACCGCGGACCCTGCCGTGCCCACGGCACGCCCGGCGGCTTCGTCCCGCTCCCGGCCCTCGGCCAGTTCGGCGCGGTAGCGGGAGACGATGAAGAGCGCGTAGTCGATGCCGACCGCGAGGCCGATCATCATCGCGAGCGTCGAGGTGGTCGAGCCCAGGTCCAGGACGTTGGCCAGCGCGGTGATCGTGGAGACCCCGATGCCCACCCCGATGAGGGCGGTCAGCAGCGGGAGCCCGGCGGCGATCAGCGAACCGAAGGTGATGACCAGGACGACGGCCGCGATGGCGACACCGATGATCTCGGTGGCCCCCGTCTCCGGCATCACCTGGAGCGCGTCACCGCCGATCTCCACCTTCATGCCGCTGTCCTGCGCGTCGTGGCCGACGTCCTCCAGCGCCTCACGCGTCGCGTCGGTCAGCTCCATGGAGCTGACCTTGTAGGACACCGAGATGTAGGCGGTCGAGCCGTTCTTGCTGACGGCGTTCGCCTTGTACGGGTCGGCGACCGAGGCGACCTGGCCCGAGCCGGACTTCAGCTCACCCACGATGTCCTGGATCTCGGCCTTGTGGGCGGCCGCGGTGACCTTCTCGCCGTCGGGTGCCTGGAAGACGATCCGGGCGGTCGCGCCGTCGGCGCTGGCCCCGGGGAAACGTTCCTCCAGCAGGTCGAAGGCCTTCTGGGCCTCCGTGCCGGGGATCGAGAAGGAGCTGGAGGTGGCGGTGGCCGCGGAGGAGGCACCGAATCCGGCCAGCGCCAGCAGCGCCACCCAGATGAGGGCGACATAGCGGCGGCGCCGGAAGGCGAGCCGCCCGAGTTTGTACAGGAATGTAGCCACGGTGGGGATACTCCCGGTCAGGTCGTGAGTGGAAGTGGGCGTGAGGAACCAGCCCGACGACGAGAGCGGCGTGTCAGGTGGAGCGTCAGACAGGTCGTACGGGAGGAAAAAAGGGGGACGTCAGACGCCGAGGGCGGGGAACACCACGGATTCTGCGTAGTCGGTGAGGAACGCCTGATCGACCGGCCGGTCCTCGACCAGCTCACGAGCGGCGAAGGCGCCGATCATCATGTGCGGCACATAGGAGAGCGCCGGGTTGTCCGCGCGCACCTCCCCTCTGTCCACGGCCCGCTGGAGCAGCGTTTCGAGGCCGGTCATCTCCGGCTCGATCAGCAGTTCCCGCAGCGCCTGGAAGAGATCAGGGTTGTCGTGGACGGCATGGCTCAGACCCCGCATCAGCGCGGAGTTCCGCTCCATCTGGCAGTCGTCGGTACGCGACATCACGGCGAGGAAGTCACCGCGGAGCGAACCGGTGTCGACATCGGCGAGGTGCACCGGCTTGTCGTTCCGGAGCGCCTTGACGACCAGCTCGGCCTTGCTCCCCCACTGGCGGTAGAGGGTGGCCTTGCTGGAACGGGTGCGGGCGGCAACGGCGTCCATGGTCAGGGCTTCGTAGCCGACCTCGCCGAGCAGATCGAGCACGGCTTCGTACAACTCTCTCTCGCGTTCGGGCGTGAGCCTGCTGCGTGCCATGGTCGACCTCCCCTCCCTTGCGCCTGCTGGATCGTACGCCAGTCGAAGATCAACTAACGGAACGAAACTGTTTCGTACACCTCGACAGTACTCCCCTCGCCCAGCGAAACGAAACTGTTTCGCTTGTGTCGCGCACCACAAGTTGCCGGGGGACCTTCACACCGAAAGCATTGGAGGGTGAGTGACGACGTCGCGTATCTCCGTTTCCCGCACCTCCACCAGGACTTGCTCTGCTTCGCGGCGGAGGACGACCTCTGGGTCGCCCCGCTCGCCCCGGCGGGGCAGCGGCCCGGCCGGGCGTGGCGGCTGACCGTCGACCGGACCAGGGTCGGCCATCCGCGCTTCTCGCCCGACGGCAGCCGCATCGCCTACACGACCTGGCGCACGCTGGATCCGGAGATCCACCTCGTCCCCGTCGACGGCGGGCCCGCCCGCAGACTCACCTACTGGGGTTCGGCCGACGCCCGGGTCTGCGGCTGGACCCCCGACCCCGGGGACTCCTCGCAGATCCTCGCCGTGTCCTCGCACAACCAGCCGTTCTCGTACTTCTCCTGGGCCTACAGCGTCCCCACCGACGGCAGCCCCGGCGGCAAGCTCCCCTGGGGGCCCGTCTCCGACATCGCGGTCGCCGACGTCGACGGCACGCGGCGCACCCTTCTGCTCACCGGGAGGCCCCCGCACGAACCGGCCGCCTGGAAGCGGTACCGGGGCGGGGCCGTGGGCCGGCTGTGGCTGCACGGCGAGCGACTGCTGCCCGACATCGGCGGGCAGCTGGACGCACCGATGTTCGTGGGGCGCCGGATCGCCTTCCTCTCCGACCACGAGGGCGTCGGCAATCTCTACTCCTGCCTGATGGACGGCACCGACCTGCGCCGGCACACGGACCACGACGCGTTCTACGCCCGGCACGCCTCCAGCGACGGCACCAGGGTGGTCTACCAGTGCGGCGGCGATCTGTGGCTGGTCGAGGACCTGGAGTCACCGGACGCCGTGCCGCGCAAGCTGGAGGTGCGGCTGGGGGGGCCGCGGACGGGCCGCCGTACGTACCAGGTGCCGGCGTCGAGCCACGTCGACTCGCTGGCCGTGGACGAGACGGGCCGGGCGAGCGCCGTCTCCGTGCGCGGCAGCCTCTACTGGCTCACCCACCGCGACGGCCCCGCCCGCACGATCTCCGACACCCCGGGGGTACGGGTCCGGCTGCCCGAGATGCTCGGCAGCAGCGGCCAGGTCGCCTACGTCACGGACGCCGAGGGCGAGGACGCCGTCGAGATCGCGTACCTCCCCCGCGCCAGCGGGGACCGCCCGCCCCGCCGGCTGGCGGCCGGACGGCTGGGCCGGGTCCACGAGCTGATCTCCGACCCGGAGGGCGAGCGGCTGGCCATCGCGTCGAACGACGGCAGGCTGCTCCTGCTGGACATCGGGGCGGACACCGCCGTCCTGGACGGGGACGCCCCGGATCCGGCCGGGGCGGACACCGGCGTCCCGCCCGAGGGCGTCGCCCCGCCCAGGACACTCGCCCCGCCGGGAATCCTCACCGCGCCGGGGGCCACCGGGGACGGGGTCACCGAGCTCATCCGCTCGGTCAACGGCCCCGTCCGCGATCTGGCGTTCTCCCCGGACGGCCACTGGCTGACCTGGTCGCATCCAGGCGTCGGCCGGTCGCTGCGCCAGATCAAACTCGCACGGATCACCGGCCCCGACGCCCCGGTGACCGTGGACGTCACCAACGGCCGCTTCGAGGACGAGAATCCCGTCTTCACGGGCGACGGCCGCTATCTCGCCTTCCTCTCCTGGCGTGGTTTCGACCCGGTCTACGACGTCCACACCGGCGACCTCTCCTTCCCGCTGGGCTGCCGCCCCTACCTCGTCCCGCTCTCCTCGGCCACCCCGTCCCCCTTCGCCCTGCTCCCGGACGGCAGGCCCGCCGCGGGCGGCCTGGACCCGGTGGACATCCCGGAGGCCCCGGTCGAGGGGCCGACGGTCATGGTGGAGTTCGAGGGGCTGGAGAGCCGGGTGACCCCGTTCCCGGTCTCCGCGTCGAAGTACTCGGCGCTGCAGCCGGTCAGCGGTGGTGGCCTCGTCTGGCTGCGCTGGCCGATCTCCGGCGCGCTGGGCGAGACGTTCGCGAACCCGGCGGACATGTCGGGCCGCCCCACACTGGAGCACTTCAACATCGCCAAGGCCCGCAGGACCGAACTGGTCAAGGACCTCGACTGGTTCGCGGTCAGCGGTGACGCGACCCGGCTGGTCGTCATGGACGACGGCGAGCTGCGCGCCGTTCCGTCCAACGAGCCGGGCGACAACGACACGACGGTCTTCCTGGACCTTCGCCGCATCCTGCACGACGTCGACCCGGCGGCCGAGTGGCGCCAGGCCTACGGCGAGGCGGGCCGCATCGTCCGTTCCTACTTCTGGGAACCGGACATGTGCGGCATCGACTGGGACGGCGTGCTGGAGCAGTACCGTCCCCTGCTCGAACGGGTCGCCTCCCCCGACGAGTTCGCGGACCTGCTGCGCGAGGTCCTCGGCGAGCTGGGCACCTCCCACGCGTACGTCTCGCCCGCCCGCCGCAACGAGGGCCCCCCGCACTACCAGCGTGCGATCGGGCTGCTGGGCGCCAACCTCGTGTGCCGGGACGGCGACTGGACGGTGCGGCGCATCCTGCCCGGCGACTCCTCCGACTCCAAGGCGCGTTCACCGCTCGCCGGTACGGGGATCCGCGAGGGGGCCGTCCTCACCCATGTCGACGGCCGCCCGGTCGATCCGGTGGCAGGGCCGTACCCGCTGTTGACGGCGGCCGGCGGCACCACGGTCGATCTGACGTTCCGGCCGGCCGGAGGCGAGTGCGGCGGCCGGTCGCGCCGCATCGCGATCGTCCCGCTGGTCGACGAACGGCCCCTGCGCTACCAGGACTGGGTGGCCAAACGCCGCGAGGTCGTGCGGGAGTTGAGTCACGGGAAGTGCGGGTATCTGCACATCCCCGACATGGGCGGCTCCGGCTGGGCCCAGTTCAACCGCGACCTGCGGCTGGAGGTGTCGCGCCCCGCGCTGATCGTGGACGTACGGGGCAACGCGGGCGGCCACATCAGCGAGCTGGTCGTCGAGAAGCTCACCCGCACCATCCTCGGCTGGGACCTGACCCGCAACGCCCAGGCGGTCTCGTACGCGTCCAACGCGCCCCGGGGGCCGGTCGTCGCCCTCGCCGACGAGGCGACGTCGTCCGACGGAGACATGATCACGGCGGCCTTCCGGCTGCTGAAGCTGGGACCCGTGGTCGGCCAGCGCACCTGGGGCGGTGTGGTCGGCATGACCGGCCGGCACCGGCTGGGCGACGGCACGGTGATCACGGTGCCGATGAACGCGGCCTGGTTCGACACGTACGGCTGGTCCGTCGAGAACCACGGCGTCGAACCCGACCTGGAGGTGCTGCGCACCCCGCTGGACTGGGCGGAGGGCCGTCACGCGGTCCTGGACGACGGGGTGAAGGTGGCCTTGGACCTCCTCGCCGCCCACCCGGCGGCCACACCCCCCAGCTACGAGACGGCCCCGAACCTCCGCAGGCCCCCGCTTCCCCCGAGGTGACCCCCTCAAGCCCCCGGATCAAGCCCAGCCAGATCAAGCGCCTCCGGCCCAGCCAGATCAAGCGCCTTCGGCGTCGAGGAGCGGGGCCCGGGGGCAGCGCCCCGAAACCCCCCGCACCGCGCGCAGCCCGCACACGCACACGCCGAACCGCACCCGCACCCGCACCCGCACACGCACACCCGCCGAACCGCACCCGCACACGCCGAACGGCACCCACCCGCACACGAGAAGGGGCGCACCCGGAACCCGGGTACGCCCCAACCAACCGCAGACGCTCAGAGGCGTCAGCCGTCAGCGCTCAGAACGCTCACGCGGACGGTCCTGGCCGCCCTGCGGGCGGTCCTGGCCGCCCTGCGCACGGTCCCGCGCCTCGGGCCGACGGCCCTGACCCTGGCCCTGGCCCTGGGCCTGGCCCGCGGGGCGGCGCTGGGCGTCGGCGGAACGCTCGCGCGCCTCGCCCTGCTTGCCGCCGGCCTTCGCCTGCTTGGCCTGGTCGGCGAGCTCCTGCGCCTTGTCCTTGAACTGGTCTGCGATACCCATGCTGTTCACTCCTATGTGGGTGCGTGGGGTTGGCCCCGGTGGGGCCTCGCTCAGACTTACACACCCGGACATTCACCGCATTTCGATCATTGACGCTGTGTGCGCGCCTCCCGGTCCGCCTCGCCACCGGCGCCCACGAGCCCCTTGCTCACACCGTCCAGACGGGGTCCGAACCGCTTCATCTCCCGCTGTCCGACGGCCCCTATCACCATCGGCAGATAGCCCCGGATCGACTGCATCCCCCGCAGCCACCACTGCGCGTACACATGCGCGGAGCGCCGCTCGATCCCCGCCACGATGCGGTCGACCGCCGGGCCCAGGGGGTAGGTGCGGTTCGTCGGCCACGGCAGCCGCTGCCTCAACTCCCGCATGACGTCGTCCTCGTCCGCGCCGCGCACCATGTCCGTGTCGGTCCAGGACAGGTAGCCGACGCCGACCTTCACACCCCGGTAGCCGACCTCGCCGCGCAGGCAGTGCGCGAACGCCTCGACGCCCGACTTGGACGCGCAGTACGCGCTCATCATCGGCGCCGGGGTGATCGCGGCCAGCGACGCTATCTGCAGGAAGTAGCCGCGGCTCTCGATGAGTACCGGCAGGAACGCCCGCGCGGTCACCGCTCCGCCTATCAGGTTCACCTCGACGACCCGTCGCCACGCGTCCGGGTCGGAGTCCACGAGCGGCCCTCCGCTGGCGACGCCCGCGTTGGCGACGACGACGTCGATCTTCCCGAAGCGCTGCTTGACCTCTCCGGCGACCCGGCTCATCGCCACGTGGTCGGTGACATCCGCGTGCCAGTGGTCGCTCTCCCCGTGCAGCCGCTCCGAGACCTTCTTCAGCTCGTCCGGCTCCAGGCCGACCAGCGCCAGCGTCGCACCCCGCGCCGACAGCTTCCGGGCCAGCAGCTCGCCCACTCCCCGGGCCGCGCCCGTGACGACGACGACCTGTCCTTCGAGACTCCGCCTGCCGCTCATGCGACCTCCTCCTCGCTCACGGCTGTCGCCGTGCTGTCCGCACCGTCCACAGTGACGTACGTGGCCACCAGTTCGCGGAGCTTCGCCGTGACCACTTCGGGTGCCTCGACCGGCGTCATGTGTCCCATACCTTCCAGCTCGGTGAGCCCGAGGCCGTTCGGCAGAGCCGCGGCGATGGCCCTCGCGTGCACGGGCGGCGTCAGCCGGTCCTCCGCACCCGCGATCACCGCGGTCGGCAGCCGCAACTCCCTCACCCGCGCCTCGAGGTCGAGCTCCCCGAGCACACGTCCCCAGGCGACGCGCGCGTCACGGGGGCACACATGGACGATCCTGGCACAGGCCTCCACGCGGTCCGGGGCGGAACCACGCCCCATCGTGGCGTACCGGAGGATCACCTTCGACACCCCGTTGACGGGTCCGAGCGGTGCCCGTGCGGCGAGGATCGCCGCCGTCATCCGCGTGCGGAGGGCGCCCGCCCGCAGCGGGAGCACCAGCGACTCGGCCGTCAGGCGCGAGCTGCCGGTGCTGCACAGCATCACCGCGGCCCCGTGCTCCCGCACGGCGTCGCGTCCGGCGGCGGCCATGATCGTCATCCCACCCATGGAGTGCCCGCCGAGCACCGCCTTCTGCCCGGGTTCGAGTGTGGCCTTCAGGACCGCTTCGAGGTCGTCGGCCAGCGCCCGCGTGCTGTATCCGTCGGGGCCCGCCGCGGGGGAACGGCCGTGGCCCCGCTGGTCGTACACGACGACCCGGTGGTCCGCCGCCAGGTCACGCACCTGGGCGTCCCAGAAGCGGGTGTTGCAGGTCCAGCCGTGCGCCAGGACCACGGCGGGGGCGCCCTCGGGTCCGTGCAGTTCGACGTGGAGGCGCGAGCCGTCCGCGGAGACGACGCCCAGTTCGCGTACGGGCACGGGGACGGCCGGGGTGGCAGCCGTCTGCGTCAGCCGGCTCATCGTGCGGCCTCCTCGGTCACGGCCTGCGCCGCGGAGCGGGTGGCAGGGGGGCGGATGACGTCGTACTCACCGAGGTCGACCGAGCGCGTGGCCCGCCGGAATTCGGCGGTGGTCCCCGGCCAGACCGTGGTGTTGCGGCCGTTGGCGTCGAGGTACCAGCTGGTGCAGCCGCCGGTGTTCCAGACGGTCCGCTTCATGCGTTCCTGGACCCGGTGGTTCCAGGCGCTCACCGCGGAGGGCCGGGCGTCGAGCGCCGCCCGCCCGCCCAGGACGTCCAGCTGGCGCATGAAGTCGGCCATGTAGTTCAGCTGGGACTCGATCATGAGGATCATGGAGGAGTTCCCGAGGCCGGTATTGGGCCCGATGATCGTCATCCAGTTGGGGAAGCCCGCCGCGGTGGCGCCCCGCAGCGCCTTCATCTCGTCCTTCCAGGACTCGGTGAGGGTGATCCCGTCGGCGCCGACGACCCGTTCGGCGATCGGCATGTCCGTCACGTGGAAGCCGGTGCCGAGGATGATCACGTCGGCCTCGGTCTCCGTGCCGTCCGAGCCGACCAGGGTGGATCCCCGGACCTCCGACAGGCCGGAGTCGACCACGTCGACATTCGGCTGGGCGAGCGCCGGGTAGTAGGCGTTGGAGAGCAGGATGCGCTTGCATCCGATGCGGTACGAGGGCGTCAGCTTGGCCCGCAGCGCGGGGTCCTTGATGGCCCGCGCCATGTTGGACTTGGCTATCGACTCGACGAGCCCGAGCTGGTTGGGGTGCTTGGTGAAGGCGCCGACCTGCAACTCCCTGATGCCCCAAAGGAGTCCACGGCGCGCGGTGGCCGTGAAGGGGAGCGCGCGGTGCAGCCACTTCTCGGCGCCGCTGATGGCGCGGTCCATGCGCGGCATCACCCAGGGCGGGGTCCGCTGGAAGAGGGTGAGCCGGCCGGCCTTCGGCTGGATCTCCGGGACGATCTGGATGGCGGAGGCGCCCGTGCCGATCACGGCGACGCGCTTGCCGGTCAGGTCGTAGTCGTGGTCCCACTGGGCCGAGTGGAAGACCTTGCCGGGGAAGTCGGCGAGCCCCGGGATGTCCGGCAGCTTCGGGTCGGAGAGCGGCCCGGTGGCGGAGACGACGGCGTCGGCGGTGATCGTGGAGCCGTTGGCCGACTCGATCACCCAGTGCAGCTCGTCGTTGTCCCAGCGCATGACCGAGACCTCGTGGTCGAGCCTGATGTGTGGGCGCAGCCCGAAGGTGTCCGCGACGTGCTCCAGGTAGGCGCGTATGTGCTGCTGCCCGGAGAAGGTGCGCGGCCAGTCGGGGTTGGGCGCGAACGAGAACGAGTACAGGTGGGACGGTACGTCGCAGGCGCAGCCCGGGTAGCTGTTGTCCCGCCAGGTCCCGCCGACGGCGCCGGCCCGCTCCAGGACCAGGAAGTCGGTGATGCCTTCGCGACGGAGCCGGACCGCGGCTCCGAGGCCCCCGAATCCGGATCCGATCACCGCCACTCGTACGTGCTCGTGCTGGGCCATGCTGCCGCCTCCCCGCGGTGCGAACCAACTCTGCCAGCAATCACTGGCATGGTTGGGAGGGTAGAGCAGCTCCGTACTGATGGGTAGGGGGCGGGACGAGGAAAGTTACCGGCGGTACAACATAGGGTGCGGGTGTGGCTGAAGGACGCGAGCACCGTGAGTACCGCATGGAGGAGCTGGCCAAGGAGGCCGGCATCACCGTGCGCACCCTGCGCTTCTACCGGGAGCGCGGCCTGATCCAGCCGCCCCGCCGCGAGGGCCGCATCGCCTGGTACGACGACCACCACCTGGCCCGGCTGCGCACGATCACGGGCCTGCTTGAGCGGGGCCACACCCTCAACGGCATCGCCGACCTCGCCTCGACGTTCGACAGCGGCCGCGACGTCGCCGAGGTGCTCGGCCTGGGCGAACCGACCGAGGAGACCCCGGTTCGGCTCACGCCCGAGCAGCTCGCCGACTACTTCCAGGACCAGGCCACGGCGGAGAACCTCGCCGCGTCCATGGAGCTGGGCTACCTCGGAGTCGACGGCGACGAGATCGTCCACATCAGCCGCCGCCTGCTGGAGGCCTCCTCCGAGCTGGTGCGGGCGGGGGTCCCCCTCGACGCCGTCCTCTCGGCCGGCCGCGAGGTCCGCGCGCACGCGGACGCCCTCGCCGACCTCTTCGTACGCGTCCTGCGCACCCACACCGCACAGACCGGGCCGGACCAACTGCGGGCGCTGGCCCAGGCGGTGGTGGACGCGGAGCTGTCGATGGCCCTGGACCGGCGCCTGCGGGAGGACAGGACCATGGACGGCGACTAGCCAGGAGCCGTCCCTCGGTCACTGTCCACGGGTTCGCCCGGCGAGGACGCGGCCGGCCTGGACCTGCACCGACACCGTCGGGTGACCATGGCTCGTGCCTCGCGAATCGTCGACGCCGCCCGCGGTTCCCTCCGGTCGGCTCCCGGGCACCCCTCAGCCTGTTCTTCCCGCCGCTCAGGGCCTGTTGCTCCGGTCTCGGGAATCGGCCGACGCGCCGGACGCCGCGACGGCCCCGCGAGTCCTTGAGTCTGTTGACGGCCCGCTCAACGCCGTTGCGCTTCCTTGACAGCTCCTGGCCTCACGACAGAAGCGTGCTCGCTTCCCTCGCCGACGCGCGGGGCGGAGTGAGGGGTTCTGACGGGCCGTGCCAGATGCACAGGTGCGACACGGGAACCCGACCCGCTGTGCCCACGTCGAAGGTCGGACCACGCGAGCTCACCACGGGCACGATCCCGTTCCCGCGCGAGCAATGGCGAGGTCGGTCGGCGAAGTGGAGACATTCCTCTTCTTCGCGGCATCTACGAGGGGGGACAGGCATGAGCTGGACCAGGGGATCCGTCGGCTTGCTGGTGGCGGCGGCCATGACGATGCCGGCAGTAGCGTGCACGGCCGGGGGAGGCGGAGGGGGCGGCGGGGACTCCTGCGTCAACCGGTACACCTATCAGGACAGGTCGTATCAGGACGTGACCCAGGTGGACTTCACGGCTGGGCAGAAGCTCGGCGTCGCCACCTCACCGCCCTGCGAAGACACCGGCAGCAAGGACAAGGGCGAGGAGCCGGTGACGACCGGGACCGCCTACGAAGTGGACGGCATCTCTCCAGAGGTCGCCATCGCCGTCGGGGACACACCGGAGACCGCCACGCTCTTCGCGGTGTACTCCGGCTCGGAGCCGCCGCCCGAGGTGCTGGAACTGACCGACGGCTCCTGACCTGGGACGCGGGGTCCGGTGTGGTTCCCCAGGAGGACGCCACACCGGACCCCCGCTGCGCGGCCTCAGCGCTCGTACGTCACCGTCACCGGCGCGTGGTCGCTCCACCGCTCGCCGTGCGTGGCGGCGCGCTCGACCCACGCCTTCACCGCGCGCCCGGCGAGACCGGGGGTCGCCACCTGGTAGTCGATGCGCCAGCCCGCGTCGTTGTCGAAGGCGCGGCCACGGTAGGACCACCAGGAGTACGGGCCCTCCTGCTCCGGGTGCATGGCCCGGACCACGTCCACGTACGCCGCCTCCTCGAACACCCGGGTCAGCCACTCCCGCTCCTCGGGGAGGAAGCCGGAGTTCTTCTTGTTGGCCTTCCAGTTCTTGAGGTCGGCCTCCTGGTGGGCGATGTTCCAGTCGCCGCAGACGACGACCTCACGCCCCGCGTCGGCCGCCCGCGCCTTCAGCCCCTGGAGGTAGGGGAGGAAGGCCGCCATGAAGCGCTCCTTCTCCTCCTGCTTCTCGGTGCCGACGTCACCGGACGGCAGATAGAGGCTGGCGACCGTCACACCCGGGAGGTCCACCTCGACGTACCGGCCGGAGGTGTCGAATTCCTCACTCCCCGGGACCTCGAACCCGCCGAACCCGATCTGGACGCGCTCCGGCTCGCGCCGGGTGTAGACCGCGACACCCGCGCGCCCCTTGGCCACGGCCGGGGCGTACACGACGTGCCAGCCCTCGGGCTCACGCAGCTCCTCGGGGAGCTGCTGCACCTCGGCACGGACTTCCTGGAGGCAGATCACATCGGCCTCGGTCTGCCCCAGCCACTCGACGAAGCCCTTCTTCGCGGCGGCACGGAGCCCGTTCACGTTCACGGTGGTAACAGTCAGCATCCCGGTACAGTACCTACACACGGATGCCGCATACCTGTACGATCCATCGTATGAATATCCACCCTCGGCCGTTCGATCACCCCGACGCCGTCAAGCTCAACGACCTGGTGCAGCTCGAATATGCCGAGCGCTACGGCGATGGGGGCGATGTCACACCTCTCGACGCCACGATGTTCGACCCGCCTCGCGGGCTGTATCTGCTCGCCTACGACGAGCAGGGCCGTCCCGTCGCGACGGGCGGCTGGCGGGGCCAGGAGACGAACGACGAGGGCTACTCCGACGGCGACGCCGAGATCAAGCGGATGTTCGTCATCGCCGAGGGCCGTGGCCAGGGCCTCGCCCGTCGGCTCCTCGCCGCACTGGAGGCCGATGCCCGAGCGGCGGGCCGCACGCGCATGGTCCTGGAGACGGGCGACCAGCAGCCCGAGGCGATCGCGCTCTACACGTCGAGCGGCTACACGCCGTGCTCGAAGTTCGGCCACTACCGGACGTACGACAGCAGCATCTGCATGGCCAAGCCGCTGAACTGAGCGGCCTCCTGGGAAGCTCCTGATCGGCGACGGATCGCGTGCGGTGGACGTTCACGGCGTGACGGAGGACGGGCCCGGCTCGGCCGGGGACGGGCCCGGCACCTTCGGCGCTCCGGGGCCCGAGGCGACCGTGAGGTGGGCCACCTCGGCCCGCAGCGCGGCGACTTCCGTCGTCAGTGCCTCCAGGAGGGCCGTCTGCCTTCGTTCCTCGGCGTCGTCCCGCTCGAAACGCGAGATGAACCAGGCCGCGATGTTCGCCGTCACGACACCGAGCAGCGCGATGCCGGAGATCATCAGCCCCACGGCGAGCAGCCGGCCGAGCCCGGTGGTGGGTGCCAGGTCCCCGTACCCCACCGTCGTCATGGTGGTGAACGACCACCACACCGCGTCCCCCAGCGTGCGGATGTTGCCGCTCGGCGCGTCCCGCTCCACCTGGAGCACCGCGAGCGAACCGAACATCATGAGTCCGACGACGGTGCCGGTGACATAGAGGGTCATCGTGATCTGCGGCGCGTGCCTGGCCCGTCTGCCCACCAGCAGCAGCGTGGACACCAGTCGCAGCAGGCGCAGCGGCTGGACCAGTGGCAGGACGACGGCCAGCAGATCCAGCGGATGTCTACGGACGAACGCCCACTTGCCGGGTGCGAGGAGCAGGCGGACCGCGTAGTCGGCGGCGAAGGCCGCCCACACCACCCACTCGACCACCTGGCACGTCGTGAGGACCCAGGCCGGTGCGTCCGGTGAGAGAACGGGAACGGCATAGGCGACGGCGAAGAACACGGCCAGCATGAGAAGGGGGGTCCGCATACGCCGTTCCCACCGGCTCAGCAGGGTTCGATACTTCATGCGGGGCATCGTAGGAGACCACCCCGAGGGCTCCCCTCGGCGAGTTCCGGCGGCGGGGCCTCTCGCCCTCGCCGCGGTCCGGTCCCTGTGTCCGGTCGGCCGGGTGACAGTGCGCAACTGCCGTGCGACGCTTCTCTCCCAGCGGCCGCTCCGCCTGCCCGAAGGAACGCCTCATGACCGACCTTCCTCCCGCCCCCTCCGGAACTCAGGACACCTTGTTCGGGGAGATGCACGTCCGGATCGAGGGCCAGGAGCGAGTGACCGTCTTCGGGGAGAACGTGCCGACCACGGTCCTGGAGCGCGATCCGGCATCGGAGGCCGACCCCCAGATCGCCATCGGCACCCGGGACGCCACGCACCTCACACTGACGGTCGACGGCGTCGAGGCACCCCTGCGGCCGGCCAGGGGAAGGCTGCGCAGAAGGACCTACCGGGTCGAGACCGAGTACGACGGCGCCCGCTATGCCCTCGTCCCGGACTCCGTGCCCAGCAGCAGGCTGACCCGCGACGGCACCCACCTCGGTGACTTCTCCAGCGACGGCGACGAGACGGTCATCGCCGAATGGGTGGGCGCCACCGCCCGCCCCGTGGACGCGTCGATCGGATACGCGCTGGCGGCGGCCTTCGGCACCGGAGGACAGCCGGCCTGGATGATGCTGGCCGACACGGTGAGCGCGGCCATTCCCTGAGCCTGGCGCAGGTCCACCGGGACCGGCGGTGGGAGCGCCGGACCGCGACATCGTCGAGGACCGGCGCATGAGCGGCCCGCACGGAGCCGCCTACGGGACTCGTGCCACACCCACGTGGAACCCGCTCCGCTCGTACACCGGGGCAGGCTCCTCCCGGTACCACTCGGGTGCCGTCACGAGCCCCGGTTCGACGAGCTCCAGCCCCTCGAAGAAGGGCTCGACCTCCGCGCGCGTCCGCATCCGCAAGGAGATCGCGCCCTTCTTGTACGCGGACTCCGTCTCCTGCTTCAGCTCCGGGTGCTGGTCGGCGGTGCCGTGCGAGAGGACGAGGTAACTCCCCGACGGCAGCGCCTGGACCAGCGTGCGGGTGAGTCCGTACGGGTCCTGCTCGTCGGGCAGGAAGTGCATCAGCGCGATGAGGGACAGTGCGACCGGCCGGCCGAAGTCCAGCAGGGCAGCGGCACGTTCGAGGATCGCCTCCGGCTGCCGTACATCCGCGTGGATGTAGTCGGTCGCCCCCTCGGGGCGGCTCACCAGCAGCGCTTCCGCGTGGCGCAGGACGATGGGGTCGTTGTCCGCGTAGACGACCCTGGCACTCGGGGTGACGGCCTGGACGATCTGGTGGAGATTGGGCGCGGTGGGGATACCGGTACCGATGTCCAGGAACTGGTCGACGCCCTGTCCTGCCAGCCAGGCGGAGGCCCGGTGCATGAACGCCCGGTTCCGGGCCGCGTTGGCCCGCGCCTCGGCGGGCAGCTTCTCGGCGACCTCCTGGTCGACCGGGTAGTTGTCCTTCCCGCCGAGCAGCCAGTCGTAGACCCGTGCCGGGTGCGGCTTGCTGGTGTCGATACGGGAGCTGGGTATACCGGCTGTCACGAGCGCCCTCCATACGGAACCACGGACTGGCACACATCGCACCTGACCTGCGCGACCCTCAACAGCGGTCACCGGCAGGGCGGGTGAGCGAGGACGGCCCAGGCTACCGGGTGGTCGCCGCGACCGGAGTCCCCCCTTCACGCCGGAGGGGCCGCGACCTCGGCCCACACGGTCTTGCCCGGCGCTCCGCCCCGCTCCACGGCGCCCCACGCATCGGCGAGCGCGTCGACCAGCAGCAGTCCGCGCCCGGCCCCCGCGTCGCGGGGCAGACCCTCTTCGGCCCGCTCAGGGCATCCGGAGCTTCTCGCGGAGGAGGCGCGTATGGGCCTCGATGTCGCGATCGGCGACCGGTGCGTCCGGCGCGGCGGGAGGTGACTGGCGGCAGACGCGGCAGAGACCGTCGGGCAGCGCCCCCGGCGGTCCGGGGCGCCCGCACTCGGTGCACTCGACCATCAGGGCGCGCACGGGTGCGTCCTGGACGGGGGCGGCGTCCGGCAGCCGCGCCGGAAGCTTGTCGGTGAGGCGGCGGCGTACGAGGCCGACGGGCGAGTCGACCTGATCCGGCAGCCCGGATGTCAGGGCCCGGGTGAGGTAGTCGGCGTCCACCCCGCGGGCGAACCAGCTCTCGGCGAGGCTCTCCAGTACGGCGCAGTCGGCGGCGGAGAGAGCCAGGCGCGGCTCGGTCCGGCCGATCCGGGCGAGAGCGAGATAGGCGGGGGACGGACCGGTGGGCGCGGCCTCCAAAGCTTCCGGAGCCCTCTGCTGGGGCACGACGGGAGCGACGAGCTCCCCCTCGGGGGCCTCGGGTTCGGGCCCCTCGACTCCCGCACCGCCCGCGAGTTGCAGGGCCCACCACTCGTTGTCGCGGGCCGTGCGGGACCAGAAGGTGAGGGTGACCCAGCGGCTCTGGCCGAGGCTTTCGACGTGGCAGCGCACATGGCGGAGGTGCCCGGCGACGGCCAGCGCCCTGAGCGCGCTGCCGATGGCCATCTGCCCGTACAGGGGGAGGTCCTTGGCCAGGGACTTGATGTCCATGGCGGCGCCGTCGGGCAGGTGGTCGACGTACCCGGCGACATAGCGCTCGCGGGCGGGGAGGAGAGCGAAGTCGGTCGGTGCGGAGGGACGCTGCTCGGGCGCGGACCGCTTGCCGTAGCCGGTGCGGGCGCGGCGGTAGGGCCGCGAGGATGCGGGCGCGCTCGGGGCGGAGCTAGTGCCGCATCAGGCAACGTTTGCCCTGTTGTCGGTGGGCGGTGCCAGCGCGTGCTGAGTAACGCGGTTACTGGGCGTCGAGCTGGTGGTCA
>NZ_JBIWKR010000029.1:0-24180 GCF_044765765.1 Streptomyces sp. NPDC102402
CCTCCTGCGCATCCGGCGACCAAGTCCGCGCATCCCCCACCAGATCACTCACACACCATCAACGAGCCTGCACCGAAAGCGTTTCGGATCAATAGCACGTGATTTGATGGTCCATCGTCTGGAAGGCGATCTGTTCTGCCATGTCATCTCGCAGGATCGCCTGCATAACGACGCTGAGACGCGCTATCTCGATGGCATCTTGCGGATCATCATCGAGCGGAACGACGCCCCGCTGACGCAGCGGCGTGAGATCGGTGACCGGTTCGTCGGCGTGTGCCGCGACTTCGCGCTGCTGTACTGCTCGTTCCTACGCCATGCGGGGATACCCGCGCGCCTGCGGTCCGGGTTCGCCGACTACTTCGGCTCGGACGGATTCCACGGTGACCACGTGGTCACCGAGTACTGGGACAACGAGCGGGGCTGGCTGCTCGCCGATCCGCAGCTGGCCGACCCGGTCGTCAGCGACACGTGGAAAGTGGACTTCGACCCGATGGACGTGCCGCGCGACCGTTTTCTGGTCGCGGGCAAGGCGTGGCAGGCCATCCGAGCAGGCGATGCGGACCCAAAGACCTTCGGACTCCACCTCCCGGAGGAGGGGCCGATGTTCGGGGAGTGGCTCGTGGCCCACGACATCCGGATCGACCTCGCGGCGCTGAACAAGGTGGAGACGCTGCTGTGGGACACCTGGGGGGCGGGAGCGGGCGGCGACAGGGAGATGGCGGACGCGACCTGTGAGCTGTACGACCAGACCTCGCTGGTGGTGTGTGACGACGTTGCCTTCGACGCGGCGCGGAAGCTGTTCGCGGAGAATGAGGGGCTGCGGACGCCGAAGACGGTGCTGTCCTTGGCACCATTCAACGGTCCGAGCGAAGTCACACTCCGGTGATGCAGGTGGCCGGACATGCGCTTCACCACCTGCTGGGTGGTTGGCCTAAACGACGGAATGCTGACTGGCTCCCCAGGAGTGGCAGTGACTAGCCGGGTGCCTCGACGCCGGCTTCGCCGTGACCGGCTTGGGCTCGGAGGCGTTCGGCCTGCTGTTTCTTGGTGGCGATGTGTCGCAGGCTCTCCTGCAGTCCGGCGACTTCGCCGAGCCACTGCATCCATTTGGCTTCCCCGAGGCGCTGGTGAGTGTGTACGTCGATCTTGAGCAGCCGGGGTTCCTGGGCCAGGTCCAGGCGGAGCATGGGGCATCTGATGCAGGCGTTTTCATGCTGGCAGGGGGTTCCGTAGGGGCGATCGCAGGTGCCGAGGGCAACCTTGCGGAGGCTGAAGTGGTCGCGGAATTCCTGCCACTCGGTGTCGCTCGGCTCGCGGTACTCCTCGCTGGGGCGGTGGGTCCGGCGCTGGTCGACGAACTGCCGGTAGTGACGGATGACCTCCTCGGGATAAACCGCGACGTATGCCTGGGTCGTGTTGAGATCGAGGTGGCCCAGTAGCTTCGCGGCGATGTGGATCGGCAGGCCGCCGTTGACGGTCTCCGTGGAGAAGATTCTGCGGAAGTCGTGGGGCGTGAACCTGAGCGGTGTCCTGTCGACGTCGACGATGCCGGACCGCAGGGCAAGGTCGGTGAGAAGCTCGCGGATGCGGTTGGCGGAGATGACCTGCAGCCTGTGCTGGGAGGGGCACTGGAACAGATGCGTCAACGGCGGGCCGAAGACCCTCTCGTAGCCGTCGTACCGGTTCAGCAGCGGCACCCGCTCGTCGGAGCTTTGATGCGGCGGATGATTCTGGCGAGTACGGCGACCAGGTCCGGGTCGGCGGGGATGACGCGTTCGCGGTCGGTCTTGGACGGGCTGATCTGCAGCAGCGGCACCGTCTCGCCGGTGGGCGCCTGGTACTGGCGAAGGCTCAGGTGGGTGAGCTACAGCAGTTCCTCGATCCTGGCCCCGGTGCGTCGCAGCACCTCGATACCGGCCCAGGTCCAGAAGGCGTTGTTCTCCTCGCGTCGAACCGCGGGCCGGGCTCGTCGGCCGGGATAATGCACAGCGCGGTGGGCCGCCAGTGGCTGCCTTCCCGACCGGTGCGTCGAGAGCGCAGATCCTCGATGGCTAATTTTTCGCCCGGCTTCGCGGATCGGGCCGCCTCCAGGAGGAGCGTTGCGCGGTACAGCCGGTCCTCGGCGGCGCGGACGAGCTGCGGGAGGACGGGGACCAAGGTGCGTCGTCGAGGTGCTGCGTCAGCAATCCGATCCGGTTCATGCCGAGCAGCACGAGGTGGAGTTGCTGCGGGAGCGGTTCGTCGTGCTCGGAGCCTCAGCAGATCGGATCCGCACCGAAGGTCCTGACGCCATGACCTGTCCGCTCTGCATGCCTGCCCGCCGGTCACGGCCACCGGTCGGCAAGGAGCGTGATCCACTGCGCCAGAGCGCACACGTCGTGCGCGCAGGCGGCCAGGTGGGGTTCCGCGCCCTGCGCGAATGTCGGCTGTGCGACGAACCCGGTGACGGCATCCAACGTCGACGTGGGCATGGACGACAGTCGGCATGCGAAGCGCCTCGGCCGGGATCATCACCGATCCCTTCCAACCGGCCGTGCACGGGACCACGTGAACCCGTCACGCTGCCTGGCAGGAGCTCAAGCTGGCGGAGTGTCCGGGGTCCATACGCCGAACCACTGTTCGGCGCCGTACTCCTTGAACCGCTCCACCTCAGTGAAACCCAGCTCGGTCGCGAGGCGCATCGAGCGGTCGTTGGCGGTCTGGGTGCATAGCACCACCGGCTCGCCGGGGAGCACGCCGGCCAGCCAAGCCATTGCCGCTGCGCACGCCTCGGCGGCGTAACCGCGTCCCCACACTTCGGGCAGGAACGTGTAACCGAGTTCGGCCTCGCCTCCCCCTGGACTGACGTGCCCCGGACGCGTCGCGCCGGTCGAGCTCGACCATGCCGATCATCGCTCCGCCGAGGTCGATCACGAAGAGGCCGGGACGGCGCCCGGGCACCTCCGGCACGGCCTGCTGGAGCTCATCACGTGGTCGGGGGCCACCGAGGTAAGTGCGTACCTCCGGTGAGGCGAACAGCTCGATGAACACCGCACGGTCCCGGGCTTCGGACTCCCGGAGCACAAGCCGTGCGGTCCGTATCGGGGCAGGTGGCCAGGTGACGGGTCCAAGTCCGGTCATGGCGGACAACCAATCGCACACCCACCGGACAGCAGGCTCCGGACGGGTCTGGCGACGTGGGTACGCGTAATGCCGGCCCCGACGTTTCAGGTGACGCTCCACGGTGTCAAAGCGGAACTCGCCCACCGCTCTGCCTCCGGATACAGCTGACAGACGGGCAACACGCCGAGTGGAGCCCGTTCCTGAGCCACGCCCCGAGGGAGACCGGATCCGTCGAGGCCAAGTGGCCGGTGCCGTACGCGGGTCATCTGATGCGAGGGAGCCAGAGGGGTGTCCGCCTCCTCGAAGGGGTCTCGTCCACCACCCCGGACTGCCCCACACCGGCCTGTTGCACTCCTACGCGACGTCTGGCCGTGTCATGAGCGGCGACCGCACATACAACTCCAGGTCCGGACCGGTCGGGGGAACCGTGCTCCACATCGCGGTGGTGGCGTGACTCGCCCCGAAAGGCGATGCCTTACGACAGGTCTTTGCGCATCATGGTGCACATCGTTTCGTGACGCAGGAGTGTTCCGTCGGGGGCCTGTTCGTCCCATGCGTCCGGTTGGCGGTCGTAGGCATGGTAGCCCAACCTCTCGTAGAGGGCACGGGCACGAGCATTGTCCTCCTCCACACCCAGCTCCGCCTGACGCAGCCCTCGGCTCCTGATCCGCTGCTCCGCAGCCTCGATGAGAACAGTTCCCACACCGCAGGACTGCAGGGCCGGGTGGACAGCGAGTTGCCACAGCGTTCCCACGCCGTCCTTGGCCCGGTAGTCGACACCGCCCTTGGCGATCGGAATGTCGGCGCGGGCACAGACGGCGAGATAGTCGACATCGCCGTGCGCTCTGCGGTCCAACTGCTCCGCGACGCGGTCAAGGTGGCGGGCGGAGCCTGCCCAGCCGCACGACGCGAGGTCTGAGTGCACCAGATCCCGCACAGTCAGTCCCAGCGCAACACTGATCACTTCGGACCACCCCCGAGGTGTCAGTATTCTCCCTCGCCCGGAATCGGTGCAACACAGATTTCCTCGCTTCGCGTCGTCTCCTCTCCACACCGCTCCCGCGCTGGAAGAATGGAGGGACTCATGACGAAAGGGGTCTGCTTTCCATGAAGGACACGCCAGCGGGCGGCATCGTGGGCGGGGCAACCTCGCTCATCCCCGCGACGGAAGAGCACTTGTCGCTGCTTGCCGCGTGGTTCGCCGATCCCGAGTTCGTCCGCGACTGGGGCGGACGGCCTCTCACCCGGGGGGAAGTGGCCGCCAAGTACATCGGAAGGCGGCGTCCCGCCGTGGTGTCGTTGCTGGTCCTCAAGGGCGTCGATCCCTTGGGGTACGCCCAGTACGTCACCGCCGGCCCTCACGAAGGCGGCATCGACATGGTGCTGTTGCCTCACGCACAGGGTCAGGGGTACGGCCCGGACGCCGCCCGAGCCCTCGTACGTCACCTTCTTACCTTCGCGGGATGGGACAGGGTGACCGTCGATCCTGAAGCGTCCAACCGCAGGGCCGTCAGGGCATGGAGGAAGGCGGGCTTTCGCCCCGTCGGCCCGTGGGGTGGCCGGTTGCTGATGGAGTGCAGGTCTCCACACATCGGTCCGCCACGAGCGGCCCCGACTGATGCGTCTCTCTCGGGACGGACGAACCTGCCGGCTGCCGAGACTCCGTAGGAACGGCCTATTCGCTTGCATGACGAGCGATCAAGCGCGGAAAGTCGTGGCATGTGTGATCTGACGTCGGCCGACGGCAATGTCATCCTGTCGCCGCTGGGCCCTGATGATGTCCGGGCCCACTTGGCGGGCGAGGACGACCTCTTGGTGCGCTGGTTGAACGGCGGACCGGGAACTCAGGCCGGCACCGCGAGGTACATCCGCCACTGCACGGAGCAGTGGGCTACCGGTGGACCGCTGCGCGCCTTCGGGATCCGTGTCGGAGCCGAGCGGGCACTCGCGGGAACGATCGACCTCCGGTTCGAGATGCCCGGGCTCAGCACTGGGCAGGTGAACGTCGCTTACGGGCTCTACCCCGCCTGGCGTGGTCAGGGCTTGGCGACCCGCGCAGTCCTCCTGGTATGCCGATATGCGGCAGCCGAAGGTGCGGATCAGGCCGTGATCCAGGTGGATCCGGACAACACGGGCTCCGCCGCGGTCGCCCACAGGGCGGGCTTCACCTACGTCGGGCAAGCCTCGGGCACGGACGGTGACCGGTTCGACCAGTACGTCCGCGACCTGCCCGCCCCGCACCGGGCGGGCGACCTCCGACCGAAGCCGCTCGCACCGGCCGGGGCCGGGCCGATCCGAGTGCCGGCGGGACTCGTGGTCCTTGTCGGTCCGCCCGCTTCGGGCAAGACCAGCTTCGTGCGGGCTCTGATCGCGCGCGGGCACGTCGACGAGGGCGCAGTAGTGTCCAGCGACGAGATCCGTGCGGAACTCTTCGGTACCTCACCTGCCGAAATGAACACCGACGCGGCAGACGCCCGCATCTTCGCGGAGCGTGACCGCCGGATCGTCGCCCGGCTCGCCTGCGGACGGACGGCGATCGCTGAGTCCACGAACGTAACCCCCGGGGCGCGCGCTCGCCTCGTCCTCCTCGCCAGGCGCTTCAACGCGCCGGTGACCATGCTGCGATTCGCCCCGGACCTCGGCACGCTCCTCGATCAGCACGCGGGGCGGTGCCGCACCGACATCACCACGGCCGACGTCCACGCCTTCGCCGCGGACATGGCCCGGCATGGTGAAGCGGGCCGACTGCGCTCCGAGGGCGCACACGCCGTTCACGACGTCCCCGGCCGCCAGCAAGGGGCCACTCCTGCCGAAGCCGCGGCGCGCTTCTCCTTCATGTGACAGGCCGGCTCTTCGCGTCCATGGTCGCCTTCCGCCGGGCCCCTGCGGAACTGCGCGGAGCAGTACTCTCCGCTGAGTGGTCGAATGCGCCCGGCTTCTGGGGGCATTCGAAGCGCGGCAGCAGGCTGACGACGCGTGGCCCTCTTCTTCTTACGGCGTACCTGCGCGACTCCGCCTTGAGCCCAGCACGAAGGCCAGGCAAGAGGTGGACGATGACGCGTTGTTCAAAGTTCTGCAGGCTCACGCATGGGATCCGGGCCTGCGATTCGACCGCGCGGTCGTCCCTTTCGCGTGAATCGTCGAACGTTATGGAAAGCGCCGGTTGGAGCGGATGCAAGACGACATAGTTTCACATCGCAGCGATGGGACGGTTGAGATCAGAGCCGAGGCCGAGGAGGTGACCGGCTACTACGCCGACACTCCTCACGGGCCGCTGGTCCCTCCGATGGCTTGTTCATGAGAATGGGTTCTGGCTCAACTTCTGTGGTGATGGCTCATGTAGGTCGTCAGCGCGTCATGTAGCGGGCCGTGATGACGAGAGCCGCCACGGACCACGAGACGGCGCTGCGGCACGCACTGATCGGTGGAGCGGCCTCACTCACGGCAAGCCCCCATGCCGGTACTTTGAGTAGACACTTGTCGCTCTCAGTAAGGATTCGATAGGCATGCCGTACTCCCCTCTGCTGGTCAAGCCGTTTCGGGACGAGCTGGCCTCCATCGGCTTCGTCGAGCTCCTGACCGCCGACGACGTCGACCGCGCCATGAAGGAAGCCGCCACCGGCATGACCCTGGTGGTGTTCAATTCCGTCCAAGGCTCCGCCGCCGCCATTGCCCGGCCCGGCGTGAGGCTCGCCCTGGAGGGCGACGCCAAGCGCCCTGACCGGCTGCTGACCGTGTTCGACGAGCAGGACGTCGAAGCCACCCAGCAGATGCGCAGCTACTTCCCGGACATCCCGCCGTCTCACCCCTCCCTCGCCCTCTTCAAGGACGGCGAACTCGTCCACTTCGTCCCCCGTCACCGCATCGAAGGCCGCCACGCCGAGAGCCTGGCCGCCGACCTCGAAGCCGCCTTCGACGAATTCGGCCAGTAGCAGCGCGCCCGGCACCTCTTCCCCGGACAAGGGTGACCCTGGGCGTACAGGGTCACCCTGCCCGTAACCGAGCGACCATGCGCTGCTCGTCCCGGCGGAGACTGCCGGTGGGGAGAAGTGAGGTCTGCTTTCCATGGTCAGCGAGCCAGCACGCCAAGCCGGCGCCACAGAAGTCGAGCCAGAACTATTCTCATGAACAAAGCCACTCCGACTCCCCGTGCCAGAGCTGATGCGTTCTCAGTCGGCGAGATGAGCTGATCGCCTGCGCCATCTTCCCTGGTGGGTCGACGTGTCGAAGCGGATCGAACAGGGTCGGAAGCGTGCCGGGTTGGCGTACGTTCCGGGTGCCGGAGGATCGCCGGGTGGCGGAGGATCGGTGCCAGTTCTGGCCGGGCGGGCGGACCTGGCTGTTCGGCCTGGCTCTCTCCCGCGGCTTCGGAAAGCGTCTTCAGCGCACCAGGAGATCGATGGCGACCTCCAGTCGTTCGAGGTAGAAGTCCCTCGATGCGGCCTGGTGCTTGAGGCCGGTCGATGTGCTGATCATCGTCTGGGCGACTTGGCGGGCCGCCGCTTGTCCCGCCTCGACGGCGATCGCGTCTGTGATCAGTTGCTCGAAACGTTGCGGCGTGGTCTCAACGATCTCCCCCAGGAGGCCGGGGTTGTCCTCGATGACCACCGCCACATCGCGTGTCAGCGGGCCGATGTAGCGGCCCGCCCACTGGTCGAACGCATCGAGGAGGCGCTCCGCAAGGGGTCGGCCGGTGTCGGCCAGGACGTGTTCGACCGCTGTGATGTCGCGCTCCAATGCCTGGGTGACGGCGGCACGGAACAGGCTCTCCTTCGAGGAGAAGAGGAAGTAGAGCCCGGGCCGGGAGATGCCCGCCGCCCGCGCCACCTCCTCCATCGAGGTCTTCCGGTATCCGAATCGCGCGAACGTGACCATGGCGGAGTCCAGAACCATGGTCCGACGGTCGGCGGCTGTCGACGGCGGGTGGCTGGCGGCGGGACTGTTCATGGACCCAGCATACGAGCGAGAATCTTACCATACAAATCAAGACTAGTAAGTATAGTCGCCGTCATGACGACTCGCGAACCCATCTCCATGCCCTTCACCGCCTCCAGCACCGCGGACGAGGTACTGCGGGGCGTCGACCTCACCGGCGTCCGCGCGATCGTGACGGGAGCTTCCTCCGGAATCGGGATCGAGACGGCTCGTGCGTTGACCGCTGCCGGGGCGGAGGTGACGCTCGCTGTCCGGAACACGACGGCGGGGGACGCCGTCGCTGAGACGATCGAGAAATCGACCGGAGGGATACAGCCCCGAGCCGTCCGGCTCGACCTTGCCGACAGGACCACCGTCACGCGATTCGTTGACGCGTGGGACGGCCCGCTGCACCTGCTGATCAACAATGCGGGCGTGGTCACTGGTGGCCTCGAACGCACGCGTGAGGGCTGGGAGCTGCAATTCGCGACGAACCACCTTGGCCACTTCGCCCTCGCCGCCGGCCTTCATGACGCCCTGGCCCTGGGAGCGGCAGACCGCGACGGAGCACGGATCGTCTCGGTCAGTTCGACGGCGCACATGCGTGCCGGCATCGACTTCGAAGACCTCCACTTCGAGCGTCGCAACTACGATCCGCAGATTGCCTATGCCCAGTCGAAGACGGCGAACTCGCTATTCGCCGTCGAGGCAAGTCGTCTCTGGGCGTCCGACGGCATCATTGCCAATGCGGTGAACCCCGGCGGTGTCGCGACGGGACTGCAGCGGAACTTCACGACGCAACAGAAGGAGTCGCTCGATGCGGCCGAAACCGCCGGAGTCTTCACGTACAAAACGGTCGAGCAGGGGGCTGCCACCAGCATCGTGGCGGCCGTCGCCCCGGAGTTCGCGCACTCCGGAGGCCACTACCTCGACGATTCTCAAGAGGCCTACACCGTGACGAACGACGCCGACCTCGCGCAGCACCCGCACGGTGTCAAGGAATGGGCGCTGGATCCCGCCACCGCCAAGCGCCTCTGGACGGTCTCGACCGACCTGCTCCGCGTCTGACCTCTCGACGCCACAGCAGAGCAACTCGCGGAAGCGTCGGCGCCCGCCGCAAGCACGTCACGCAGGACGACGAGGCTCCCCCGGTCCCCCGAGTGCTTCCACGGGCGCGTTGATCGCGCACCCGGACCTCGGCTCGTCTCGCATGCCCACCTCCGGTGATTGCATGCTGCTGTCACCGAGCCTAGGCTCACTCACGGTCAGTGACTGCAGTTCGCCATCACATCGCTTCGAGGGCAGGAGTCCGTGCAATGTCCCGCGTGAGGGTCCACAACTTCTCCATCTCGATCGACGGCTTCGCCACTGGTGAGGGGCAGAGTCTCGACACCCCGTTCGGCCACGCCGGTACTCGGCTCCATGAGTGGTTCTTCCCGACCAGGACCTTCCAGCAGATGCTGGGCAAGCCGGGCGGGAACACCGGGGCCGATGACGCCATCGCCGGCACCTGGGATGTCGGCGTCGGAGCGGAGATCATGGGCCGCAACAAGTTCGGCCCCCAGCGCGGGCCGTGGGAGAACGACGCCTGGAACGGCTGGTGGGGGCCCAATCCGCCTTTTCACACGCCGGTGTTCGTTCTGACCCATCACCCGCGCCCCTCGGTGGAGATGGAAGGCGGCACTACATTCCACTTCATCGACGCCACGCCGCAGGAGGCACTCCGTCAGGCGCGTGAGGCCGCAGGCGACCTGGACGTGAGGATCGGAGGCGGCCCGGCCACGGTCCGCGAGTTCCTCGTCGAAGACCTCGTCGATCATCTGCACATCGCCGTCGTCCCGGTCGTCCTGGGCCGTGGCGAGCGGCTGTGGGACGGATGCGAAGGACTCGAGAAGCGTTTTCGGACCGAGTCCGTGACAACCCCCAGCGGCGTCACGCACCTGACTTTCACCCGGGCGTAGCAACCGCCTACGCGGGCCTCACTCGGTTCCGTTCTCCCACTCGTACCCCTCGAAGCCCGACAGGACGAACCTCCCTCACCGCGGCGGTGCCACCTTCGCCGTTGTCACAGCCGACCGGGGAGACCGCTGAACCTGATGGACGGTGCCTTCACCGACTGAGCGACGTGGCCGGGCTCGCCGACGAATGATGGCCACGCAGGCATCGGCAATCCGGTGAACACAGAGTGCCGCGACGCGTTGACCACGGAACGTACGCTTGCCCCGGCGCCATGGAACGGCCGGAGCGCCCGGGGCACCGACCTGACCGTCCGGGGTCCGTTCCCCCACGACACGGCAGGCGGGCCACCGGGCGACGAGGATCACTCGCCCTAGTCTGGGAAGGGTCAGCAAGCCGCCGGCAGCGCGCACGCACCGACCGCCCATGCGGTCCGGGGCGGATTCTCCACCGGCCGTGCGGCGGTCCCCCGGACTCAGGAAGTCTTCTGCCTCGTGCCCACCTCTCTCCCCCGCCGTGCCGCGCTCTCCGCACTGGCCGGCCTCGCGGCCCTTCCGCTCGCCGGGTGCGAGTCGCCCGCACCGGCCGCCGCCCCACCGGCTCCCTCAGGAGCCGGGCCCTCGCGCTCCGCACGGGCGGTGCCTCGTACGGCACCGGCCTTCCAGCAATTGGAACGGAAGTTCGACGCCCGGCTGGGCGTGTACGCCGTGAGCACCGGAAGCGGTCTGTCCGTCACCTACCGCCCCGACGAGCGCTTCGCGTACGCCTCCACCTGTAAGGCGTTACTGGCGGGCGCTCTGCTGGACCGTCATACGCTCCAGCAGCTCGACCGGCGCGTCCGGTACGGATCCGGTGACCTGGTCGCCAACTCCCCGATCACCGAGCAGCACGTGGACACCGGCCTCACCCTGCGCGAACTGTGCGACGCGGCCATTCGCTACAGCGACAACGCCGCTGCCAATCTCCTCTTCCGCGAGCTCGGTGGCCCTCGAGCCCTGCAGAGCTCGCTCGTCGCACTCGGTGACCGAACCACCCGGTGCGACCGCTACGAACCCGATCTCAGCGAAGCCGCGCCCGGAGATCCCCGCGACACCAGCACTCCTCGCGCCCTGGCCACTGATCTGCGCACCTACGTTCTGGGGGATGTTCTCGACGCGGACCGACGTGACCTGCTGACCGACTGGCTGCTGCGCAACACCACCGGCGACACGACGATCCGTGCGGGCACCCCGGCCGGATGGGTGGTGGGCGACAAGACAGGTACGGGCGGCTACGGCACGCGCAACGACATCGCGGTGGTCACGCCGCCGGACGCCGCGCCGATCGTTCTCGCCGTGCTCTCCCGGCGCGACAACCGGGGAGCGAGGCCGCAGGACGCGCTCATCGCGCAGTCGGCCCGCGTCGCGCTCGGCGCGCTCGCCGAGGTGGACCGGCCCTCGCCAGGGGAGGCTCAGGGGCGGTAGCGCAGCGGGTGGTCGGCGGGCACCTCGGTCAGGACGATGCGGTGGCCGTCCGGATCGGCGATCCACATCTCGATGAGCCCCCAGGGCTCCTGCAGGGGCGGGCGCAGGACGTGTGCCCCGCGGCCCGCCACCTCCTCGTGTGCCGCCGCGCAGTCATCGACCTGCATCCAGAGCCGCAGCGTCTCTGTCGGCGGCACGTCAGAGCGCCCCGACACCTCGAGGAAGCCGCCGCCGAGGAAGTACACCGTGCCCCGCTCGGGTCCCGTGCCGAACTCGCGGTAGACGGGGAGTCCAAGCGTCCGTCCGTAGAAGTCGCGTGAGACCTCGGGGTCACCGGGCCTCAGCAATACCCTGCTGCTCAGTACATGCACCATGATCCGACCCTACGCGGAACGCTCCGCCGGAGGGACGCCCTCCAGGCCTCCGGCTCAGGAGGCTTCGACCGCGGCCTTGATCCGCTGCCCGAAGGCCGGGGCGTCCTTCCGCGCGGCCGCGGCGGCGATCCCGACGAGGAGCTTGCCCACGCGGTGGCCTTCCAGTTCGTTGAAGATCCGCACCCTCGTCCGGCCGTCCGGCAGGGACTCGAGGTCGTAGCCGCCTTCCCGGGCCGTCACCAGGTTGGCCGACAGCTCGTTCCAGCGGATGCGCGTCGGGGCGACGAGCTCACTGATCCGGAACTCACGGCTGGTCGTCATACCGGCGTCCTTCACCGTACTGCGGTACACGGTGCCCACCACCGTCGGGCCGGCCGGGTCCTTGGAGATGTCCTGGACGCGTGGGCTGAACTGCCTGTCGTTCTCGCCGTCCGCAAGGAAGGCGAACACCTCTTCGACGGGGCGGTCGATGTCCACCGTCGCCTCGAACCGGGCCATGGAGGATCCTCTCGTTGGACGGGCGCGGCACACGGCGCGCAGCACACCCGGGGTGACGCTGCTTCCCAGGGTCCGGGGTCGGACGCCGCTCGGCAGCCGGACACGCCGATCCGGCAGGCAATCGGGTGTCGGTGACCACGGCGAGCCGGGCGATCCGCCGTCGCACGCGCAGCGGCCGGGCCGCTTCGCAGGCCACGCGGCCGGACGGGGACGGGCGTGCCGGACACGATGGCCGCCCGTTCCTCTTCCGCACACTTCCGTCTGCCGCCTCGCACCCGTCCGGATCTGCGGTGCCCTGTGCCGTCGGGTGTCCGACGGCCGTGCAGAAGAGGGGAGTTCGTGGTGCGAGATGACTACGCGCTTGCGCGACGGAGGGATCCGTCTTCGGACACCTCTCGGGCCCTCGCCCTCCCCCACCGCGCGTCAGCTGATGCCCTGGACCGCAGGCCCCCGGGCTCCGGCCGGCCTGCCCCTGCCGGCCGTCTCCGAGTGCTGCCCGGGGCCGGACGTGGCTGTCGAGCCGGACGAAATCGTCGTGGTGCCGATTTCGTTCTCGAGCAGCTCCGCCCACCGGCCGGCACGGCTCAGCGTCCGAGCTGTGCCGGCCGGCGGACTCTCCGCCGGGCCGTTCACCCGCCCGACTTCACGTCTGGCCGCGAGCCCGTGCTCCTGGCGGCCGGGTTCAGTGGGCGATGGAGTCGATCAGTTCGCGCGCGCCCTGGCGCAGCAGGGTGACGGCCACGGAGGTGCCCAGCGTGGCGGGATCGAGCGGGCCGGCCCACTCGTGCGCGTTGAGCACGGTCTTGCCGTCGGGAGTGAACACGCAGGCGCGCAGGGAGAGATCTCCGTTGCGATGAGCCGTGGCGTACCCGGCGATGGGAGAGTTGCAGTGACCCTGGAGGACGTGGAGAAACATGCGCTCGGCCGTGATCTCCCGGTAGGTCCCGGGGTGGCTGAGCGGGCTCACGGCGTCGATGGTCACCGTGTCGTCCGCGCGGCACTGCAGGGCGAGGACACCTGCCCCGATCGGAGGACACATGACCTCCGGGGCGAGGATCTCGCTGATCACTTCGGTACGGCCGATGCGATGGAGCCCCGCGACGGCCAGCACAAGTGCGTCCACCTCCCCCGAGGCGAGTTTCGCGAGCCTCCGGTTGGCGTTCCCGCGGAACGGGACGCAGTTCAAGTGAGGATGCGATGCGGCCAGTTGCGCGACACGGCGTACGGACGAGGTGCCGATGCGCGCTCCGTCGGGAAGCTGGTCGAGTGTGAGGCCGCCGGGGTGGACCAGGGCGTCGCGGATGTCGTCGCGTTCGAGGAAGGCGGCGAACGTCGTACCGGCGGGCAGCGGGCGGTCGGCGGGGATGTCCTTGACGCAGTGGACGGCCAGGTCTGCGTCCCCGGCCAGCAGGGCGGCGTCGACCTCCTTGGTGAAGGCTCCCTTGCCTTCGACCTTCGAGAGGTCTCCCATCCACTTGTCTCCCGTGGTCCTGACGGGGACGACCTCGGTGACGGTGGCGGGATGACGGGCCGCCAATTCGGCCCTGACTCGCTCGACCTGGGCCAGGGCCATGGGTGAGTCGCGCGAGACGATACGGATCAGCTCAGGGGCGGACATGGCACCACGATAGACCGCCCGGAGCCTTCACGGCTCGCGTCCCACGCGGTCGGGGCCGCCCTCTTCGCAGCCGCCGCGACACGGACCGGGGAGAGCGCACCGTCGAGTTCCAGCCGCATTGAGCGGCTGCGCCAGGACACCGAGGGCAGGCCTCGATGTCTTCCGGATGCATGACAATCACGCTTCTACCAGGGCGAGTTGCTGCGCAGCAGCCCGCGATTCCCCGCATCACCACCGGAAGACCGGGCAGTCCGGAATCCTGCCCTCGTCCGTACGTGGCTGAATCGAATGTCCGTGGCCTTGCCTCACCCGTCAGTGGACTGTCAGCCACCCGGCGAGATCCTTAGCATGACCTCCAAGGACATCGACTTCTCTCTTCGAACCGCGAGGGGCTGGATGAGCAACGGGGACACCTCCATTCCGAAGAACATCGACGTGAACGTGCCGAGCGTCGCGCGGATGTACGACTACTACCTGGGTGGCAAAGACAACTACCCGGCCGACCGGGTCGCGTGCGAGCAGCTGCTGGAGGTCGTGCCGAGCACCAAGGTCCTGGCGGTGAACAACCGGCGGTTCCTGCGGCGTGTCGTCCACCATCTGGCGTCCGAGTACGGGATCCGCCAGTTCATCGACCACGGATCCGGCCTGCCGACCCAGGACAACGTCCACGAGGTCGCCCAGGCCGTTGATCCCGGTGCCAGGGTCGTCTACATAGACAACGACCCCATCGTGCTGGCCCACGGCAAGGCCATACTCGAGGAGAACGACAGGACCGCGGTGATCCAGGCGGACATGCGCGACACCGCCGGGATCCTGGGTCACCCGGAGGTGCGCCGTCTCATCGACTTCGACGAGCCGGTGGCCGCCCTCTTCGTGTCCGTGATGCACTGCATCCCGGATGAGGACGACCCGGCGGGTCTGGTGCGCCGGGTCGCAGCCCGTCTCGCTCCGGGGAGCTTCCTGGTGGTGTGTCAGCTGGTGAGCGAGGACGCGGCCACCCGCGACTTCGTCACGGACTTCATGGCGAAGAGCACGGGGAACCAGTGGGGGCGGGTGCGGCGCCAGGAAGACGTGCACGGCTTCCTGGACGGCCTGGACGTGCTGGAGCCGGGCCTGGTGGAGGTGTCGACCTGGCGGCCCGACTCGGATCTGGCGCCGAAGCAGGCGACCCAGGAGTGGATCGAGTACGGCGGCGTCGGCCGGAAGTGGTGAGGCTCCCGGCGTCGGGACACGAGGGGCCGGGCGCTCAGGCGTAGCGCTCGCGGGCCTTCCTCAGCATGTCCCGGCTCTCGGCCGGGCTCGGCGACTGGGCACTGAGCGAGTCAAGGATCCACCGGTACTCGTCCGTGCTCTCCTGCTTGTTCACGGACGTGGCGTTGGTCAGGTGCTCGATGTACGCGACATCGGGAAGCCCCTCCATGGCGAACCGCAGATAGGTGATCGCGTTGCCGGGAGACGTGTGGGCGGTCACCTCGAAGGGGGCCACCTGCACGGTCACGTGAGGCAGCTCGGTCATCTCCAGCAGATGACCGAGCTGTTCGCCCATCACCCGGACGCCGCCCGTCGGACGCATCAGCACCGCCTCGTCCAGCAGCACCCAGAGTTTCGGAGCATCACGCCGCCGCAGCAACTCCTGGCGTCTGAGACGCAGTTCGACACGGCGCCGGGTGATCTCCTCCGATTCGAGGGTGTGCCCCGAGCGCACCACCGCGTGGGCGTAGTCGGCCGTCTGCAGGAGCCCCGGAACGTAATGCCCCTCGTACGTGCGGATGGAGGCGGCGGCCTCCTCCAGGCCGACGAGGGGCTCGAACCAGTCCGGCAGCACGTCGGCGTAGTTGCGCCACCATCCGCGCTGACCGGCCCTGCGCACCAGGTCGATGAACTCGGCGGTCCTGGCCGGATCGGTCACACCGTAGAGCGCGAGAAGGTCGGCCGCGTCGCGTTCCTTGCACGGGGAGTGCCCCGTCTCCAGCCTGCTGATCTTGGCGGTCGAGCACCGGATGCGGACCGCGGCGACATCCGGGGTGATGCCTGCCTCTCCCCGCATGCGTCGCAGCTGTGCCCCCAGAACCAGGCGCAGCGCTGTAGGACTTGCCCCTGCGGCCGGAGCGAGCGTCGGCTTCCCTGACGGCTGAAGCGGTTCGATGCCGGGCATGCGGACTCCTGAGGACGGGCGCCTTGACGACAGTGTGCCATCAGCGGCACCGTGAGGCCCGGCCGTTGCGGGAGTCCGCTGCCCGACTGTCCGTATTCTGCCCGTACGGCTGCGAGTTCAGCCGGTCATGGTGTCGAAGTCGCCGTCCCTGACGCCGGCGAGGAACGCGCGCACCTCGTCCCCGGTGTACACGAGGGCGGGGCCTTCGGGATGCCTGGAATTGCGCACGGCCACTTCCCCGCCGGGCAGCAGCGCCATCTCGACGCAGTTCCCGCTGGGATTGCTGTGATGGCTCTTCCTCCACTGCACACCGGTAAGGGAGTTGGCGGGAACACCGTTGTCGAACTGCTGCATGTGGTCCATTCCTTGTCGTCGTGCTGACACACCCTGGTGAGGCACCAGGGTCCGCACCGGGTGAACAGGTGTCCCCTGCTCACACCCCTGGGTGCAATTCCGGATGCAATTGCACCCAGGGGGCGGACGGCGGTGATACTAGTGGCCGTCCGGCACCACGGGACCACCGGCCAGCCTTCAGCAAAGGGTGATCAGCGCTCATGTACGCGGAGAGACCATCACGTCACGCAGCGGCAGAGAGCGCGACCGGGGCGGCCGGGGCCGGGGCGGATCCGCACGAGGAGCTGGCGCGCCATCTCGGCATCGAGGCTCCGGGATTCACCACGCGAGGACTGGGTGCGGACCCCGAGAGCCTGAGGCAGGCGCGCGCGTTCGTCCGCGACGCGGTCGAGCGTTGGGGGCTGCGCTCCTGCGCGGACGACATCGCCCTGGTCGCGGGTGAGCTGGTCAGCAACGCGGTCTGCCACGGGCTCGAGGCCACCGCGGCACGGTCCACGGCGCGGCTCGGTCTCGCGCGCCAGGACGGGTCACTGGTCTGCGCGGTGAACGATCCCAGTTTGGAGGTACCCGTGCTGCGGCAGGCGGACGAGTCCCTCGAACGCGGCCGGGGCCTGCGCATCATCGACGCGCTGAGCAGTTCCTGGGGCTGGTGCCGACCCACCGGGACGGGCAAGACCGTCTGGGCCAGGATCGCCGTCGGCCGGGCCTTCGGACGCTACAGCCCGGCCAGCGCCGCCCAGGCCTCCGCCAGCAGCGTGTGCCCGAGCGGGGTGGGATGGACTCCGTCACCCGCGATGTGTTCGGCGCCGCCGGCGGCGCGCGCCGCCTGGTTGAGCAGTCCGTCCGCCGCCAGCAGTGCGGCGCCGAACTCCTGGGACAGCCGCCGCACCGTCTGAATCCTGGGGTCGAGGTCCTCACGCCAGGCCCACTGCTCGTCCCGCACCGGCACGAGGAAGGGTTCGATGAGGATGAGCTGGGCATCCAGCTCGTCGCGTACCTGCGTGAGGATGGCGCGGTAGTCGTCCTCGAAGGCGCGGGCCGAGGTGACGGATCCGGAGCAGTAGCGGCGCCAGGTGTCGTTCACACCGATCAGGACGGACACCACGTCCGGCCGGAGTTCCAAGGCGTCCTCACGCCAGCGGGCCCGCAGGTCCGCGATGCGGTCGCCGCCGACCCCCCGGTTGACGAACGTGATGCCGCTGTCCGGCCGCGCGGAGCGCACACGGTCGGCGGCCTTCCGGGCGTAGCCGTTGCCCAGTGGGCTGTCCGGCTCCACCAGCCTGCCCACCTCGGTGATGCTGTCGCCCTGGAACAGGACGGTTGCCGAGCGATGCAGGCTGATGGTCACGCAGTGCTCCGTACGGTGAGGATCCGGTGGACGCCGGAAATGATCCTGCCCAGGAACAGCAGACATGATCCCGTCCGGGTCGGCACGCCCGGACCAGGCCTAACGGGCCGCAGCCGGGACGCGCAGCGCACTGAAGTCCAGCACGCTCTCCACCTCCAGAAGCGTCTCCTCGGCCACCCGCCGGACCTCGGCCGGAACGTCGCCCTGCTCCTCCACCAGTCCGGCGTAGATCGGTGCGTCGGATGCCTCTGCGAAACTCACGTGAACTGCCTATCGATCGGTTATGCCCGCCAATCAGCGGAAACGGGAGCCGAGTGTACGCGCTCGCCCAGGAGAGCCGGAGAGCGGACCCGTGCAACGGTCCCGGACGAGGCGAAAACCCGTTGCCGGCTCCGGCGGCCACTGCGAGGCTGTGCGCACCGAGGGGTGTAGCTCAGAGGCCAGAGCGCCGGTCTCCAAAACCGGATGCCGCAGGTTCGACTCCTGCCTCCCCTGCGTGACCGGTTCCCCGCGCGGCGACGGGCGGGGAACCGGGTACGGCTACTCGATGACGAGCTCGACGTCGATGTTGCCGCGGGTGGCCTTGGAGTAGGGGCAGTAGGCGTGCGTCGCCTCGACCAGGCGCCGGCCGGTCTCTCCCTCGAGCGCCTCGGGCAGTTCGACACGCATGACGACCGAGAGCCCGAAGCCGGTGTCGTCCTTGCCGATCGAGACCTCGGCCGTCACGGAGACGTCCTTGGTGTCGACCTTCATCTCGCGGGCGACCGAGCTCATGGCGCTGGCGAAGCACGCGGCGTATCCGGCGGCGAAGAGCTGCTCCGGGTTGGTGCCCTCCCCGTTACCCCCGAGCGCCGGCGGCAGGGCGAGCGCGAGGTCGATCTGTCCGTCCGAGCTCACTGCCCGGCCTTCACGGCCGTTCGCGGTGGCGGCAGCGGTGTACAGCGCGTCCATGGTGATGGCCTTCTCTCGTACGACGGTGACCGCGGACCGGCCACACCATGAGAGTGGCACACAATTAAATTGCACACAACCCAATCGCGGACGGCAGGCTAACCTGGACACATGACGCCACCACCTGCCCCGGCCTCCCCCGACCTCACCGAACTGCCGGACACGGAGCTGCTCAGGCTGGACCATCAGGTCTGCTTCTCGCTGCAGGCGGCCTCTCGCGCGTTCGGCGGCGTCTACCGTGAAGCACTCAAGGGCCTCGGCCTCACATACCCCCAGTACCTCGCGATGATGGTCCTGTGGGAGCACGGTCCGCTTCCCGTCAAGACGATCGGAGAGCGACTGCACCTGGACTCGGGCACGCTGTCGCCTTTGCTGAAACGGCTGGAGTCGGCCGGTCTCGTCAGGCGTGAGCGCAGCCCGGAGGACGAGCGGTCGGTGACCGTCCACCTGACGGAGGCCGGGGCCGGGCTGCGCGAGCGCGCCCTGCCGGTCCCCCGCTCGGTCCTGGAAGCCACGGGGATGTCGGTCCAGGAGGTTCTCGCCCTGCAGGAGACGCTGGGGCGGCTCACCGCGTCCCTGGGACGGACCACCGCCGGCTGACCCTCGTCCGCCCCTGTGGCGGAGCGGGCGCAGGGGCCGCACAGCACTCGCCGTAGTTCCGGGGCCGAAATATGATGCAGGAACTATCGCAACGCGGAGCGGCCCATGAACCGGCGTCGAACTCCCCGGTCGGCGAGCGCCGAGGACCTGCTCAGCACCTTGCAGCATCTCACTGCCCGTGCCCGGCAGGAGGTGGAGCTGCACCAGGCCCGTGTCGAGCTGGCCCAGGCCCTGCAGCGCAAGATGCTGCCGGCGGCGCTGCCCGCCTTTCCGGGACTTCAGACCGCTGCTCGCTACGCCCCCGCGCGCGACGGGCTGGACATCGGCGGCGACTGGTACGACGGTTTCGTCCTGCCGGACGGGGCACTGGGCCTGGCCATCGGCGACGTCCAGGGACATGACGTCGAAGCGGCGGCCTTCATGGGGCAGATCAGGATCGCCATGCGCGCCATCGCCAGTTCGTCGGCCGATCCCGGTGAGGTCATGGGCCGCACGAACGATCTGATCCTCTCGATGGATTCCACTCTCTTCGCCACCTGCTCGTTCCTCAGGCTGGATCCGCGCACGCGGGAGCTGAGGAGCGCCCGCGCGGGTCACGTCGCGTCCGTCTGGGCGACGACCGACGGGCGCTCGGGCATCACCGCCGACGCCGGCGGCCTTCCGCTCGGCATCGAGTCCGGTCAGCACTACCCCGTCACCCGGCGCGACATGGCTGTCGACGGCGCGTTCGTCCTGCTCACCGACGGAGTCATCGAAGGGCCGTCGCTGTCCATCGACGACGGTCTGGACCGGGTGAGGCGCGTGGTGAGCGCCTACGCACGCGCTGACGCCGAGGAACTGGCCGACCGGGTGCTCCGTGCCGCGGTCTTCACCGGCCACGAGGACGACGCGGCCGTGCTCGTCCTGCGCCACGACGCCGCCGTCCCGGAGCCGGGGTGAGCACGCGAGCCGGTCCAGCCGCGCGTGTCACCGACGGCCCTCCGTCGCGAGCGGTGTCTTATGAGATGCGTGATCCGCAGCGAAAAGGCCAGACGCCGAACCGTGATCGTGCTGCAGATGCTGGGCATCGCCGCTGCTTACTACGCGTCGGGACAGCTCGGTCTCCGCAGACAGGTCGTGGTGGAGGGGGCGGTCGTCACCCCGCTGTGGCCACCGTCAGGCATCGCCCTGGCTTCGCTGTTCTACCTGGGGATCCGCGTCTGGCCCGGGATCGCCCTCGGTTCGGTGTGCACCGTCATCTCGATGAGCGACGGCTTCACCTACTGGGGCCTCACTGTCTCCGCCGGCAGCGCTCTGGCCCCTCTGTGCTCATACCTGGCCTTGCGTGCCGTGGGGTTCCGTACCGAGCTGGACCGCCTGCGGGACGGGGTCGCCCTGGTCTTCCTGGGAGCTCTGGGCGGCATGCTCATCAGCGCCACTGTGGGCACGGGGGTACAGATGCTGAGCGGAGCACTGCCCGCGGGTGATTTCTGGCAGGTCTGGTCCGCCTGGTGGGCGGGGGACGCGATGGGCGTGCTCATGGTCACCCCGCTGCTGCTGGTCATGCGCACGGCCCGCCTGCCCCGGCTGGACGACCCGTGGCCGGAGGCCCTGGCTCTCGCGGCCGTCACCCTGGTGGTGACAGCGGTCGCCACCAGGAGTGAGCTGTCCATGATCTATCTCGTCTTCCCCGTCCTCGTGTGGGCGGCGCTCCGGTTCCAGCTGGCCGGCAGCGCACCGTGCGCCCTGTTCGTCTCCGTGGTCGCGATCGTCGCGGGGACGGACGGCGTGGGCCCGTTCAAGGGCCACTCGGTGCTCGAGGTGATGCTCAACCTGTGCATCCTCAACGGCTGCGTGGCGCTCACGGCTCTCCTGCTCGCGGCGATCGTGACCGAGCACAACAACATCCGCCACGAGACCGAGGTGGCCTGCGAGGAGCTGGCCGCCCTGGTGGAGGAGCTTGCCCCGCATCCGTCGGCAGAGGGATGGTCCGACGGGCCCCGGGGCGGGCGGGAGTAAGGACCTCTCGTCCTCGCCCCGGCCCGTGCCGAGCGGCGTGCCTCTCAGGCGGAACGCGGGAAGTGGTGCGCCAGGAAGTCGTTCCGGAAGGTGCCTGTGGGGTCGAACCGGGCGGTCAGCCGCTCGAAGTCGGCGTAACGGCCGTACAGCTCTCGCAGCGCGCCGGGGGGCGTGGTGAAGACCTTGCCCCAGTGCGGCCTGGCTCCGAACGGGGCCAGGGCCTCCTCGATCGCCCCGAGGGCGGGTGTGACGGCTACGGTGTCAGGCACCCAGGTGAAGTGGAACGCCACTGAGTCCCTGCCCTGGGCCGGGCTGAGCCACAGGTCGTCGCCGGCCACGGTGCGGATCTCACCGATCTGCAGCAGGTGCGAGAACCGCTGCCGGATCTCGTCCAGCGCCTCGTAGGCAGCCACGGCGTCGTGCCGGGCGACGAAGTACTCCGACTGCAGTTCCTCCCCGTTGCTCGGGGTGAATTCGAGGCGGAAGTGCGGCAGTCTGGCGTGCCAGGGGCCCTGGACCCCCTGCTGCTGGGTGCAGTGCTCGGCCGCCACACCGGGGACCGGATGCCTGGGCCCCTGCGCGAGCGTCGCCCCGTGCCACTCCTGCGGTGCGGTGCGGGGACCCTCGCCCGCGACCCGGTGCTTGAGCCAGACCTGGTCGAGCGGGCCCCCGTGCCAGCCGGTGAAGAGGCTCACGCTGTATGCCTCGGACATGACCTCGTCGAACCGGCCGAGCAACTGCTCCTGCGGAAGACCCTCGTACACCCACTGCTGGATCTCGAACGCAGGTACGAGATCGAGGGTCAGCCGGGTGACCACGCCCAGCGCCCCCAGAGAGACGACCGCACCGTCGAAGCCGGCTTCGCCGCGCGCCAGGGACGTGATTCCGCCGTCCGCGGTGACGAACTCCATGGCCCTTACCGCGCCGGCCAGGGAGCGGTTGCCCACGCCCGATCCGTGGGTGCCGGTGGCGCAGGCTCCCGCGACGGAGATGTGGGGAAGCGAGCCCAGGTTGTGCAGGGCGAACCCGGCACGGTGCAGCACCCCGGTCAGCTCCCCGAAGCGCAGACCGGCGCTCACCGTCGCCGTCCGGGCCTCCCGGTCGATCTCGATGGACCGGGGCAGACCGGCGACCGATATGAGCGCGCCCTCGGTGTCGGCGACGGTGTTGAAGGAGTGGCCCGTACCCAGCGCCCTGAAGGCCGTCCCGGCCGCCACGATGTCCTGGAGTTCGGCGATCGAGGCGGGTGTGTGGAGCTGCTTCGCGCCGAAGGTGATGTTGCCGGCCCAGTTCGTCTGGGGACCGGACGCGGCATGCGCGGAATGGTCGATCATGCTTCCGGAGCTTACGCTCCGGCCGTCGCCGGGATCAGGGCTTGTGCCCCACACCGCTGACGGCGTGGGACGGTGGGGTGTCCTGGGAGCCCCGGCCGGGGTCGGGGCGCCAGTCCGACGTCCTGACGACGCCGGGCTCGACGACTTCCAGTCCGTCGAAGAACGCGGCGATCCGGTCCGGGTCGCGCAGGTGGTAGGCGCTCGCGGAATGCGCGTTGTACGCCTCGATCGCACGGGTCATCGTGTCGCTGGTGTCCGTGCCGTCCGCGAGGGCGAGGTGGCTCCCGGACGGTAGCGCCGCCATCAGGCGGGCGACCAGGGCCCAGGGGTCCTCGTCGTCGGGCAGCTGTCCCAGGATGCCGAGAAGCATCAGGCCGACGGGACGCCGGAGATCGAGGGTCCTGGCGGCTTCCTCGATGATGCGGCCGGTGTCGCGTACGTCCGCGTCGACATACGCGCACGCTCCCTCCGGGGTGCTGGTCAGCAGGGCGCGGGCGTGCGTCAGGACCAGCGGGTCGTTGTCGACGTACACGACCCGGGACTCCGGAGCCATCCACTGGGCGACCTCGTGCGTGTTGTTGGCCGTGGGCAGTCCCGTACCGATGTCGAGGAACTGGCGGATGCCCGCCTCCCCGGTCAGGAAGCGGACGGCGCGGGCGAGGAAGGCGCGCTGGTCACGCGCGATGCTCGCGATGTCCGGGAAGGCCTGGATGATCATCTCGCCCGCCTCGGCGTCGGCGGGATAGTTGTCCTTGCCGCCGAGGAGGTAGTTCCAGACACGGGCCGAGTGCGGCACGTCCGTGCGCAGCCGGTCGGCCGGCGGCTGTCGCTGTCGGTCATCGGGTGGCTGTCGGTCATCGCCCATGTCGGAAGCCTCACACCCCGTGTCGGCGGAGCGGTCGCACGCCCGGGAGCGCGTCGGGCTCAGTACGGCAGAGGACGCCCGGACGGCGTTCGCAGATCCAGCGGGGGCGGCCCCGTGGGGGGCTGCGGACGGCGGACGATCTGGATGCGGCCCACGGCCACCACCTCCTCCTGGTAACCCGGTATCTGCCCACCCAGGCGCCCTTCACACGTCGGGAGCCGTGCGGACCGCCGGGACCCGCTCGCGGATGCGGACCCGGCGATCTGCGGTAACCCTGGATGGGGGGAAAGCCGAGGGCGAGGAGGATCCGCCATGTCCGCGATGGACAAGATCAAGAAGATGCTCAAGGGCCACGAGGACCAGGCCGGGAAGGGTGTCGACAAGGCCGGAGACATGATCGACGACCGGACCCAGGGCAAGTACGGCAAGCATGTCGACACCGGCCAGGACAAGCTCAAGCGGCAGCTCGGCTCGGACCGCGACCAGGGCGACACTCCCCGTTCCTGATCACCGGACGTCGTCCCACGTCACACCGGCGCGGGGGGGGGGGGGGGGGGGGGCCCCCCCCCCCCCGCCGGGGGCCCCGCCCCCGGGGGGGGGGGGGGGGGGGGGGGGGGGAGATATTACCCCGCGCGTCGGGGGCCCGGCGG
>NZ_JBIWKR010000030.1:0-23106 GCF_044765765.1 Streptomyces sp. NPDC102402
CTCCTGCGCATCCGGCGACCAAGTCCGCGCATCCCCCACCAGATCACTCACACACCATCAACGAGCCTGCACCGAAAGCGTTTCGGATCAATAGGAGACATCTACGAGAGGGACTTGCAATGTATTCGACCGGTTTCTGTGCCCGCCCCCGCGAGGGCTGTCTGACGCTGGAGGGGCCCCAGGCCGAAATCCACGCCCTGGCCACACTAGGAATCCTCAGCGCGGCCGAGCCCGGCACGTTCAGTGCTCGCCGTGGGCACTGGAGTCTCCATCGCGGCAGCTTCGCTCCGGCAGGAGAAAAGGCCCTCGCCATCGTCCTGTGACGCTGATCGGCTCTGAGGCACTGCTGCCGCTGGAGACGAGACTGCTACCGCAGGCTCCTTGAACTCGGACACCGGAGCACTCCGCCATGAAATCCACCGGCTCACCGTCATCACCGACGTAGCGCCGCGGTAAGCATCGGCAGCGCGTGGCGCAGTTCCCTGTAGCCGTAGGTGCCGCTGTGCCCACCCGGATAGATATGGGTAGTCACGGGTGCACGTAGAGCCGTGAGACGCTCGCTGAGCATCCGTGTCTCCTCGCCGCACACGGCCTCGGTGACGGATACGACGCCCTTGTCGGCGAGTGCGACCCATTTCTCGGTGCCGGGGATGTGAGGGTCGCGCTCATCGCCGTCGAGGGGCCCGGGCGTCCCGTCACCGGAAGCGAGATACACGGGCGTGTGACGTAGGCCTTGGGCGTGATGGTACGGATCCCAGTCGAGCCACGTCTTCCACTGCTTCCACGGATCGCCAAAAATCCTGTAGCCATCGACGCCGACGAACTTGGCACCTGAAAGCCACATCTCCGGGTGACGGACCGGGTGTACGGGTGCCCCGAACGCGGCGACAGCTCCGAACAGTCCCGAGACACGGGCGGCGAACCCCAGAGCGCCGAATCCACCCTGGGACTCGCCCGCTGCCGCTCTGTCGGGTCCGGCGCCGTAACCCGTTTCCACCAGGGGCAGGACCTCGCGAAGGAAGTACGTACGCACCTGGGGCGCGCCTGCCTTGCCGTGATTCCACCAGTCGGTCCAGAAGCCGAAGAGTGGCATGGCAGGCATCACCACCAGGACATCATGCAGTGCTGCCAGGTCCTGTACTTTGAACAGACTTGTCCAGGTCGTGTGGTCGCCGTCTCCGCCCGCGAACAGATAGAGCGTGGGCCAGCGGTCGCCGGGGCGGCGCCGATCCCAGCCGCGTGGCGTCAGCAGCGCTACCGTACTTTGGCCGCCAAGAGCCGGGGAGTTCACGGTCAGTTCGACCAGCCGGTCGGTCAGGCGGCGTTCCACGAGAACTCTGCCGGCTGCGCCGGCCGGGGCGGCGGCACCAAGGAAAGCACTCGCACCCATCAGGGCGCCAGTTGTGAGGACGGTACGGCGTGTGCGTGTGCGCGGCATATCAGAGTAATCGGCCAGCGTGCCCGCTACCTTTAACCGACAGCCCCGCACCGTTCGCGGAGTCGCGCAGTCCCTCGCCATCCTCCTGGGACACCTCTAGACGATGGCTGCGGTCGCTAACTCGATCTTTGACCTGTGCGGCGCGGGCGTGGGTCCGTTGGCCTCTTCGTTCGCCGTTCCACGGAGCCTGGTTCGCCGACTGTGTGAACGTCGTGGCGTGGGATGAGCCGGAGTGGGCACGGACATGGCGAAGCCGTTTGCATTCGGCCTCGGAGCTGTAGCCGAGTATGGCTCGCATCGTGGCGAGGCTGACCGGTTCAGGATCGCTCAGGCGGAGCGCGATGCCGACCGGCGGGCGCCACGGCGACGGGCCGCTTCTGCAGCATGTCGTCGGCCGTCGCATATGGTGCGGTCGCGAGGGTGTCCACGTCCCTCGCCACAAAACGATCTTGAGAGCCCTCGTTCTGGTCTGTGCAGGCACCCCCATTGGACCACTCCACCAGGAGGAACCAGTGCCTTACCCGCGACTGCTCACCCCCGAGGAAAGGCTCGCCGACGCGAAGAAGCTGTTGAGCCTCCCGCGTATCGTCGTAATCTGCGGGTCCACCCGCTTCATGACCGAGATGTCCGAGGCCGATCTGCGGGAGACCAAAGCCGGGAAGATTGTCGTCAAACCGGGCTTTGACCTGAAGTCGCCTCACGAACTTTCGTCCGATCCCGTCGAGGCCGAGGCGCTGAAGGTTCGACTCGACGATCTGCACCGGGCGAAGATCCGGCTCGCTGATGAGGTGCTCGTGGTCGGCGACTACATCGGAGAAAGCACCCGAGCCGAAATCGGCTACGCCCGGTCACTGGGCAAGCCCTTGCGGTTCACGCACCCTGAAGTCGCCCCTGACGCCTGACCGCCCCCTGCCACAGCGACGACAACGGCCGCCAGCCCGCGCCGTCTCGCGGCAGCTTGGGCCCCCGCCGAGCCCACGCCCTCCGCAGGCGTCCCTGCAACTGATCATCCAGGTGGCCGTCTTTTATCCTCAGCGAGTTCCGGATCTCCGGGGTGGCGTGGACGGTCTCTGGTGGGTGAGGCGCCGCCGATCAAGGGCATTGCCTCACTTGGTATCGGTAGCATCATCCGCCAGAGGAATTTCAGCCACGACGAAAGGCCGGGGTTGCATGTCCAAGACCACCGTTACGTCCACCATCAGCGCGGACTACGCCCAGAGAATCACTGATGACCTTTCAACGAACCGAGGCGAGCAGGAGCGGGTACGTGCCGAGCTGACCCGATTGCAGGGCGAGCTCCTCCTGCTGGAGGAGGGTGAGCAGGTTCTGGTCAAGATGCAGGAGGTCCTGGGCGATAGCGGTAAGCCGGCTGCCCGCCAGGGCAGGGGTCGCAAAGCGGCGTCCGTTCCTACTGCCCGTCGCCCTCAGAGCAAGACGACCTCACAGAAACGGAGTCGCGCGTCCAGGTCCCAGGGGTCAACTGATGCGAAGGGTCCCGAGAGTGGGGCCACAAGGGCGAAAGGATCCAGCGAGCCGACATGGCGTGAGTTGGTCACCGCTTACCTGAACGATCAGAGAGAACCGAAGTCCGCAGCTGAAGTAACCGCGGCCCTGACCGAGTCGAACCCTCAGCGCAGGACCCAGGTCGCGGTGGTACGCAACACCCTTGAGCACGGTGTCGCCCAGGGGCTGCTGGAGCGCTCCAAGCAAGGACGCTCCGTCTACTACAGCCCCGTCTCGACGCCCACCGCAGCCTCCTCTGTGCCAGCTGCGGATTCGGACCGGTAGAACCGGTTCCGACACCTGGCAGGGCATACCCGTCGCGCGCAGACCGCAAGCGGACCTCGCTCTGACCCGCGACCGGTGCCGAGACTCAGCTGTCTCGGTACTCGTCGGCGGGCGGGCGGCCTCCTACGCAGAACCGCCACCAGCGAGAGTTCGGCGTCGGGCCTCACCGAGGCCCTTGACGAGGCCTGGCCAGTGCCGCATCAGGCAACGTTCGCCCTGCTCTGACGTCTCAATCGGTGCTGTGTCACCGATGGGCAGTGCCTTCCACGGTCAGACGTCAGTCGGGTACGTCTTCGCTGTCGAAGTCACTGGTGGAGGTGAGACCTTCGACGAAGGATCGGAAGTCCGTGGCGAGGACCAGCTCTTCATTGCGGTCGGCGTCGAACCACGTCACCGATGGTTCCCCGTGTCGGTCGGACGCCCGGTAGTCGAGCGCGACCCAGTAGTGCCCGTCGCCTGAGAGAAGTACGGCAGGCCCGGGCAGTCCCCATTCCTTGATCAGGTATGGACTGTCCAGCAGAGAGAGTGTGCGTTCGTCTTCGCCGATGCCCATCAAGTGGTCGAACGGGATGTGATCGGCACTCCAGGAAGTCGGCTGGTCTGTCGGGAAGGCGTCCCGGTCGGCTGCGGACTCGCCCCCGTTCTGACCGCGCAGCAGGTCAAGGAGCGAGATGGGCAGAGTGACACCGAGCACTCGCTCGGCTTTGCACACGGCGGTATCAGTCAACGGCTGGTGCACTCCGTAACTACTGAGAGGCTTCCAGAAGGCGGCCTGCACATCCTCAAAGCGTGCCATGACTGCAATCGTAGGAGCCCTGCGTCGCGTTGCGCCGCCAGAATCATCACGTGAGCGGAGGTGCGCGCGTGCGGATGTTGGCGATGACGAGGGGCGACGGCTGTTGCGGATCATCCGCCGCGGTACCGGGTCGGTGATGCTGGCGGCGGGCCCAGATGGTGCTGCTGTCCGCCCAGGGCATGCCGGCGGCCAAGATCGCCGAGGTGTCGTTCACCAGCGATCACCGGGTGCGGGACGTGACCCACAACTTCGACTCCGACGGCTTCGACTCGTTGTGTCCGAAGTACTCCGGCGGTCGGCCGAAGACCTGCACCCTGCCCGAGCGCCGCGAGTTCAAGAAGATCGCGAAGTCCAAGCCGACCGAGCACGACCTGCCGCTCTCGCCGTGGAGTCTGACCGAGCTGGCGGACTTCCTGGTCGCCGAGGGGGTGGTCGACGACATCAGCCACGAGGGCCTACGCATCCTGCTCCGCGAGGAAGGCGTCTCCTTCGACGCCTGATGACCTGGAAAACCTCCCGTGATCCTGACTACGCGGTCAAGAAGGCGCGGGTCGAGCGCCTCTACGCGATCGCCGATGACGGAGTGCGGGACCTGTTCGCCGCCCTGGACCTGGGCAAGGACGAGCTCTACGGCCACGTCAAGCCGGTGAAGAAGCGAACCCAGTTCCTGGAGTTCTGCCGCTACCTGCGCACGCTCCGCCCGCCATCGGTACGGATCGCAATCGTCTGTGAGCCTGGCTCAACCGCATCGAGACCCAGCTCACCGCCCTGCGCTACTTCGCCTTCGACGGCACCGACCACGCCACACACAAGGAACAGGGCAGCATGATCCGCCGCTACATCATCTGGCGAAACCTGTCCTCGGCGATTTCCGGCGGCAGCCTCTCGGCGACGCCGGCCTTCCAGTCCGCGTTCGACAACACATCCCGCAAAGAGTCCGCACAGCGGGCTGTGCCGTAACGAGGCGCTTTCCCAAGTTCGGCGTGCCAGAGCACGTGATCCCAGTCAGGATGCGTCGAGAACCCTGCCGCCACGGGCCGGCCCAGCTCACGGAGGTCGTTCGCCAAGCAGGTCATTTCGGCACCGGTGATCCCGGCGTCCACGAGCAGCACGCCGTCCCTGCCCTGCACGACCACGGTGTTGTTCTCGAGCAACTTACTCTGATGGATCAGCACGCCCTCGGCTACTTGCTTCAGCATGGGTGCCTCCCTGTTTGATGCCCGCACCCTGCCAGAGGGTCTGGCACACATCTAAACAACCGGACGGGGTTGTGAGACGGCGACTCCCTGAGGCGCGACCGTCCACGGAGGCTTCTCCGGTGTTGAGTCGCAACCGGAGGCGCTTGCGCGCCTCGCGCAACTGAAGGCCGACTCAACCGACGCTGTCCCGGGCCTGGCGCCCTCATCGGTCTCGGCACAGCGCAGCCCCAACGCACCGTGTCCTGGCCGGCCGGCACGGTTGGCTCTCTGAACGAGTTCGGCCACCTGCATGGTCAGGTCCGTCTCCCGGCAGGCGGACTCGTCCTGTGCGGTTGCGTGCCCTGACCGGTGGTGGTCGCGCCGGTCTCCCCTCCCGAAGGCCGGGTTCGCTGTACCGGACCCCGCGCGCCCTGTCACGGCGCTACCGTGGTGGGACACGCCGATGACAGCCAGGAGTCCCCGGATGAGCCAGCAGCCGGCCGCCGCGCCCGACCGCCAGCCCCTCGATGAGTACGCCGCCGAGTCGGTTCGCGCGTACGCGGCCGCCGAGCGGGCGAAGGCAGATCTTCTTGCCTCGGTGCTGGAGGACATCGCCGCGAACGGCTACCCCGCTCCGGAGACCGGTGTCGCGTGGGAGGCGGCCCGTGACGCGCACCTCGCCCGGCTGGCGGACGAGCAGCCCCGTGTCGCCTGAGCACGGGGCGCGCCGCTCGCGCGTCGTCACCGTGGAGCCCGCGCTCACTCAGTTGTCCAAGCTCACAGCGTCCGAGACGCACCGTCTGGACCGCGCCATCGTGGCGATCAGTGTCAATCCGGAGTTGGGCGTGCCGGTGCCCGGCACCCTGCTGCGCGACTACACGGATGAGATCGACGGCGTCCGGATCATCTACTACGTGACCGCCCTGCGGACGATCACGATCGTCGCCTACGTAGAGGCGTAGCTTCCGCCGGCGGTGCTCGTCGGCATCTGCTCCGTGGCTGTGCCTGTGCGCGTCTGTGGAACCGAAACGTCGGTGGCTCATCAGCGCCTCGTGTCGGGTCGGGCCCCGGGCCTGTGGGGGCGAAGGCGTACTCCTGGACGGGGCCCACCCGCCGACCGCGCTCGTCTCCGTTGTGGGCGGCTGCCCCCTCGTGGACGCAGGAGGGGTGGTGGCCGCGTGTTCCGTACCCTTGGGGGCATGCGTATGCGCCCTACTCTGAGCTGGACCCCGTCCGAGGATCTGCCTCCGGGCACCACGGATCTGGAGCCACTCGCCGATGCGCTTGGCGCCGGCGGTGTGCTGGTGCTCAGTGGTGCGGGGATGTCCACGGAGTCAGGTATCCCTGACTACCGGGGCGAGGGCGGGAGCCTGAGCCGGCACACCCCGATGACCTACCAGGAGTTCACGGCGGACGTCCAGGCGCGGCGCCGGTACTGGGCACGAAGCCATCTCGGCTGGCGTACCTTCGGCCGGGCCCGCCCCAATGCCGGGCATCGAGCCGTGGCCTCGTTCGGACGGTTCGGCCTGCTCTCGGGTGTGATCACACAAAATGTCGACGGCCTGCACCAGGCGGCCGGCAGCGAGGGCGTCGTGGAACTCCACGGGAGTCTGGACCGGGTTGTCTGCCTGTCCTGCGGGACCTTCAGTCCCCGCCGTGAGCTCGCAGGGCGGCTGGAGGAGGCCAATGCGGGCTTCGCGCCTGTGGCCGCCGCGATCAACCCGGACGGTGACGCGGACCTCACCGACGAACAGGTCGGGGACTTCCGCGTGGTGCCGTGTACGGTCTGCGGCGGCATCCTCAAACCGGACGTGGTGTTCTTCGGGGAGGCTGTGCCTCCGGCTCGGGTCGAGCTCTGTCGTTCGCTGGTCCGCGAGGCGACCTCACTGCTGGTCCTGGGTTCGTCGCTCACTGTGATGTCTGGGCTCAGGTTCGTTCGCCAGGCGGACGAGGCCGGAACACCGGTACTGATCGTCAACCGGGATCCGACCCGGGGTGACCGGCACGCCCTCACTCGCATCGCGCTTCCGCTGGGCACGTCCCTCACTGCTGTGGCCGGTCGGCTGGGCATCCCGGTCGGCGAGACGGCGGCAGGGCTTGGCTGAGGGTACGGCGGGCGGTGTCCTCCGCCGTCGCCGTCCTCGTAGCCCTGGCTGAACCTTTCGGGTCGGCACAGTGCCGCAGCATGTGCGGGGCCGCTGGGGTCGCCTCAGCGGCGGGTCCAGCGGCCCCGCACATGGGACGGACGGTGGACGATTCCGGACACGGCCTCTGTCGCACCGGTCGGCACCGACGGCATGCCGCGCTTCGGACCGTCCTCGGCTGCGAGGCCTTCGCAGCCGGCCCGCCGGGCTCCGGTGCCGGTTCTTCCGCCGCCTGGTCGTGCCGCCGCACCGGGACGACGGTCAGGCCGAGATCGTGAAGACCCCGGCCCCGGTGCCGGCCCGTCAATCGCCGTGGACAGGAGTTGCTGGAGTCCACCGGCGGCAGCATCGCCGAGGCGCGACCGGCATGGGCACTAGCAGACCCGTGCTCGTGGAGGTGGATCGTCCGGGATTCCCGCCGTACGGGGTCCGCCGACGTCCCGGGGCTCAGGCGGCGAGAGTGCGGCGGAGTGCCTCGAGTCCGTCGCTGTAGATGGCGTGGAACAGGGCGATCGCCTCGTCGTCGCCGATCCCGGCGGGGATGAAGGTGCCCTTCCACTCGACGCGGGAGAAGCCGGTGTCCGGGTCCTCCAGGACGGTGAGGGTCGAGAGGTAGCCGGTGACCGGGAAGGGTGCCTGGAGGATGGAGTAGCTGTAGGTGCGGGCTTTGTCGTCGAAGGCTTCGAGGCGCTCGACGATCTGACCTCCTTCGTCGTTGGTGAGGCGTCGGATGCGGCCCCCTTCTCCGAGCTCGCTCGTGGGGATGTACGGCAGCCAGTCCGGCAGGGTGCCGAATCCGCCGATGAGCTGCCAGACGTCGGCCGGTGGAACGGGGAGGCGGATGGATGCGGTGGTCGTGGCCATGGGTGGTCCTTGTGGTTCGTGGGGAGGCGGAATCAGTGGGCGCTGGGCACAGGGGCGTCCGGCGCGATGAGCTGCTCCTCGCGCAGCACCGACCAGAATCCGTCAGGGATCCGCTCTTCGAGAGCCGCGACGTCCTGCGCGATGCGGCTGGGCCTTGTGGCTCCGGGTATCACGGCAGCGGTCGCCCGGTGGGCCAGGGAGAACTGCAGGGCGGCGGCTTTGATGCCGACGCCGTGCCGTTCGGCGAGCGTCTTGATCCGCTCCACCTTGTCGATGATCTCGGCGGGTGCCTCCTGGTACTCGAAGTGGCGGCCGCCGGCCAGGATGCCTGAGCTGTAGGGGCCGCCGACGACGACGTCGACGTTCTGCTCGGCTGCGGCGGGCAGCAGGCGCTGGAGGGCGCGGCTGTGGTCAAGGAGTGTGTAGCGGCCGGCGAGGAGGAAGGCGTCCGGTGTGGGTTCGTCCAGGTCGAGGGTGAGTTCGAGGGGTTCCACTCGGTTCACGCCCAGGCCCCAGGCCTTGATGACTCCTTCGTCGCGCAGCTTCTCCAACGTGCGGAAGGCGCCGGTGCGGGCTGTCTCGTACTGGGCGAGCCACTGGTCGCCGTAGAAGTCCTGCGCGATGTCGTGGACCCAGACGATGTCGAGGCGGTCGGTCTTCAGCCGGTCGAGGCTGTCCTCTATGGAGCGCAGCGTAGCGTCCGCCGTGTAGTCGTTCACCATCCTGTTGGGTCGGCCGTGCTCGAAGAGGCCGCCCTTCTCGCCGAGATCGCGGGTGGTGGGGTTCTCGATGTCGTCCAGGACGACACGGCCGACCTTGGTGCTGAGGACGTAGCTGTCACGGGGGTGAGCGGCGAGGACCTCACCGAGGCGGATCTCGGCGAGTCCGGCGCCGTAGAACGGTGCGGTGTCGAAGTAGCGGATGCCGTGGTCCCAGGCAGCTTCGACGGTCGCGGTCGCTTCCGCGTCGGGGATGGCGCGGAACATGTTGCCCAGGGGTGCTGTGCCGAAGCCGAGCGGCCCGGGCAGGAGGGGGGCGATGCCCATGGGGTGTCTCCTTGCAAAGGAAGGGAGGTGTCGCTTTCGCGAGGATTGCTACACCTGTCGGGTGGACGTCTTCGAGGTTAGGATCAACACTTGAGACTGTCCAAGACTCGCTTGGACTGAGTTGAGTCCCCTGAGGTCTTACATGCTTGACCTGCGACAACTGCGCTACTTCATCGCTGTGGCCGAGGCGGAACACGTCGGCCGGGCCGCAGAGGAACTGCACATCTCCCAGTCACCGCTCAGCCGTCAGATCGCCCAGCTGGAGAAGAACCTGGGCCTCGCCCTGTTCGAGCGCACCCAGCAGCGCATTCGCCTGACCGCTGACGGGCGGGTCTTTCTCACCGAGGCGCGGGCGCTTCTGCGGCACGCGGACCGGTTGGAGAACCTCGGCCGGCGCCTTGGGCGGGGGGAGGAGGGCGGGCTGTGCATCGGTTACGTCACCGATGCGATGCACACCGGCGTACTCCCGGCAGCGCTTCGTACTCTGCAGGAAGAACGGCCCGGTATCCATGTAGCTCTCTACAGCCTGGCTCCGGAGGAACAGTTCGTGGGCCTGCGGCAGCGCAGCCTCGACATCGCTCTGGTCCAGCAGCCTCCCCGCGAGGACGATCCCGATCTGCTGGCGGCCCCGCTCCTGGAGGATCCGCTGCTCCTGGCCCTGCCCGCGGGCCATGAACTGGCGCGGCGGGAAGAGATCACAGCACGCGATCTCGACGGCATGCCCTGGATCGCCGTCGACAGTTCTCACGAGGCCGCTGCCCGGGACGCGTTCGTGGCCGCTTGTGTGGCATCGGGCTTCACCCCGGACATCCGCCTCGACGCGCCGGAACCACTGACCGCCCTCGGGCTGGTCGCCTCGGGCCTGGGACTCGCGCTCGTCCAGAGGAGCATGGTCCGCGGCGCGATCGAGGGTGTGGAGATCCGTGAACTGCCCTGGCACCAGGGGTCGGTACACCTCTGGGCCGCCTGGCATCGCACCGATCTGCGGCCAGTGGTCGCCTCGTTCCGCGAAACGGTTCTCAGCCACCGCACGGCGTGAACGTCGGCGTCCTGGCACCGGCGTTCACACAGCGACCGTCTTCCTCAGCCGGACCGTGAGCACGTCCCCGCCCGCAGGGACGCCGCCACGTCTGCGTACCTCGTGCGGGTATGGGCGTCGCGGGCGCGGCTCCGGTCGGGCGGCACGGGCTTCAGCAGGGGCGCGACCTGTCCGGGACGTAGGCGGTGACGATCCACCGCCCGTCGTCGTCCCGCTCCAGTTCGGCCGTGGCCCCATGGCGCAGCGGCCGGTTCCCGAGGGGGATCGGCCAGCCAGTCGTGATGTCCAGGGGCTGCGAGTGCGAGAGGTCCACACAGTCGTTCACCGTCGCCCTGCGCGGTCGCGCCGCGGCGTCGGGGACGGTCGCCTTCGGTTCATGGCCGTAGTCGCCACGGATCACCATGCCGTCCTTCTTCAGGCGGGCCAGTTCCTTCTCGAACTCGCTCAGGACGTCGGGCGTCACGTACCGCTCCAGATCGGTCCCCTGAGCCGACGCCTCCTGGAGCGCTTTCATCGCCTCCACCCACATCGCTCCGTACGTCTCCAGCGCCTCCGCTGCCGGATCCCCCACGCCCGCCGGTGCGGACGGCTGAGCCGAGGACTCCGCCGCAGCACCGGCGGGCGCTTTGGCGTCCTCCACGCCGCCGCCGCAACCGCTGACGGCAGAACAGAGCAGAACCGCTCCGCACAGCACCACCACACCGGCTGCAGGCCGCATCTGTCGATCCGACACTTTCAGGCTCCCCGTCACTTGTGATCCGACACCGATCACCAACCCAACGACGCCCGGCTCCCCGCGTCACCGGGCCTCACCCGTATCCCTCACCCTCGTCGCGTGGAACTCCGTCCGCGAGCACCCGGATCCGGACCGGCGGCCCGTCGGCGGCGGCTTCGTGGACGGTGACGGCTCAGACGTGCGGGGTGGGCCGGCAGTGGACTCCTGGATGTGTCTGTCGAGGGTCAGCTGCTCGATCAGTTCGAGGTCGAAGTCCGCCGCCCCCTGAAAGATCGGGTCCAGCCCGGTCCGGCCCGTGATCACGGGAAAGACCGTCACCTGCACACGGTCCACCGGACCGGCCGCCATCAGCGCCCGGTTCATCGACGTACCTCGGTCGCAGCAGTGACCGGTCCGGTCTGCCCGGGCCTGCGGCCCGGGGGTTGTGCGCCCCTCGTCCCGCGCGGATCACTAAGGTCGTCCGTATGCATGGTGCGCGGGTGGTGCTGATCGGGGGGACGTCGAACACCGGTAAGTCGACCGTCGCCCGAGCGGTGGCGGACAGGCTCGGGTTCGTGTGCCTGTCGACGGACGGCCTGGCCCGGCATCCGGGGCGGCCCTGGCGCACGCCGGAGCGGGAGGTGCCGGATCATGTCGCCGAGCACTACGCGGCGCTCACGGTCGACGAACTGGTCACGTCCGTTCTCGGCCACTACGAGCGGCTCTGGCCGCGCGTGGAGGAGCTGATCACGGCATACGCGCGAGGGAGCGGTGCCGGGGCCGGACTCGTCCTGGAGGGTTCGGCGCTCTGGCCGGTCAGCGTGGCGAAGCTGACGGTTCCGCACACGGCCGCCGTATGGCTTGTCGCGGACGGAGCTGTCCTGCGTTCCCGGATGTACGCGGCCGGCCGGTACGACGAGGCGACAGCCCCTGAACGGCGTCTGACGGACAAGTTCCTGGCGCGCTCCGAGCGCTACCAGGCGTTGATGCTGGAGGCCCTCTCCGGCCTGGGACTGGATCGTATCGACGTGGGCGGCTGCGCGTCCGTCGCCGAGTTGGCGGACCTGGTGACGGCGACCGTGGAGGCCCAGGATTCGGTGGGGCGGTCGTCCACCGGGTCTCGCTGACGCCGGTCAGCGGGTGAAGCGGCGCCGGGTCTCGTCGTCGGCCGGCAGGAACGTCTCCAGATGCAGCCCTTCGAGGGCCGCGTCGGTGGCGGTGCTGAGGGTGGCGGACGTGCTGAAGAACCGGAGCGGGCCGCCGTCGACGTCGATCTCGAGGGTGATCACCGGTCCCGTGACCGGGGCTGTGGCGTCGTGACCGCCGAGATACCCGGCGATCTCCGAGGCAAGCCCGTGATGGCGCTGGTCATGGGTGCGTTCGGCGCGGTGGCTCACCTGCTGCAGCAGATGGCTGCCCCACTCCTGGCGGTTCCGGATCCGGTCCGCCAGCCCGTCCGGATGCAGACAGACACGGATGACGTTGACCGGCGGTTCCAGGAGCTCCGGCGCGCAGCCGGTCAGCAACTGGTCAACGGCGGCGTTGGCGTCGACGATGTCCCAGTGGTCGTCGAGCAGCAGGGCGGGGTAGGGCAGGTGGGCGTCGAGGAGTCGGCGAAGGCCGTCCATCACCAGGGAGATCGACGCGTCGTCCCATCCGTGGTCCTGATAGCGCGGCGCGTAGCCGGCGGCCAGCAGGAGCCGGTTGCGGTCCCGTAGCGGCACATCCAGGTTGTCGGAGAGGTGCATGATCATCTCCGGTGTGGGAAGGGCCCTGCCGGTCTCCACCCTGCTGAGGTGCCGGGTGGAGACCCGTGACCGGTTGGACAGTTCCTGCTGACTGAACCGGCGCCGCTCACGCCACGTCCGCAACAGTGCGCCGACCGGCGGGGCTTCGACTGCAACGCTCATGCTCCTGAGGCTACGGGGCATCATGTCCGGCTGGCCATGACCTGTGGGGTCATGGATCGTGCGGCTGTTCCCGGTCAGGATTCCGTACATCAACCGGTCGAAGCGGACGAAGGAAGCGGACAGCCATGAAGGACATCGTTCAGCACTACCTGGCCACCTGGAACGCGACCGGCGGCGAGCGGGCCGCTCTGCTGTCCCAGCACTGGTCGACCGAGGTGGCGTACACCGACCCGCTGGCCGAGGTCTCCGGGCATGAGGGGATCACCGCGGTCATCGACGGGGTCCATGCGCAGTTCCCGGGGTTCGTGTTCACGCAGGTCGGTGAAGCGGACGCCCACCACCACCAGGTGCGATTCCGCTGGGGCCTGGGTGCGGAGGGTGCCGAGCCTCTGGTGATCGGGTTCGACGTCCTGGTGATGGACGAGGCGGGCCGGATCCAGGACGTGCGCGGCTTCCTGGACAAGGTGCCGGCCTGACTCTCCCGCTCGGGGTGTTCGTCGAGGCGGGCGGCGGCGGGGGCCTGGCGTCCGGACTGCCGAGTCAGGGCCGTGCGGACGCCCCGTCGCACAGCACCCGGGGCGGAATCGGGCGGTCCCGCTCTCGGTGGGCGGGTTCCTCCGGTGCTCGACGCGGTCGGCGGTGGCACTCCGGCCGTGGTCGGGGGGCGCCTTCGGCGTCGGCCCCGCGGGACTCGCGCTCACGGTCGCCGACGGCGACCCTTACGGCGCTCGCACGAGGGGAAGGGGAACGCTGTGAGCACATGGATGCCCCGCGAGGAGTGGGTCAAGACACTTCCGCAGGCGATCGTGGCTTCGTGCGTCGTTCTGCTGGACGGTGACGGACGGGTCCTGCTCCTGCGGTACGGCCCCGGCGGCCCGGCGTCCGGCACATGGTGGCTGCCCGGAGGAATGCTCGATGCGGGGGAAGACCCCCTCGCGGCCGCTCGGCGGGAGTTGCGCGAAGAGACCGGAATCTCCGTGGACCCACCCCTCGCCTTCCTGGGCACCGACTACCGGCCGGACGTCGAAGGCACCGGGCCCGTCATCGACTTCTTCTTCGGCGCCCGTGCCGAACACGCGCACGTCCGTTTGAGCCCCGAACACGATCGCTACGCATGGACGCACCCGGAGGAGTTGCAGTCGACGCGGCTCACCGCCGAGGTGGCCACCCTCGCGGTGCTGTGCCATCTGGCATCGACCGGCAACGCTGCTGTCTGTTTCCGCGAGGGATACCCCACGTGAGCGGCGGCTCCCGGCTCCGCTCCCGAGAACGGGATGAGGTTCTGGCCCAACTGCCGGCGCGACCTCTGCGAGTCCTCGCCTCCTTGGTGCCGGACCGCAGCCCGAGCACGAGTGCCATCGCCACCGCTGTGGGTCCTCTCGGCGAACCGGCGGGCTGAGCCGTCCCAGCCCAGGGCACGGGTACGGTGGCGGGCTTCGGGCCCGGACGGCGTGTCCGGAGCGGAGCCGGATAGCGGGCCCCCGGAACCTCACGGGTACACCTCCGTCATCACCGTACTGTCTGAGTACGATCGCCCCCGCCCGTCTGAGTACGCGAGCGGGTGCCCGCATCGCGCCGACGCCGGAAGGCTGGATGCATGCGCCGACTGCTGCTGCTCACACCGCTGTTGCTGTTCACCGTCGGCTGCGGGATGGCACAGTCCCCCGACGACGAGGCCACGGACGACGCCCGGGAGGTTGCCGGGGACGCGGGCAAGCGCCTGTACGGTCACCATCCGCGCACCGCGGAGGAGGTCGGGCGCTCCGCTTCGGCTGTCGACGGGGTGGAGGTACTGCGGGTCACGGGTACGTCGACACACGACGGGGACGGAGTCGACGTGGTCCTGCGCACGTCCGGCACGGGCTACGGCGGATGGAACGGCATCGACAGGATCGTTGTGCGGCGCTGCTTCACGGTGCGGGTGTCGTCCACCTCGGAGTGGGGTGAGGACCCCCAGGACGTGGAGTGCCCGGCCGGCCCTCCGCTCGTCTTCGCCCCGCTGCCCGAACCACCCGAGCTGCCGTACGAGGAACTCCGCGCGGGACTTCCCCGGGTGCCGGAGGGCGGCCGGGCGGACGAGGCCGCGGTGCGCCGTACGCTCGCCGCGCTGGACCTGCATCCGGCGATCCGTTCCGAGGTGAAGTCGGACGGAGACCGGGTCGGCGTACTTCTGTCGGTCAAGGGCGACGGTCACAGCGCGATGCGCTGCCTGCTTGCTCGTGTCGGCCCCGGTGCCACCGAGGTGTGGGTGCCGCCCCGGATGCAGCGGATGCCCGGAGAGGGTGGCTGTTCCGTGGACAACGCCCTGGACCCGCTGCCACCACCGCACTGAACGGGCCGTCCGGCCCGGGGCCTGCCGGCGGTAGCGTCAGCGGCGTGGTGGCCGACAGGTCCGCGGGCGCCAGGGCCGACGACGCCCCCGCCGCGTAGTATCGGCCCGACGCGGACGGGGGCGGAGGACATGACGGCCGGAGAAGTACAGAGGTGGGGGTCGACCCTCGATTCTGTGGTGGTGTACGCCCAGGGTGCGGTCTGCCGAAGGCTGGCCAAGGGCTGCGTGCCGCCGGACGGGAGGGTACGGGTGACGGGGCTGCCCCGCTCGCTGGACCCGGGCTCGCTGAGGGCACGGGTCCTGGGCGACCCCGGAGTGCGCGTCAGCGAGGCCCGGGTGGAGGTAGAGGCCGAACCGATAGGCACCCCCGCGCCGGACGGGCTTCGGCACGTGGTGGATCGGCTGACCGAGGAGCTCGCGGCGGCACGCCATCGCCGTGACCACTTGGTGCGTCTGGTCGAGGAGGTCGGCGCTCTGCGCCCGATCCCGCCGGCCCGCAGACGCGACGGTCCTCCCCGCCGTACCCCCGCCGGTGCGTGGCTGGAACTCGCCGATTTCATGGATGAGCGGCTTACGGGACTGCACACCCGCCTCACGGAGGTGGAGGAAGCGGTGCGCCTTGCCGAGCACGAGCTCGACATCGCCGTGGACAAGCTCGCCAGGGCCTCCACGGACGCGCCCTCGGCGCACGTGGAGACGACGGTCTCGGCTCTGCTGGTCGTCGACGCCTCCGGGTCCGGCGCACGCGACGCCGACGCTGAGGTGGCACTTGAACTCGAGTACGGGGTGCCCGGCGCCGTCTGGGTACCCGCCTACCGTCTCACCTTCCGTCAGGGGGACAACAGCGGACGCCTGGTGCTGCGCGCTTCGGTGGCTCAGCGCACCGGTGAGGACTGGAACGGCGTGTCCGTCGGCCTCGCCACGGCCGACCTCCGGCGGGGAACTGACCTGCCGAAGCTCCGTTCGATCCGCATCGGGCGCCGTCAGCCGGCCGCCTCCCCTTCCGGCTGGCGCGAGCCTCCGCCGGGTCTCACCGACCTGTTCACCGGGTACGACGCCGCGGGGCCTCGTCCTGCCACGGCCGCCGGGCCGGTAGCGGTCGCGGGCGGGCCGATTCCGCCGGCTCCGCCGCAGGCCCAGGCGTGGGGCGGACCTCCTCTCCCTCCTCCGGCTCCCGGAAGTGCCCCTCCGGAGCTCTACGGGGGTCCGGCGCCGGTGCCCGCACCGCTGGCCCGGGCTCGTACCGGCGGCGGACGGGGGCCCGCCGAAAGGTCCTTCGCCGCTGCCCCCGCCCCCATGGCACCCGGCGGAGCTCCACCGCCCCCGCCGCCGCTGTCATCACCGTCGTCCGGTCCGCCCCGGCCGAGCGGGGCCGAGCTCGACTACGTGGACCTCGTCCTGTCCGGAGCCGACGAGCAGAGCGGTCGCCGGGGCAGGCTGTTCCCCGGCTCTCCGTTCGACCCTGTGGCCGTCGAACACCGCCGCCGCGCCGAAGCGGTTGCCGCGCTGCCGCTGCCCGGTCACGCCGTGAGGCCCCGGGAGTCGGCAGGTTCCTTCGACCACCGCTTCGACACCGCCGCTCGTGCCGACATTCCGTCGGACGGGACCTGGCACTCCGTCACGGTCGGCGAGATAGCTGTCGGCCTGCGCACCGAGTACCTCTGCGTACCGTCGGTGGAGCAGACCGTGTACGCGACGTCGGTGCTCTCCAACACCACGGATCAGGCTCTGCTGGCGGGCCCGGTGGAAGTCACCCTCGACGGTGACTTCCTGCTGACGGCCGCCCTGCCCACTCTCGCACCCGGGGGCGTCCGCCGGGTGGGGCTCGGACCCGCCGAGGGCATCCAGGTCACCCGTCGGACGAACGTGCGCGAGTCCACCTCGGGCCTGCGCAACAACGTCACCGTGCTCGACCACCACGTCCATGTGGAGCTGGCCAACCGCCTCCCCGGGCCGGTCACGGTCGAGGTCCGGGAACGGGTGCCCGTCAGCTCCGAGACGGATGTCCGCATCGAGGAGCGGGCCGGATGGACGACACCCGAGGATGGCCACGGCCCCGATCATCATGCCCCCGGCACCCGTATCCGGCGGGTGGACCTGCCCGCCGGCGGCACCGCCGTGCTCGAGGGCGGCTATGAGATCCGTATGCCGGCCGGCAAGGCCCTCGTCGGCGGCAACCGCAGGAGCTGACACACGCCATGACCACAGCAGCGGATCCGATCGCCCTTCCCGTCACCGCGGTGACCTGCCTGGAGGATCGCGCCCACATCGAGCGGGCCGTCGTACTCGACCTGAAGTCAGGGGTGCAGCGGTTGCGCCTCGGTCCGGTCAGCGCGCTGGCCGTCGACCGGACCCTCCACGCCGAACTGACCGCCGACCACCCGGCGAGCGTCCTCGACGTGCGGATCACCCGCGACTGGACTCCGCGGGGACCGTTGCCGCACGCCGAGGGCGACTCGGCCCTGCAGCGGCGGGTCCGCACCCTCACAGAGGAGCAACTCACACTGGAGCGGCGGCGCGACCGGCTGCTCGTCCGTCGGGACCTGCTCGGCGGTCTGGCGGCGGATCTGCTGCGGGAGATCGGTGAGGGTGCCGGTTCCGGGGAGACCGACACTGCGCGGTGGGCCGGCGAACTGGACCGGGCCGATGACGAACGCGCCGCGTGCGGCGAGCAACTGCGGTCCGTGGAGGGGACGCTGTCCGCCCTGCGCGACGAACTCGGCCAGATCGAGACGGCAGTTCGTATCTCCGAGGAGGAACGTGCCGAGCTCGTCGGCCACATCGAGCTGACCGTGGAGTCCGCGGTGGCAGGGCCGGTCGGACTGCGCCTGAGTCACCTCATCCCCTGTGCACTGTGGAGGCCTGCCTACAGGGCCGTGCTCGACGGGGACTCGCTGACGTTGGAGACCGACGCCATGGTCTGGCAGCGCACCGGTGAGGACTGGGAGGACGTACAGCTGACGTTGTCCACAGCCCGCTCTGCGCTCGCCACCGATCCGCCTCGTCTGGGCGAAGACCGGCTGACACTCACCGACCTCACCGCCGCGCAGCGCCGGGGGGTCGACGTGGAGCTGCGCGAGGAGGAGATCGGGGTCCTCGGGCCGGCTCCGGTGATCGGCCTGCCAGGGGTGGACGACGGCGGTGAGGCACGGGTTCTGCGGGCCCCCTCGCGGGTCTCCGTACCGAGTGACGGTGGTGCGCACCGGGTGCCGCTGTCCTCCTTCACCACGGCTGTGCGCGCCGAGTACGCCTGCTCCCCAGAGCTCTCCGCCCTGGTGACCCGGCTGGTGCGGTTCGACAACCTGGCGGGTCACGCCCTGCTCGCCGGGCCCGTGGACCTGGTCCGCGGCGGCGGATCGGGCGGCCGTGGCACGCTGGACTTCACCGCGCCCGGCGCCTGGGCCGAACTGGCATTCGGCAGTTGTGACGACCAGCGGGTGGTCCGGCACGTCGAGGAGTCGCGGGAGACTTCCGGGCTCACCCAGCGGACCGTCGTCACACGCACGGTCACACTGCATCTGTCCCGGTTCTCCGCCCCTGGGGAGCAGGGCGGCCGAGTGGTCACCGTCCGGGAGCGGCTCCCCGTCTCCGAGGTCTCAGCGGTGGAGGTACGCCTGCGCAAGGAGGCATGCTCCCCCGTCCCCGATGCGGTCGACGCCGAAGGCATCGTCCGCTGGGACGTCACTCTTCCGCCGGACGGCCACCGCACCGTCACTCTGGCGTACGAACTCTCGGCGAGCGCCAAGGTCACCGGACTCTGAGCCCCGCTCTTCTGCCCGCTGCGCGCCGTACGTTCCGGCGGGGCTCGGTGCCGGCCGGCTGGAGCGCTGTGCCGCATCGGCTGAGCGAGGTGCAGCATCGACGCGCCCTGCGGACCCGGCAGCCCGGCTGCGGAGAACTCCGCGTCGACGTCGGATCGAGGGCCGAGCGGTCGGTGAGGTTGCCGCAGCCTCCCGTCCCCGCAGGTCGCGGGGCATGGCAGGCCGAGCCGCCTTCACCAGTGGGTTCTCTACGCCTTTGTCGCGGAGGGCTTCGGCAGCAACGTCCCGTCGACGTACAGGTCTACGCGCTCGTTGTAGAAGGCGACCGTGCCGGCGATGCGGTTGACGTGGATCGTCGGGAAGTCGTACACCCAGGCGATGTCCTCGTGTGTGGCGGTGTCGCTGTCGAAGGACCAGTACTCGCTCGTCGTGCCCTTGTAGGGACACCTGGTCACTGTGTCGGAGGAACGCAGCCTGGTCCGGTCTACGTGCACACGGTCGAGGTAGTAGCGGGTCGGCAGGCCGGTCTCGAACAGCTTGACGCAGGTGGGAGCATTCGCCAGCACGACGCCGTCGAGCTCCACGCGGACGCTGCTGGAGGAACGCAGCGCGTCCACCCGGGAGTAAGGACTCCTCGGATGGACGAAGACCGGTTCGTCCTCCTCGAACCAGGAGTCCAGGGCCTCCCATTCGAAGCGGACGGTGCCGCGAAGCGGGGCGGGGGCGCCGTCGTCCCAGACCCAGGCGGCACCTTCGCGCACCTCGGAGCCGACCCTCAGCGTGTGGCGCCGTGCGGTCCCCGCGCCCCGCGCCTCCACATGGCCGTCGTCGGTGAGGACGGCTTCGGCCAGGTCCTCGAGCGGAATGCTGAACTGGGGATAGGGGGGCCACTCCCATACGTACAGCGCGCGTCTGGTGTCGAAGGCGACGCGACCTCCGATCGTCGCCCGGACACGCCGTGGCACGGGCTCGACGTGCCCTGCCGGGACGACAAGGCTCGGATGCTGAACACTTTCGTCCGCCATGGGTGGCCGCCTCTGTCCGCTCGTTTTCCGTGTGCCCGGCGCCTTCGGGGGACTCCCCGCCCCGCGATAACGCCGTTTCGTACCAAATGCTACAGAATCGCCGATGGCGTGGTGTTGGTCCATGACAACCTGGAGGTCGACCCGGGGGCAATTGGAATGCTTCCGGCCGACTCGACGATCTCCCTTCGACGGGCCCGGCCGCGCCCTCGCGACCGCCGAACAGTACGAGCCCTCGCTCCGGCCCCCGGGTGGATCGCTGTCGGCCGCCACACGCACGACCCGCTCCCCTCCTTCGTCCGCGCGGCAAGGCTGCCGACATCCTGGCGCGGGACGGCAGAGCGCCATCCTGCCTTGGCCACCGTCGACGCCCTGTCGCAGACCCTGGACGCCGCCCGCACCGAAGGGGACGCGCGCATGGTCATGAATGCGCAGGAGACGGATCCGCGATGCCATCAGCGGGACGCCGGAGAGCGGCGGCGACTGCTGGCGCACGGGGATGCCGGCCTGGCGGGGGCTCGTGGCTCTGCTCGGCTATCCGGGTGACTGTCGTGGTCGCCACCGGAGACCACGACAACGACCCCACGATCGGGCACGCGCACCGCACGCCGGAGTTCGTGCCGGCCCTGATGACCGTCCGGGCGCGGACGGGGCGAACTGCCGCCCGACGCCCGCAGCCTGGCGGATGCCGGGGCCACCGCCGCGGTGTCGCCGGCACTGGATCCTGAGGGACTGGCGGGCAGCACACCCCGCACGCGAGTCGCCGAGGCCCGGGGTCAGGACCCCCGCGCCGGCCGCCCGGCGCGGGACGCGTCCCGCAGGCTCCTGTCGCGCCGGGCGACGTACAAGACGGCGGGCCGGGCAGCTGCTGCTACCCGGCCCGCCGTCGGCCGAGGGGAACGGTCCGCCTCCGCGACTGCGGCCCGGCGGGAAGGCGCACCCTTGCACGCCCCCGACGGTGCGGGGAATCAGCGGATCTCGGTGACCCGCCGCTCCTTCAGGGACGCGCAGTTGGAGTTCTCCACCGACACGTACACATTGCCGATGTGGCCGCCCCAGCTGACGCAGTAGCCCTTGCCGTAGACGTAGGCGGGCCCTGCGTACGACGTGAAGTTCCCGTCGTCACCGGCCCACTCGTCGGTGGCGGGCACGTAGATGTACGCCGACATGGACTTGGCCGACCCGGGGTTGGCACGGATGGTCGCCACGCAGTTCTTGCCGTTGGCGGAGTTGTACGTCAGGTAGACGGTGCCCTGCGAGCCGACGGGCACCGAGTTCACGGTCTTGTAGGCCTTGCCGCAGACCCCCTGCGGTGTGACGTTCGGTGCGGCGGAGGCCGTCGTGCTGAATGCGGCCGTGCCGGCCACCGCGAGTGCGGTGGCCGCCCCGAGGGCCGCGACATTACGCGCGATTCTCATATTTCCCCCTTGTGTCCCTGAGAGCTGTTTGCTCCTGCTTGATGTGACCCGCGAACGGCGTGGATGGTTGCACGGGAGTTACGAAGGGATGCCGAGTGATCACTCAGTGGTGATCGAGACCCGGGTGAGGTTGCCACACACCGCAGACCGGCGGCACGGAGAGGGCTGCCGGTCACTCTGAAGCCTGCACGCCCGACCGGCCCGCATCGGCGTATCCGCGTACCCGCCCGCGGACGGCCGGCGCGCCGGGGAGCGGAGGACCGCCACCCGGGGGAGCAGGCGACCGTCACCCGAGGGAGCGGCCGACCGGAACGCGGCGCGAGAATCGGCTCTTTGCGGAACCTTTACCCTCGGCCGCCCGTTGGACCGGTGAGCGCACGGGCTCGTGACCGACAACTCAGACGAAGACCGAGGTGACCTCAATGGCAGTGTGGGACCGGCTGAAGGATCAGGCAAGGACGCTGCAGCAGTCCCAGGGAGCGCGCGGGCCGGCCGCCGGAAGGAGCAGCGGGCACGGGTCCGGAGGCGGTTCGCGCGCGCAGATGGTGAGCACGCTGAAGTCGCAGCTCGCCTCCCTCAAGACGGAGCTCAAGAGTGGCGCCTACCGGGACGCCAGCATGGCGATGTGCGCACTGGTCGCGGCCGCTGACGGACATGTGGACCCTGCCGAGCGACAGCACGTGGAGTCGATGATCCTCGGCAACGAAGTCCTGCAGAACTTCCCGCCGGAGCAGTTGCGCCAGCGCTTCAACAAGCACGTGGACCAGCTGAGCCTCAACTTCCAGCAGGGCAAGGCGGAGGCGCTGCAGGAGATCGTCAAGACGTCCAAGAAGCCGACGGAGGCCAGGGCCGTGCTGCAGACCGGCATCGTCATCGCCGGTGCCGACGGCGACTTCTCCCAGGCCGAGCACATGATCCTCCGAGAGGCCTGCGCGGCACTGGGACTCTCGCCCGCGGAATTCCAGCTCTGACAAGGACGATCGGCCGGTCGCGTCCCGGAGGACCGCAGGTCGGCCGGCCGCTCGGCGAGGTCGGTCTGGCGGTCCGCAGCGGGACGAGCCGCTCGCAGCCCTCTCGTGCGCGCACGAGAGGGCGTAACTCGGCTCGTACCGAAGTGCGGTCCCAGCCGTTCACGGCAAGGGCGTGCCCCCGCGGACGCCGGGGAGAGGAGGCGTCGGCTCACCGGGGGACGAGGAGGTGCGGCCTACGGCCGTCGGTCCGCGGGGATCGCGCAGGCCGGGGTCCCGCCCGGCATCCGCTCACGATTGTTCGCGATGAGCCTGTACACGCCGTGCGCGATCCAGCGGAGGGGAGGCAGAGTGAGCAGCGCCCCTGCGACGGCCCAGCCCTTTCCCGTGTTGAGCAGCAGTTTGGCGACGGCCTGGGCGCCGCCGTGGACCGCTCCGGCCGGGGTGATCCACAGCAGTTCGTACGCCGCCCGCTCACGGGTGGCTCCGAAGGAGTCCATGTCCGCGAACTGCCATGGCGTGAACGCGCACCGTGGCCGGAGATGCCGCTCGGCGAACAGCACGCAGGAGGTGCAGAATGCGCAGTCCCCGTCATATTGATCAGAAACTCATGGGGTTCACTCGTCGAGGGTGTAGCGGACATGCGGGGCCTTGAAGTAACCGGTGATGATGTGAGGTTGGCGTTGT
>NZ_JBIWKR010000031.1:0-22214 GCF_044765765.1 Streptomyces sp. NPDC102402
GAGACGACACTCGGGCCCCCGGCCTGCCCACCCTCAGCCCACCACACGAAAACGGCCCACCAACTCCGTCGGCGGACCGTCATGAAACTTCGAGGTTAGAGTCGGTCCGCATCGGCATCAGCAGCGAGTGGATCGCATCCTCTCTGCTGTACCTGCCTTGGCCGTCCACCTCGACCAGCCGCTGGAGCACGTCGAGGATCGCCCGTCGACGTGAGACGTAGGCGGCCAGATCGGACTGGTTGATGTCGGTCACCGTATTCAGGTACCGGGCCAACCGGTCGTCGTACCCCTCTGGCGGGGCGGAATTTCCTTGGCTCAGGACCGCGTGGCCCTCGGCGAGCGCGGACGCTTCGAGCTTCTGGAGGTTGCTGTGGAGCAGCAGTTCCAGTTCCTGGTCCTTGATGGACGGGTCCACGGTCACGCCGAGCGGTTCCAGTCGCGAAAGGACGGGCCGGTACCTCGGGGCACGGTTGCTGACGAATTCGTGGACTCGGGCCTTGCCCTCCTCGCGCGCTGCGCTGAGTGGTCCGGCGAGGATTCGCTCGACTTCCTTGAGCGCGCTCTCCCTGATGTCGTCCATCGACACGTCCTCGATTAGAGGGGTGTCCGGTGCCTGTTCGCTGATGTCGAAGGCCGTGCGGTCGGCGCGCACGTGGCTGTCCAGGAAGTCTGAGGACAAATAACAGACGTACGTGAACGGGGAGGACTCCGAGTCCTTGAGCCTCCCATAGAGTCCGGGCACCTTGCTGGTGAGGTTTTCCTCCAGCACCACACGGTTCGCCGCGCACCAGTACAGCCGTGGTGCGTGATTCCGCGGCGAGGACTTCAGTCGGAGGCTTACCATGTCGAAACTCTCGCCCTTGACGTCTATCGAAGTCCTTTGCAGGTCGGAATAGACGAAGTCGTTCATGAGGCTGTTGAGCGAGACTGCCCCGTCGTCGTCGGACACCATGATGTGGGGCGCGCCGCCGGGGCGTAGGAAGTACCAGATGCAGTGCTCGAATACCTCACGGGCGATGGCTTCTACAGACTTCAGCCCGCTCTGCTGGTAGGGCTTCTTGAACCCATCGAGGCTCACGGCCGCGCCGACCTCGGCGGGCAGTTCTGCCTCCGGGTCCAACTCGACCTCTCCGTGGACGGAGAAGCGGAATTGCCGCCCGTCGATGCGTCCGGCTTCGTCCTCGTAGGCGCTGCGAATCGTTACCCTGTCGAACGCCTTCAGCCAGAGCAGGCGCCCCACGCCGCGGCAGCCCATGTCGGCCTTGTGGTCGCTGTCCAAGGTCTCGAACGATGTCATGTTCTCCGGAGTGAAGCCCACCCCGTTGTCCTCGACGGTGAAGCCCACAATGGGTTTCAGGGCTGCACGCCCCGGGCCGACGTGGCTGAAGTCGAGTGCTTCCTGTGGGCTGCGGTGGATCCTGATCCTCAGACGACCGGACTCGGTATCGTCACCGAACCGCGCGTCGATTGCCTGGATCGCGTTGACGACGGCCTCCAGGAGCGGCAGCAGGGCATGACTTTTCGGCAGGCTCGTGTTCCGGACCCTGCCGGCCAGTGACGTGGTCAGCGCCATGGTCTTCCTCCTCGCTCCCGGGCCGCCCACCCTATCCGCGGGTATGGCCCAAAGCGTGCTGGACGACCAAGACTCCCAGGAATTGGCTTCCCGGCGATGCCCGCTTTCGGATCGGCAATCTGCAGGCTTGGTAGTCCGAGCGAGCCTGACTGACCCCAAGACAACTCTGGATCTTGTCCGATTCGGTGACAGAGCAGGAGACAGGAACTCCCCGAAAGCTATTCCCGCGATGGAGCGCACCTTCGCCCGCGGCTCAGCGCTCGTCCTTGGCCCGAGGAGGCGGGTGAGGAAGACGCAGTTGGAAGCATGCGCCGGTGTCGGAGGGGACGAAGACAAGGGTGCCTTGGTGGTGGGCGAGTTCGCGTGCGATGGGCAGGCCCAGCCCGGTGCCCCCGCGGTCGCGGGAGCGGGCGTCGACGAGCCGGACGAAGCGTTCGAGGACGCGTTCGGCGTTCTCGGCGGGTACGCCCGGCCCGGCACCGTGGACGGACAGGATGACGTGCTGGTCCTGGGTCCGGACGGTGACCTGGACGCGGCTTGTGGCATGGCGGGTGGCGTTGTCGACGAGGTTGCGTCGTGCACGTAGGCGGGTCCGGTGGCGTCCGTGTTGAGCGCCGGCGGGCGGTCGGGCGGCTGTTCGTACCGTTCGGTCAGCTGGGAGACGACGCGGCGATCTGGTCGGTGACGGTGGCGACGACGGCGCTCGCGTGGATGGGGTGGGTATCGAGCAGGACCCGGGCGTCGGGTGCGGGGCCAGGGCCGCGGCCTAATCTGTGCAGTCGTGCCGCCCTGGGCAGCAGCTGCCGCCTAACGGCCGCTGGAGTGCGATGGGCGGACTGGTTTCGTGAGGGACTGCCTGGGGCCCAATGTTTGAATGGCACGCTGGGTGCCTCGTGCGTCAAGAAGCCGCACGCAACGCACACAGTGCACGTAACGCACGCAAGCGCTTTGGCCAGAATGTCCTCCACGGAGTGCTGACCTGCGGCTACTTCCACGCGTTTGCGTTCCACATGTTTCGCGATGACTCATCACGTGAAGAGCGCGGTGCACGGAAGCCGTCGCTCCTGGTTCGAAGTCCCAGAAAAGTCCCAGGGACTCCGTCACACCCCGCCTCGACTCGCATTTATGCAGGTCAGAAGGGGTGTGACGGTGTTTCTTCTGCAGGCTTTCAGATGTCCCGGAAGATCTCGATCTGCGCCCCCACCGAGTTCAGCCGCTCCGCCAGCTCCTCGTAGCCGCGGTTGATCACGTACACGTTGCGCAGCACCGAGGTGCCCTCGGCGGCCATCATCGCGAGCAGCACGACCACCGCCGGACGCAGTGCGGGCGGGCACATCATCTCGGCGGCGCGCCAGCGGGTGGGGCCCTCGACCAGGACGCGGTGCGGGTCCAGGAGCTGGAGCCTGCCGCCGAGGCGGTTGAGGTCGGTGAGGTAGATGGCGCGGTTGTCGTAGACCCAGTCGTGGATCAGGGTCTGGCCGTGCGCGGACGCCGCGATCGCCGCGAAGAACGGCACGTTGTCGATGTTCAGCCCGGGGAACGGCATCGGGTGGATCTTGTCGATGGGCGCCTCCAGTTTGGAGGGCCGGACCGTCAGGTCCACCAGCCGTGTGCGGCCGTTGTCGGCGGCGTACTCCACCGTGCGGTCGCAGTCGACGCCCATCTCCTCCAGGACCGCGAGCTCGATCTCCAGGAACTCGATCGGGACGCGACGGATCGTCAGCTCGGACTCCGTCACCACGGCGGCGGCCAGCAGGCTCATCGCCTCGACCGGGTCCTCGGAGGGGGAGTAGTCGACGTCCACGTCGATCTCCGGGACGCCGTGCACCGTGAGGGTCGTCGTGCCGACGCCGTCGACGCGCACTCCGAGCGCCTCCAGGAAGAAGCACAGGTCCTGGACCATGTAGTTGGAGGACGCGTTGCGGATGACCGTCGTGCCGTCGTGACGGGCGGCGGCCAGCAGGGCGTTCTCGGTCACCGTGTCGCCGCGCTCGGTCAGGACGATCGGGCGGCCCGGCCGGATCGAGTGGTCGACCTGCGCGTGGTAGAGCCCGTCGGTCGCCGCGATCTCCAGGCCGAAGCGGCGCAGCGCGATCATGTGCGGCTCGATCGTGCGCGTGCCGAGGTCGCAGCCGCCGGCGTACGGCAGCGTGAAGCGGTCCAGACGGTGCAGCAGCGGGCCGAGGAACATGATGATGGATCGGGTGCGGCGCGCAGCGTCCGCGTCGATGGCCGCCAGGTCGAGCTCGGCGGGCGGCAGGATCTCGAGGTCGACACCGTCGTTGATCCAGCGGGTGCGGACGCCGATGGAGTTGAGGACCTCCAGGAGCCGGAAGACCTCCTCGATCCGGGCGACCCGGCGCAGAACCGTGCGCCCCTTGTTGAGCAGGGAGCCGCAGAGCAGCGCGACGCAGGCGTTCTTGCTCGTCTTGACGTCGATGGAGCCGGAGAGCCGGCGTCCGCCGACGACCCGCAGGTGCATGGGGCCCGAGTACCCGAGCGACACGATCTCGCTGTCGAGGGCCTCGCCGATGCGGGCGATCATCTCAAGGCTGATGTTCTGGTTGCCACGCTCGATGCGGTTGACGGCGCTCTGGCTCGTGGCGAGCGCCTCGGCGAGCTGACTCTGTGTCCAGCCGCGATGCTGACGGGCGTCACGGATGAGCTTGCCGATGCGTGCGAGGTAGTCGTCTTCCATGGCTGCACGCTATCTCAGATATGAGATGAGGATCGTGCCGGGGATGTGCGAGTCGGGTAACGGCACCGTGCCGGACCGCGGGCGGGCGCCTGATCCGAGGGTCAGGCCTGCCCGGCGGCCCGGCGTGCGGTGTTCCGCCGATCGGGTGAGTCAGCCGCGGCGGCGACGCGTCGTCTTCCTCCAACCGAAGGGGCCCGGCAGGTCCATCGACGTGGTGCGGCGGCCGGTGCTGCTGTGGGTGCGCTTCGGGCCGTGCCGTCCACCGGTCGTGACGGACCACGAGCGGCGGTTGATGTTCAGCCGGACGCCCGGAAGGATCTGGAAGCTCTTGCGGAAGGTGAGCGGCATCTGTGCCTCCTCTGTCACGAGTACGGGTATCCCGAAGTCGCCCGCTCATGCGTGTCCGCCGAGCCCTGTCGTCATACTTCCGGCCGGGTCGCCTCCTCCAGCAGTTCCAGTACGTGGCGGTAAGGACGGCCGGTGCGCTCGGCCATGGCCCTGTGGCCGTCCACGAATCCCTTCAACTGCCCGGGCGTGCCGCAGTACAGGCCGTCCGGTCCCCGAGGGACGGTGACGGGTATGCCCGCCCTGTCGCAGAGGGCGAGGAACGCGCCCGCCGCACCGTCCCCCGTGCCGGTGGTGCCGCCCTCCGCTGCGAAGGGGGCCGGGGGCGTCTCCGGGGTCAGACCGGCCGGTTCACCTGATGCCGAGCGCCAGGCAGAAGTCCACGCGGTCGTGCAGGGTCGCCAGACTGTGTCCCGTGAGCTGCTCGACGCGCTGGAGGCGGTAGCGCAGGGTGTTGACGTGGACGTGCAGTTGCTGCGCGCACCGCTGCCAGGACCCGGACGCGTCGAGGAACGCGCTGAGGGTGCCCACGAGGTCGCTGTGGTGCTCGGCGTCGTAGCGCTCCAGTACGCCGATGAGGCGCTCCCGGTACAGCTGGCGTACCTCGTCCGGGACGGCGGCGAGCAGCATCAGGTGGGAGGAGAGCGCCTCGGGACCGGCGGCCCGCACGGTGCCCGTGCCGAGCCGGGCCACACGCTGGGCCTGCCGGGCCTCCTCCAGCATCCGGCGCAGTCCCTCCTGCCCTGTCGCGGAGCCTGAGACTCCGATCGCGGCCCAGCCGTGGGCGAGGAACGGGTCGAGCCTGCGGGTGGCCTCCGTGAGCCGCTCGCAGAGGGACATGCCGTCGCCGTCGGCGGCCGGTACGAACATCAGGTGGCCGTCCTGCGCCGTGAAGGGGGCCGAGCAGCCCGGTATCTGCCCGTGCACGTCTTCCAGGACGACGGCCGCGAGCTCCGCGCCGTACGGCCGGCCGGTGGTCGTGACGTACCCGACGGCCATTGGGGCGTCCAGGTCCAGGCCGAGGCTGCGCAGTCGTCCGGCGGCCGGCTCGACGCGGCCCTCGCGCAGGAGTTCCACGGACTCGCGCAGCAGCCGTTCCTCGATGCGCCGCCGCTCCTGCCGGGCGACCCCGTCGAGGGCGAGCAGCGCGCACACCTCCGCGGCGGCGTCCGCGATGCCGGGCGCCCAGTCCCGGTGGTCACCGCCCGCGGCCAGATAGCCCGCGGGCGGGCGGTGCGCGACGGGGGACTGCACGGGCAGGAAGGTGAGGTGTCCGCCGCCCGGCAGCGGCTGCACGGAAGGGAAGGCGCCGGCGGCGAAGGCCGCCCGGAGGGAGCGCCGCAGATGGTGGTCGGACACCTCCGGCACCGCGCCCGCGGTGGGCCGCCCGGTGGCCGAGAGCACCGCGCAGTGCACGCCGGTGGACCTGGCCAGCACCTCGACCAGGCCCCCGGCGCCGGCCCCCGACGCCATGCTGGCCACCAGGCCGCGATGGAGTCCGGCACCGGGGGAGCGGCCGACGGGGCCGGCGAGCGCCGCGAGCACGGTCTCGGTGAGCGCGGCGTACGACACGTCGTCACCGACCTCCAGCAGCGGGAGCCCTTGGCGCTCGCAGGCGTCGGTGAGAGCAGCGGGCAGCTCTCCCACGGCGGCCGATCCGGCCACCAGGGCGGCGGCGCCCGCCGAGGCGAGCGCGGCCACGAACACATCGGCGTCACGGGGTTCGCGGTACCAGGTGGTGGAGGTGAGGACGAGCTCCCCGCCGTCCAGGTAACGCCCCGGGTCGGGCAGGTCGGTGGTGTAGACACCGGTCACACGGCGGTCCCTGGGCCCGGTGGGGAGCAGCGGGGTGAGCCCGAGGCCGGGCATCGCGAGGAGTTCGGTCAGCAGCACATGGTTCCCGCCTGACGGGGAGAGGCGCGGCGATGCGGCCGTGGCCTCGCACGGAGCGTGTTACGGCCGTGCACACCGGCGGGCACGGGGTTCGGAGAATAGTACGGGCTCCCCCTCCCTCCCCGGCGGGTCGTCTGTAGGGCCGTACCAGTCCATCCGCGGTCCGCCGAGGGTTCACTGAGGGACATCGCGGGACACGGCGCACCATCCGCCGCCGTACCGCGTGCCATCCGAGCAGGACATCGGCGTCCTCCCGTTTCCCCGCGCGCCACCCGCGCAAGGACATCGGGCCCCGCCCGGTCCCGTGCCCTGCCGCCGCACCCGCCGCGAGCCGCATGCCCCCGCGCCCCGGACGCCCCGCTCGACAAGTCGGCGTCCGGCCGCACTCCCGTCGCCCCTGAGGAGATCCCGTGCGCGCCGAACCGCTGCCCACCGCTCCACCGTCCGCCGCCGGCCGTGCCACCACCCCGGATCCCGCGGCGCCCGCGGCGCCCGCGGCGCCCGCGGCGCCACCGCTCGGCATCGAGCGGGCCGGCGTCGAACCCGTGCCGGCGGACCGCCGGCACGGCCGGCCGCGGTCGCTGTTCACCCTGTGGTTCGGCGCGAACGTGCAGTTCGCGACGCTCAGTGTGGGCGCCCTGTCGACGTCCGTGTTCGGTCTCGATCTGCTGCCGGCGGTCCTCGCCATCGCCGTGGGGACCGTGCTCAGCGCGGTGACGGTGGGCCTCTTCTCCACCCGGGGCCCGCTCACCGGCGTACTCCAGCTCATCCAGACGCGAGGCCCGTTCGGACGGATCGGCGCGCTGCCGTCGGCCGCGTTCACCGTCGTCAACGGTGTCGGGTGGTGCGTCGTCGACACCCTGCTCGGCATGTTCATCCTGCGCGACCTGACCGGACTCGGATTCGCGCCCGCGCTGTTGCTGATGGCGGCGGCCCAACTGGCGGTGGCCGTCCTGGGCTACCGGATGATCCACGCCGTCGAACGCGGTCTCGCCCTCGCGCTGGTCGTCGTCTTCGCGGTGGTGTCCGTCTACGGATTCGGTGAGGCCCACGCGGCCGCGCCCACCGCCCCCTCGGGCGGTCCGGTCGCCGCGTTCCTGCTGGTCGTCGCGGTCACCGCGGCCCGGGGCCTGGGCTGGTCGGCGTACGCCTCCGACTACAGCCGCTACCTGCCCGCCACCGCACGCCCTCGCCGGGTCCTCCTCGCGGCGGCCGGCGGCAGCACGCTCGCCGGGGTGTGGATCGGTTCGCTGGGCGCGGCGATCGGCACCGTCGCCGCCGTCGACGACCCCAGCGCCATGGTCGGCGGGCTGCTCCCGCACGCCCTCGGCGTGCTGGTCCTGAGCGCCCTCCTCCTCTCGACCCTCGCGTCCACGGTCATCGACCTGTACTCCGGTTCGATGGTGGCGCTCGCGGCCGGATTCGCCATCCCCCGCTGGGTGTCCGTCCTGGTGGTGGGAGGCCTGGGCACCGTCCTCTCCTGGTACGCCGGGCACGGCGACTTCGCGTCGCAGCTGCAGGACTTCCTGCTGATGACCGGGTACTGGCTGGCCCCCTGGGGCGCGGTCCTCGTCACGGCGTACTGGTGGCGGGAGCGGGGCCTGCACGACACCGCCCGGCTGTACGACGCCCGGCACCGCTTCGGCTGGGGACTGCCGTCGGTACTGATCGCCCTGCTCGCCGAGATCCCCTTCATGAACCAGTCCCTCTACACCGGCCCGCTGGCCGCCGCGCACCCGGCCGTGGGGCCGTTCGGGCTGCTCGTGGGATTCGCCGTGTCGGCCGCCGCGTACGCGGCGTTCACCGCCTGGCGCCCCACCCCGCCCGGCGGCCTTCCCGCGCCCGGCACACCACCGAAGGCCCCTGCGGCACAGACCGGCTGATCCGTCCGCGCCCCGCACACCACCGCCCCTCACCCGCACGAATCAAGGAGATCCCGTGACCACCGCAGCACCCGCCCCCCTCACCCCCGGCGAGGAGACGTTCCTGACCGCCGCCATCGACCTGGCCGCCCGCGCCAGGAAGGACGGCAACCACCCCTTCGGCTCCCTGCTGGTCCTGGACGGGGCCGTCGTCCTGGAGGCCGGCAACACCGTGACCACCGGGCGGGACGCCACCGGTCACGCCGAGACCAACCTGGTCCGGCTGGCGACCGCCGCGTACGACCGTGACGAACTGTCCCGCGCCACGCTGTACACCAGCACCGAGCCCTGCGCGATGTGCTCCGGGGCCGTCTACTGGAGCGGGATCGGACGGGTCGTCTACGCCCTCGGCGAGGACGAACTCCTCGCCCTGACCGGCGCCGACGAGGAGAACCCGACCATGGCCCTGCCCTGCCGCACCGTCTTCGCCTCGGGGCAGCGGCCCGTCGAGGTCTCCGGCCCGCACCTGCACGACCGGGCCGCGGCCGTCCATGCCGGCTTCTGGACGGGGGCCGGCGCATGACCACCCGTCACCCCCGCACGCTGATCCGCAACGGCGTCGTCCTGCCCTGCGAGGGCGCCCAAGTGGTCCACGACCCCGGTTCGGTCCTGATCGAGAACGGCAGGATCACCGCGGTCGGCCCGGTCGCCGAACTGGACGCGGCGGCCGCCGACGCCGTCGTGGTGGACGCCACGGGCCACGCGGTCATCCCCGGACTGCACAACACCCACCTGCACTCCGGGCTGCTGCGCGGCACCGCCGAGTCCAAGTCGCTGTGGGACTGGCTCCGTGACTACGTCGACCCCGCGCACAAGGCGCTCACCCCCGAGATCGCCGAGGCCGCCTCGCTGCTCTGCTACACCGAGTCGCTGCGCGCGGGGACCACCTCGGTCATGGACATGTGGCGCCACATGGAGGGCTCGGCGCACGCGGCCGAACAGGTCGGCATCCGAGCCACCCTCGTCCCGTACGTCGCCGACCTGCCCGGTTACGACTACTTCGAGACACTCGGCACCAACCGGCGGCTCCTGGAGGAGTACCGCACCCACGCCGAGGGCCGGGTCCGCTCGTGGGTGGGGCTGGAGCACCTCTTCTACTGCTCCGAGGGGGCGTTCAAGGCGGCGGCGGCGCTGGCCGACGAATTCGACACGGGCCTGCACACCCACTCCTCCGAGACGACGTGGGAGGTGGAGGAGTCACTGCGGCTGACCGGCCGCCGGCCCATCGAGGAGTTCCATCACCGGGGGATCCTCGGCCCCCGTACGGTCGTGGCGCACTGCGTCTGGCTCGACGACCACGAACTCGACCTCCTGGCGAGCACGGGCACCTCCGTCGCGCACTGCCCCTGCTCCAACATGAAGCTCTCCTCGGGTCCGGCCCGCGTCATCGAGATGCGGAAGAGGGGCATCACGGTGGGCCTCGGCAGTGACGGCGAGAAGGAGAACAACAACCTGGACCTGCTGGAGGAGATGAAGTTCGCGTCCCTCCTCCAGAAGCTGACGTCGCTGGACCCGACGACCGGCGACCCGTGGGACATCCTCGCGATGGCCACCCTGGACGGCGCACGGGCCCTCGGGCTGGACGGCGAGACCGGCTCACTCGAAGCGGGGAAGAAGGCCGACGTCGTCACCGTCGACCTGCGCGGTCTGCACACCACCCCGCTGCTCCACGGCCCCGACTCCAACGCCGCCGCCCATCTGGTCTTCTCGGCCGGTGCCGCCGACGTCAGGGACGTCTGGGTGGACGGCCAGCGGCTCGTGGAGGACGGCCGGGTCCGCAGCGTCGACCCGGCGACGGTCCGCGACCGGGCCCAGAGCGCCGCCGAGGACCTCTTCCGCAGGAGGGCCGCGCTCCCGCGATGACGGTCCACGGACGGCGGGCCGGTCAGGTTGCCCGACGGGTGACGTGGCCGCGGGGGCGTACAGGCGCAGGAACGGGCCGACGGAGCCCTCCGGCCGACGGCACGGAGTCCTTCCGGGCGGTTACGCCGCCCACCGGCGGCTACCGTGCCCGACCGGCCGGACTCACCGCCGGTGGGGCCGAGGCGCTGTGCCCGGCCCGGGCGTTCCGGGCCGGGTCCGGTCCCCGCAGGGCGTTGGCCAGCGGCGCGGTCACGTGCCACCCGGTCGCCTCGTACAGGGCGCGGCCCGCCGCCGTCGACGCCAGCAGGCCCACCGTGGCGCCCCGCTCGGCGGCCGTGCCGGTGAGGGTGCCCATGATCACCCGGCCGAGCCCGCGGCGCCGGTGGGCGGGGTGGGTCTCCACCTTGTCGACGACGGCGTTGGTCCCGTCGACCGAGATCTGGCCGCGCGCGGCGGTGGTGCCGTCGGGGGCGTGCACCCGTGCGTGGGTCACGCCGGCGCGTGCCCACGTGCGGAGCCGGTAGCCGCCGGGCAGCGAGGGCGGGATGCGCGGGGAACCGGTCCGCAGGGCGGTGGACATGAGGAAGCCGGGCGCGCCGGGGAGGGACCAGCCCGGTGCGATCCACGAGGCGAGCGACTCCGCCGGGACGAACGCCTTCAGCCAGACGCCGGGTCCGGTGGTGCTCCCGGTGAGCTCGCGCACGGTCGCCTCGTCGGCCGTGGGCAGGACGTGGCTCATGGCGTGTCCCGGGAGCCCGATGGTCACGGTGAAGCCCCAGGGCATGGAGCTCGGTGCGGTGGTGCCGCGTGACAGGGCCCAGCCGTGGACCCAGGCCCGCACGGCCTCGGAGGTGTCGGTGAAGTGCACGGAGCCTTCTCTGGGCGGAGGTGGTCGTCATCGGGGCGCGGCCGGCCCCGCCGGGCACGCGAGCGTGCGGCGCACGGCGACCGGCCGTGACGCTCCGGCGCACATGTGGTGCCGCGCCGCGGGCACAAGGACTCCGTCCGTGTTCCACGGCGGCCGTCCGGCCCCGGTCCCGGCCGTGCGTCATCGCGGAGTGGCGCCGGACACGGGCGCCCGGGCATGACCGCGCGGCGGCGATGTACTAGAGTTATCTCGACATCGAGATATCTGCCGAGGCGCACCGCAGCCGCCGTTCAGTAAGGGTTACCTAACTAATCCTTACCTTAGCGGATGGTGGGGGCCGCAGGCGGCGCCGGCCGCACATGAGGCGCGGCGCGGTTGAACGCGCACATTGAAGAAGGAGACTGTCGTGTCGGCGAACAGCTTCGACGCCCGCAGCACGCTGCGCGTGGGCGACGAGTCGTACGAGATCTTCAAGCTGGACAAGGTCGAGGGCTCCGCGCGCCTCCCTTACAGCTTGAAGGTGCTGCTGGAGAACCTGCTCCGCACCGAGGACGGCGCGAACATCACCGCCGACCACATCCGGGCGCTGGGTGGATGGGACTCGCAGGCCCAGCCCAGCCAGGAGATCCAGTTCACGCCGGCTCGCGTGATCATGCAGGACTTCACGGGTGTCCCGTGCGTCGTGGACCTCGCCACCATGCGTGAGGCCGTCAAGGAGCTCGGCGGGGACCCGGCGAAGATCAACCCGCTGGCCCCGGCCGAGCTGGTCATCGACCACTCCGTGATCGCCGACAAGTTCGGCACCAACGACGCGTTCTCCCAGAACGTCGAGCTGGAGTACGGCCGGAACAAGGAGCGCTACCAGTTCCTGCGCTGGGGCCAGACGGCGTTCGACGAGTTCAAGGTCGTCCCCCCGGGCACCGGCATCGTCCACCAGGTCAACATCGAGCACCTGGCCCGTACGGTCATGGTCCGGGGTGGCCAGGCGTACCCCGACACCCTCGTCGGCACCGACTCGCACACCACCATGGTCAACGGTCTCGGTGTGCTGGGCTGGGGCGTCGGCGGCATCGAGGCCGAGGCCGCGATGCTGGGCCAGCCGGTCTCCATGCTCATCCCGCGCGTCGTCGGCTTCAAGCTGACCGGCGAGCTCCCGGCCGGCACCACCGCGACCGACCTCGTGCTGACCATCACCGAGATGCTCCGCAAGCACGGCGTCGTCGGCAAGTTCGTCGAGTTCTACGGTGAGGGCGTCGCCGCCACCTCCCTCGCGAACCGCGCCACCATCGGCAACATGTCGCCCGAGTTCGGCTCCACCGCCGCGATCTTCCCGATCGACGACGAGACGCTGAAGTACCTGCGTCTGACCGGCCGTGACGCGCAGCAGGTCGCGCTCGTCGAGGCGTACGCCAAGGAGCAGGGCCTCTGGCTCGACCCGGCCGCCGAGCCCGACTTCTCCGAGAAGCTCGAGCTCGACCTCTCCACGGTCGTCCCCTCCATCGCCGGCCCGAAGCGCCCGCAGGACCGCATCGTCCTCGCGAACGCCAAGGCGCAGTTCGCCCAGGACGTCCGCAACTACGTCGCGGACGACGAGGAGGCGGGCAAGGAGTCCTTCCCGGCCTCCGACTCCCCGGCCGCCGCCAACGGCGTCCCGTCGAACCCCGTCACCGTCACGGCCCCCGACGGCACGACGTACGAGCTGGACCACGGCGCCGTCACCGTCGCCGCGATCACCTCCTGCACCAACACCTCGAACCCCTACGTCATGGTCGCCGCGGCGCTCGTGGCGAAGAAGGCGGTCGAGAAGGGCCTGACCCGCAAGCCGTGGGTCAAGACCACCCTCGCCCCGGGGTCGAAGGTCGTCACCGACTACTTCGACAAGGCGGGCCTGACCCCGTACCTCGACAAGGTCGGCTTCAACCTCGTCGGCTACGGCTGCACCACCTGCATCGGCAACTCCGGCCCGCTGCCGGACGAGGTCTCCAAGGCGGTCAACGACCACGACCTGGCCGTCACCTCGGTGCTCTCCGGCAACCGCAACTTCGAGGGCCGGATCAACCCCGACGTCAAGATGAACTACCTGGCGTCCCCGCCGCTGGTCGTCGCGTACGCCATCGCCGGTTCGATGAAGGTCGACATCACCAAGGACGCCCTCGGCGTCGACCAGGACGGCAAGCCCGTCTTCCTCGCGGACATCTGGCCCTCCGAGGCAGAGGTCAACGACGTCGTCGCCAACTCCATCGGCGAGGACATGTTCAACAAGTCCTACCAGGACGTCTTCGCGGGTGACGCCCAGTGGCAGGCGCTCTCCATCCCGACCGGCAACACCTTCGAGTGGGACTCCGAGTCCACCTACGTGCGCAAGCCCCCGTACTTCGAGGGCATGCAGATGGACACGACCCCGGTCGAGGACATCACCGGCGCCCGGGTGCTCGCCAAGCTCGGCGACTCGGTCACCACCGACCACATCTCCCCGGCCGGTGCGATCAAGGCCGACACCCCGGCCGGCAAGTACCTCACGGAGCACGGCATCGAGCGCCGTGACTTCAACTCCTACGGCTCGCGCCGTGGCAACCACGAGGTCATGATCCGCGGCACGTTCGCCAACATCCGCCTGCGCAACCAGATCGCGCCGGGCACCGAGGGCGGCTTCACCCGCGACTTCACCAAGAGCGACGCCCCGGTGTCGTTCATCTACGACGCCTCGCGGAACTACCAGGCCGCGGGCACCCCGCTCGTCATCCTGGCGGGCAAGGAGTACGGCTCCGGCTCGTCCCGTGACTGGGCGGCCAAGGGCACCGCGCTCCTGGGCGTCAAGGCCGTCATCGCCGAGTCCTACGAGCGCATCCACCGCTCGAACCTCATCGGCATGGGCGTCCTCCCGCTCCAGTTCCCGGAGGGCCACACCGCCGAGTCCCTCGGCCTGACCGGCGAGGAGACCTTCTCCTTCACCGGCGTGACCGAGCTGAACGACGGCACCACGCCGCGCACGGTCAAGGTCACCACCGACACCGGAGTCGAGTTCGACGGCGTCGTCCGCATCGACACCCCCGGCGAGGCGGACTACTACCGCAACGGCGGCATCCTGCAGTACGTGCTCCGCAGCCTGATCCGCAGCTGAGCGATCCGGTAGGCAGCGAGGGCCGCACCCCCGGGAACGGGGGTGCGGCCCTCGGCCGTGTCAGGACCGTCGCGTGCGGACCGGCCCCACTGGTGACGAGCGGACCTGGCGGCGCTCGTCCCCTGCGCGGGACGTGCTCCTGGCGCGCCTTCTCCCCTGTTCAGCGGATGGCGGGGCACCTGCCGGATCAGGCCGGGAGCTAGGCTCGAAGGTCTGATGAAGAACAATCTCGCCTCTCCCGCGGCCAAGGCCGGGCACGAGTCCGTGCGGCGTCACAACCTGAGCCTGGTCCTGCGGACCGTCCGTGACGAGGGCGAGGTCACCCGGGCCCGGGTGGCGAGCCTCGTGGGGCTGACCAGGGCCGCCGTGTCCTCCCTCGTCGAGGAACTGCTCGCGCTGGGCTGCCTCAACGAGTCCGGGAAGACCTCCAGCGGATCGGCCGGACGCCCCGGTACCGTACTGAAGCTCGCCCGCACGGGCCCGGCCGGCCTCGGCGTGGAGATCAACATCGACTACGTCTCCGTGTGCGCCGTCGACCTCACCGGCACGGACCGCGTCCGCGTCACCGAACACACGGACCACCGCGACGTACCGCCCGCCGAGGTCCTGGCCCACGCGGCCCGGCTCACCAACCGTGTCATCGCCTCCACCCAGGAGCAGGAGCTCCGTGTCGTCGGCGTCGAGCTCGCCCTCCCCGGCCTCGTCTCCGGCGGCGTCGTCCGCCAGGCCCCCAACCTCGGCTGGAGCCGGGTGGCCGCAGAGGGAATCTTCGGTCAGGCGCTCAGCACCCTGCGTCCCGCCGGGCGGGCCCTGGCCGTCGGCTCGGACAACGAGGCCAATCTGGCGGCCCTGGCCGAGCTGTGGTTCGGGGGTCTCGGCGGTGTGCGCACCTTCCTCTACCTCACGGGTGAGATCGGTGTGGGCGGCGCGCTCGTGGTGAACGGCGAGATGCTGCGGGGCGCCCACGGCTTCGCCGGCGAGATCGGCCACGTCGTCGTCGACCCGCAGGGCCCGCTCTGCCGGTGCGGCGCGCACGGCTGCCTGGAGCAGTACGCCGGCCGGGCGGCCCTCCTGCGGGCGGCCGGCATCGACCCGGACACGGGGGTGCGGGGAATCGACGAGCTGGAGCAGCGGGCCGCGGCCGGCCAGGAACGGGCCGTCGCCGCGCTCAGCGAGGCGGGGGACCGCCTCGGCGTGGTCCTGGCCGGCGCGGTCAACCTCTTCGACCCGGAGGCGGTCGTCCTCGGCGGGCTCTACCGCAACCTGATGCCCTGGCTGGAGAAGTCCGCGGACGCGCAGCTCACCGCGCGCGTGGTCTCGGGCCGCTGGCACGAGAACGGCAGCCGGCTGCGGGCGTCCTCCGTCTCCGGCGACGCGGCCCGGGGCGCGGCGGCGCGGGTGGTCCACGAGGTGCTGGAGAACCCGGCGGCGTACGCGGTGCGGTGACGCGGGCCGCGGCCGGACGTCTTCCCTTCGCTCCACGTGGCCGGTGGTTTAGCCGGTGCGTGGTCGCCGGCTTCCCGGGACCGTCGTGCGGGAGGGGCGGGCGGACGGCCGGCCGCCGGAAGAGAGAGGCCTGCTCGTGATCTTGTGGCGCACACCCTTACGGCTGGCGGTGGTGTCCCTGGCCACCGCGCTTCTGGGCGCGGGTGCGACAGCGACGGCGGTCCCCGCGGGGACCCCCGGCCCGGCGCCCCGGGCCGGGACACCGCAGGCGGCGGTGAGCGGCCCGGTCGCCGGCGCCGTGCCCGGCGACCCGAAGGCGGCCGACCCGGCCGGCACGTACCCCTGGCTCTCCGCGCCCGGCCTCGCCGAGGCGGGATACGTCGAGGAGGAGTTCTACCTGTCGGGCCACGCCGACGCCTACGGCCCCACCGGGGAACGGCTCGCGGAGGACGTGCCGTACACGACCCGCGTCGTCGTACGGCGGCCGAGCAGCCCGGCCCGGTTCAACGGCACGGTGCTGACGGAGTGGCAGAACGTCAGCGGCGGCTACGACCTCGACGCTCTCTGGGCACCGGACCAGATGACGCGCGCCGGGTACGCCTGGGTGGGGGTGTCCGCCCAGCGCGTCGGTGTGGACCAGCTCCGGGAGTGGAGCCCCGCGCGCTACGGCAGGCTCGACGTGACGGGGCAGGGGCGCTTCACGGCCGACGAGATGTCGTACGACGTGTACGCCCAGGCTGCCGCGGCCCTGCGCGCGGGAGCGGGCAGGGTGCTCGGCCCGCTCCGGGCGCGCACGCTGCTGGGCATCGGGGCGTCGCAGTCGGCGGGCCGGATGACGGTCTACTACGACCGTGTACTGCCGCAGACCGAGCCGGTGTTCGACGGCTACGGCTTCGTCGTCGGGTCCGCTCCCAGCCGCAAGGGCGGTGAACCCGTCTTCCACGTGCTCTCGGAGACCGATGTCCGTACCCCGGCCCGGCGGGCCGACGACGACGGCTACAGGCGCTGGGAGGTGGCCGGCTCCGCGCACTCCGGCCGGTTCGGCCAGGCCTACCGTGAGCCGCTGCTCACCCGCGACCTCGGTACCGCGCCCGCGTATTCCTGCGACCGGCCGCCGTACAGCGAGGTACCGCTGCACCACGTGATCGCGGCCTCCTACGCGCACCTGGAGCGCTGGGTCGAACGCGGAGTGCTCCCACCGGCCGCGCGTCCCCTGGAGTTTGCCCCCGACGGGACCAAGGTCCGGGACGCTGAAGGGCTGGCCCGGGGCGGCGTGAGGCTCTCGCAGGTCGAGGTCCCCACGGCCCTGAACACCGGGGACAACACCGGGGAGACCTTCTGCGTGCTGTTCGGGACGCACGTGCCGTTCACCGGGGAACAGCTGGACCGGCTGTATCCCACGCACACCCGCTATGTCGCCGGGGTGGCGGCGGCGGGCGCCCGCGCGGTGCGTGACGGCCACCTGCTGCCGGCGGACGCGGCGGCCGACCTCCGGGACGCGGTGAGCTCGGACGTGGGCCGGGACTGACGGCGTGAGGACCGTGCCGGATCCGGAGACGTGAACAGGGGGCGTACGCGCCGTGGTGCACGCGTACGCCCCCCCCGCTCCCCGGAGATCAGGCGGTCAGGCCTTGTGGGCGGCGATCAGCTGCTGATACCAGCGGTAGCTGTCCTTCGGGGTGCGCTCCAGGGTGTCGTAGTCGACCCGGATGATCCCGAACCGCTTCGCATAGCCCAGCGCCCACTCGAAGTTGTCCAGCAGCGACCACACGTAGTAGCCGCGCACGTCGACGCCCGCGTCCATGGCGGCGCGCAGCGCCGTCAGGTGCGTGCGCAGGTACTCCACCCGGTCCGCGTCGTGGATGGATCCGTCGGCCTCGACGCTGTCGAACTCCGCCGAACCGTTCTCCGTGATGTGCACCGGCGGCAGGGCGTCGCCGTACGTCTGCTTGAGCACGGTCAGCAGATCGGTGAAGGACTCCGGGACGACCGGCCAGCCCATCGCCGTACGCCGTACGTCGGGGTACTGACCCTCGGTGTAGCGGTTGTCCGTGGCCACGCGGAGCGCCGGGTCGGCCTCGCGGTGCGGGGCGGCGGCGACGACGATCGGGCGGTAGTAGTTGATGCCCAGGAAGTCCATCGGCTGGGAGATCAGCTCCAGGTCGCCGTCGCGGCGGAAGTCCTGGCCGGTGATCAGCTCGCCCCAGGTCTCCTCCTCGGTGGCCGGGTAACGGCCCGCGAGGAGCGGCTCGGTCCACACCAGGTTGTGCTGGGTGTCCGCGCGGACGACTGCGGCCAGGTCGGCGTCCGACTCGGTGGCCGGGACGTTGCGGTCCAGGTTGAGCGTGATGCCCGCCTCGCGGACGCCCGCCGCGCGCAGCGCGTTCATCGCGTGTCCGTGGCCGACCAGCAGGTGGTGAGCGGCGGCCAGCGCGCCGCGGCCCTCCTTGGCGCCCGGCGCGTGCCGGCCGACCGAGTAGCCGAGGAAGGCGCTGCACCAGGGCTCGTTCAGGGTGATCCAGCGCGGAACCCGGTCGCCCAGGTGCTCGGCCATGATCGCGGTGTACTCGCCGAAGCGCTCCGCGGTCTCCCGGACGCGCCAGCCGCCCTTGTCCTCCAGGGCCTGCGGCAGGTCCCAGTGGTAGAGCGTGGCGGCGGGCTCGATGCCCGCCTCCAGGAGCGAGTCGACGAGCCGGGAGTAGAAGTCCAGCCCCTTCGGGTTGACCGCCCCGCTGCCCGTTGCCTGGATACGGGACCAGGCGATGGAGAAGCGGTACGACTCCACCCCCAGGTCGCGCAGCAGCGACACGTCCTCCGGGTAGCGGTGGTAGTGGTCGCAGGCCACGTCGCCGGTGTCTCCGCCGTCGGTCCTGCCGGGCGTGTGGCTGTAGGTGTCCCAGATGGACGGGCCGCGGCCGTCTTCCTCCACGGCGCCCTCGATCTGGTACGAGGCCGTTGCCGCACCGAAGACGAATCCGGGCGGGAAGACCGGGAAGTCACTCATGGAAGAAACCCTTACTTGACCGAGCCGCCGGTGATCCCGGCGGCGATGTACTTCTGGGACAGGACGAGGAGGATGGCCGCCGGTACGGCGGAGAGCACGGACGCGGCCATGACCGAACCCCAGTCGCCGACGTGCGCGCCGATGTACTGGTAGATGCCGAGCGTGATCGGCTTCACGTCGTCCGTCGTGTTCAGGGTGAGCGCGAACATGAAGTCGCTCCACGCGTAGAGGAACGAGAACAGCCCGGCGGTGATCAGCGAGTTGCGGCTCATCGGCAGGACGACCTGGACGAACGTACGGATGCGGCCCGCGCCGTCGACCTCGGCGGCCTCGATGACCTCGCGGGGGATCGACACCATGAACGAGCGCATCAGCACGATCGCGAAGGGGATGCCCAGGGAGGCGTCCGCCAGCATCAGGCCGAAGTAGGAGTTGACCAGTCCGAGGTCCACGTACGCGCTGTACAGGGCGTTCGCGATGACGATGCCCGGCACCATCTGCGTGATGAGCGTGCCGAAGACGATCGTCTTGCTGCCGCGCAGCTTGAACTGGGCCAGGCCGTACGCCGCCGGCGCGGAGATCGCCAGGCAGATGGCCACGGCGCCGAGCGCCACGGCCAGCGAGGTCAGCAGGTTGCCGCCCTGCGCGGTGATCGCGGAGGTGAACCCGGAGAAGTCGATGCTCGTCGGCACCGGTGCGACGTCGACGAGGCCGGCGTCCGGCTGGAGCGCGGTGTTGATCATCCAGTACAGCGGGAAGAGCATGACGCAGAGGACGACGACGCCGAAGGCGGTCGCTCCCCAGCGGCGCTTGGGCCGGTGGACTGCGGGAGCCGGGGCGGCGGGGATCTGGGTGGTGGTCGCCATGCCGGTCACTTCCCCTCGTTGCGGTTGACCCGCAGGTAGAACACCGCGAACACGGCGGAGATCAGGATCAGGATGTTGCCGACCACGGCACCGGCCCCGAAGTCCATCTGGACGAAGGAGTTCTGGTACGTGAGCGTGCCGAGTGTCTGGGTGGAGTCGGCGGGACCGCCGTCCGTGAGCGCGAGGACCAGGTCGAGGATCTTGACCGTGGACATGAAGCCGAGCACCAGCACCACGGTGATGACGGGCTTGAGCATCGGCAGGGTCACCGAGCGGAAGGTGCGCCAGGCGGAGGCGCCGTCGAGCGCGGCCGCCTCGTTCAGCTCCTTGGGGACCTCCTGGAGGCCGCCGTAGAGGATCACCATGTTGAACGGGATGCCGATCCAGATGTTCACCAGGATCACCGAGACCAGCGCCACGCTCGTGCTCGTCAGCCAGGGGGTCTCACCGACGCCGAAGATGCCGAGGAAGGAGTTGAGGACACCGGTGTCCTGGTCGAAGATGCGCCGCCAGACGATGCCGGAGACGACCATCGGGACCAGCCACGGAAGCAGGATCAGCGAGCGCAGGATGCCGTTCAGCGGGAACTTGCGGCTGAAGAACACGGCGAGCGCGAGCCCGATGCAGAACTGGCCGACGAGCGAGCCGATCGTGAAGAGGATCGTCTGCCACAGGGCCTTGCCGAACAGCCCGTCCTCGAAGACGTTCTTCCAGTTGTCGAAGCCGTTGAACGGGGCCTCGCCGGTGAAGAACGTCGACGGCGAGTAGTCCTGGAAGCTCATGATGATGTTGCGCACGAGCGGGTAGCCGAAGAACAGCGCCATGAAGATCACGGCGGGGGCGATGAACCCCCACTGGGCGAGGGTCCTGCGGCGCTTGGCGCTCCGTGGGTCCACGGGCTTCTTGACCGCGCCGGCCGCCGTGGCCTTCGGGCCGGTCGGCAGCGCGGCGGCCGAGGTAGTGGTGGATGACATGGTTCGTTACCTCAGTTCCCGCTCGTGACCTGCTGCTGGGCACGCTTCAGCGCGGCCTCGCTGGACTCTCCGGTGAGCGCCGACTGGAAGGCGCTCTGCAGGGCGAGGGAGACCGACGACCACTGCGCGCCGACCTTGGCGGTACGGGAGCGGGCCGTGGCGACCTGGTCGGCCAGCGCCGCCAGTTCCGGGGTCTTCTTCCGCCAGATGTCGGCGGCCCTGGTGTTGGCCGGGACCATCCAGCTGTTGATGGCGTAGGAGATCTCCTCCTGCTCGCCCGACATACAGCCGATGATCTTGGCGGACATCTTCTCGCGCTCGGTGTCACCGGTGTTGGGCACGGTGAGCACACCGCCGCCCAGCGGGCCGACCGAGTCGTCGCCCGCCTCCGGGACCGGGATCTCGGCGATGCCCCAGTTGAGCCCCTTCTTGGAGTTCAGGGTCTCGACCTGCCACGGGCCGTTGATCATCATGGCCGCGTTGCCGGCCATGAACTGGTCGTTCACGTCGGCCTGGGTCCAGTTGACCGTGGACTTGGAGAGCGAGCCGTCCTTCAGGAGCGCCTTCCAGTAGTCCAGGGCCTCGGCGACCTCAGGGGTGTCGAGCTTCGACTCGTCGCCGCCGTTGGACCACATGAACGGGGTGAACTGGAAGACCCCGTCCTCCGCGCCACCCGCGCTGAGCGCCAGGCCGTACCGCTTGCCCTGGGTCAGCTTCCTGGCGGTCGACTGCATCTCGGCCCATGTGGTGGGCACCTTCAGTCCGGCCTTGTCGAGGGTGTCCTTGTTGTAGAACAGCGCCAGGGTGTTCACCGTGCGCGCGGCCCCGTAGTACGTCCCGTCGAACGAACCGAAGTCGACGATCCCCTCGGGGATGTCCTTCGTGGTCAGCCCGAGATCCTTCAGCGGGATCAGCCCGCCGGCCTCGGCGAACGTCGGCATCTCGGAGGCGTCCAGCTGGAGGACGTCCGGCAGCGACTTCGATGACGCCATGCGCAGCGCCTTCGTCATCAGCTGCGCCGCCGGCACGCTCTGCTGCTCGATGGTGACCCCGAGCTCCTTGCTGCAGCGCTTGAGTGTGTCACCGTCCCAGCGGTGGTACGACTCGTCGGTCGAGGAGTTCATGACGGTGTAGACGTCCTCGTCCCGCTGCTGGCCGCACCCCGACAGAACGGTGCCGGCGACGATCGCGGAGACGACGGTGATAGGGACGACGATCCGCCTGGTGCGGCGGCTGCGGCGTCGGATCCGTCCGTCCGGGGAGGGTTCTGTCACGGTGGTGCCCTTGCGGTGAGAGGGGTTGCCGGGCCGGGCCCATGGGAACGCTCCCATGGGCTGGCAGTCAAGACCCTGCGCGAATCCGGCGGTGTGGGCAGGGGAGGGGCCGGGGCGCCCGGTGGTGGTGTGCCGGGTGCCCCGGGGGGTGGGTCAGCGGACGTTGAGGAGGTGTTCCATGGCGAGCTGGTCGAGGGCTTCGAAGGCCATGGAGCGTTCCGCTGCGGCGGTGGCGTCGAAGGTCTCGTAGGCGCTCTTGTCGGCGAGGAGGGCCTTGAGGCCGTCGTCGGCGGTGGGCTGGGCGAGTTCGTGCAGGCGGGAGGCGGTCAGGGCTTCCTGGACGGCGGGGTCGGCGCGGAAGGCGAGG
>NZ_JBIWKR010000032.1:0-19895 GCF_044765765.1 Streptomyces sp. NPDC102402
TACTGCAGGGGGGACCCTGTGGGAGAGTAGGACGCCGCCGAACAATTATTCCGGGAAAGCCCCGTGCCCTTGTGGCACGGGGCTTTTCTGCGTTCGGAGCGTCTAGGGTCGAACCATGCGCTACGAACTGGTCATCTTCGACAACGACGGCGTGCTCGTCGACAGTGAGCCGATCTCCAACACCGTCCTGGCGGGCTACCTCACCGAGCTCGGCCACCCCACCTCGTACGAGGAGTCCCTCCGCGACTACATGGGGGCAGCGATCCACCGGGTCCACGACCTCGTGGAGGAGCGGACCGGCCAGAGGCTCCCCGCGGACTTCGACGAGGAGCTCCACCGCCGGACCCTCAGTGCGTTCCAGCAGGAGAGGCTGTCCGCCGTCGACGGGGTTCACGACCTGCTCGGCGAGCTCGTCGCCGACGGGGTCGCGTACTGCGTCGCCTCGTCCGGAAGCCACCAGAAGATCGCGGCCGGGCACCTGAACACCGGGCTCGACCAGTGGTTCGAGGACGAGTGGATCTTCAGCTCCGAGGACGTGGGCCGGGGGAAACCGGCCCCGGACCTGTTCCTCCACGCCGCCGAACGGATGGGCGTCGCTCCCGAGAGGTGTGTCGTGATCGAGGACAGCCCGCTCGGCGTCGAGGCGGCCCGGGCAGCGGGGATGGACGTCTACGGCTTCACGTCGATGATGCCGGCGGACCGGCTCAGCGGCGTCACCGGGCACTTCTCCGACATGTCCCAGCTGCCCAAACTTCTCGGCTGACCGATCTACCCAGCGGTAGACGGGGGCTCTACGCTCGCGGCCATGACGGATGCGCGGTTGCGGTACGGCAGAGCCTCCCTGGCCCTGAGCTTCCTGGTGCAGGGAGTGGCGTTCGCGCTGCTCGTGACGCGCATCCCCGCCATTCAGGACCGGTACGGGATATCCGACGGGCTGCTGCCCGTCTTCCTGGCCGCGGTGCCTGTCCTGGCGGGGGTCGCCAGTGTGGCCACCGAGAAGGTGGTCGCGCGCGTGCGGCCCGGGGCCGTCCTCAGGTGGGCGCAGCCCGTCGTGATGCTGGCCCTGCTGGGTGTGGGCGCCGGCAGCGAGGTATGGCAGGTGGCCCTCGCGCTCGGGGTCTTCGGCCTGGCGGTCGGGGCTCTGGACGCCTCGATGAACATGATGGGCGTCAGTCTCCAGCGCGCGTACGGGCGCAGCATCATGCTCGGGTTCCATGCCGCCTACAGTCTGGGCGGCATCGCGGGGGCGTCGATGGCGTGGGCGGGGGCGCACTGGGATCTTTCGCTGCTGGTGTCCTATCTGCCGGCGGTGGCCGTCCTGCTGCCCGCGGTGCTGATCGGCAGCCGGTGGTACACGGAGGGGAAGGCCGGCGGCGTCGTGCCGGTGGCCGATGCCGGGCAGGGTGCGTCCGTGCCGTTCAGGATGCTGCTGCCGCTCTGCATGGTGATGGCCTTCGCGTACATCGGGGACTCGACGGTCTCCAACTGGAGTGCGAAGTATCTGCAGGACGTGCTCGGCGGCTCGGAGCAGCTGGCGACGGTTCCGTACAACGTCTACATGGTGACGACGCTGGTGGGGCGGGCCGTCGGCGACCTCGGGGTGCGGCGGTTCGGCGCGGTCGCGGTGGTGCGGGGCGGCAGTGTGCTGGCCGCCGCGGGGTTCGCGGTGGTGGCGGTGGCGCCCGGTGCCTGGTGGGGGATGTGCGGCTTCACACTGCTGGGGTTCGGGTTGTGCGTGATCGTGCCGCAGACCTTCGCCGCGGCGGGCAGGATGTTCCCCGGGGCCAGCGATGTGGCCGTCGCCCGGCTGAACGTCTTCAACTACGTGGGATTCCTCGTCGGGTCGCCGCTCGTGGGGGCGCTCGGCGATGCGTGGAGCTATCGGGGCGCGATGCTCGTGCCCATGGTGCTGGTCCTCGCGACGCTTGTGTACGCCCGGTCGTTCGGCGCGGAACCCGCCCGATACGGTGGCGGGCATGAGCGGGCGCGCGCGGCTGATGTGGGATGAGGCAGTAACGGGATACGACTTCGGGTCCAGTCACCCCATGGATCCGGTCAGACTCGCCCTGACGATGGGCCTGGTGCGGGCGTACGGGCTGGACGGGGCGGTGGACGTCAGGTCGGCCAAGTCCGCCGGGGACTCCACGCTGCGGCTGGTGCACCGTGAGGACTACGTGGCGGCCGTCCGGGCGGCCTCGGCCGATCCGGGTGCGGCCGACCAGGCGTACGGGATCGGGACCGTCGACGATCCGGCCTTCGCGGGGATGCACGAGGCGTCCGCGCTCATCGCGGGGCTCTCGGTGGGGGCGGCGGAGGCGGTGTGGCGCGGGGAGAGCGCTCATGCCGTGAACTTCACCGGCGGGCTGCACCACGCGATGCCCGGGGGCGCCTCGGGTTTCTGTGTGTACAACGACCCGGCACTCGCCATCGCCCGGCTGCTGGAGCTGGGCGCTCAGCGCGTGGCGTACGTGGACGTGGACGTCCACCACGGGGACGGGGTGCAGGCGGCGTTCTGGGAGGACCCCCGGGTGCTGACCGTGTCGCTGCACGAGCACCCGCGCACGCTGTTCCCGCAGACGGGGTGGCCGGAGGAGACGGGTTCCGGGGCGGGTGAGGGCGGTGCGGTGAATGTGGCGCTGCCCGCCGGCACGGGTGACGCGGGGTGGCTGCGGGCGTTCCACGCGGTGGTCCCGGAGCTGCTGGAGGACTTCCGGCCGCAGGTGCTGGTGACCCAGCACGGTGCCGATACCCACTTCGAGGACCCGCTGGCCCACCTCGCCGTGTCGCTGGACGCGCAGCGGGCCGTCATGGAGGCGTGCCACGAGCTCGCTCACGCCTGCGCGGAGGACGGGCGCTGGGTGGCGCTGGGCGGGGGCGGTTACGCGGTGGTGGACGTGGTGCCGCGGTCCTGGACCCACCTCGTGGGGATCGCCGCCCATGCCCCGGTGGACCCGGAGTCGGTGATCCCGTCCTCGTGGCGGGACGAGGTCTACGCCCGCACGCGGCAGTTGGGCCCGGCGCGGATGACGGACGGCCGTACGCCGGTGTGGAAGCCGTGGGAGGACGGCTACGACCCGGCGGACCGGCTGGACCAGGCGGTGCTGGCGACGCGGCGCTCGGCGTTCCCGCTGCGGGGCCTGCTGGCCTGAGGGAGGTTACGCCAACGGTGGGGAGGTATCGGGGTTCCCGCCCGGGGGTGTGCCCGGTGCGGGAGCATCGGGAGGGTGTTGAGCACCGGAGCGCTGCGCGCTCATCTGCTGGCGGCCCGGATCGCCGGGCCCGTGGCCACGCCGCGGGAGACCAGTCTGCGGAGTTATCGGCTTTTCGCGGCGAGAGACCCGCGTGTGATGCTCGGGCTCGATCCGGAGCGCGCCTGGGGGGAGGGGGACCTGTTGCGGCTGATGGCCGACAAGTGTGGTGTCTCAGCCGATCCTGATCATGTGTCAGGTCCGGACGTGATCGATCCGGAGCGGACCCTGGCCGCTCTGGACGCTTTCGCGGAACGGCTCGCCGGAGCCGCGGAGCGCCGGTCTCCGGTGCTGTTCGGCACCGGGCATCCGCACCGGCTGCTCGGGTTCTACGCCGGCCTGGCAGACGCTTTGTCGGCGGCAGGGTGCGCGGTGCTCGCCCCTGCGCAGGGGCGATGTGTCGACATAACGACCCGGTTCGGCGTACGTACGTACAACCTCGACTACGTACGGGGTGTCGCGCTGGTGCGCGAACCGGGCGTGCGGGCCCCGGGTGGTGCCACCGGCGCACACACCCACTCGCCGCTGCCGGTCCGGGCCGCGCTGGAGGAGGCCGTGGACGCCGGGGGGGCGCTGCCCGAGCTGGTGGTCGGGGACCACGGGTGGGTCTGCGGGGCAGGTCAGCTGGGCATCGAGGTGATCGGGCTGGCGGATACGGATGACCCCGCGCTGTTCGTCGGCGAGGCGGAGGGGCGGGTGTCCGTCGCCGTGCCACTCGATGACGGCGTGGACGCGGACTACTACCGGCCTCTTACTCGGTATGTACTCAATCGCGCGTGTCTGTCACAGTAGGCGGCCGATCGCCTCACCTCTTCCCCACTGCATCACCCGCCCCTAATCTGGGGAGTGAGCGCACAACGACGAAGAGTCACCGGAGGGGAAGCCGGTGCGCGTCTCGTGCGGAAGGTACAGGTGGGTCATGGCTGCTGGCAGCGAGAGGCCTCTCAACGAGGTCAAGTTTCTGACCGTGGCGGAAGTCGCCTCTGTCATGAGGGTGTCGAAGATGACCGTGTACCGCTTGGTGCACAGTGGTCATCTGCCGGCGATCAGGGTGGGAAGGTCCTTCCGGGTCCCGGAGCAAGCGGTTCACGAGTATCTCCGTGAGTCCTTCGTGGGGGTGGAGTCGGCCTGACGTCGCCCTCGGATTACGTCCCTCACCCGGTGGCGGGTAGGCTAGGCCGACGTAGGTCGTGTGGGCCCAGACGCCCCGCACCAGTGAAGAGAAGTGAGCGAGGGTAGTCGTGGGCTCTGTTATCAAGAAGCGGCGCAAGCGGATGGCCAAGAAGAAGCACCGCAAGCTGCTCAAGCGCACGCGCGTTCAGCGTCGCAACAAGAAGTAAGCGAACGCGGTTCGTGAGTCCGGGGCCCTCCCGCCGTCATGGCGGGAGGGCCCCGGTGCGTTCCGGGGCCGGTGTTCCGGGCTCCTGGTGTGGGCACCGGCCGGACGCTGCGGGCTCCCCGCCGGTGCGGCGGTTCCGGTGGTATTCCCGCCATCGGTTCGGTAAAGCCTGCCTGGGGTCATCACAGGGCAACATCCACCGACTACGGTGACGGCCAGGGGAAGACCCCGCTCGGTGAAGGATCGACGGAAGGCGCTGATCTTGGGGAAGATCGTGCTCGTCACAGGTGCGGCCCGGCAGCTGGGAGGCCGTTTCGTCCGGCGTATCCAGCGTGACCCCGGGGTGGACCGGGTGATCGCCCTGGATGCCGTGGCGCCCGCGCACCAGTTGGGTGACGCCGAATTCGTCCTCGCGGACATCCGGCAGTCGGCGATCGCCAGGATCCTCGCCGAGTACTCCGTCGACACGGTCGTCCATCTGGACGTGTCCGCGAAGGCGCTCGGTGCGGGCGGCCGGACGACGGTCAAGGAGACCAACGTCATCGGCACGATGCAGCTGCTCGGCGCGTGCCAGAAGTCCCCTTCCGTGCAGCGGCTGGTGGTGAAGTCCAGCACCAACGTGTACGGCTCCGCCCCCCGCGACCCGGCGGTCTTCACCGAGACGACCTCCCCCAAGTCCCTGCCGAGCGGCGGTTTCGCGAAGGACGCGGTGGAGGTCGAGGGCTACGTCCGCGGGTTCGCCCGCCGCAGGCCGGACGTCGCCGTGTGCGTCCTGAGGTTCGCGAACATCCTGGGGCCGGAGCCGGACTCGCCGCTCGCCGACTACCTGACGCTGCCGGTCCTGCCGACGGTCCTCGGGTACGACCCCCGGCTGCAGTTCGTGCACGAGGACGACGTCGTCGACGTACTGGAGATCGCCGCGCGTGAACCCCGGCGCGGCACACTGAACAGCGGAACGTTCAACATCGCCGGCGACGGTGTGCTGCTGCTCTCGCAGTGCGCGCGCCGGCTGGGGCGGCCGACCGTGCCGGTGCTGCTGCCCGCCGTCACCTGGGTGGGGTCGGCGCTCCGCACGATCGGCATGACGGACTTCTCGCCGGAGCAGATCCGGCTGCTCACCCACGGGAGGGTGGTCTCGACCGTGCAGATGCGGGAGACGCTGGGCTTCCGTCCGGAATTCACCACGGCCGAGACCTTCGCGGAGTTCGCGCGGAGCAGGGGACCGGGGCTGCTGCCTCCCGAGCGGGTGGGCAGGGCCGTCGGGAGGCTGGCCGAGCTGCCGCTCGGCGGCGGGCCGGCCGGCAGGACACATTCGACTCACGGCGCCAGGTAGAGGAGCGCGACCGACGATGGCGGACGCCAAGGTCATTCCCTTCGACGACGACCGCTCGCGCTCCGGCGCGGGGCGGCGCAGAGGTGTGCTGCCGGGCGGAGGGCGGGTCCAGCCGCCCGCGTCGGCCGTCCCCGCGCCCGTCAGCGCCCTCCCGGGCGGTCAGGTGCCCGGAGGGGCCGCTGAGGCCGCAGGGGCCCCCTCACGCGACGAGGGGGAGGGCCCGGTGAGCGGCTGGGACCGGCGGATCGCGGGCGGGCTCGCGTTCCTGCGGCGCAGGCTCACGGGGGATTACGACGTCGACGAGTTCGGCTACGACAAGGAGCTGACCGACCAGGTCCTCATGTCGGTGCTGAGGCCGCTGGCGGACAAGTACTTCAGGGTCGAGGTCAAGGGCGTCGAGAACATCCCGTCCGACGGCGGGGCGCTCATCGTGGCCAACCACTCCGGGACGCTGCCGCTGGACGGGCTGATGCTCCAGGTCGCGGTGCACGACAACCATCCGGCCGAGCGGCATCTTCGGCTGCTCGCGGCCGACCTGGTGTTCATGCTCCCGGTGGTCAACGAGCTGGCGAGGAAGGCGGGGCACACCCTGGCGTGTGCGGAGGACGCCGAGCGGCTCCTGCAGGCCGGTGAGGTCGTCGGGGTGATGCCGGAGGGTTTCAAGGGGATCGGCAAGCCGTTCAGCGAGCGGTACAAGCTGCAGCGTTTCGGCCGGGGCGGCTTCGTGTCGACGGCGCTGCGGGCCGGGGCGCCGATCGTGCCGTGCTCGATCGTGGGCGCGGAGGAGATCTACCCGATGATCGGCAATTCGAAGACGCTGGCGCGGGTGCTGGGTGTTCCGTACTTCCCGGTCACTCCGACGTTTCCGTGGCTGGGGCCGCTGGGGATGATGCCGCTTCCGACGAAGTGGACGATCCAGTTCGGGGAGCCCATCCCCACGGACGGGTATCCGCCGGAGGCGGCGGAGGACCCGATGCTGATGTTCAACCTGACGGACCAGGTGCGGGAGCAGATCCAGCACACCCTGTACAAGCTGCTGGTGCAGCGCAGGTCGGTCTTCTTCTGACGGGCGCGGGCGCGGCCCGCACCGCGCACGCCCGCACCGCGCACGCGGGGAGCCCGTGCCAGGCACGCGGAGAGCGCGTGCCAGGCACGCGGAGAGCGCGTGCCAGGCACGCGGAGAGCGTGTGCCACACACGCGGGAAGGGGGGCCGTCCGGTCGGGACGGCCCCCCTTCCCGCGTGCGGTCGCCCTACGGCTCGATGTCCTCGCCGTCGATGCCCAGACCGGGCAGCAGGCCCGGGAGCAGCGGAGGCAGGGTGACGTCGGGCGCGGGGGACGTGCCCGACGGGCCGTCCGGGGACGACGGGGTGGTGCCGTCCGTCGGGAGGTCGTCGAGCAGGCCGTCCGTGCCGCCGTCGAGCAGGCCGTCCGCCGGACTGCTGTCGGAGCCGGAGGGCTTCGGGGTGGTGCCGGTGGACGCGCTGTCGTGCGGGGCCGCGGAGGAGGCGGGCGCCCTGCGGTCCGGGGCCGAGGAGCCCTCGTCCTCCTGGGGGGCGCCTGCCGGTGGTGCGTCCCCGCCGCTGTCCGGCGTCCGGGGCAGCAGGGACTTCAGCGGTGCGACCTCCTGCTCCATGGCCTCGAAGACGCTGCTGACCTTGTCGCCGACGTCGGTCAGCTGGACGGGCAGCCGCTCGCGGAGGCTGCTCCAGCTCGCGCGGTGCGAGCGGGAGAAGGAGTCCAGGGTCTGGATGGGTCCGATGGATCCGTCGCGCTGGTAGGCGGTGTGGAGCAGTCGGTGGCCCTCGGTGGCGTCGTGCCTCACGCTGTCGAGCGCGCGCCTGACCTCGCCGATCGCCTCGTGGTCCATCTCGCCCGCGCGGCCGCGCTCCATCAGCCGGCGGGCCTCGCTGAGGCGGGTCGAGGCCTGGTCGAGATAGGCCTCGCCCCGGTCGGCTTCGCCGTCGGCCATTCTGAGACTGATGTCCTCCATCCCGCGCTTGAGCGGGTAGAGGGAATCACCGGGCAGGGCGTCGGAACTGGCAGCTGCCACTCCGCCGAATGCTCCCGCGGCCACACCGACGGTGAGTCCGCCCGCGGTGAGGCCCTTCGCCCAGCGGGAGCGGGGCCGCAGCTTCTTGAGCGGGGAGGCCCGGTGAGCTCCCCTGGTCCGCTGCTCGGGCACCGTAGGGCCCGTGGACGCACCGCCTTCGGCGAACATGGTCTCCATGGCCGCGACGAGCTGTGCTCGCTGCACCACTTTGACCTCGGGATCGAATTCCGGCTCCGGTAGCTCACCGAGGCCGTTCGCCAGGGCCAACAGCGTTCCGTGGTCGGCCGGTTGGGCCGGGTCCTCGGGCTGTACGGCCGCCGCACCCTGGGGGGACTGTTCCTCCAGGGCCTGGGCGAAGGCGTTCGCCCGCCGGTGTGCCGAAACGTTTGCGATCACTGGCGGCACCTCCTCTCGTCGTGACGGTCGACTCCCCTGAGGGTCCGGAAGGTTGCCCACCGGAGACGTTTCCACACGATCGAGCGAGTGGAAACGGTCAGGTGTGGCGACAGGGGGCCTGCATCCGGCACAACGAGTGGCGCGGCAGTTGGGTTACGGACGAAAGATGATCCGATCGGTGTGTCACGGACACGTCACACAAGGTGACGTCAGCGGGCGTCGTCCGGCAGAAGTCGTGCGAGCGTCCGCACGGCTCGGTACTGCAAGGTCTTGATCGCGCCCTCGTTCTTTCCCATGACCCGGGCCGTCTCGGCGACCGAGAGCCCCTGGAGGAATCTCAGGGTCACGCACTCCTGCTGCTGCGGGTTGAGGCGGCGTACGGCTTGCAGCAGTGCGGCGTTGGAGAGGGACTCCAGGACGGAGTCCTCCGGGCTCCGCGCGACCTCGTTGGCGTCGAGCATTTCACCGGTGGTCACTTCCAGTCGGAAACGACTGGATTTGAAGTGGTCGGCGACCAGGTTGCGAGCGATCGTGACCAACCAGGCGCCGAAATCGCGGCCCTGCCAGGTGAAGGTGGAGATGCGGCGCAGTGCGCGCAGGAACGTCTCGCTGGTGAGGTCCTCCGCTGTCGCCTTCCCTCCCACGCGGTAGTAGATGTACCGGTACACGGTGTCGCTGTACTGGTCGTACAGGCGGCCGAAGGCCTCGGCCTCACCGGCCTGCGCGCGCTCGACGAGATCCATCATGCGCGCGCTGTCGCTGTCGGCTGCCGGCCGACGGGCGGGAGCCGACGACGCGGTGGTCGTGGCGGCGCGGTTGCTCCGTCTTCCGACGGCCGCGCTGCGTTCGGCCAGCGCGTAGCAAGGGCCGGCAGGTACAGGGGTGGCAAATTGGGGGACGGCGTACGCGGTGGGGACGAAACCGCGCAAGTGGTCGAGGACCGTTGCGCGGAGCGTAGCCAGGCCCGAGGTGTCAACCCCGACGTGTGGGTACACGGGACTCCCAGAGGCAGAGCTTCCATCACGTGCAGTTCGAAAACCGTCACTCGTGGTAGCGAGAGGCGGGCTCTTTGTGCGTCTGAGGAGAATAACGCTTCGTACAGGCCGTGCTACACCCAGTTGTCAAAATCACCGATTCCGTCGCTTCGGTGACCTCTAAGTGACGGTTCAAGTGGCATATCGTGACCGGTTATTGATCGAATGGCTTCGGGATCTGTCTGCGGCGGCGACGGGTTGTGGTCGCCCGCACGCAACGCGACTGGCCGGGGCGATGGGTGTCCCCGCCCGCTGTTCCGCTCCCGATTGGCCGTACGCCCCCGGGCGTGCCGCTTTCCGCCGCCCGCGGGCGGCAGGGCGGACGGGGGTCCGGACGGGGTGCGGGTTCCTGGGGTGAGGGTCAGCGGCGGCGGCGGTGGAGCGCGACGGCCGCCGCCGTGCCGCCCGCCAGGGCGCCGACGCCCGCCGCGGCCGGGATGCCCACCTTGGCCGCCTTGCGGCCGGTGCGGTAGTCGCGCAGCCGCCAGTCCAGGGAGCGGGCGTGCTTGCGCAGTTTGGCGTCCGGGTTGATCGCGTACGGGTGGCCGACCAGGGACAGCATCGGGATGTCGTTGTGCGAGTCGCTGTACGCCGCGCACCGCTCCAGGTCCAGTCCCTCGGCCGCCGCGAGGGCGCGTACCGCCTCGGCCTTCGCCGGGCCGTGGAGGGGTTCGCCGACCAGCCGGCCGGTGTAGACGCCGTCCACCGATTCGGCGACCGTGCCCAGGGCGCCGGTGAGGCCCAGGCGGCGGGCGATGATCGTGGCGGTCTCCACCGGGGCGGCGGTGACCAGCCAGACCTTCTGGCCCGCGTCGAGGTGGGCCTGGGCCAGGGCGCGGGTGCCCGGCCAGATGCGGTCGGCCATGTACTCGTCGTAGATCTCCTCGCCGATGGACATCAGCTCGGAGACGCGGTGGCCCTTGACGATGGACAGGGCGCTGTCGCGGGCGTCCTGCATGTGCTCGGGGTCCTCGACGCCGGCCAGCCTGAACCAGGCCTGCTGCCAGGCGAACCTGGTCAGCTCGCGGCGCTGGAAGAACTTCCGCTTGTACAGGCCGCGGCCGAAGTGGAAGATCGCGGCGCCCTGCATCACGGTGTTGTCGAGGTCGAAGAAGGCGGCGGCCCGGGTGTCACCGGCCACCGGGAACGGGGGCTCCCCGGCCTCTTCGGAGGCGGCCGGCAGCTCTTCGGCACCGGTGGGGAGTGCCGACTTCCGCGCTGCCTCGGCTGCGGCCTCGCCTGCGAGCACGCTGCGTGCCGTGGCGGGGCGCCTGCGGGGGGTGAGCCATCCAAGAGCGGCCATGTCGTGAGCATAGCCATTGTGTTCGGCACTTCCCGACCCGGCGGGATGCGGCGGTGTGAACTCTCCGGAACCGGGACGTTAAACGGGTGATTCCGCGGATCCGCCGGCCCGGGGGAGAGGCGCAGAATGAAGGTATGAGTGCACTGCTGCGTCGTACGAAGAAGAAGCCCGCGGACCGGGTGGTGACCCTCGTGGGGAAGCCCGGGTGCCATCTCTGTGACGACGCGCGGACGGTGGTGAGCGCGGTCTGCGAGGAGACCGGGGCGTCCTGGGTGGAGAAGGACATCACGCGGGACGAGGCGCTGCACGAGGAGTACTGGGAGCAGATCCCGGTGGTCCTCATCGACGGCGAGCAGCACACCTTCTGGCGTGTGGATCCGGTGAGGCTGCGCACGGCCCTGCGTACGTGAGGGGGCTTCCGCGGCGAAACCCGGTTAACATCGTGGGCGTTTTGAGTGGTCTCGGGGGCGTGGACATGAGGAGTGTGTACCGTCTTGCCCCCTTCGGGCCCGCAACGGGCTGATGGTGTCCCGGGTTCCGGGATCGTGCCGGGAATATGCGTGACCCCGGTCACTTTGACCGGACAAAACGGACACCATCTTTGTGCACGCGTTCACAAAGACATAGCCTGCTGTCGACGGGGCGGTCATAGGACATACGGCCGCCTGCAGCCCCGCTCATCCCGCAGGAGCACCGTGGCAACTGGCCGAACTCACCGACCGGCGACCCGTAGCCGAGGAATTCCCGAGGCCACCGTCGCCCGGCTTCCGCTGTATCTCCGTGCACTGACGGCGCTGTCCGAGCGCTCGGTCCCCACGGTGTCCTCCGAGGAACTCGCCGCGGCGGCAGGGGTCAATTCCGCCAAGCTGCGGAAGGACTTCAGCTACCTGGGTTCCTACGGCACGCGTGGTGTCGGGTACGACGTCGAATATCTCGTCTACCAGATCTCCCGTGAGCTGGGCCTCACGCAGGACTGGCCGGTCGCGATCGTCGGCATCGGTAACCTCGGCGCCGCGCTCGCCAACTACGGCGGCTTCGCCTCCCGTGGTTTCCGTGTCGCGGCACTGATCGACGCCGACCCCGCCATGGCGGGCACACCGGTGGCCGGGATCGCCGTGCAGCACACCGACGACCTCGACCGGATCATCAGCGACAACGGCGTGTCGATCGGTGTCATCACCACCCCGCCCGGCGCGGCCCAGCAGGTCTGCGACCGGCTCGTCGCCGCGGGCGTGACCTCCATCCTCAACTTCGCGCCGACGGTGCTCTCCGTGCCCGAAGGCGTCGACGTGCGCAAGGTCGACCTCTCGATCGAGCTGCAGATCCTCGCCTTCCACGAGCAGCGCAAGGCCGGCGAGGAAGCCGCCGCCGACGGCAGGGCGGTCGTGGACGCCGACGACGCGCCTCCCATGCGCGCCACGCCCACCGGCCGGAAGGGACCTGACGGGGACATGCCCGCCGTGATGCCGGCATGAGTCTCCTGGTCGTCGGACTGAGCCACCGCAGCGCCCCCGTCTCCGTACTGGAGAGGGCGTCGCTGGCGGTCGAGGCCCGGACGAAGCTGCTTCAGGACACCCTGGCGGCGGAGCCCGCGACGGAGGCCACCGTCCTGGCCACCTGCAACCGCATCGAGCTGTACGCGGACGTGGACAAGTTCCACGCGGGCGTCGCCGAGCTGTCCACCCTGCTCGCACAGCACAGCGGGGTCGGGCTGGACGAGCTCACTCCCTATCTTTATGTGCACTACGAGGACCGCGCCGTCCACCACCTGTTCTCGGTGGCGTGCGGGCTGGACTCGATGGTCGTCGGCGAGGGCCAGATCCTCGGTCAGATCAAGAACGCGCTCGCGCTGGGGCAGGAGCTCCACACCGCGGGCCGTCTGCTGAACGACCTCTTCCAGCAGGCGCTGCGCGTGGGCAAGCGCGCCCACAGCGAGACCGGGATCGACCGGGCCGGGCAGTCGCTCGTCACCTTCGGTCTCGAGCAGCTGGCCGACGGCGCCGAGGTCACCGAGTGGGCGGCCGGCAAGTGCGCCCTGGTGATCGGCGCGGGCTCGATGTCCTCGCTCGCCGCCGCCACCCTGGCCCGTGCCGGCGTCGAGGAGATCGTCGTCGCCAACCGGACCCGGGCACGTGCCGACCGCCTCGTCGAGATCCTCGGCCAGGCCGGTGTCCCGACGGCGCGCGCCGTGGAGATGGGACGGGTGGCCGGTGAACTGACACGTGCCGACATCGTCGTGTCCTGTACCGGCGCGACCGGGCTCGTCCTGACCGCGGAGGGCGTCGCCGACGCGCTCGGTGTCGACTTCGACAGTGCCGCGCACGCGCCCGAGGCTCCCGCGCACGCCGCACCCGGCGAGCTGGACCAGCACGCGGCGTGGGTGGAGAACGGTTCCGCCGCTCAGGACCGCGCCGTGCGCCGGGTGCCCGCGCGGCCGGCTGCCACCGGCCCTGTCCGGATCCACCTGCTCGACCTCGCGATGCCGCGCGACATCGACGGAGCGGCCCACCGCATCGCCGGTGTGCGCCTCGTCGACATCGAGTCGCTCGCCGAGGCGTCCGCGGACGCCCCGATGGCCGCCGATGTGGACCAGGTGCGCACCATCGTCGCCGACGAGGTCGCCGCCTTCGGAGCCGCGCAGCGCGCCGCCCACATCACTCCGACCGTCGTCGCCCTGCGCACCATGGCCGCCGATGTGGTGGCCGGCGAGATCGCGCGGCTGGACGGGCGGCTCCCCGACCTGGACGAGAAGCAGCGCGCCGAGATCACGCAGACCGTGCGCCGCGTCGTCGACAAGCTCCTGCACGCGCCCACCGTGCGGGTCAAGCAGCTCGCCAGCGAGCCCGGCGGCGCCGGGTACGCCGATGCGCTGCGTGAACTCTTCGACCTCGACCCGCAGACGGTGGCCGCCGTCTCACGGGCAGACCTGAACGACCCGAATAGAGGGCGGTCATGACCGACAACTCACCCCTGGGCGGGGAGACCACCACACCTCTCCGGCTGGGCACCCGGCGCAGCAAGCTCGCCATGGCGCAGTCCGGCATGGTCGCCGACGCGGTCCGCGAGGTGACCGGGCGTGCCGTGGAGCTCGTCGAGATCACCACGTACGGGGACGTCTCCCGGGAGAACCTGGCGCAGATCGGCGGGACCGGAGTGTTCGTCGCCGCGCTGCGCGAGGCTCTGCTGAGCGGCGAGGTGGACTTCGCCGTCCACTCGCTCAAGGACCTTCCGACGGTGCAGCCCGAGGGCCTCGTCCTGGCCGCGGTGCCGGTGCGCGAGGACCCGCGTGACGCGCTGGTGGCGCGGGACGGACGGTCCTTCGAGCAGCTGCCGTCCGGGGCCCGCATCGGCACCGGTTCGCCGCGCCGCATGGCGCAGCTCAACGCGTACGCCCGCTCGCACGGCCTCGAGATAGAGACCGTCGCGATCCGCGGCAACGTCGATACGCGCATTGGTTTTGTACGAAGCGGGGAGCTGGACGCGGTGGTACTCGCCGCCGCCGGGCTCAGCCGCCTCGGACGCTCGGACGAGGTCACCGGCTTCCTGCCGGCCGACACCGTCCTGCCCGCTCCCGGCCAGGGAGCACTGGCGATCGAATGTGCTGAAAGCAGCACGGACCTCGCCGCGGCACTCGCCGAGCTCGACGACCCGTACACCCGGGTCGCCGTGACCGCCGAGCGCGCCCTGCTCAACGCCCTGGAAGCCGGCTGTTCCGCACCTGTGGGTGCGCTGGCCGACTTCCTGGCCGATGGGCAGGTTGTCAACGAACTGCGCCTGCGCGGTGTCGTCGGTTCGACCGACGGCGCTTCCCTGGTGCAGCTGTCCATCACCGGTCCCGTCCCCACGTCGCACGACGACGCGGCGGCCCTCGGTCGCGAGCTCGCGGCCGAGATGCTTGCCAAGGGTGCGGCCGGTCTTATGGGGGAGCGAGCACTTTGAGCCCCACCGGCCCTGTCGTATCCGACTTCCCTGTCCTGGCTTCAGGGCATGTCACCTTCCTCGGCGCCGGTCCCGGCGACCCGGGACTGCTGACCCTGCGCGCTGTTGAAGCGCTTGCGAGCGCGGACGTCCTTGTCGCCGAACCCGAGGTTCTCGACGTCGTCCGCTGCCATGCGCGGACAGGGGTAAGCACACCTGAGATGACGGTTGTTGACGTGGCGTCAACACCCGCCGGAGTACCCGTCCTCAGGGATGCCGCCAATCTTGTCATGGAGGCAGCGAAGGGCGGCAGGCGGGTGGTGCGTGCTGTTTCGGGCGATCCCGGCCTGGACGGCAACACGGGTGCCGAGATGCTCGCCTGCGCTGCCGCGGGTGTGCCCTTCGAGGTCGTGCCCGGCATCGCGAACGCGGTCGGTGTGCCCGCGTACGCCGGTGTCCCGCTGCGTGACGCGCAGGGTGCTGACGTCCGCTTCGTCGACGCGCGTACGGCGTCGGACCGCTGCTGGTCCGAGGTCGGCGCGAGTGACGCGACCGCGGTCGTGTCCGCGTCGCTCGACTCGGTGGCCGCGGCCGCCGGTGAGCTGGTCTCGGCGGGCCGCAAGCCCGACACCCCGCTCACGGTCACGATCGCCGGGACGACGACCCGCCAGCGCACCTGGACGGCGACCCTCGGCACGATCGCCCAGGTCCTGAAGCAGGCGAAGGTCCTCCCGTCGCCCGACGGACACCTGCCGGTCATAGCCGTGGTCGGGGAGCGCAGCTCCGCCGCCCAGCGCGACCAGCTCGCGTGGTTCGAGTCCAAGCCGCTGTTCGGCTGGAAGGTGCTCGTGCCGCGTACGAAGGAGCAGGCGGCGTCGCTCTCCGACCAGCTGCGTTCGTACGGTGCCGTGCCGCACGAGGTCCCGACGATCGCCGTCGAGCCGCCGCGTACGCCCCAGCAGATGGAGCGCGCGGTCAAGGGCCTGGTCACGGGCCGCTACGAGTGGATCGCCTTCACGTCGGTGAACGCGGTGAAGGCCGTCCGGGAGAAGTTCGAGGAGTACGGGCTCGACGCCCGTGCCTTCGCCGGGATCAAGGTCGCCGCCGTCGGTGAGCAGACGGGTGCCGCGCTGGTCGACTTCGGCGTGAAGCCGGACCTGATGCCGTCCGGTGAGCAGTCGGCCGCGGGTCTGCTGGAGGACTGGCCGCCGTACGACCCGGTCTTCGACCCGATCGACCGGGTGTTCCTGCCGCGTGCGGACATCGCCACCGAGACCCTGGTGGCCGGGCTGATCGAGCTCGGCTGGGAGGTCGACGACGTCACCGCGTACCGCACGGTCCGCGCTTCGCCGCCGCCGGCCGACACCCGCGAGGCGATCAAGGGCGGCGGCTTCGACGCGGTGCTCTTCACCTCGTCCTCGACCGTCCGCAACCTGGTCGGTATCGCGGGCAAGCCGCACAACGTGACGGTGATCGCGTGCATCGGTCCCGCCACGGCGAAGACCGCCGAGGAGCACGGCCTGCGGGTCGACGTCCTGTCCCCGGAGCCTTCGGTCCACAAGCTGGCCCAGGCGCTGGCGGACTTCGGCGCGCAGCGCCGGGACGCGGCGAAGGAGGCAGGGGACCCGGTGACCCGGCCGAGCGAGCGGCGCCCGGGTGCCAGGCGCCGCCGGACGACCACCTGAGGGTCGTCGTGTGAGTGTGGGGCCCGGTCGCTTCCTTGGGGGAGCGGCCGGGCCTCTCGCGTACTCGGCGACGGCTGGGCGCTCTTGGCGCGCCGGGGGCGCGGTGAGATCCTCTGGCGGGCGGTGGCGGCCGGGTGAGAGGTCAGGGGGGGCCGATGATTTCCGAGCCGGAGATGGTCGGGGACGGTGGTGCGGCGGAACTCCGCGACGTGGTGGGCGGCCCGGTGCCCGGGGAGCGCCGTCCGCGAGGCCGGTGGCTGTGGGCCGTGGGCGGGATGGCCGTGGCCTCCGCCCTGTGGGCGGCAGCGGTTCTGGTGTACGGCGCCGACGGGGGGAGGCCGGACACGCACGGCTACCGGCTGGACGCCGACCCCTGCCCCACGCTGCGACTGGCGTCGATCCGGACGGTGCTCGGACCGCGTGAGTCCACCGCGCCGAATCCCTCGCGGCTGCTGCGGCACCCGGCGCTCGACGAGATCCGGTGCGACATCCCGTTGCGGGCGTCCGACGGGCCCGGGAGCGAGCGGGTCGCCTACACCGTGGGTGTCAGGGTCGAGGTGCACAAGGAGATCGATCCGCGGGTGGAGTTCGAGGCGCGGCAACGGGTCACCGGGCAGGGCTTCGAGCCCGGGGCGGAGCTGGAGTCCGTACCGGATCTGGGGGACCTCGCGTATCTGCTGACCTCGCGCACCGGGAACGTCCGCCAGGAGCTCCGGGTGCTGGACGGCGGGGCGGTCTTCTCGTTGGAGCTCCTCGCCTTTCCCGTGTACGAGGACGCGGATGCCGCGAGTGCCGGGGAGGGGCGGCGAGGGGCGGGCCTTCCCGACCTGGTTCCTCACCGGGCGGCGATGATCAGTGACATGCGGGATCTGATGGCCGCCGTGAAGGGGGACGGGTGAGGGCCGGGGCGGGATCCACCTGCCCCGCTGGGGGCGTGCGATCGAGTTCTCTGGCTCAGACCGGCTTGCGCCACACGGAGATGTGCTTCGTGGAGTCCTGGGTGAAGGGCGTCCCGTCCCAGTCCGCGACGCGGCGTTCCAGTGCGAGCCCGGCGATGCGTGCCATCAGGTCGAGCTCGGCGGGCCAGGCGTACCGGTGCCGGGAGGCGCCGCGGCGGTAGTGGCCGTCGTCGTCGCGGGTGAAGTGGTGTGAGACGAGCAGCTGTTCGGCGAGGTCGAAGGTGTCGAAGCCGAGGTGCCGCTCGGAGACGTCGAACGGCACCGCGACCTGGCCTGGCGGCAGGAACCGCAGGGGTGGCACGCCCAGCTCGATGACGAACCGGCCGCCGGGCTCCAGATGGCGTGCGGCGTTGCGGAAGCACTCGACCTGCTCGTCCTGGGTGAGCAGGTTCGTGATGGTGTTGTAGACGAGGTAGACCAGGGCGAACTCGCCGGGCACGACCGTGGTGGCCATGTCCCCGAGGGTCACCGGAAGCGTGTCCTCGTCGGCCTTGCCCCGCAGCACCGCTGCCATGTGCTCGGACAGTTCGATGCCTGCCACCGGTACGCCGCGTTCCCTGAGCGGGATGCCCACGCGGCCGGTTCCGATGGCGAACTCCAGGGCCCGGCCGTCTCCGGCGAGGTCGGCGAGGAAGGCGAGGTTCGGTTCGAGGAAGGCGGCCGAGGACCTTTCGGCCTCCTCGGCGTCGTAGCGGTCGGCGGTCGCGCGGGTCCACAGGTCGCTGCTTGTCACGAGCGGGCACTCTGCCGGGTGTCCGTGACCTCTGTCGACCGGTTTTTCCCTGGCGTGGGCCTGTCGCGGACCTGTCGGGCGACGGTGTGGAGCTGGGCGGCGAGCCGGCCCCCGGCGGTCCGGCCGGCCGTCCGGGAGGCCGTTTTTTCCGGGTCGGCTGTCGGTAAACCGGTGATGTGTACGGGTCTAGTCTCGAAGGATGACTGAGTACGGAAACTTCCCCGGCTCGCGGCCCCGCCGGCTGCGGACGACCCCCGTCATGCGGCGCATGGTTGCCGAGACCCGGCTCGACCCGGCGAATCTGATCCTGCCCGCGTTCGTACGGGAGGGCATCGACGCCCCGGTCGCCATCTCGGCCATGCCCGGTGTCCAGCAGCACACCCTGGACACGCTGCGGAAGGCGGCCGTCGACGCCGTCTCGGCGGGTGTCTCGGGGATCATGCTCTTCGGGGTCCCGCTGGACGAGAAGAAGGACGGCCGGGGCACGGCGGGGACCGACCCGGACGGCATCCTCCAGGTCGGTCTGCGGGCGGTGCGGGAAGAGGTCGGCGACGACCTGGTGATCATGTCCGACCTCTGTCTGGACGAGTACACCGACCACGGGCACTGCGGGGTGCTGACCGAGGACGGCCGCGTGGACAACGACGCGACGCTGGAGCGGTACGCCGAGATGGCCCAGGTCCAGGCCGACGCGGGCGCGCACGTGGTGGGACCCAGCGGCATGATGGACGGCCAGGTCGGCGTGGTCCGCGACGCGCTGGACCAGACGGGCCACGAGGACGTGTCGATCCTCGCCTACACCGCGAAGTACTCCTCGGCCTTCTACGGCCCGTTCCGGGAGGCGGTGGGCTCCTCGCTCCAGGGTGACCGCAAGACGTACCAGCAGGACCCGGCGAACGTCCGGGAGTCGCTGCGGGAGCTGGCGCTCGACCTGGAGGAGGGCGCCGACATGGTCATGGTCAAGCCCGCCGGGCCCTACCTGGACATCCTCGCCAAGGTCGCCGACGCGGTGGACGTGCCGGTCGCGGCGTACCAGATCAGCGGCGAGTACGCGATGATCGAGGCCGCCGCGGAGAAGGGCTGGATCGACCGGGACGCGGCGATCCTGGAGAGCCTGACGGGCATCCGGCGCGCGGGCGCCCGGATGATCCTCACGTACTGGGCCACGGAGGTCGCGCAGAAGCTGGGGCGCTGACGCTCGGCGGCAGGGTCTTGGAGGCGGGCCACGAGCGAGCCCCACCTCGTCCAGGTCGACCTCATCAAGGACGCGGACCTCGATGACCTGGACGCCCGTGCGGAGGGCCTGATCGAAGGGCTCGGCGAGGGCGAGAAGCGGGCCGCCCGGCAGCGGTTCGGGCGGTACGAGCAGCTGATCGGGTCGCCCGCATCCGGGAACTGGCCGGGGGCTGCTGGAGCACTGGGATGCCCGCAGCACGGAGATGGAGAAGCTGACGGGCCTCCGCCGACCGGGGCCGGGGCGATGGCGTGAAGCCGGCGCTCGAAGCTCGGGCTTCGGGCGCCGGGTTTCGAGGGACGAGCTTCGGAAGGGGCGCGGTCACTCTTCCGGGGGACGTCTGCGGGGGCGCGGGTCCGATGCTTGAGCTTCGGGACCCGGGCGGCGAGATACGGGCTTCGGGATTCGAGCGCCTTCTTTACCCGGTAGGTAGAAGAGGGTTTGGGTAAACCTCCCCGACCTCCCTGACCCGTCACGAGCAGCAAGTATGACTAATCGTGACCGACTTGCAGCGGAGTGTGGCGACTGCTTACGGTGCGGAAACCAGAACGACCCCGACGCGGTGCTAGTGCCGCATCAGGCAACGTTTGCCCTGTTGTGATGTGACGCGCCGTTTCGGTGCTGTGCCGGGCGGCGCGTGGCCGTCACCCTGTCCGGGTG
>NZ_JBIWKR010000033.1:0-17774 GCF_044765765.1 Streptomyces sp. NPDC102402
CACCGCATCCGGAACCACACCCAACGAACGCCACAACTCCGCAAGCGACACCATCACCGCCCACGTCACCGGCTGCACCACATCAACCCGATCCAGCGAACCCCCCGACCGCACCACCTCCACCACATCAAAATCAACCAACGGCGCCAAAGCATCCCCACACTCACGCAACCGCGCCGCGAACACAGAAGACGACTCCAACAACCCCGCACCCATCCCCACCCACTGCGACCCCTGCCCCGGAAACACCAACACCCGACGCCCCGTCACACCGGCCACACCGTGGATGGCGGAGCGCTCCAGGCGGGTGAGGAGTTCCTCGCGGTCACCGGCCAGGACCACGGCTCGGTGGCCGAAGACGGTGCGGGCGGTGGCCTGGGTCCACGCGACGTCCAGCAGGCCCTGCTCCGGGCCGTGCTCGATGCGGGCGCTGAGCTGGGCGGCCTGGTCGCGCAGGCCCTCCGCGGTGCGGCCCGTGACGATCACGGGGAGGACGGGCAGGGTGCGGGTGGCGGGCTCGGCCGGGTGCGGGGCCGGGGCCTGCTCCAGCACCAGGTGGGCGTTGGTGCCGCCCATGCCGAAGGAGGACACACCGGCCCGGCGCGGCCGGGAGCCGTCCGCCTTCTCCGCGGGCCAGGGCCGCAGTTCGGTCTGGACGCTGAGGTTCAGCTCGTCGAGCGGGATGCCGGGGTTCGGGGTGGCGTAGTTGAGGCTGGGCGGGAGTTCGCCCTCGCGGACGGCGAGAGCGGCCTTGAGGAGTCCGACGATGCCGGCGGCGCCTTCGAGGTGCCCGACGTTGGTCTTGGCGGAGCCGACGGCGAGCGGAGCACCGGGCGTGCGGGCCGTGCCGAGGACCGCGCCGAGGGCCGCGGCCTCGACGGGGTCCCCGGCGCGGGTGCCGGTGCCGTGGAGTTCGACGTAGCGGACGTCCTCGGGCCGGACGTCGGCGCGCTCGTACGCCTCGCGAAGGACGGCCTCCTGGGCGCCCTGGTGCGGGGTGGTCAGGCTGGGACCGCCGCCGTCGTTGTTGACGGCGCCGCCCTTGACGACGCAGTGGACGCGGTCGCCGTCGGCGAGGGCCTGCCGCAGTGGCTTGAGGACGACGCAGACGCCGCCCTCCCCGCGTACGTAGCCGTTGGCCCGGGCGTCGAAGGTGTAGCAGCGGCCGTCCGGGGAGAGGGCGCCCATCAGTTCCATCGTGGTGGTGCTGTGGTCGGACAGGATGAGGTTGACGCCGGCGACCACGGCGAGGTCGCTCTCGCCACGGCGCAGTCCCTCGCAGGCGAGGTGGACGGCGACGAGCGAGGAGGACTGAGCGGTGTCCACGGCCATGCTGGGGCCGCGCAGTCCGAGTTGGTACGAGAGCCGGTTGGCGGTCATGGCCCGGTGCAGGCCGGCAGCACTGTAGCCGCCGGTCGTCCCGGTGCCGTGGGCGAGGGCCGCGTAGTCGTCGGAGGCGACGCCGACGTACACGGAGGTGCGGGTGCCGGAAAGCCGGCCGGGGACGATCCCGGCGTGTTCCAGGGCCTCCCAGCCGAGTTCGAGTACGAGGCGCTGCTGCGGGTCGGTGGCGGCGGCCTGCGCCGGGCTCATACCGAAGAATTCCGCGTCGAATTCCCCGTGGTTCCCGACGGTGGCCCGCCAGGTGCCGTCCTCCTGCTGGACGATGCCGTGGTTTCCGGTCCGGAGAAGCTGCCAGAATTCTTCGGGGGTATCTGCCCCCGGAAGCCGGCAAGCCATCCCCACGACGGCTATGTCGTTGTCGCCCACGAGCTGCTCACCGTTCTTGGGGATCATTGATTCTCCATAGCCAGAGATAAGGTGGGGAAATCCACGAGCAGTTGGAAAAGTGCAGAAGTGCCCGACACGAGGAGCGCCGTCACCTGGTGACGGGGAGCTCCACTCGCCGTCACCAGGTGACGGGAAGCTCCACGAGTCCGCGGACGAGCATGTCCCGGTGCCAGGCGAGTTCGTCGGCGGGCACGGCGAGGCGCAGTCCGGGCAGGCGGCTGGTGAGGGCTTCGAGGGCGCACTGGAGTTCGGCACGGGCCAGCGGGGCGCCGAGGCAGAAGTGCGGGCCCTGGCCGAAGGCGAGGTGCTGGTTGGGCTCACGGTCGAGGACGACGCCGCCGGCGTCCTCGAACACGGTCTCGTCGTGGTTGGCGGAGGCGAGGGAGTAGACGACGGCCTCGCCGGCGCGGATGGTCACGCCACCGATTTCGACGTCCTCGGTGGCGACGCGGGTGGGTCCGACGCTGTTCCACAGCGGGACGACGCGCAGGAGTTCCTCCACGGCGGCGGGCACGAGTTCGGGGTGGGCGCACAGATGTTCGTAGCGTCCGCGGTCCTTCAGGAGGACCAGGACGTGGCCGGCGATCTGGGTGGCCGTGGTCTCGTGGCCGCCGATGAGCATGCCACCGGTGAGCATGAGCAGTTCGTTCTCTGTGAGCTGCTCGCCTTCGTCATGGGCCTCGACGAGGGCGCTGAGCAGGTCGTCCTCGGGCCGCGCGCGCCGCTTGGCCACATATCCGCGCAGGTAGTCGGCATATTCCTCGGCCGCCTCGCCGACCTGCTCCTCGGTGTAGCGGCTGGCGGACATCAGGGCCTCGGTGAAGCTCCGGAAGATGTGCTGGTCCTCGTGGGGGATGCCGAGCATTTCGCAGATGACCGAGGTGGGCAGGGGCAGTGCGAGCTTCTCGACGAGGTCGGCGGGCCCGCCGTCGGCGACCAGATCGTCGAGAAGACCGTGGGTGATCTCCGCGATGCGGGGGCGTATCGCGGCCACGCGGCGGGCGGTGAAGGCGCGGGAGACGAGCCGCCGCAGCCGGGCGTGGCTCTGCGGGGGCATTCCCATGAGACCCACGGAGTCGAGCCCGCGGGGGGCGGCGCGGGGCACGTCCTTGTCGGCGCCCGCGTGCATGCTCAGCCGGGGGTCGGCCGAGGCCTTCTTGATGTCCGCGTGCCGCGTCAGGAGCCATGCCTCGCCGCCGTAGGGCATGCGGACCCGTGCCACGGGCTCTCCGGACCGGAGTTCGGCGTACGTGGGGTCGAGCGCGAGGTCCACACGGTCGCCGAACGGAAACCCGAGGACGGATCCGGCGGCGGCATGAGGGCAGGTCATGGCGGAATCTCCTTCGTACGCTGACCCTGGCATCCAACAACAGCACCGCACCGCTGCCACTGGCGCGCTTTTTGATTGTGTCAAGTCAGCGCGAATCGGGTCGGAAATTCGAGCCGGATTGCAGCGGAATTCGAGCGGTGCGCGAGAGCAGTTCCAGCCGCGCACAACACGCCTTTGCTGGGCCGGAGAACCGCTGGCAACTGTGTCAGGTCCCCTCTTGCGCCGCACAAGTAGGGGGCCGTATTTTCCGTTGCATCGAAAAGCCGTATCCGCTTTGCCTCGAAAGGCTGCTCCGATGGCGCATATCGCCTTCTTCATTCTCCCCGCGGCCGGCCACGTCAATCCGACGCTGTCCGTCGCGCGGGAGCTCGTCGCGCGGGGCCACCGGGTCAGCTACGCCCTGCCCGAGAACTACGGCGAGCGGGTGCTCGCGACGGGCGCGGAGTTCATCCCCTATCCGATGGACCAGGACCGCTTCCTGGCCACGATGGTGCCGCAGCAGGACTCCGCCGAGTACACGGACCAGCAGGAGTTCGTGAACATGATGAAGTGGATGCTGGAGCTCACCCGGCAGACACTTCCGCGGTTCGAGGAGCACTTCGACTCCGAGGGCCGTCCGGACGTGCTCGTGTGCGACCCGTCCTCCTTCTGGAGCGGGGCGTTCCTCGCGGCGAAGTGGGAAGTGCCGGTCATCCGCAGCACGCCGACGTACGTGGCCAACGAGCACTGGTCCCTGCACCCGCCGGTCGACACCGCGGAGGAACAGCAGGAGGACCCGGAGACCGGAGAGCTGTTCGGGATCATCGCCGGACTGCTGGCGGAGCACGGCATCGAGAAGACCATCGGGGAGTTCGCGGAGGACGTGCACTCGGGTCCCGCGCTGGTCTACCTGCCGCGTGCGTTCCAGTACGCGGGCGAGACGTTCGGCGAGGAGGTCTCCTTCGTCGGCCCGTGCACGAGCGACAACAGCTTCCACGGCGACTGGGAGGCTCCCGATTCGGGCCGCCCGCTGGCGCTGGTCACCCTGGGCACCCTGTACAACAAGCAGCCGGAGTTCTTCCGCGCCTGCGTCGACGCCTTCGCGGACCTCGACTGGGACGTGGTGGTCGCCCACGCCGGCGGGGTCACGGAGGGCGGTCTCGGCGAACTGCCGCCGAACGTCCGGGTGCACTCCTTCGTGCCGCAGGGCGCCGTGCTCAAGCACGCGTCCCTGATGATCAACCACGGTGGTACGAGCACCGTGCTCCAGGCCGTCTCCGAGGGCGTCCCCGTCATCTCGGTACCTCAGATGGCCGAGCTGCACGCGACCGCGACCCGGGTGGAGCAGTTGGGTGTGGGCGCCAAGATCCTGCGCAAGGACATCTCTCCCGAGAAGGTCCGCGAGACCGTGCTCGCCCTGGCCGCCGACGAGTCCGTCGCCGCGAAGGTGGCGTGGCTGCGGCATGAGATCAAGTCCGCGGGCGGCCCGGTCGCGGCCGCCGACGCGATCGAGCGGCTCCTGGTGCCGGCGCCCGCCGCAGGCTGAGCCGTCCCGCCCGCCCCTCGCGCTCGCCCCCGCCCTTCCAGACTTCTTGCCGATACTTCAGCTGAGGAAGCCGACATGACGACACAGATCGCCGAGGCCACGGACACCGTGGCCGTGGACACCCCGGAGACCGAGGCGCCTCACCCGCTGGCACAGCCGGCGGGGGCCGACGCCGAAGGGCTCCTGGAGTGGTTCGCGCGCTGCCGCGCCGAGGCCCCCGTCTTCTGGGACTCGACGCGTTTCGCGTGGCAGGTGTTCTCGTACGAGGACTACAACACCGTCTCCACCAACCCGCAGATCTTCTCCTCGGACTTCTCGCCGGTCTTCCCCGTGCCGGAGGAGCTGGCGTTGCTGATGGGTCCGGGAACCTTCGGAGGCATCGACCCGCCGAAGCACGGCCCGCTGCGCAAGCTGGTCAGCCAGGCGTTCACCCCGCGCCGGATGGCCGCGCTGGAGCCCCGCATCGGGGAGATCACCCGCAAGCTCCTCGACGGCCTCGGCGACCGCACCGAGATCGACGCGGTGACGGACCTGGCGTACCCGCTGCCGGTGACGGTGATCTCCGAGCTGCTGGGCGTCCCGGCCTCGGACCAGGACCTGTTCCGCGAGTGGGTCGACGTCATCCTCAACAACGAGGGCATGGAGTACCCGAACCTCCCGGACGACTTCGCGCAGACCATGGGTCCCGCCATCAAGGAGTGGGCCTCCTACCTGTACGCGAAGATCGCCGAGAAGCGGGCCGAGCCGTGCGACGACCTGATGAGCGGGCTCATCGAGTCCGAGGTCGACGGCCGCCGCCTCACCGACGAGGAGATCGTCAACATCGTGGCGCTGCTGCTGACGGCGGGCCACATCTCCAGCGCGACCCTGCTCAGCAACCTGCTCATCGTGCTGGACGAGCACCCCGAGGCGCAGGCGGAGCTGCGGGCCGACCGCTCGCTGATCCCGGGAGCGGTGGAGGAGACGCTGCGCTACCGCAGCCCCTTCAACAACATCTTCCGGCTGCTGAAGGAGGACACCGACATCCTCGGGGTCCCGATGAAGGCCGGACAGATGGTCACGGCGTGGAGCGCCTCGGCGAACCGCGACGCCGGGCAGTTCCCGGACCCGGACACCTTCGACATCCACCGGTCCGCGAACAAGCACATGGCCTTCGGTCACGGCATCCACCACTGCCTCGGTGCTTTCCTGGCCCGGCTCGAGGCGAAGGTGTTCCTCGACCTGGCCTTCGACACCTTCTCGTCGTTCGAGGTCGATCTCGGCAGGGCGGAGTTCTACGAGGCGGATCAGCTGACCGCCCGCCGTCTCCCCGTCTCCGTCGTCCGCGGCTGATCCAGCCGCGCCTGAGGCACCGGCCGGACAGGGCAACCAGGGAGCGCGATCGCATGTCGGTGGGCATCACTACAGAACCGAGGGTGGGCAGGGCCAAGGCCTGCGCCTTCATCGAGTTGGAGCAGCACAACGACGCACGGGGCAACCTGTCCGTCGTCGAGTCCGAGTGGACGGCGGGCTTCCCGATCCAGCGGGTGTACTACCTGCACGACCTGGACACCAGCTCGTCTCGCGGCGGGCACGCGCACCGGGGGCTGGAGCAGCTCGTCATCGCCGTCCACGGCAGTTTCACGATCACCGTGGACGACGGGATCAACCAGGCGGAGTACCGTCTCGACGACGCCGGCCAGGGGCTCTACATAGGGCCGATGGTGTGGCGGAACCTCAGCAACTTCTCGGAGGGCGCGGTCAGCGTGGTGCTGGCTTCGCTGCACTACGACGAGTCGGACTACTACCGCGACTACGACGAGTTCCTGCGGGACGCGAGGAGGGGGCTGTGACGGCGCGGGCCCCGGCGCGCGCGGCACGCGTCCCCTTCCACGACCTGCGGGACCTGCACGCCCTCGACGGCGTGCAGGCCGAGATCGACGCCGCCCTGCTGCGGGTGTCGCGCTCCGGGCGCTACCTCCTCGGCCCCGAACTGGAGGCGTTCGAGGAGGAGTACGCCCGGTACTGCGAGAACTCCCACTGCGTCGGTGTCGGCAGCGGCCTGGCCGCCCTGGAGCTGACTCTGCGGGCCCTGGGCGTCAAGGAGGGCGACGAGGTGGTCGTCCCCGGACACACGTACATCGCGACCTGGCTCGCGGTGTCGGCCACAGGGGCCCGCCCGGTCCCCGTGGAGCCGGAGACCGACTCGTACGTGATCGATCCCGGCCGTCTCGCGGCCGCGATCACCCCGCGGACCAAGGCGGTCATGCCGGTGCACACGTACGGGCACCCGGTGGACCTCGACGCGGTCGAGGCCGTCACCGCGCCCCGGGGCATCCCGGTGGTGGAGGACGCGGCCCAGGCGCACGGGGCCCGGTACAAGGGCCGGCGGATCGGTTCGCGCTACGCGGCGGCGTTCAGCTTTTACCCGGGCAAGAACCTGGGCGCGCTGGGCGACGGCGGCGCCGTGGTCACCTCCGACGCGGAGCTCGCCGGGCGGATCCGGCTGCTGCGCAACTACGGTTCCCGCGAGAAGTACGAGCACGAGGTGTGCGGCACCAACTCCCGGCTGGACGAGATGCAGGCCGCGGCACTGCGGGCGAAGCTGCCGTACCTCGACGCGTGGAACGCGCGCCGGAACACGATCGCCGCACACTACGCCGAAGGTCTCTCCGGCCTGCCGGGGGTGACCCCTCCGGCGGTCCGGCCCTGGGCCGGTCCCGTCTGGCACCAGTACGTGCTGCGCGCCGCGCACCGCGAGGAGTTGCGGCGGGCCCTGGCCGAGGCCGGGGTGGAGAGCCTGATCCACTACCCGACAGCCGTCCACCGGTCCGGAGCCTACGCGGGCACCTCGTCCGTTCCGCTGCCCCGCTCCGAGCGGCTGGCGGCGGAGGTGCTGAGCCTGCCCATGGGCCCGCAGCTGACCGCGCGGGACGCGGAGACCGTCATCTCGGCGGTCCGTCACGCCACGGAGAACAGCCATGTCTGACATCCCGAAGGCCCCGGCTCTCTCGGCGCTCGGCGGTCCTGCCTCCCGCCGCCCGATGAAGGGCATCATCCTGGCCGGCGGCAGCGGCACGCGGCTGCGCCCGCTGACCGGTGCGCTGTCCAAGCAGCTACTGCCGGTGTACGACAAGCCGATGATCTACTATCCGCTGTCGGTGCTGATGCTGGCGGGCATCCGCGACATCCAGATCATCTCGGCGAAGAACCACCTGGAGATGTTCCGCACCCTGCTCGGCGACGGCGGGCAGCTCGGCATCCGTCTGAGCTACGCCCAGCAGGACGAGCCGCGCGGCATCGCGGAGGCCTTCCTCATCGGCGAGGAGCACATCGGCGACAGTCCCGTGGCGCTGATCCTCGGGGACAACGTCTTCCACGGCCCCGGCTTCTCCCAGGTGATCGCGCACGCCACGGCCCGCCTCGACGGCTGCGAACTGTTCGGCTACCCGGTCAAGGACCCCCAGCGGTACGGGGTCGGCGAGGTCGACGCCGACGGCACCCTGCTCTCCCTGGTGGAGAAGCCGGTCAAGCCGCGCTCCAACCTCGCGGTGACCGGCCTGTACCTGTACGACAACGACGTGGTGGACATCGCCCGCGGGCTGACGCCGTCGGCCCGCGGCGAGCTGGAGATCACCGACGTCAACCGCGTGTACCTCGCCCAGGGCCGGGCCCGGCTGAACGAGCTGGGCCGCGGGTTCGCCTGGCTGGACATGGGGACCCACGACTCGCTCCTGCAGGCCGGGCAGTACGTGCAGCTGCTGGAACAGCGCCAGGGCGAGCGGATCGCCTGCGTGGAGGAGATCGCCCTGCGGATGGGCTTCATCGGTCCGGAGCAGTGCTTCGCCCTCGGCAGCGACCTGGGAGCCTCCAGCTACGGCGACTACGTGCGCGAGATCGCCCGCAGGGCCGTCGCGGACGGGCAGGGCGCCGACTCCTCGGCTGCCTGACCACCCACCGAATCCACCGTCCCCTTCCCCGAAAGGCCTGTTGGAGATGCGCGTCCTGGTGACCGGAGGTGCGGGCTTCATCGGCTCGCACTTCGTCAGAGAGCTGCTGTCCGGGGCCTATCCGGACCTCGGGGGGTCGCGGGTGGTGGTTCTGGACGCCCTCACCTACGCCGGCAACCCCGCCAATCTCGACCCGGTCCGCGACCACCCGGGCCTGGAGTTCGTCCACGGAGACATCTGCGACAAGGAGCTGGTCGGGCGGCTGATGGCCGGGACCGGCCTGGTGGTGCACTTCGCGGCCGAATCGCATGTGGACCGCTCGATCGCCGACGCCTCGGAGTTCGTGCGCACCAACGTGCTCGGCACCCAGACCCTCCTGCAGGCGGCCGTCGAGGCGAAGGTGGGGCGGTTCGTCCACGTCTCCACGGACGAGGTGTACGGGTCGATCCGCTCGGGCTCGTGGCCGGAGGAACACCCGCTGCTGCCCAACTCCCCGTACGCGGCCTCCAAGGCCTCCTCGGACCTGATGGCGCTGGCCTTCCACCGTACGCACGGGCTGGAGGTGTGCGTGACCCGCTGCTCCAACAACTACGGGCCGTACCAGTTCCCGGAGAAGGCGATCCCGCTGTTCACCACCAACCTGGTCGACGGGCTCGACGTCCCGCTGTACGGAGACGGCCTCAACAGCCGCGACTGGCTGCACGTGGACGACCACTGCCGCGGCATCGCCCTCGTCGCCGCCAAGGGCCGCCCCGGCGAGGTCTACAACATCGGCGGCGGCACGGAGCTGACCAACATCGAACTGACCCAGCGGCTGCTGAAGCTGTGCGGGCGGGGCAGCTCGGCGGTGCGGAGGGTCGCCGACCGGGCCGCGCACGACCGCCGGTACTCGGTGGACATCTCGAAGATCTCCCGTGAGCTGGGCTACGAGCCGCGGGTGCCCTTCGCCGAGGGCCTCGCGGCGACGGTGGCCTGGTACAAGGAGAACCGTGCGTGGTGGGAGCCGCTGAAGGAGCGCGCCGCGCTCCCGGGGCCGGTGGCCTCCGAGCAGGACACGAGGCAGCCGGCAGGTGCCCATGCGCATTGACGAGACAGGTATACCCGGCACGTACCGGCTGTCGCCCCAGCGGTTCGAGGACGAGCGCGGCCACTTCTACGAGGCCGCCAGGCACAGCGAGCTGACGGCGGCGACCGGGCTGCCCTTCGAGGTCCGCCAGGTCAACAACTCCGTCTCGCGGCGCGGCGTCCTGCGCGGGGTGCACTGCAACGACGTGCCGGCCGGCGCCGGGAAGCTGGTGACCTGTGTCCGGGGCTCGGTCCTCGACGTGATGGTCGACCTCCGTCAGGGCTCCCCGTCCTTCGGCCGGTACGTCGTGACCCGGCTGGACGCCGAGGAGGGCGTCGCCCTCTACATGTCCGGCGGCATCGGCCACGCCTTCCTCGCCCTGGAGGACGGCACCTGCGTCAACTACCTGCTGTCCGCGGAGTACGTGCCCGGGGCCATGGTCGACATCGACGCACTCGACCCCGAGCTGGGCCTGCCGTGGGAGCTCGTACAACCCCCGGTGCGCTCCGCGAAGGACGCGGCGGCGCCCTCCCTCGCCGAGGCCGTGGCCTCCGGCCGGCTGCCGCTGTACGCACCGCCGCGAGGGGAGCTGGTCCAGTCATGACCACTCCCGCCACCCGTGGCCCCTCGTCTCCCTCCTTCCCCTCCGGTGTGTGGCTGAGCCGCTACCGGCCCGTCGAGGACGCTGCCGTCCGGCTGGTGTGCTTCCCGCACGCCGGCGGCTCGGCCACCGCGTACCTGGGCTTCGCCACCGCCCTCGCCGCCGTCGGCGTCGAGGTGCTGGCGGTGCAGTACCCGGGCCGCCAGGAACGGCGCGCGGAGCCCTTCGTCGAGACCGTCGACGCCCTGGTCGAGGCGGTGCTGCCGGAACTGCGGGAGTGGACCGGCCGCCCGTTCGCCCTGTTCGGGCACAGCCTGGGAGCCACCCTCGCGTACGAGACCGCGCGCCGGCTGACCGAGCTGGGCGAAGAACCCGCACACCTGTTCCTCTCCGGCCGTCGCGCACCCACCGTGCCGCGCACGGACACCGCGCACCTGCTGGACGACCGGGCCCTGATCGCCCGGATCACCACGCTGCAGGGCACCGATCCGGTGCTGCTCCAGGACGAGGAGCTGCTGCGGATGGTGCTGCCGGCGCTCCGCAACGACTACGGCATGGCAGGCGCCTACCGGCACCGCGCCGGAGCGCCGCTGTCCGTGCCGCTGACGGTGCTCACCGGGGACAGCGACCCCAACGTGTCCGTCGAGGACGCGCGGCGCTGGTCCGAGGTGGCCGGGGGCCCGGTGGACCTCCATGTGCTTCCGGGTGGCCACTTCTTCCTCAACGACCGCTCGGAAACCGTCTGCCACATCATCGAGGAGGCGCTGGACCATGTCCGCTGACACTCTGGCCCGGTCCACGGACCGCACGGACACCGCGCGCCGCCTGCTGGCGTCGGCCCGTACCCCCGACAGCGCGGCCATGCCCATGGACCGGGTGCCGGGCTGGCTGGCCGAACAGGCCCGCGCGGGCAGCTTCCGGGTCACCCGGGTGCCGTTCGCCGCGCTGCGGGGCTGGTACTTCGACGGTGACGGCAACCTGCGCCACGAGTCGGGCCGCTTCTTCGCCGTCGAGGGCCTGCACGTCACCGCGGACGGACTGCCGAAGCGGGGCTGGAAGCAGCCGATCATCGTGCAGCCGGAGGTCGGCATGCTCGGCATCGTCGCGAAGGAGATCGACGGCGTCCTGCACTTCCTGATGCAGGTCAAGATGGAGCCGGGCAACATCAACATGCTCCAGGTCTCTCCCACCGTGCAGGCCACACGCAGCAACTTCACCGGGGTCCACCAGGGCCGCGGCATCCCGTTCCTCGACCTGTTCCTGGAGCAGGGGCGGGCGCGGGTCCTCGTGGACGTGCTCCAGTCCGAGCAGGCCGACTGGTTCCTCGCCAAACGCAACCGCAACATGATCGTCGAGATCGACGACAGCACCGAGATCGGCGAGATCGGCGACGCCTTCCGCTGGCTGACCTTCGGACAGCTCCTGCGCCTGCTGCGGCTGGACAACGTGGTCAACATGGACACCCGCTCCATCCTGGCCTGTCTGCCGACCGCGGGCGCCGAACCGGACGGCGTGGACTCCGATCCGGTCCTGCGCTCCTTCCACGGCCTGTCGGCCCCCTCGGTGCACGGCACGGCCGAGGTGCTCAGCTGGATCACCGGCATACGGGCGCTGCGCGAACTGGTCCAGCGCCGGGTGCCGCTCGGCGAGGTCGCCGAGGACGGCTGGAAGTTCACGGACGAGGAGATCGGGCACACCGGTGGACGCCGGTTCCGGGTCATCGCGGCCGACATCTCGGCGAGCAACCGCGAGGTCGCCTCCTGGACCCAGCCCCTGATCCAGCCGCAGGTGCCGGGCCTGATGGCCCTGATCGTCAAACGGATCAACGGCACCCTGCACGCCCTGGTGCAGGCCCGGGTCGACGTCGGGCACATGAACGTGGCCGAGCTGGCGCCGACCGTGCACTGCCGGCCGGCCGACCACACAGGCCCGGGTGCCGACCCGTACCCGCCCTTCCTCGCCGATGTACTGGCCGCCCCGCAGCCGCGGATCCGCTACGACGCGGTGCAGTCCGAGGAGGGTGGCCGCTTCTACCACGCGGAGAACCGGTACACGATCGTCGAGGTGCCCGAGGAGTTCCGCGAGGAAGTGCCGCGGGACTACGCCTGGCTGACCTTCTCCCAGCTCACCGAACTGATGGCGCACGGCAACTACCTCAACGTCGAACTGCGCACGCTCGTCGTCTGCGCCCACACCCTGTACTGACCGGCCGGCCCGGCCGGTCCCGCCCGCATCTCCCGAGGACGTCATGCCCGCTCCCCTTCGCCTGGGCCTCCTCGGCTGCGGCGACATCGCCGCGCGCCGCACCCTGCCCGCCCTGCTGCGCACCCCCGGACTGGAACTGGCCGCCGTGGCCGCGCGGGACCCCGCGCGGGCCGCTGAGTTCGCGGACCGCTTCGGGGGCGTCCCCTCGCCGTCGTACACGGACCTGCTCGGTCGTACCGACGTGGACGCCGTCTACCTCTGCCTGCCCACCATGCACCACGCCGCGTGGGCCGGGCGGGCCCTGCGCAGCGGCAAGCACGTACTGGTGGAGAAGCCGCTCGCGACCGGCGGCGCGGAGGCCGAGGCCCTGTACGGGCTGGCGCGGGAGCGCGGCCTGGTACTGCTGGAGAACTTCATGTTCCTCCACCACGGCACCCAGCGGCAGGTCGCGGGCCTGCTCGCGGACGGGGTCCTGGGCGAGGTCCGCGCGGTCTCGGCGGCCTTCACGATCCCGCCGCGCCCGCCGGGCGACACACGCTACGACCCGCGGGTCGGCGGCGGTGCCCTGCTCGACAACGGCGTCTACCCGCTGCGGGCCGCCCTGCGCTTCCTGGGCTGCGGCCTGACCGTGGCCGGCGCGGTGCTGCGCACCAGCGAGGAGCACGGCGTGGACCTGTCCGGAGCCGTACTGCTGTCGGCTCCGGAGGGGGCCGTGGCCCAGATCCGGTTCGGCATGGAGCACCACTACCGTTCCTGGTACGAGATCCAGGGCAGCGCCGGCACCCTGTCCGTGGACCACGTGTACACGACGGCACCCGGTCACGAACCGGTGATCCGGCTGGCCACCGGCACCGGGCACACGGAGATCCGGGTACCCGCGGAGGACCATTTCGAGGCCGTACTGCGGTTCTTCGCCGCGGCCGTGCGCGCACCGGACACGCGCCATCCCGGCCTGCCGCTCCTCGGTGCGGAGTCGCGGCGGCAGGCCGGGATGCTGGACGAGATCCGGGCGGCGGCGGTCCGCGTCAGCCGGTGACGACGGCTCCCCCGCTCAGTTCGAGGTGCGAGCCCCTGAAGGCCCGGCGCATCCGCCGGTCGTGCGTGACGATGACCACGGCTCCCGTGTAGTCCACCAGGGCCTGCTCCAGCTCCTCGACAAGGAGCGGGGACAGGTGATTGGTGGGCTCGTCGAGGAGCAGCAGGTCAACGGGCCGGGTGACCAGGCGCGCCAGGTCGATGCGGCGGCGCTGGCCCACGGAGAGCGAGCCGACCGGCAGGTCGAGTTCGGATTCCCGGAACAGGCCCAGGGACAGCAGTTGTCCGGTGTGCTCGTCGGCATGGCCGAGGCGGCCCTCGGCGAACTCCTCGAGCACCGAGCGCCGTGGGTGCTTGGGCAGTTCGTCCTGGCGCAGCCAGCCGATCCGTCCGGCCCGCCGCACGGTCCCCGCGTCGGGCTCGAGGTCGCCGGCGAGCACGCGCAGCAGGGTGCTCTTGCCCGCGCCGTTGGGGCCGGTGATCAGCAGCCGCTCGGAGTGGCCGAGGGCCAGCTTCTCGATCCCGAGACGGCCGTCGACCCGCAGGCCGGAGGCCTCGGTGAGGGGGCCGTCGGGGGCCTCGGCGGCCGCGCCGTCCACCGCGATGGATGCGGTGAAGCGCAGCGGCTCGGGCGGCTGCGGTACCGGGTCGGCACGCAGCCGGGCCAGCCGCTCGTTGGCGTTGCGGGCCTTGCCCGAGGTCGAGGACGAGGACGACCTGGCCCGGTGGTGCTCCGATCCGCTGAAGGCCCAGGGGCCCTTCTGGGCGATGCTGGCCAGCATCCGGCCCGCATTCGCCGCGAGGGTCTCCTGCCGGGCGATCTCGGCGAGGTGTTCCTCGTACTCCCGCTCCCAGCGGGCCCGGGCGGCGGCCTTGGCCCTGAGGTAGCCCTGGTAGCCGTCGCCGTACCGGTTGACGGTCCTGCGGTCCGGGTCGACCTCGAGGATCGCTGAGGTGACCGCCTCCAGGAAGGCGCGGTCGTGGGTGATGACGACGACGGTGCCGCGGTGGTCCCGCAGCCTCTTCTCCAGCCAGTCCACGGCCTGGTCGTCCAGGTCGTTGGTGGGCTCGTCGAGGAGCAGCAGCTCGGGGGCGGCGGCCAGGGCGGCGGCCAGCGCCAGCCGGGAGCGCTCGCCGCCGGAGAGGGTGTCCACCGGCCGGTCGCGGTCGAGGCCGGGCAGGCCCAGTCCGTGCAGGGCCGCGTCCGCCCGGGCGTCGGCCTCGTAGCCACCGCGGTCCTCGAACTCCGCGAGCAGGTCGCCGTACTCGGTGAGCAGCCGCTTGTCGTCGTCCACCAGCGCGTCCTCGACCTCGTGGAGACGCTTCTCCAGGGCACGCAGGTCCGCGAAGGCGCGGTCCAGCACGTCTCTGACGGTGGCTCCGGCCGGCATGTCGAGGCGCTGCGGCAGGTAGCCGACACCTCCGGGAGCGGCGACGGTCACCTCGCCGTTGTCCGCGCCCTCGACACCGGCGATGAGCCGGAGCAGGGTGGACTTGCCTGAGCCGTTGTCGCCGATGACACCGGCCTTCTCACCGGGCTTGACGGTGAGGGACACCCGGTCGAGCACGACGTGTTCGTCGTACCGCTTGGTGACCTCCTCCAGCGTGAGCTGGGAATGCTGCCATGATGCCGTGGGCGAGGACATCCGCATATACGTACTCCTGGTGGTGCGGGGTCAAAGAGCGGGAACCGGACTCTCCGCGAACTGCGTGGCAGGGCTGGGGGTTGGGGTGCTGTCGGGGCCCGGCGCCTCCCTGGCGCAGGTGTGGGCCGGCGCCGTGTCGGCACCCTTTGCAAGGATCTTCCGCACGGCCTCCTCCCGCAAGGGCACGCTGTGCCGGGAGGTCGCCGTGGCGGCGCCGCCCCCGGCGGTGACCACGGTCCAGCGGGCCCGTGCGGGCGGCCGCCGGCAGCCTCGTCATCCTCTCTCCTCCCGAGTCGGGTTGCTGTAGCGACCGTTCCCCGCGCTACTCGAGACGCGGTGGAGAGACGGTGGAGGCCGTCGGAGGCGGGCGCGGCGACGGGCTCGTGGGCGGCCGTCCGCCGCCGTCCGCGACGTCCGGTGGCTCATGTGCCGGGCCGCCGGGCACTCATGTACGCGATGACGCGGCTCCGGCGGCGGGGGGCTCGCTGATGCCTCCGGGGACGCCGAGCCGGTCGCCGAAGGCCACTGTGGTCACCGCTCCCGCGGAAGAGGGGCCGGAAGGGGAAAGAGCGGCGGCGCGCGCGTGGATGCTCTGGCGCACGGCCGCGCGGGCCGGTTTGCCGACCGGGGTGCGCGGCACGGCGTCCAGGAGCTCGGCGCGGCGGATCCGCTCGAAGTCGCTGAGGCGTCCGTCGGCGCGCGCGACGACGTCGGCGAGGACCTCCGAGGGGTCGGCGCCCCCGGTGTCACGCAGCACGACACCCGCCCAGGTGACCGCGCCGTGCACGGGGTCGGGCCAGCCGGCCACGATGCATTCGGCCACTCGCGGGTCGGCGGCGACGACGCTCTCGATCAGGGTGGGCGAGACGAGTTCGTTGTCGTACTTGAACACGTCGCCGATCCGGTCGACGAGGAACAGGGCGCCGTCCTCGTCGAGGCGGCCGATGTCGGCGGTGGAGAACCAGCCGTCGGCGTCGGCGGGGTGGCGGCTCTCGCCGAGGTAACCGGCCATCAGCTGAGGCCCCCGCACCTGGACCTCGCCGACGGCGCCGATCGCCGACGGCGCCCGGGTCTCCAGGTCCACGATCCGGCATTCGGTGCCGGGCACGGGCGTGCCGACGGATCCGGGCCTGGGGTCGCGGGGGTCCTGGGAGTGGGTGAGCGGAGACAATTCGGCCATGCCGTAACCCTGGACCACGGGGACGCCCAGCCGCTCGCGCAGTACCCGGGCGGCGTTCGGGTCGAGCGCGGTGCCGCCGGACAGGACGGCGGTCAGCCGGGGGTGGGCGGGCACGCCGGGCAGCGGCCCGGCGCGCAGCCGCTCGTCGGTGGCCAGGGCGTGCAGCCGTGCGGGCAGGCCGTAGTAGTGGGTGGCGCCGGTGCGCTCGGCCAGGGCGAGCGAGGCGACCGGGTCGGGGTCGGCGCACAGCACCTGGAACGCGCCGGCGTACACCGCCGAGTTCAGGTGCATGACGTGGTGGAGCGGCAGGTGGTTGAGGACGACCGAACCGGCGTCGAGGTGGTGGGCCGCGGCGGTCTGCGCGGCGTTGGCGACCAGGTTGCGGTGGGTGAGCCGGACGCCCTTGGGCCGGCCGGTGGTGCCGGTGGTGAACTGGACGCAGACGTCGGAGTCCAGGTCGACGGGGAGGCGGTCCCCGTCCTGCTCGGGGCCGGGGACCGCGGTGGCGACGGCGTCGAGTACGAGCCCGATCGGCACGGCGTCGCCGGGGACGATGCCGTCCTCGGCGTCCGTGACCACGACCAGGCCGAGCCGGGGCAGCCGGTCGCCCGTCTTGGCGAGGAGCTCGGCGGTGGGCGTGGACACGAAGGCCAGCTCGACCCCGGCCGCGGCCATCACGTGGACGAGCCCGACCTCCTTGACCAGCGGGTTGATCAGCACGATCGTGTTCCCGCTGCGGGCGATGCCGTAGTAGACGGCGGCGAAGGACGCGTCGAGGGTGTTGGCGACGCCGATCCGGGCTCCCCCGCGGCCCGCCGAGCGCTCCAGGAACTGGGCGACGCGGTCGGCCCGGGCGTCGAGTTCGGCGAAGGTGACCGTACCGCGGGCGTCGCGCAGGGCCGGCCCGTCCGGGTCCCGTTCGGCGGCGCGCCGCAGCAGCCCGTCCAGTGGCAGGTGCGGGTGGGCGAAGGTCGGCACGGCTCTGTTCCCTTCTTCGGCCGGGCAGTGCGCCCCCGGTTGCGAGGTCTGCCCATCGTCCGAGCGGGGGCTCGAGGATTCTTCGAAGAGGGCTCGACGGGCGGGACGGCGTCGGGAACACGACGGCCGCGGGGGCCGGCCCCCGCCGGAGGCGCCCTCGGAGTGCCGGTACCGCCGACCGCGTACGACGGCGGGTGGCGGTACCGGGCTTGTGACGTCCGGGGCCGAGGTCAGTAGCGGTAGTGGTCGGACTTGTACGGGCCTTCGACCGGGACGCCGATGTAGTCGGCCTGCTCCTGGCGCAGGGTCGTCAGCTTGACGCCGAGCGCGTCGAGGTGGAGGCGGGCGACCTTCTCGTCCAGGTGCTTGGGCAGCACGTAGACATCGGTCGGGTACGCCTCGGGCTTCGTGAACAGCTCGATCTGGGCCAGGGTCTGGTCCGCGAACGAGTTGGACATGACGAACGAGGGGTGACCGGTGGCGTTGCC
>NZ_JBIWKR010000034.1:0-16279 GCF_044765765.1 Streptomyces sp. NPDC102402
TGTAGATGTCGCAATCCACACCGAACCCGGGAGGCCCTCACTCGTTCAAGATCCCCAAGCCGTGGGATCCGTCACCAACCTCCGTGGATAGAACAACTAGATCACCGGTGATTCCCAAGCCCAACGCTTCAGCCACGGAAGTGTGCGGTAGCCACCCGATGCCTGGTTCTGTAGCTTGCCCGCATGACTGACAGCCGAAGGGGCAATGCCGCGTAGGCGCCCGTCAGCCCTGCGGGGCGATCTCCCCACCCGTCTCCCGAGGCTGCGACGCTACCCATTGATTGATCACCTTTCAGGGTCCTGCACGGCCGACCTGCGCCGGCTGGAGCGGACCCGCTTCTGGCCCGAAGCTACAGAAGAAGCGTTATGGCACTGGAAGGTCCTTGCCCACGCCCCCTCCGGCAACTTGTAGATTCACGCGTGGGTCCTCATTGCGGCCTCCATGAGTGCGAGTGCTCCGGCTCCCGCTTCCGTGGGCAGCTCGAAGCCGTGCTTCATGCACTGCCCAAGAAGAGCGCGCGTGAGTTGCGCGCCCTTGTGCGTGCCCTCGACGACAAGATCTTGGCAAGGGCCAGGGTCATCCCGGCTGACAGCCCCGAGGCGCTCTGGTGGCCAGGCCAGTTCCAATCGGGAGGGACGTGGACATGGCCTGGTCAAGAAGGGGTCGCGGCGCATCGTCGTCGACGGCACCACCACCGAGCTCCTGGCGTGCAGCGGCGTCAAGAACGAGCGCCCCTCGCGGAGGGACGGTCAGAAACTCCAGCTGTAGAGGCCGCCACCCGTATCCACCGCAGACGCCGCGAGGTGGGCAACGCCTTGCAGGACTGCCAGCAGGTCATCGTCGGTCATATCGTCTCCGTCCTCGGATCGGAGGCGCGTGGTCCAGCGGCCTGCAAGCTCTTCCAGCTCGGCGGAGCTCGCGTTGGCCAGCGCCCGGGTCAAACGCTGCGGAAGAGCGAACACCTCAACGCCGTCGTTCAAGGGGGCAGTGACCCACTCCGGCCACGCCCACCCAAGGAACTGCTCAACCGGTGGGGCCTCGGCCGAAGGCTCCTCGAAGTACATGTCCCATTCGGCGATGGCACTGTCCGGCTCAATGAAACGGCAGGTCACAGACTCAAAGGCCTCACCAGGTCCCGGCAGGCGCGTCGCAGCAGCGGTCTCGTCATCGGCGGCGAGGAAGAACACTATGTCGTGGGCCATCTGAGCATGATGGCAGCCCGCCGAGCTGACGCGGATGACGGACATTGAGGCCAGGCGACATCTATCTCGACCAGTCACCTGCGGCTGAAACCCGGCTCTGGACTGCACGGCTAGAACGGGAGTCGTTTGTCGATGAGCGCGGCAGGCACCCCGAAGGCGGCCAAGTCGATGTCCACGGCTTCGGGAGGCACCCCGCCGCTGTCCTGATGGGTACATGTACCCCGGACTCCAGGCGCCGAGCGTTGGGAACCGTGCTGCCGAGATCGTCACCCGGCTTGCGGCTACGCCCGCAGGCAGGGCCCTGTCTACACAGCCGCATCGGTGGGGGATCCGTCCCGCTCCGGGAGCAGCTCGGGCATCCCCGCCACCAGAACCACGACGCCGGTTACCTCACCGGCCTCGGAACGGCCGACCCACACCGGGTAGGTGCCGTCCCCAGTCGTCGCGAAGGACATGAGCTCGCCACCGGAAGCCTCGTCCCAGGTGCGCTGCATGAACATGGAACCGTCGTCGATGTCCTCGTACCCTTCCAGGTCCGACTCCCCCTGCATCAGCCCTCGCTCGAAGAGTGCGATGAGCGGATCCCATGACCCGGCGTCGGCGAAGCAGCCGGTGGCACCGTCGGTATCGAAGCCGGCTATCTGCTGCTCGATGAACAGCCGGGGATCGTCGTCCGGACCGAGGGCCATCTCCCAGGTCGCTGCGGGCGTCTCGCTGACGAGTAGGCGGACGGCTGTGGGTTGTGTGGTCGTGACCTCGGCGTCCCGCCACTCGCACTGGTAGCTGAAGCGGACCCGCGCCTCGTCGAGTACGTACTCTCTGGGCGGGACAGGGACGGCAATGCGCGGTCCGTCGCCGTGGTCGATGTCCGGGCCGGAGACGGCCAGCAGCCCGCTGGGTACGCGCAGGGTGCCCACCCGGCGCGGCTCCACGACGGTCATCTCGGGGTGGTACCCGTCGGTCACGCGCACCCCGGGCCGGAACAGCTCGTTGATCGGCCCGGGCTGCGCGGGGCGCGGCGGACGCCAGCAGGTAGCGGGGGCGCCTCCGTCGTCTGGCTCGGGGGCCTCGGCCACCTCAGCCGTCTCGAAGGCCGGCGGCTCGACGAGCCCGTGCACCTGGGCCGAGAGCAGTGGCCACTCCCCGAAGGCGGGGCGGTCCATCCAGCGCTCGTCGTCCCGGAGTCCGGGCGAGGTGGCGTAGGAGCCCCCGCTCTGCCCCTGCCGCTCCTCGGTCCGTCGGCCCCTCCCGTCCGGGAGGAGGTCCACGGTGATGCGCGGGCACGCCTTGTCGAACTCCGCCATCTCTGGGCCTGTGTAGTACCAGCCGACGGAGTACCGGCGCAGCAGCCGCGACGGGTCGTCCAGCAGCCGCATGTCCAGATCGCAGGTCCGGCGGCCTTGGGCGTCGTAGACCCACAGCCCGACGTAGTGGTCCCGCCAGGAGACCAGCCGGACTTCCAGCGGGGCCTTCCGACCCGGCTCCCGATACACCGCCACGTACGGAAGCCCGGCGGCATCCCGCTTTCGGGCCTCCTCGGCGGACATCGGCCGCCAGGGCGCACAAGCCTCCAGTTCCCACGCCTGCGCGTACCCCACCTCGATGACCATTGCCGCTCCTCTTCCTGCGCCCTGCCTGGGTTCTGTGCTGCAAGGTAACCGCTGCCAGTGACAACGGCCCTACTGGGCGGACGGCGGGCCGGCTCCGGTGCCGAGACGGTTATGCCGGTGATCCGGCCGATGGCTCGCTCAGCGAGTGGCTTGCCAGCGTGATCCGTTGAGCCGCAGGCACTCAGCGGCTCCCGAACTCGGTTCTGGCACAGATCTTGGGGAGCCGTCGCGGAGCGTCACCTCGGCGTTCGATTGCGAAGGGTTGGCTCGTGTGAGACGGCGTACGCCTTGTCGCTAGCCAGCAGAAGATGACGCTCCCTCAGGTGCTTGTTGAGCGATTCCTCGGTCGGTTGTAGTCGGTGATGGTGCTGGTCATGCAGACCGATGCACCGTTCTGGGACTCGCTGGTGTTCGACGGGATCGACGATGTGGATGTCGAGGCGGTTACGGCCGCGTTCGGCACGGTCGAGGTGGTGGCGAGAGGCCGCGCGGCCGGCTCTGCTTGTCCGGACTGCGGCCGCTTCTCGGACCGAGTCCACGACCGATACCAACGCAGACTGAAGGACCTTCCACTCGCTGATCAGGGCTTCGCGATCCGGCTGACGGTCCGGCGCTTCATCTGCGGGTCGGCGGACTGCCCGCGCCGGACGTTCGCCGAACCGTTCTTCCGGCTGGCCGCTCCGTACGCACGATTCACCACTCGACTCAACCACGCCCTGGAGCGAGTGGGGCTCGCACTAGCCGGGCGGGCCGGCGCCCGGCTGGCCGCCCAGCTGGGCTTCGGCGCGGGACGGATGACCTTACTACGCAGGGTCATGGCATTGCCCGATACACGGTTCGCTACTCCACGTGTGCTGGGCGTGGACGACTTCGCGATCCGCCGCGGCCAGACCTACTCCACCGTCTTGACCAGCGTCGAAGACCATCGTGTGGTCGATGTGCTCCCGACGCGTGAAGCCGGGCCGCTGGCCGCTTGGCTGATCCGCCACCCCGGCGTCGAGATCATCTGCCGGGACCGGGCGGGCGCCTACGCCGAGGGTTCCCGGCGCGGTGCCCCTGACGCGTTGCAGGTCGCTGACCGGTTCCATCTGTGGCAGGGCCTCGGCCGGGCCGTGGAGACCTGCGTCGCCGCCCACCGGGACTGCCTGCGCAACCCGTCGCCCAGCGGCACGCCGCCGGAGGCCACCCACCCTCCTCCCAGTGGGCCGCAGGACGACTTGGAGCCCGTCGGCCGGCGGGCCGAGCGGAAGAAGGCAGCACACGCACTGGTCCACGAGCTGCTGGCCCAAGGCCATTCACGCCGGGCGATCGCCCGGCACCTGGGCTGGGGCCTCAACACCGTGCTCAGGTACGCGACCGCCCCACGCTGGCAGGACACCATCCGCGACAACCCTCCCCGGCCCAGCAGGCTGGACCCCTACAAGCCCTACCTGGAACGACGATTTGCCGCAGGATGCACCAGCGTCACCCACCTCCACCGTGAACTCCTCGCCGACAAGGCGCCCGTCACCTACCAGATGGTTCGCGCCCACATCGCCACCTTGCGCACGGCTCCGGCCAGCCCACCGCCCCGACCGCCGACGGTGCGGCAGGTATCCGGCTGGCTCACCTGTCACCCCACGGCCCTGGACGAGGAAGACCGCGCCAATCTGAAGGAGGTCTTGGCCCGCTGTCCCGAACTGGACACGGCCGCCGGCCACATACGCAACTTCGGCGAGATACTCAGCAACCGCCTCGGCGCCACGCTCCCCGTCTGGATCGAGGCCGTTGATGCCAGCCAGTTGCCCGGCCTCACCGGCTTCGCACTCCACTTGCTCCGAGACCTCGACGCCGTGACAGCCGGACTCACCCTTGAGTGGAGCTCCGGCAGTGTCGAGGGCGCCGTAAACCGCATCAAGAAGATCAAAAGACAACTCTACGGCCGAGCCGGATTCGCACTGTTGCGCAAGATTGTCCTGCTCCAGTGACGCTCCGCAACCCATACCCAAGACCTGCACCAAGATCGAGCTTCCGCACCGCACGGAGCCCGGTCGATGAACGAAGTTGCCGGGCGGTAGCTCAACCGACCAGGGCAAGTCCTGCGATGGCGATCAGATAGGGGACCGGGATGACGAGCATTCCAAGCAGCCACGGTCGGATCCGACGCCCGTAGGCCGCAGGGAAGAGCACGTCAACGGCTACGACTACCAACAAACCAAGCCCGCCGAGAATAGCGACGCCGGCCCTGGCCCACCCGGCCCCTTCGATGACGTCGACACTGCCACAGTTACTCCGGAATCCTGTGCTGTTGAACGCGCAAGAGCGGTACTCAGTCAGCAGTAACCAGGCCGAGTGCAAGGGCACCATGGCGGGCAACCCGATGATGAAGTTCACCCATACCGGCGCCAGTTGCCTCCACCACGACAAGCCCTCAGACCTCGACGTGTCGTTGCTCCCTAGCGCATCCTGCCCTATGCCCCCCATGGCCGCAGGGTATCTGATCGGGGAAACTGGTCCTCTGATCGGTGTACGAGCCGTGCGGACTGAACTCGTCCCGCCGGATCCACGGCAGGTGCCAGGAACCGCATCAAGGAGATCGAGAGACAGCTCTACGGGCCAGCCGGATTCGAACTACTCCCGCAAAACAGTCCTGCTTCAGTGACGCTCCGCGACGGCTCCCCAAGATCTGTGCCAGAACCCCGTTCTCGTGTACAGAGCCACCCTCGACGACCCCGGCGCATTCACGCTCACACGGCTGCTGGAAAATCCCACACCGCGACCTGGTCGCCGACATCACCAACCAGCTCCACGCCACCGCCCACAGCCCCTGCGGGCTCTGCGTACCCGCACCAAGCCAGAGGGCTGCACCGTGGGCCGACGTTCGCCGGCGCCCAGATCACCGTCGGCGCCGACCTCGTCGTCGACGGCCTGTTCCTCGACTTCAAAAGCGCCCGACGCCCACTGTTCGAGATGTCGCAACGCACAGCGTGGCAACTGACCGGCTACCTGCTGCTCGATGCCACCGACCAGTACCGGATCGACACGGTCGGCCTCTACCGGTCCCGCTCCGGGGCCCTCACCTCCTGGCCCGTCGACGACTTCCTCCCGAACAGCCGCGTAGTTCGGTGAGGTCGCGGCGGCAGGCGCCCCGCAGGGCGGGAAACTCCTCGCCGGATGCCGAGGCCTGGCAGACGCCCGGTACTTCGCCACGGACGAAGAGACCGAACGCGTCCGGCAACTACTGGAGCGCCTGGCGCCCGTCGCCGGGCCCGGCTGCTGCCCGGTACGCACCCAGCCACTACCCCAGGCCACCCACCGGCCCCGCAAGTTCTGCACCGCCTGGTGCCGCGACCGGGACAAGGTCCTCCACTGCTGCGGCGCGATGCCCGGAAGCCTCCACCCTCTACTCCCTGCCCCTCGTGTCCATTGACATCGAACCTAGACCGTCTGTCAGCCAAGTTGGACTGCCGGAAGGTCAGTCCTCAATACCTGCGGCGTGCAAGGCGTCGACAATGAGCGCGTACTCCTGCGCGGCCGCGGGGGACCGCTTGGCGCCTGCGTGGGCCTCGCTCAAAGCCTTTACTGTAGGTGTCGCACCTCGTGCGAGCAGTTGGTGCACCATTTGCACCTTCCCGAAGGCGGCCGCCCACTCAAGGGGCGTCTTATCCTTCATCAGCCCGTTGATGTCCACTCCATGACGCAGGAGCAGATCCACGGTCTGCGGGTGCCCATGTTCCGTGGCCGTCGCTGCCAGTACCAGCGGCACATAGTTCATCCTGCCCTGGGCGCCGGTGGGGGCACCGGCGCCGAGAAGGATCTCCACTACTGCCGTGTGCCCGTACATCGCCGCCAGACAAAGCGGCGTTGATTCGCCGTACTCACCTGCTCGCTGCTGCGGATCCGCTCCAGCAGCGAGGAGCACACGAACAGTCGCGATGTGCCCCGCATGCACCGCGAGATCCAGTGCGGTACGCCGAGTCATGCTCAGGGCATCCACCTCGGCACCGGCGTCCAGCCACTGTGCCACCGCAGCCGCGTCTCCGTCCCCTGCAGCTTGTGCTAACCCATCTGCCATGTCCATACCTCGATCATGCCCGGCCGGCCAACTGCTGACAAACGGTCCAGGTTCGATGGCAACGGACACCCAGGGTCCTTGAGAAGTGCCCTTGTGTCCGGGTTCGTCAGATCAGCCCGAGGGCGGTGAGGGGCCGCTGGTGGTCCCGTCCGGTGCGGCGGAGTGCGGCGGCGATGTTGGTGTGGCCGTCCTGGTGGTGGACGCTGATGGCGAGGTTGCGCAGGCCGGCCATGACGCGGGGCAGGTGCCGGGTCCGGATCTTCGAGGCGTCTTCGTGGAAGGCGCGGTCCCGGACGTGGTGGAGTGGTTCTCGATGTGCCAGTGTTCACGGTTCCAGGCGGCGAGCTCGGCTCCGGTGGCCCCGGCGGGCGGCAGGCTGGTGACCAGGTAGATCCGCTTGATTGTCAGCCTGCCGGTGGCCAGGTCCCGTCGCCTGCGGACGACTTGGAGGGCTTGGCAGGCGTGGGGGTAGTCGAGGTGCGCGAACGCGGCGGTTTTCAGCCGGCGGACCTTGCCGTGCAGGCCGAGGTGGTTCTTCTTGGCGACGGCCAGGTAGTGGGCTCCGCGTTGGTGCAGGTAGGAAGCGTGAGTGTGCTGGGTGTGCTGGGTGTGCAGGGCGTCCGGGGTGATCACCGTGCCGGTCAGGCCGATGCTGTCCAGAGGTGGGGTGAAGGCCGGGATCTCTCGTTACTCTTGCCATCTATCTGTCTCTGAGCGAGGACTTGACCGCCGTGGGTCATCGCGGCGATCAGCGTGGTGGCCGCCGGCCGGCCGGTCCTTGGTGCGGGAGTCGCGGAGTGTCTTGCCGTCGACGGCGATGGCCCGCCAGCCGGACATGGGGCCTGACGTTCCTGGAGGAAGCGTCCGATGGCCTGGTCCAGGGCCTCGCCGTCCGCGGCGGCCAGGACGAGACGGATGGTCGTGGAGTGCGGCGGGCGGATCAGGCCGGTTAGCGGGTCGGGGCGGAACCCGAGCAGGGCCAGGGCCCTCTGCGGCGCATCGGCGACCCACTCCCCGATCGCCGTGATCGAGGCGGCACCGGACAGAACGGCGGACGCCGCTGCGGCCAGTAGGGCCGTCCACGGGTGGCGGACGCCGCGACGGGCCCGTGGATTAGGCACCTCGACCAGGTATGTCCGCAGGTCAGCGATCGTTTCCGGCGCGACGGGGGCAGAAACGTCGACCAGCTGTTCCAGTCGGGACGGCATAGGGGAGGAGGGACGGGCAGGCATGGACTCGCTCGGCACTCATTCGGATTCGACCCCCCACATGATCACCAGCGGTCATACCTGCACTGCCCCCCAAGGTCCTGCCCGACCGCGAGCCGACAAGTCGTCACATCCATTGACAGGCAATAGGTGAACCGCCCGTCTCAAGACCTTAAGACCCTGCTTCCTTACCTCAGGGCGACCACGATGAGAGCGACCTCGAACACCACCAGCCCGATCAGGTCGCCTCGCTTCCACAGCGGTCTCCGGGAGGCGATGACGGTCTCCACACGGCCAGGATCCGCCGGGTCATAGCGAACCACCACCGTATCGCCGGCCCGAGTGCCCGGAGGCACCTCGCCCTCAGTGGCTGAGCATGTCATCTTGCGTCCGTCCTCCGTCCGGAAGCTGAGGAGGAACGTGGGGCCGCCCTGTCCTCGCCATTCACGGTCGTAGCAGCGCGCGTCCACCTCCACGCCGCGCGCCCGCACCAGTTGGCGTTTCCGAAATACCCAAACGAGGGCGATAAGGCCGAGTGTTGCCAATATGAGGTGCACGAGGTCCGAATCCACTGCCGACCTTTCTGGAGTTCAGCGCAGCCACGAACGGTACCCAAGCACCAGGGTCTTTGAGGAGTCTCGAAGCGGGCCGTTCACCTGTTGCTCCGTAATGGAAGTGATGGTTTGTCAGCTCATTGCCGGGCAGGCCCCGGAGGCAGTGCAGGCATGACCGCTGGTGATCATGCCTGCACTGCCTCCAGGTCGCTGCCGACAGAAGCCGACAAACCGACACCTTCAGCGCTCAGCAGGTGAACCGCCTACCTCAGGACTTCTCGAAGGCCCTGCGCACCATGCCGTGTTGGGTTCTTTGATACGCCGGTGGGGGAGAAGCTGCTCGATGACTTCGGCTTCGACCTCGTTGGTTCGGAGACCATCCCCGGGTCCCGTTGGTGCAGCGCCCGTGACCACGCGCAACTCGGTGTACGCGTTGAGGCCGGTTGCCAGGGCCCAGCCGCGGCCGCGCAGCCAGAGCACAGGGCCGGTGCGGAGGCGATGTGACGAGGCGGGGCGGAGGGGTGTCAGGCGTTCTCAGAGCTGGACGGGGTGACCCATTCGACGAACTGGACGGTCACGCCGTTGGGATCGGTCACCTGGAAGAGCCGTTCGCCCCAGGGTTCCTCGCGCAGCGGCATGGTGATGTCCACGCCCTCGGCACGCAGCCGCTTCTCCTCGTCCTCGATCCCTGCGGTGAGGGTGAACGCGAGGATCAGGCCACAGGCGCGCTGGTCGCGCTGCTCGGGCGGCAGCATCTCGATGCCGCGGGCGAGCAGGACGATGTCTGCGGCCGCGTCCGGCCGGGCCAGCGAGGCGAAGCCGTCGGCAGCGGCCTGCTCGGTGTAGCCGAGGTGGGTGGTGAAGAACACCTGGGAGGTGGCGACGTCGTCGACGGTGAGCGAGACGGTGGAGGCGGTGATCTGCAAGGTGATGCTCCTCTGTCGATTCCGGGCGGCGGGGTCCGGGTGCCAGGTGGGTGAGAGTCAGTAGCCGGAGAGGCGCGGCAGACTGGAAGTGCTGTTCGCCGACCACCGGCTCGGCCCGCCACGGCCGCTCTGCCCCTCGACCACGGACCCATCCGCCGCGGACGAGTGGCTGTACGAGTGGACCGACGTTCCCGGTGTCGAAGGCGTGTTGCGGCCAGCGTTTGGCATTGACCGCTATGTTGCCGTGTCGACGGCCAGCCAATCCCCCATATCAAACGCCAGACCATTTCCCGCCGCCTCACGCCCAGCCGCTGTACGGTCAGGTCGACCGACGGGGTTCAGAGCGAACGTCAGTCGAGACGAGCGTCGAGCTCAGATCGATGTGGTGCGCGCGCGAATGCGGTGTGCGGTCCGCAGTCCCTGCTGGCCGGCGGTTGCCACGAGGCCGCCGAGGGTGGTTCTGGCGAGGTCGTGGGCGGCGAGGCGTTCCAGCGCTGACAGGGCCCGGTCGTCGGCGGTGGAGCCGAGAACGCGGCAGGCCAGTGCTCGGAGGTCCGGGTCGGTTCGGTGGTGAGGGCGATCAGGTCGTCCACCACCGGCGGGCCGAAGGCAGCGATCACCGAGGCGAGATGACTGGCCTTCGGGTTCCGGCGTTTCATCGTGGCCTGCCAGAGCACAGCGAGTGCCCGGTCGCCGCCGATTTGGCCGAGCGCCAGGGCGGCCCTGCTGCGTGTTCCTCAAGGAGGCCGAGCGCCTCGCAGGCGCCCTCGCGGACCATCGGATCGCGCCGAGTTCGGCACAGGCGAGCGCGGACCACCGCACCCCGCGGTGCCCGGTGTCGGCGAGTGCGCGCAGTAGGCCCTGTTCGACGCTCGCGTCGCCGAACAGGGCGATCCGGTTGAGTGCCTTGGTCCAGACGGCGACATCCTGCGTCCGGTGGTCGGAGGCGACCTCGGACAGGGCTGCCCGGGCCTGCGGATGGCCGAGCTCGGCCCACTCCGGCAGGGCGTCGATCGCCCGCAGCCGGATCGTGCGGTTCCTGCTCAACTCGGCAGCGTGGACGGTGACGAGGGATGTCGGTCCGTCCGGCGGGTGGCCGAGTGCGTCTCCGAGTGGGCCGGCGAGCGGTGGTTCGAGCTCGCCCAACCTCAGAGCCAGTGGGCCGATTCGGGTGCCGACGTCCGCGTCGTAGCGGCCGTCACCCCGCAGGTTCGCGGCCAGCTTGGCGACCGTACGGAACAGCAGCCATGCGCGGCCCGATGGGGAATCAGCGAGGGCGTCGAGTCGGCCGGACAGCGCCGCGCTGACAGCGGTCGGCGGGCGACCGGTGGCCTCCAGGACAGCCTCCGCCCAGGCGAGTGGCTCGCTCTGACGCTCGTAGAGCTGGCGACCCCATAGGCGGAGGAAGGCGTCAGGGTGGTCGGTCATCCCAGGATCCATCCAGCAGGGAACACCGACAGCAAACGGGTCTTCCTCGCGGTCGGTCCGATACCAGATCATCTCGGCATTACTCGGGCAACTCCACCTGTCACGACAGCTGCTGTCCCAAAGCCCTGCGCAGGTCACCGGCACCACCACCCCCGCGCCTGCCCCGGCGGCGGCGGCGGCGGTGGGGGCGGGGGTGGTTCGTGGACCCGGGCCGACACGGATTCCAGGGCCTTGTGGGGTTCGCTGACTGAGGGCTTGCCGCTCCGGGAGGTCCTGCACCTGGATGACCGGGAGACGGCGATGGGCCAGCTCGGTGTCCGCCTCTCGGAGAACGCCCGACTGGTGTCTCTGGTGAAGGAGGAGATCGGATCGGACCGGGAGGCCGGCCTCCTCGTCAACACCCGGGCTTGGCTCCTGTTCGCTTGCTGTATGGCCGGCACTGCCCGCGTCCGGATGGCGATGCGGGCTTGCGTGCCTGGTTGAATGCCCTGACCGACAGTCTTGTCTGGAGGCAGGGGCCCGTCTCCGAGGTCAGCGGCCGCCTGGTCGCTGCGACGCTCGCCGCCCTGACTACCCCGCCCGCCGACGGCACCTCCGTGATCGGCCCTCGCGTCTTCCCGACCGCAGCCCGCGCCCGCTCTCGCTCCTCGACCACGACAGCCGCACCTCGTCAGGGCGCCCCGGCCGCCCCGTCGTGCCCGCTCACCGCAACCAGCCCCCGCCCACCAGGCGACAAGGACGCAGCCGGTGACCGTCCCGCAAGCGGCCAGGTAGCCGACCCTGAGACCGCAGGCCAGGGAGACGAAGGCGTCGTGAAGTTCAGTGCGGCGTTCCCAGCGGAGTCTGAACTGATGGAGCAGGGCGAAAGTCTGCAGGACCGGTACAAGATCACCTTGACCGCAGCTTCCGTGAACTGGGAGGGACAGCACCACTCCTGAACCGAGGACAACGAATACGGAATGCGAAATCCGCATAGAGATCTCAAGGTCCGCGAGCGAAGCTAAATTTCTCCTTCCTGCCGCACCACTATTGGCTGCAGACGCATGGGAGAGGCCTTCCACGACCGGGAGGACGACTGGAATGGCGAATACGCCTGACCGGCTCTGTCCACGAGAACGGGCTCTGGCTCAACTTCTGTGAGGTGGCCACTCGGAGTGACCTCCTGAGTCTTCGTTCGGGCGCACTCCTGGGCCACCCCTAAGGGCTGTCCCGTTATCGGTGTCCTGTTCGACGTAGGGTCTGCAGGACAGCGCGGCCGGAGCTGTTGTCTCAGCAACTTGAGAGGGCATCGTTGAACCCGAACCCCATCTGCTGCTTCTGCTATCAGGTCATCGATCTCGACCAGGACGGGGCAGCAACCAAGCTCAGGCTCGGTGCGGTTGACCTGGTGCGAGGCGATACCGTGGGGCAGCAGGCCTATTCACACTCAAACTGCCTGCGCGAACGGGTCCACCCGAACATCGACCTCTGGTTTGAGTTCTGAGGCCAGGTGGCCTCCAAGGCTGCCGCCCGTAGGTGCGATGATCCTGCGATGCCTCGTGTGATCACGGCGTCGGAACCGTCCTGGATAGCCTCGTTCACCGGGCTGAGCCCGCGGGCCTTCGGCAAGCTGGTAACTGTATTGCGGCGCGAGGGTGCGGATGCGGACCGCAAGGGCCGGCCGTGGAGTCTGCCGCTGGAGGACCGGGCACTGCTGGTCGCGGCGTACTGGCTCACGAACCTAACGTTGCGGCAGCTCGCGCGGCTGTTCGGGGTGTCCAAGTCGGCGGCGGACCGGATCATCGACCACCTCGGGCCGCTCCTTGCTTTCAAACCGCGGCAGCGGTTCCCCAAGGACACCGTACTGATCGTGGACGGGCACTCTGGTCCCGACCCGGGACCACGTCATCGCCGCGCAGTCGAAGAACTACAGGTACTCCACCAACCATCAGGTCGTCATCGACGCCGACACCCGCATGGTCGTCGCGGTGGGCGGACCGCTTGCCGGAAACCGCAACGACTGCAAGGCATGGGAGGAGTCCGGCGCCAAGGCCGCCGTCGGCAATACCCGCACCATCGCCGACGGTGGCTACCCCGGCACCGGACTCGTCATCCCACACCGCCGGCGCAAAGGTGAAGAACTACCAGAGTGGAAGCAGGCGCACAACAAGTCCCACAAGCAGGTCCGCGCCCGCGTCGAGCACGTCTTCGCCCGGATGAAGACCTGGAAGATCCTCCGCGACTGCCGCCTCAAAGGCGAGGGAGTCCACCACGCCATGCTCGGCATCGCCCGCCTGCACAACCTCGCCCTCGCCGGATAACCAAGCCGACCACGCAGCGACCACCCCTACCCGAGACGAATCGAAGATCATTTACGGGACAGCGCTTAGTCTCCCTGGCCCTTCGTCTCGCGCAGGTTCGCCTGGATGCGCGCCATGGCTTCCAGGGCCGGCAGATGCGTGAGGCCCTCCGACAGGGGGAGATGGGAGGGGCAGAACCACACGCAGTGAGCAGGGTGACCAGCCCAGCCATCCGGATACGTCTCTGTGGGCCGGAAGCTCACGAGGGTGAAGTCCTTGGACTCGAAGCTTGAATGCCGGGGCGGAACACGGCATATGTCGCAGGACGGCGGCATCATCGGACACTCTCACTCTCTGACGGGTCGATCCCTGATCGCCGCTCACGCTAGCGGACCACGAAAGCTGAGCCCGAGCCCGAGAACGAGCAGCAGATACCCACCACTTCGGGAGGCGCCTCGCACACCGAGGATTCGAACGCTGACGTCACACACCATGGCGTTTCACAGCCTCGCCCAACGGAGGAAAACACGTTGGCCGGTCTGTCGCTGAGCTGCGACGATGCCTCTGTTTCCCTTACGGAGGACGTTTGTTCGTTTTCATGTGTGCTGGCTGTGGTGCCAGACTGACCACCCCGTTGTCCCAGGTTGCGCTGCCGGCCCATGCACATCAGAAGTACGGGAACGGGGTGCAGCTCCCCGTACTCATGGAGTCCGGCACGTTCGCCGTGGATCCGGAGCCCTGGGGGCCACCGCGGCGGAGATGGGAGGAGATCCGACCAGACGAGGCGGCCGCCCGCGGTGTTCACGCGCCGGTGTACGCCCTCCCCGACGGCACGCCTGGCGCGATTGTCATCGCGCCAGGCGACGCCCACGGCACAGTGCTGATTCCGGAAAAACGCGGAGACGGCTACTGCTGCGGCCTCGACGGGGCCGACGGCCCCAACGTAGCCTGCGCGGAGTGTGCCCTGCCCGTGGCGAGCCGGATCGACGACTGCTCGCTCTGGCAGGCGATATGGCTCGCCCCGAACGCCGTACGCCGCCTTCCCATCGATGGCCCTGACGCCGCACCGCTTTCCTGGGCGGAACTGATGGCAGAAGGGAAGGCCACGCCCCCGTTTGAGCCGATCGCCGCATGGGGGTCGCGGATGGCGGCAGGCCACTGGTCGAACTACACCTGGTCGTGGAGCCCGCAGTGGGAGGCCGCAGCGGGCCAAGCGCTCGCCCACCTGCTGGCGGCCTCGGAGGGCCAACCAGTGATCGTCCCGGGCGGCCTGGTCGGGCAGGTGTTCCAACGAGCGCTCGACGCCCTGCTGCCTGCGGGCCCGCAGGCGCGGTGCGCCGCCCTGGCAGGGCCGGCACTGCCGGCTCCCAGCTCAGACGCCTCCATCCTGCTCGTGCCGTCCCACCCTCAGACGGGGAAGACCTGGGCCCCAGCCGACCTGCCGCCGTACCTGGTGCCCCTGCCGTTCGGAGTGTGGCTGTGGCTGGCCTTCCCACGACCCGACCTACCCCTCCCCGCGTCGGGTGCCCTACCCGCCGGCACGACCCATGACGACTTCGATCCACCCGCGCTACGCCCCCGGCACCTGTTCCGGGCGGATCCGGAAGTGTTCCAGCGGACCCTGGTCCGGCTGCCGTACGTGCGTAGCCCGTGGCTGAGTGAGATCTTCAAGAACCTCACACACCACATGCGCGCTGGCCTCTTCTAGCCGACTGCCGATGGGTTGCTGGGTACTTTCTGGTGCTGCCGGGGTCAAACAGTTGCAGGATTTGGTGTCTCGCGAAGTGGTGAGTGTTGGTTGTTTGTTCTCGTGGGCGGAGCCATCGGTTCCTGACCGAGGGTCGCGAGTGCGAAATGCGAAATCCGCATGGGGTTCTCAGTGTTCGCGAGCGGAGTTGGATGCTTTCTTTTTTTGCCGCATCATTATTGGCTGAATCTGCATTGGAGAGCTGTGATCGGGACGGGCGGCGACGTGTTGGCGGGCATGCCTGACTGCTTCTCAGGGGTGACTGTGGCGTCCGTGGTGGGAGGAGGATGGCTGTCTGGGGGATTTGATGAGGGCGTAGTTCGAGGGTGTGTCCGCCTCGTCGGCCGGTACCGTCCGCAGCTGTTCAGCTGTTCCGGGAGCTGTGTGCGGACCGGTGGGCTGGGGTTATGGGGGTGCCTTCTTTCGAGGAGGGCTGGGGCCGGGTGCTGGATGTTGCCCGCACAGCTGAGGCCTGGCCCGGCTGTGCAGGAGCGTGGTCGCTTTGCGGGCCAGGCTTTGCCAGGTGAGCGTTGATGCGTTCCTGGCTGGTGGGTGTGACGACTTTGACGGCATTGTCCTGGACCGCGTCCTGGGGGCCCGTCCGTGAGGGGCCTGGCGACCTGGCCTTCCCGCCTGTCTCGCCCTTCGACCTACGCGGCCCCGAAGCGAGGCGTAGGTTCCGCTGCGGTCGGACAGCTCACGGCCGTTGACCCACCACATGCCGGCTGCGGATTTCGCTTCCGGTTTTCTCGCCAGAAATGGCAGACTGGAATCGGCTCGGTGTCATTTAGTTATTTGTGGACGTGAATGCCCGGGTGACGGGTCGGAGCGTATTTTTTTGATGGGCTTTCAGGAATGATGGATAAAATCCTGGTGGGATTCTCTGTCAGGGAGCCGGGTTGCGCTCGGCTCGAGCCGGCCGGATCCAAGACCCAAACTGGTCTAGTCCATGAGACGGGACGTGGACCCGCAGGATCCCAACCCGCCCAGGCCACCCCCAAACCTGACCAGCTATTCGGCCGAAGGCCGAATCATCGGGCCGGAGGCCCGACCCATCACCGAAGGTGATGGACCACCAAGGGCCGAAGGCCCCCAAAAAGGCGCGCAGCGCCCGCAGTTCAGACCCAAGAAGGAAGGCCGAAGGCCGCCCCTTCGGGTCGCTTCGACACCGAAGGTGACGAAGCCTCAGGGCCGAAGACCCACCAGGGGAGCGAAGCTCCCCGCACCCTGACGGCCCGTAGGGCCGTCGCGTCGTGTCTCCGGAGGAGAC
>NZ_JBIWKR010000035.1:0-14912 GCF_044765765.1 Streptomyces sp. NPDC102402
TCCTGCGCATCCGGCGACCAAGTCCGCGCATCCCCCACCAGATCACTCACACACCATCAACGAGCCTGCACCGAAAGCGTTTCGGATCAATAGGTTCGAGTCGCTCACCGCCTACTTGGAGGAGATGGCCGACGTTCTTGCAGTGCCGTCCCTGGCAACTGGTGACAAGCCTGGTCTGGTAAACGGCGTTCTGGTATGGGGGCCGCCTCGTAATGCTGCGGAACGTGCGTTGTGGGAGCCGATTACTGAGTGAGGCATGTGGGGGCGGCAGGTCGAGCCCACCCCCAGCTCGATGCACACCTTCTGCCCTTGTGCATTGGACTTGGAGCAGCTCCGCCGGCCGTCAGCAGACCGGACCGCCAAGGCTCCCGGGTCACTGCGGAAGATCTCCTGCTCGGTCTGGGCAACCGGATCGATGGTGGAGGACGACTGCGGAGCGGGGAAGGTCACGTACGGGCTGATGCGGAACTTCGCCCACGGCGACCAGTCTGTCTCGTACAGGGTGCCGTCGAAGGCGGAGGTGTGGAAGGTGTAGGTGACGCCCTGTTTCAGGCGCCCCTCGGGAACGGTGACCTCGGCGGTCCCTCCGGAGGGAATGAAGTCTGAGACGAGGACGCCGTAGCTGTTCTCGTCGGTGAGTTTGACCTGGTCCTTCGCGTTGCCGCTCGAGTCGGTAGTCCAGACCTCGAATGTCACGTTGCTCTTGTCGCCGTCGGCATCGGTCACCGTGTTACGCAGTACGGTCTCCGGGCTAGTGACAGTCCAGACGCTGTTCGCCTGCTTGAACTCCGGCCCTGCCTGCGGAGTTGTACCGGATTTTGGCCGGCTACCCGCAGCAGCCACCCGAAGTTCGGGTCCGGCTGCTGGACGCGTCGACGGCGCTGCGTTGGGGTCGCCGCTACCGATGGAGCCGGCGGCGAATGCAGGGCTGGATCCTATGAGGAGCGCGAGAGCGGCGCCTATGGCCGCCCGGCGCAGGAATCTCACTGTTCGTCTGCGTCTCAAGTCTGCGTTTCTCCCTGCGAGTTGGGCGAGCGACGTGACCTCGCTCGCTGTCACCCTGTCTATGCGGACCGAGACCACTCAGCAAGACCACTAAGTGGGACGTACACCTGGTTCCAGGACGTGTCGGATGTGACGATGGACACGGTTGCACGTCCCGCGATCACGGTGGTGTGAGGAAATCGTGCATCCGCACTGTGCTGGTGCCGGTGTGACGGTAGCTCTCAGGGCACCAGCGGCCGGGGAGCCCGCTGAACCATGTCGACGGACCTCAAGCCCTTCACTTCAGATCGGTTCCGGAGCGTCCCTGGACTGCGTCTACATACCGCTGGGCGGTATCAGGTCTCAGCCCGAAGACTGCCGCGATGTGCAGAGGATCGCGGACGCCCACGGCTTCGACTTCGTCCAGGATTCGGTCCTGCCGCAGGAGGTCGAGGCTGGCTTCCTGTCCACGCAGAGCATCTTCGAGCCACCACCGGCTGACCGGGCTGTCGTGATGGGCGGTCTGCTGGGTGATCAGTAGATGGGGGTTGGCCGTGCTCGGCCATCTGCGATTTCGGTGGTCGAGATAGCGCTGGATGGCTTGGTGGGTGAGGTCGTCGAGGGGACGGGACTGGCCCTGGACGGTAAATCGGCGGTTGGGCAGATCAGCATCCTCCAGAGCGAGAGTCTGGAGGTGTACGGCTCCGAGCGCATGATGGCCGGTCAGCACCGTCACCAGCCACGTTGCGGGAGTGTGCCTGATTACTCCGAGCTCTTCCAGGACGGAGGCCGGGAGTCGGGTCGGGATTCTCTGTCCCGGTCTGCGTGTGACGCTCCGGTCCAGTCGTCGCGTCGGATCAGCGAATACCTTCTGCTGGGCCTTGAGGTAGGCGAAGAGCGATCGCAGTCAGCCGGGTGTGCCCGTCGCCGCGGAACGGCGTTGGTGCTTCGAGGGCAGCGACGACCTCGGCCTTGGATATCTCAAGGAGCGTTCCATGTTCTGTCGACCAGAACAAAAGGGTCGGCCGGATCTGCAACAGGTAGTTGAGCGGTACCTCACCGGTGCGGGCATCGCGAAGTCCTCCGCGCGGATCTACCGGATCTCGCTGACGACGTGGGGGTGGATGCTCACCGGTGAACCGGCGCCGACCGGACCTGTCCGCCGGGGCGCGAAGCCGCCCGTCTTCCCCGTCGCCGCGATCGATGACCCGGCGCTGCCCGAGGTGCTGGCCGAGCTGGCGGCGGCGCGGGCGGACGAGATGGACGCCGAGACCGTCAACCGGGAGTTGTCCATCGCGCGCAAGGCGATCGGCTGGTGGCAGCGCCAGGGCTGGATCGAGTGCGATCCGACGATCGGCATCGAGCGGCGGCCGACGCCGCCGGACCGCACCAAGGCTCTCGCGGAGAATCAGATCGCTGCCCTGTGGCGCCTCGACGTCGCCCTCCGGGAGAAGACGCAGTGGAAGGTGCTCTACGAGTCCGCCGCCCGAGCCGACGAGGTGCTGTGCCTGAACGTCGAAGACCTGTACCCGCAGGACAAGCGCGGGAAGCTTACCGCCAAGGGCGGTGGCTACCGAGTGGATTCACTGGCAGTCCGGCACCGCCCAACTCCTGCCCCGGCTGATCGCCCGCCACACCCGCGGCCCGCTGTTCCTCACCGACCGCAAGGCGCCGGCCGGAACACCGACGCTCGACGTGTGCCGGGAGACCGGCCGGGCCCGGCTCTCCTACCGGCGGGCTGAGGAGATCTTCGAGGAGAACACCCGGCTGCTGGCCAACCCCCTCGCCTCACCCGACGACATCGACGACCTGGACGGCTGGACGCTCCACCGGCTCCGCCACAGCGCCCTCACGCACGACGCCGAGGACGGCACCTCCACCCCGATACTGCTGGCCCGCTCCCGCCACGCATCCGTCCGCTCCCTGGAGCGATACGCACGGCCCGGCGTCGACTCGGTCGCTCGGCACGTCGCCGAACGTGACCCCGCTGCACGTCGCCGCACGTAGATCCGAGCACATCAGGACTTCAAGATCATCCCGTTGCCCCTTTGGCGCGCATCTCGGTCATACCCCCACGGGCACTTTCCGGTCCTTCGGCTCGACAGGCGGGTGAGGGGGCGCGGCTCCGAGGGTTTCACGAGAGCACCACGGACGCCTCCTGTCCCCGGCCGCAGGGAAGGCCGAGGGGTACCGGGACGGGCGGCTACGGCACATCGAGGGCCGGAACGGCAGCGCGCCCCTGTTCATCGCCGGCGCCGTCAACGCCGGGAGGGACGCGTACGGCGAACGGTTCACCGCCGTAACCCGGTTCCCCTGGACCGGGTTACGGAAAAAATTAGCTTAGGCTACCCTTCATTGCGTGTCGAAATCCCCCAGGCTCATGCCCAAGCAACCCGGTCTGTTCCGCGGTGAAGTGATCCGCAGTGAGCGCTTCTCGCCCTCGATCCAGCGGGTGACGATCACCGGCGCCGACCTCAGCACCTTCCCGTGGCTGGGGTACGACCACTGGTTCCGGCTCTTCGTCCGCCTGCCGCACCAGCTCGAGTTCGTGCTTCCGGAGCTCTCCGGCGCGCGTTGGTGGGACCCCTACTTCGCCATTCCCGAGGACGTGCGGCCGCACTGCGCCAACTACACCGTCGCCGGCTTCCGCCCCGAAGCGGGCGAGATGGACATCGACTTCGTCGTGCACTGCGGCCCGGAGGGCGAACCCGAGGGCGCTGCGGCGATCTGGGCGTGTGCGGCCCTCCCCGGCGATCCGTTCGCCCTGCTGGACCAGGGGCTCATCTTCGACCGCCCGGAGGACGCCACCGAGGTGCTCGTGGTCGCGGACGAGAGCGGGCTGCCGTCGACCGCGGGCATCCTGCGCTCCCTCCCGCGCGACACCGTGGGACGGGTCATCCAGGAGATCCCGCTCGCCGAGGACCGCCGGCCGCTCGACGCACCGGCCGGCGTCTCCGTGACCTGGGTGGTCCGCGACGACGCGGCAGCCGTACCCGGCGCCGCCGCCCTGGAGGAGCTCCGCCGCCACGAAAGCGTCGACGAGGCGGGTTACGCGTTCGTCGTCGGCGAGTCCACGCTCGCCACCGAGGGCCGCCGCCACCTCGTACGCGCGGGCCTCCCGAAGGACCGCATCACCTTCTCCGGATTCTGGAAGAGCGAGAAGAAGAAGCAGGTCGCACGCGTCTGACGGGCGAGGGGAGCGGGTCCAGCGGCAGGCCGGGTTCCACAGGCCCTGGGCGCCGGTCCCCGACCGGTGGCGCGCGGCGGAAGTACTGGGCACGGTGGAGGCATGAGTCCGCCTGTCACCGTCCATCCGTGCGGCGCCGACGGTGGCCGCCGCGTCTCGGTCCGCACCGCGGGTGAGACACACATCCTCGGTATCGCCTACAGCGACACCGACGTCATCGAGTTCCTCCGCCGGGCCGGACTCGATGACGCCGAGCACCTCCTGGACGACCAGGGCTGGGTACGGTGGCGTGGCGGCCGGCCTCACGAGTGGGCCGCCGCGTAGAGCGGGACGGCCCCGGCAGAGCTGGCGCGCCTCGCATAAGCCCACCCATACCCTCACTTCACCTTGCATACGCAAGGACGAGAACCCTATCTTTGCACCCATGCAGTTCTATACGATCGGCCAGGCAGCGCGGCTGCTGGGCGTGAGCCCGGACACCGCGCGTCGGTGGGCGGACGCGGGCAAGGTGGCGACCCATCGCGACGAGAGCGGACGCCGGCTCATCGACGGCAAGGATCTGGCCGCCTTCTCGGTCGAGATCGCCGGCACCACCGGCGAGGCCGATGCCCCGTACACCACGGCGCGCAACGCCTTTCCCGGCATCGTCACCGCCGTGAAACTGGGCGATGTGGCGGCCCAGGTGGAGATCCAGGCCGGACCTCACCGGCTGGTCTCGCTGCTGACGCGTGAGGCCGTGGAAGAGCTGGGGCTCGAGGTCGGCATGGAGGCCACCGCCCGCGTGAAGTCGACCAACGTGCACATCGACCGGGCCTGACCGAGAGCAAACCCCGCGGGCGGCGGCCCCGGAGGCTCCGGGTGGGGCACGGCGCGCAGACGCGCCCGGAACGGCCTCCGGGCGCCCGCCCCCAGCTCCTCGGCGCGCGGCGGCCGGCCACACGGATGGCGTTGATCCCGCTGATGTGCCTGGCGCCGCAACGGTCCTGGGGGAGGACGAGCTGCGGCCCGGACAGGTCGAGCGGAGCGTCATCGATGCTCACCGCGAGCAGGACGGAAGCCTGCCCGAAATCCGGGTCGATCTCGGCCCAGGACAGCAGGACGTGGTGACCGTCCGCCCCGGACAACTCGATCAGGAAGCGCAGCCGGTCCTTGCGCCGGACAGGGTCGAAGCCGGGACCGGCGTCGCTGAGGACGTCGTGGAGCAGCGGCCCCGTGAAGCGATGGCACCGGAGGCCGCTGGTGGCACATTCGAAATTGACCCGCGCCAGACGCTGGGGCCAGGCCCGCAGGTGCGGCACCGTCAGCCGGGCAGGGCGTGCGAGGTCACCGGTCAGGGCGAAATCCGGCACCGGATCGATGGCCGCAATGGACTGGCTCATGGGCTACCCCCCTCCCACGAGACCGTACCCGCGCGGCGGACCCGTACAAACGCACATGCCTACCCCATCCACAGAACATCCCGCTCATGCGATGCCACGAGTGACTTCTCCCTTGAATATGCGGCAGTATGATCAGCAGATGCACACCCACCGGACCGAGGGAGACGGCCGCCCTGGCGGGCGCCGACCCGCCTCGGCGCCGGACCGGCGGCGCGGCACCGGACGCCGAGCGGGACGTGTGGGGCCACCGGACCACTTCCGGCCCCAACTCGCCTTCCCCGAAAGGGAATCGCACGGCTCCGAGCAGACGGCCGTCAGCTCGACGGGACGAGACCGCCTCTCGCGCCTCGTCACCGGGTCCGCGGGGAGCCGAAGCCCGGAGCCGGGGTTCCCGGCGGCAGCAGTGACCGCGTCGACCGGGGTGGTCGTCGAGGGAGGGAGGAACGGTCCACCGGACCGTTCCGAAGGACACGCAGCCGGACTCCTCACAGGAGTCCAGAGGGAGTAGACACGTGATGACCCGTTCCGCGCACCGGACCCTGCGGATGGCCGGTGCAGGCGCAGCAGCGCTGCTGGCTCTGAGCGCCTGCTCCGTCTCCGACGACGCGTCGTCCACGTCGGACTCCTCCAGCGGCGCCCCGGAGAAGATCTCCGGCACGGTGACCGTCTTCGCGGCCGCCTCGCTCAAGGAGAGCTTCGCGACGCTGGGCAAGGACTTCGAGAAGGCCCACCCGGGCACGAAGGTCACCTTCAGTTTCGGCGGCAGCGACAGCCTGGCCGCCGGCATCACGGGCGGCGCCCCGGCCGACGTCTTCGCTGCCGCCAGCGCGAAGACGATGGCCGTCGTCACCGACGCGGGCGACGCCTCCGGTACGCCCGCCACATTCGTGCGCAACCAGTTGGAGATCGCCACCCTGCCCGGCAACCCGGACAGGATCAGCTCACTCGCGGACCTCACCGGACCGGGCCTCAAGGTGGTCCTCTGCGACAAGACGGTGCCGTGCGGCGCCGCGGCCCAGAAGGCCCTCGACGCGAGCAGGCTGAAGCTCACCCCGGTCTCCTACGAGCAGGACGTCAAGAGCGCCCTGACGAAGGTCGAGCTGAAGGAGGCGGACGCCGCGGTCGTGTACAAGACCGACGTGAAGGCCGCGGGTGACAAGGTGGAGGGTGTGGAATTCCCCGAGGCCGCCGACGCCGTCAACGACTACCCGATCACACTGCTCGAGGACGCGCCCAACGCCGCGGCCGCCAAGGAGTTCATCGCGTACGTGCGGTCCGCCGAAGGCCAGAAGGTGCTGGCGGCGGCCGGATTCCTCAAGCCGTGACGAAGCGGGACGTGTCCGGGACCGTCACGGGTGCCGGCACCCGTGACGGCCGGCCGCGGCGCGGGCGCTCGCGGGCAGGCATCCGGGGACGGGCTCCCCTGCCCCTTCTGGTGCCGGCCCTGGCCGGCCTCGTGTTCCTCCTGCTTCCGCTGGCCGCCCTCCTCGTACGGGCTCCCTGGCGCGACCTTCCGGACCAGCTGACCAGCCCGGAGGTATGGGACGCCCTTCGGCTTTCCCTGATCTGCGCGACATCGGCCACGGCCGCCAGCCTGGTCCTCGGTGTGCCTCTGGCCTGGCTCCTCGCACGCACCGAATTCCCCGGACGCGGTCTCGTACGAGCCCTGGTGACGCTCCCTCTGGTCCTCCCACCGGTGGTGGGCGGCGTGGCACTGCTGCTGGCCCTCGGCCGCAACGGGGTCGTCGGGCAGTGGCTGGACTCGTGGTTCGGGATCACTCTGCCCTTCACCACCATTGGGGTCGTGATCGCTGAGACCTTCGTGGCGCTGCCCTTCCTCGTCATCAGCGTGGAGGGCACGCTGCGCGCCGCCGACCCGCGGTTCGAGGAGGCCGCCATGACCCTGGGTGCCTCGCGCTTCACCGCGTTCCGCCGGGTCACGCTACCGCTGATCATGCCCGGGATCGCCGCGGGTTCCGTCCTGGCCTGGGCGCGCGCGCTCGGCGAGTTCGGCGCGACGATCACCTTCGCGGGCAACTTCCCTGGCCGTACCCAGACCATGCCGCTGGCCGTCTACCTCGCCCTGCAGAGCGATCCCGCCGCCGCCATCGCGCTGAGCCTGGTCCTGCTCGCCGTGTCCGTCGCGGTCCTCGCGGGGCTGCGGGACCGCTGGATGACGGTGTCATGACCCGTCTCGCCCCTCTCCCCACGGTCTGCGCAGGACCGTCCGACCGCTGGATGGCCGCCTCATGACCCCTGTCGACAAAAAGCCCGGGTCAAGCCACGGCACGGCGGACGGTCTGGACACCCGTCTGGTCGTGGACCGCGGGGCGTTCCGGCTCGACGTGGAACTGGCCGCCGCTCCCGGCGAGGTCGTCGCACTCCTCGGGCCGAACGGGGCCGGCAAGACCACGGCCCTGCGCGCCCTCGCCGGACTCGTCCCACTGACGGCCGGTCATCTGCACCTCGACGGGGCTCTGCTGGACGGTACACCGCCCGAGTCCCGCCCGGTCGGCGTCGTCTTCCAGGACTACCTCCTCTTCCCTCACCTCACGGCCCTGGACAACGTCGCCTTCGGTCCCCGCTGCCATGGCGCCTCCAAGGCAGAGGCCCGGACACAGGCCGCGGAATGGCTCGACCGGATGGGTCTGGCGGAGCACGCCGCCGTCAAGCCGCAGCGGCTGTCCGGCGGTCAGGCGCAGCGGGTCGCTCTGGCCCGCGCCCTGGCGACGCGCCCCCGGCTCCTCCTTCTGGACGAGCCACTCGCCGCGCTCGACGCCCGCACCCGCCTCGACGTACGCACCCAACTCCGGCGACACCTGGCGGACTTCGAGGCGGTGGCCGTACTGGTCACGCACGACCCCCTGGACGCCATGGTGCTCGCCGACCGGCTCGTCGTCATCGAGCACGGTCATGTCGTCCAGGAGGGCGCCCCCTCTGACATCGCCCGCCATCCGCGTACGGACTACATCGCTCAGCTGGTCGGGCTGAATCTCTACAAGGGCCGGGCCGAGGGCCACACCGTGCGGCTGGAAGGAGGGCCACAGATCACCACCACCGAGGAGCTCACCGGCCCCGCCTTCGTGGCGTTCCCTCCGAGCGCGGTCACCCTCTACCGCGACCGGCCGACCGGCTCCAGCGCCCGGAACCTCTGGCACTGCGAGGTCGCGGGGCTCGAGACGCACGGCGACCAGATCCGCGCCGACCTCACCGGCGGGCTCCCCCTCGCCGCCGACCTGACGACCGTCGCCGCCGCCGAACTGGACCTGCATCCCGGAGTTGCGGTCTGGGCGGCGGTGAAAGCCGCACAGACCCACGCCTACCCCGCCTGACGGGAGAGCCGCAGCGGGAAGACCGGGGGCGAGGCCGAACCCCCTCCGGGCGCCGTGACCGCGGCTGTCTACGGCGAGACCTTCGGTTCGTCGGCCTCGAGTCCGCGCAGTGTCCACAACCCGTACAGAGCGAGCAGCGGTTTGACGAGCGTCCACTCACCAAGGCGGTAGTCATCCGCGCGCACGAGCCTCCGGGCCAGATCGGGACGCTGCCGCCGCAGATAGGCGCGGGCCTTGAGTGCGTGAGCGGGTTGTGAGGCGATCTTGATTCGGTCGACGTCTTCGAGCAGAGGGATCACGTTCGCGATGTTCTCCCAGGTCGAAGCGCTCCTGTCCTCGAGGACCGCTGTGCCGCCGAACCCCAGCACCGACTGTGCGTAGTCAGCCATCACCTGGGCCTCCGAGGCACCCCCGCTGGTCACACCACCGCTGAAGATCACGCGAGTGTCCCGTGCGCTACCGGCGTGGATGGAGCGAATTCCGGTACGGACCCGCTGGCGGTTGATGACGTTCGCCGTCGCTCGGGGGTTTCTGTAGCCCAGTACGACCACGGCCTCGGAACCGCCGGCACCGTCCCCCACGAGAGACCGGGACCACCTCCGGTTCAGCCACTCACCCCAGGCCAGGGTCGCAGCCCCAGCGATCGCCAGCCCTGCCCTTCGTCGCATGAGCCGACCCTAGATGAATGAGTCCAAGGCGTGTCGTTGCGATCAGTGATCGTAGGCTGTGAGTGATCGCTTGACGGGCTGTCCAGTTCGGTCGTTGTGCCAGATCGCCGCTGTGAGCGCGAGGATCCGGCACGAGACCCGGGCTGACACCCCTTCAGGGCTCCTGCCGCCGTGTCGTTCCAGGTTGAGCTGCCCCTTGAAGGTCTGATTGGTCGACCAGCCACACATCGTCGCTTCACGGTGAGGTATCGCGGGCCACGATCCGGATCATGCTGGTGAGCAGTGAGAACGCGGCGCGCAGCCGCTTGTTGTAGCCGGACTGCTGCGGCACACAGGGAAACAGGTAACCGAAGTCCCGCCCGACGCGGCGAAGCCGGCGCCGCTCAGAGGTGTATCCGAGCGGCGCCGACATGACCGCGAGTGTGATCAGCTCGGCGTCACTGAGCGTCGGCGTGATTCCGACGGCAGGCCGCCACGGTGCCGGCCGCGGCGAAGCCTTCAGTTCGTCATCAATCCGGGCATAGAGTGCCGTTGTGAGGGTGTCCAGGTCGTTAGTCACACATCGACGTTGGACGACCTGGTCCCATGTCCGCAGGTGATCCCTTGGACTCGTTCAGGGACCCGGGGCGGTGCCCACTGCGGTGACTATGCGGCGCGGTCATTCGCAGGGCCTGGGTGAGCCAGGGGTACACCGGGATCAGGTTCGGAACTACCTGCCAGCCGTTGACGATCCATACCAGCTGCCAGTACCGGTCCACCCTGGGATCGTGCGCCTCTTCGAACTGCTGCGCCATCCAGTCCCGGAATTCCGTGTCAGGGGTGCGCGCGAACACCTCGGCGAAGCGGTGCACGAGGTCGTCGATGACGGGTGCGGCTCTGTTGCTGAGCGGGTCGATGCACGACTTCCGCGCCTCAGCCACCTTCTGACGGGTGAACTCCATCAGCTCCTCGCCGGCATCGCGCTCGATGTCGAGCGGGCGCCCGGCGGCCTGGCGTACGGCGGTCCGGCGCATCCGGGCACGGAAGTCCTCGTCGCTGATCAGCTCGGCGAGTTCCACCCACGCGGCAACCTGTTCGCCGGTCGGATCATCGGGGAGGTCGGGCGTGGCGGCGCGAACCATGGCCACTGCGCCCGGGTCGGCGTCCACTGTGCCGAAGGTGCCATCCATGAAATCGTCGATCAGTCGTCGGCGTTCTTCGCCGGACAGCTGCGTGAGCCTGTGCATGAGCTTGGTCTCCTCGGGACCGGACCCGCGTCTGGCCACGACTCGCAGAACGCTCCGACGCAGTTGCAGCATGCGGATCTGGACGTCCATGGCGTCGGCGTGCGCCGCGGCGACTTCCGCCACCGAGAGCTCGCGGTCCAGTACCCGTTGAATCGTGGGCAGGTCCATGCCCAGCTCTCGCAGTGTGCGGAGGAGTTCCAGACGAAGCAGTGCGTCGAGGTCGTAGAGCCGATAGCCGGCGGGAGTACGTGTGGTCGGCGCCACCACCCCCGAATCGGAGTAGAACCGGATGGTCCTCACAGACAAGCCGGTCCGCCGGGAAAGCTCCCCGATCGAGTAGAGGGTCGTCACGTCCATGTCCCCCACTCTGCTGTCTCCAGTCACTGGAGACTCAAGGCCATTCCCCAGCGGGTCCCCGACGAGATGTCCTCCGATTTTACTGAAGCATGAGTCGCGTGATCTCCGCTGACCGCCAGGTTGAACAAGCACGCCGTGCACGCGCGGGGGCGAGCGATGGCAGCGACATGCGACACCACTCGCTGGCGGCCTACGGCTACGAGCCCTTGGACTCCATCGTCTAGGGCGAAACACGCCCTTGGGCACCCGGGCACGAGCGGCGGCGATGCCCGCCACCCGGTCCCCGCCCCATGACCGTGGATGTCGGACACGAAGCAGCGCGTCTGTCCGGCGCCCCCCGCTCCGCGGCCGGACGAGCGGCGCCGCAATCAGCGGCTGCGTAATCCGTGATCCCCCTCGCGCGCCGTCCGGACCTGAGCACGGTCCTGCGGGCCGGGCCGCCCGCACTGCGGGAACCAAGGGACGGTTTCCGGCCGTTGGGCGGCTGATCCGGCCCGGCACTGTCCGATTGCTCCCCTTGTCGGGCAAGCTGTCCATGCCATTGGATGTCCCAGCTCACTCTTCAGCTCATCAAGGAGACGTCATGTCCGAGACCCTCCCCCTCGACCCCGGGAAGACCGCACTCGTCCTGATCGAGTACCAGAACGACTTCACCAGCGAGGGCGGGGCACTCAACGGTGCGGTGGCGGAGGTGATGGACAAGACGGCCATGCTGGCGAACACCGTGGCACTCGCCGGGGCCGCGCGCGCCGCAGGCGTCACCATCATGCACGCCCCCATCACTTTCGCCCCAGGCTACGGCGAACTGTCCCGTCACCCGTACGGCATCCTCAAGGGGGTCGTGGACAGCTCCGCGTTCGTCAAGAACACCTGGGGTGCGGCGATCGTGGACGACCTCGCCCCGGCCGAGGGTGACATCGTGATCGAGGGCAAGCGCGGCCTCGACACCTTCGCCAGCACGAACCTCGACTTCATCCTGCGGAACAAGGGGATCGACACGATCATCCTCGGAGGCTTCCTCACCAACTGCTGCGTCGAGTCGACGATGCGCACCGGGTACGAGAACGGCTTCCGGGTCATCACTCTGCCGGACTGCGTCGCCGCCACGTCCCAGGAGGAGCACGAGAACGCGATCAGGTTCGATTACCCCATGTTCTCGACGCCCATGACGTCCGCCGAAGTCATCGCAAGCCTCTGACCCACCCAGCGGTCGTACCGGTACTCCTTCGGCCCGGCTGGACGGCTGACGGGCTGCCCCCAGAGCACGGTCACGTCCCGCCCACGTCCGCGGGGACTCGGGCGCCCTCGAAGCCGGGTTCCCCTGGCCAGTACCGCAGAACGGTGAAGAACCGGGGGCATCTTGATCTGGCCACCACGACCGCCCATCAGGGGAGTTGGTCGCGCGCTTGAAGGATCTCGGGGGCCAGAGGCCGTGTGGAACCGCGTCCACCTGGACGTCCGCTCCCACGCCGATGACGACCTGGAAGCAGAGGAAGCCCGGCTGCGTGCCCTGGGTACCGTCGCCCCTGGGATCGACGGTGCCCTGGGTGCAGTCGCCCCCGGGGCCGACCAGTCCTCGATCGCCTGGACGGTTCCGGCCGGCCCTGCAGGCAACGAGATCTGTCTCCTCGCTCCTCGCTGATCCCGGGCAGCGGCTCCGGTCGTGTGCGACGCGAGGTGCGTGGGAGTCGTGAAGGGTTCGCGCACGGATCACGGGATCCGGGCGCCGAGGCGGAAGTATCGGAGAGTTCACTCGGCGCTTCGAGCAGGTCGGGCGCCGACCCATGCGAGGGGAGACCGATCAACGATGCTCACTCCGGTACGACGCAGGGTACGGACGGCCGCGCTCGCGCTCTCGGCAGTGGCGGCCCTCGCCTTCGGCACGACGGCCACGGCAGGCGCGACAGGCGCGACAGGCGCCGCGACGGCCCCCTCCCCCACTCCCGCGAAACAGGGTCCGACCTCGGTGGCGTACGTCGAGGTGAACAACCACAGCATGCTCGATGTGGGCGAGTACACCCTCGCCGATGGCGGCGACAACGTCTTCGACGTCGCCGTGATCTTCGCGGCGAACATCAACTACGACACGGGCACCAAGTCGGCGTATCTGCATTTCAACGAGAACGTGCAGCGCATCCTCGACAACGCCGACACGCAGATACGGCCCCTGCAGCAGAAGGGCATCAAGGTCGTCCTCTCCGTGCTCGGCAACCATCAGGGCGCCGGCTTCGCCAACTTCCCTTCCCAACAGGCGGCTTCCGAGTGTGAGTAGTTGGCGTACAGGAAATCCCGGTGAGAATGATCTTGTTTGACTACTCGGTCTCCGTGACCTGGAGGACTCGTGCGTGGAACGGCCTTACGGCACAGCGGTACAGCCGTTAACGCTAAGCCGGTGATCATGGGATCGAGGCAGGTCGTGGGCGGGATTACCCCAGCTCGGCGTTCGGGTGGGGCTGGGCCTGGAGCCGTTCGCGGAGGTCGATCTCTTCGGGGGTGAGCGGGTCCTCGGCCCGGCGGATGCGTACGGGCTTGGGCCGCAGCGGCAGGCCGTCGTTCACCGCGGCGCCCTCGGCTTCCGCAAGCGCTCGGTACAGCGAGGCGACCGACGGCGACTTGCCCGCGTTCTTCCCGGCCTTGATCGTCAGCTTCTTCGCGATCTCAGGGACGGGCACGCCCCTGTCCTTGAGGGCGACGGCGAAGGTGAGCATGTCGTCGTCGATGACCTTCGGGCGTCCGCCGTGGTTGCCCTTGGCCGCCGCGGTGACCTGGCCTTCGAGGGTCTTCTCCCGGATGTAGTTGCGCTCGATCTGCCCTGCGACGGCGAGCACGGCGAAGAACATGGCGCCCATGCCGTTGGGGTCGTAGATCCCGGTGAGCGGTCCGGTGAGGAGTTCGAGCTGGATGCCGCCGGCCTGGAGGTCGGCGGAGAGCGTCATCAGCTCGGCGGCGTTCCGGGCGAGGCGCTTGAGCTCGTGCACCGTAAGGATGACGGGCGTCTTGGGGGCGGCCTCCTTGAACTGGTGGGCCAGCGCGAGCGCCTTCTCCAGTTCGGGCCGCACTTTCACCCGGGTGCTGATCTGCTCCTTGAAGACCTTGTGGCACTGGGCGCGGTGAAGGGCTTCGAGCTGGCTCGCCAGCTCTTGCCGGGCGGTCGATGTCCTTGCGTACCCGATGCGGACCGGGCGCTCGGTGCGGGGCGCGGGCACGGCGGCGAGCGCGGGGCCCTGCTTCCACGCGCGGCCGGGGTGGCGGTCGGCGGGGACGAGGACTTCGAGTTCCTCGCGGAGCGCGGGGACGAGGACGAACCTGGGGGTGTGGTACTTCGCGGCGGTCTTCCCGCCCCGGGTGCGGCAGGCGCTGCCGGCGGGCGCGTCACAGTTCGGGCAGTCGTGACGCTCTACCGCAAGTGCCGCCTGATCGGGCGTGAGATCCATGCCGGGAGTCTCTCAGAAGTGCCTCGCACAACACGCTGGTTTCGAGAGGCCTTTTGCGAACGGCGACCTGCGGAAACGAGATCGCCTTCGGGGCTGTCGCAGAACTCTCACAGATGGTCATTTATGAGAGTGACCATGTGTGACGTCTGTGCGGGAGGTCGCCCTTCCTCCGGTCAGGCGGGTACAGGGGCGAAGGTGACCGCGCCCCTGCCGACCCGCGGGGGGGCCCCCGGGGGGGGGGGCCCCCGCGGGGGGGGGGGGCGGGGGGGGGGGGGGGGGGGGGTGGGGCCCCCCGCGGGCCCCCGCCCCGGCGGCGCCCACGAACTCCAGAGCGGCGTGGAGGGG
>NZ_JBIWKR010000036.1:0-11270 GCF_044765765.1 Streptomyces sp. NPDC102402
GCGATGGCTCCACACCTACAATCACCACCGCGGACACACCGCGCTCAAGGGCCAGCCACCCGCCAGCCGCGTCCCCAACCTCACGGGTCAGTACATCTAGTACTCCAGCCGTACTCGTGATCAGGTGACGACTCTGCGCTGGAAGTGGCTGTGGCGGTCCCGTCCCTGGTGCGTCCGGCGCCATATCGACCAGTGGAGGATCTGGGCGAGTGAGCGTGGCTGGTCGGGGATCAGTGCGTTCATCAGGTGGCGGATCTCGTTGGCGGTCAGGTCGATTGGTACACGGCCGGGCTCTGCGGGAGCCATCGTGGCTTCGGCCACCAGGAAGGCCAGGACGCCCAAGGCGAGCATGGCCAGGGTGATGTGGCGGTGCCAGGAAGTGAAGTGCCGGACCTGGCAGTGGTCGAGTCCTACCTGTCCCTTGGCGGCTTGGAAGCACTCCTCGATTGACCAGCGCACCCCGGCGACGAGCACGAGGGTCAACAGCGGCGTCGGTTGCGGGGTGAAGCACAGGTAGAACGCGCGCTCGCCTGTAGCGGTGTTACGGCGGACCAGCAGTTGGCGGCGGGTGCCGTCGCCGTCCAGGGCGATCCAGGCCCACCGGTAGAGGCGCGGGCCCTTGGCCCCGGCACCGATACTGCGGGCCTGCCAGGCGCCCTCGGCAGGCCCGCAGCCACCGCACCGGGGGTGCGTCCGTCGTTGATGAGCACGCGGGTCGCGCATGACACCGCCAGGAGGTAGCCGGTGCTGCGAGCCTCCAACTCCGCACGCAGGGAGGGGTCCTGGTCGTAGACCTCGTCTCCGGTGACCCACCGGGCCGGGGTGCCGGCGTCAAGGGCGGCAGCGATCATGTCGCGGGCCAGTTGCGGCTTCGTCGCGAACACCTCCTGCTCGGGTATGCCCGCTGCCGAGCGGTGGGAGTCGTCGGCACACCAGCTGTCCATGTGCAGGTAGAGCCGACGGCCGATCAGCGCGCGCCCGCGCGGGGACGCGTAGGCGAGGAACACTCCTATCTGGGATTCTCGATCCGGCGGACGGTGCCCGAGTACTGCCGCTGCACACCAGCCGAGTGCTCGCCCATCTTCAAAAGCCCGTCTCGTCCACGATCAGGACCCCGTCCGGGTCGCCCAGCCGCTCCACGACCATGTCGCGCAGGTCGTCGCGAACCGCATCCGCATCCCAGCGGGCGGAGCGCAGTAGCCGTTGCATTGCATCGGGACGCCGGTGTCCGCAGTGTTCGGCCAGCGACCAGCAGTTCTTGCTCGCCACGTCCGAGAGCAGCCAGCCCGGTGACGAATGCCCGGGCCGTGGCGCGTGGTTCGATCCGGGTGAACCGGCCCGCGACCCTGGCCATCACATCCCCGAGCACCGATCGCCACCGGTCAGGGTCTACGCCGTGGCTCGCGGCCACCGTCCGATCTTGAAGAGTCACACACCTCGCCAAGATCACGCGGTGGCCGTTGCGGTTCCCGCCCCAACCAGCCCGATCGTGAAGTGGGGCTGACTAGGAGACGGCGGGCTCTTCCAAGCACAGGCTGGCCATGGGCGAGCGGGCAGTCCAACCGAGGGTGGAGTAGAGGGCGCGGCCCTCGGAGCTGGCGACGAGGACGCCCGTGGTGGCGCCGGCGGCGTGGGCGGTGTTCTGGAGGGTGCGCATGATCAGGCCGCCAAGGCCGCGGCGGCGGTGGCCGGGGTCGGTCTCGATCTGGTCGGGCACGGCGATGGTCCTGGTGACGGCGATCTGGCCGCGGGCGGCGAAGTGCCCGTCGCGGGTGCGCACCAGGACGCGGGTGACGCCGGCGCGCGTCCAGGAGGTGAGGGTGTATCCAGCGGTGGTGAGAGGATCTTCCGCGGCGAGGGGCGCGGTCATCAGGTGGGTCGGGGTGTCGAGCCGCCACTGGGAGTCCAGCCAGGGCCGCACCGTGGCGTCGTCGGCGAACAGCTTCAGCCAGGTGCCGGGCGCGCTGGTGGCATCGGCGATCTTGCGGACGTCGACCTCGGCGGGCACGGGCAGGACGTGCCGGGCCACGTGGCCCACCATGCCGACATCGATGCTCCAGCCCCAGTGCTCGGCGACCGGGTCGGCCGTGCCTCGGGAGAGCGTCCAGCCATCGAGCCACATCCGGACGAGTTCGTCGATCGCGGCGTCCAACACCGCTCACCCCCGTGCGTAATGATCCAAATTGATGATGGCACCTTACATTGGGCGCGGATACATGGCCAGACCAGCCGTACAGTCCCCGCCTGACGTCGGTTCAGGCGGCAGGCGTGCACCAAGAGCGAGCCCGCCACGGCCACTGCCAGTGCAGGCTCGTCACCGGATCACGAAGTGCGGCTGGAGTACCAGCTGGATCAGGCTGTGGGGTGACGGCGGGCGCGGAGGAGATGCACTCCCTTCACGGCGTAGCCGGTGCCCACGAGGGCGAGGCCAGCGAGGCCGAGCCAGAACCAGGATTCCGAAGCCTCGAGACTCAGGTACGCGCCGCCCAAGAACAAGATGGTGCCGCTCGAGTCCACCAGATCGAAACGTGCCTTGGCCCGCACTTCAGCGTCGAGTTCGCGCAGTCGACGGATGACGGAGACGAGGCCGAAGACCTGCAAGAAGGCCAAGCCGAGAAAGATCCACTTGAACCAGTCAGGTATATCCACGGCGCGCACTGTATCGCTAGCCGGAACCCTGGAAGATCGAACGGCCGCTGACCCTGGTGACTCCCGAAGTCGTGAACGCTGTCGGTTCCGGTGACAAGGCCAGCCCGGCAGGGGCGAGGGGCACCAGGTGGTGCCGCCTTGGAGGCCGGCCCGGTCTGGGGCAGCGCGACGGGCTGGGGAGAAGGGCCAGCGCAGCGCCGCCCGCCCTCCCCGAGACCACGCCCAACACCAGCCACCACCACCCCACCCCCGTAGCAAGGCAGCCAGGCAGAAGAGGGGAAGCCTGAGCACTCACCACACGGAAACCGGTGCTTGACCTGCCGTTATGCAGAGGTCCTCTCACGGGATGTCAGTCATAGTGTCGGTCATGCTCTCGGTCATATCGTCGGTCATAGTGTCGGGATTGGTGTCGGGCCCCATACCGGCTGCGCTGCGCAGCCGACCGTCCGGCGCTGCAGCGGCGGTGCTCGAGGACCAGAAGGAGCCGCAGCTCGGCGGACGCCGCGGTTGTCGTGTGCCAGGGTGTCGGGCCCGGAACGCCCAGATGCGGGCCTGTGGCCGGCCTGGCTCCCAGCAGAGTGGGTCAGCCAGTCGCATTCGAGCAGTCGACCCAGGCGACGAGGTCGGTGCTGAAGCCGGGATCGTTCACGTGGACGACGCCGAACCTGATGTGCTGTCCCTGGGACAGGGGCTTGAGACAGTCGATCGGGCTGCGCTCGTGCCAGGTGCCGTCGGTGTCCTTCCATGGCACGGCACCGAGTCCGAAACTCTTACCCGGCTGGCGACCACCGAGGGAGACCCCGAACTTGTCTCCCTTGATGCTGACTGCCGAAACCGTGCCCTGGAACACCTGCGGGGTCGCGGTATCCGTCGGTAGCGTAAGGCCAATTCCGAATCCGACACCGGCGACCACCAGGCCCGCGATTGCCAGCATCACCGGCTTCGACTTGATCTCAAGTATGTCCATCCGCGCAACATACGTCGATCCCGTCACCGGCGTGCCTTGTCGGTGTGACGGGCGTGCGCCTACCTGAGCCCGTGCCCTTGCAGTTGAGCGCGACGACAGGCAGGCCCGCCTCACCCAGGGCCGCGGGGTAAAGGGCCCGTCCCGTAACTGGCGGGGTCTCATCTCGATGCGGTTCAGCCGCTGCCGTGGAGAGAGAGCGACCAGTGAGCAGGGTGCCGCGGTGAGTGGCCGTACCCTCCTCTCACCACGGCTCCGCCGAACTCACCACGAAACTCCCCACGGCAGGTCAGCGGCTTGCAGCGGTCAGTTGTCGAATGCCGCCTGTGCGAGGTCCGTGTCGGCGACCGTCGGGCTGCCAGGACGCCGCGTGAGGAACGGGTGGTGAACGCAGACCGCACGGCGCCTCCACGTGCCGGTGGGAAGGCAAGGGGGCGGCTTGTGGACTGTGCGTAGCCCTCGTGCCGGAATCCGATCCCCGCGGCGAGCGGACCGCTATACGCGGGCTGCCTCACCAACGCCCAGGAAGCACTAGGTGTATTGCCCTGTGAGGTCGTGATCAATATCGTTCCGCTGCAGTGCCGGGACGGATCACGGTAGAACGCCGGTGTGACGCGCCGACAGCTCAGTGACAACCAGTGGGAACTCATCCAGCCGTACTTGCCGGTCGGCGAGTACGGCCCCTACCCGGTGAAGTTGCGGGACCAGTTCGAGGGTGTGATCTGGCGTTTCCGGTCCGGCGCCCAGTGGCGGGAGATGCCCGAGCAGTTCGGTCCCTGGCCCACCGTCTACGGCCGTTTCCGGGTCTGGCGGGACGCAGGCGTGTTCACCGCACTGCTCGAGGGGCTGATCGCCGAGGCCGCCGGGCAGGGGAAGACCGACCTGTCACTGGTCAGCGTGGATTCCACGACCACCCGCGTGCATCACGACGCCGCCGGAATACCCGTCGCCCCCGAGGTCATGGAGGCCCTGGAGAAGACCGTGCGGGAACAGGAACAGGCCCGGCAAAAGGGGGCGGCCAAGGGGAACAGAACGGACAGCGCGACGCCGACGATCCTGGACGGGAAGAACGGCGACGCATCCGGCGAAGACGCAAAGCCCGCCTGAAGCAGGCCCTGCTCGGCCGGTCCAGAGGCGGCCTGACCTGCAAGGTCCACCTCGCGTCCGACCGCAAGTGCCGCCCCCTGGCGATCGTGCTGACGGCTGGACAGGGTGCCGACAGCCCGCAGTTCCTCCCCGTCCTGAACAAGGTCCGCATCCGGTTGCCCGTCGGCCGCCCACGCACCCGGCCGGACGCGGTCGCCGGCGACAAGGCGTACTCCTCCCGCGCCAACCGGTCCTACCTGCGCAAACGCGGCATCAAAGCCGTCATCCCGGAGAAGAAGGACCAGGCCGCCCACCGCAAGAACCGCGGCCGCAAGGGCGGCCGGCCCGTCACCCACGACGCCGAGCTCTACAAGGACCGCAACACCCTCGAACGCATGATCAACAAACTGAAAGCCTGGCGCGGAATCGCCACCCGCTAGGACAAGTCCCCCGAGAACTACGACGCCGGACTCCACCTCCGAGCCTCGCTGATCTGGATCAACGACCTCTTACCGGCGACCGAATGATCACGACCTCACACAGGCCCTAACAGAATGATCAACCGCCGAGCGTGATCCTGACGAATGTCGCATGATGTTGGCGGCCTTGACATGGGGGTGTTCATGGGTAGGTGGAAGATCAGGCAGACCCGGATCTTCACTGGGCGGAAGAAGTGGCCCTTCTACGTCATCACGCGGGTCACGGATCCGGTTGCGCTGAAGGCTCTCCACGATCATCTTCATGAGGAGCATGGAGCTCTGTGGTGGACCGATCGGTCCTGGGAAGGCATGGTTGCCGATCACTGCTCCAGGCATGATCGCGACGGATGGGGCACGCACTCCCACGTCCACATACCGGAGACCAGCTGGGAGTGAGACGGAAACGGCCTCGCGCTATGGGCCAGCCTGTCCGGGCAGTGACGCAAGACGTCGCCAGCAGATCAGTGCACACCCCAGGGGCAAGAACGCTTCGTGGATGTCATCGCGGATCTCCCAACGAATCCGTAGACGGCGGAACCAGTGCAGGCGAGCGAAAGCGCGCTCGGCAACACAGCGTTGGCTGCCCAGCCCGCAGCCGTGGCCAGTGCCACGTCTCGCAATCAGCGGCTTGACTCCAAGGTCCCTGACCAGGCGACGATATTAGTCGTGGTCGTAGCCGCGGTCGGCGAGGACGACGTCAGTTCGACGCCGGGGCCGGCCTACCTTCCCTCCCACAGGCGGCACTGCTTGAAGCAACGGGATGAGCTGGGTGACGCCGTTGCGGTTGCCGCCGGTCAACGTGGCCGCAAGCGGGATGCCGGTGGTGTCGGTGACCAAATGGCACTTGCTGCCCGTCCCGCCCCGGTCAACAGCACTTCGTCCCGTCTTGGGTCCCCCATGCGTCGGGCGGGCATCAGCCAGGCCAACGTGCGCTCGACCACCCAACGGCGGGGCGGCGTCCTTCGGCCGACTGACCGTCTTGATGGTGAGGCGGAGGTACTTCCTTGCCCAGATGACGAGCTGGCCGGCGTAGGCGGAGTCGGCCCAGACGATGGTGATCTCGGGGTGCATGAGCCGGAGACGGAAGAGGACCTCCTTGGCCGCTTCGCGGTCACTCATGTCGGCGGGGGTGACCATGACCAGCAGCGGAAGGCCGCGGTGTCGACGACGATGTGGCCCGCATCCCAACGGTCACGGCAACGGCCGCAGGCGGTAAGGCTCCCAGACCGCTCCCGCCCGTAACACTCGGGTGAGGGTGGGCGTGTCACACCCAAGGATGCCTGGGAGCAGCGCATACTCGAGCGCCGGAGGGTCCCCAGTCGATAGTCCAGCAGGATTCTCCGTGGTGCGGCGGTCGTCCTCTTCGATGACCCCAGCTCGGCCGCCGCACAAACTCCACGCCACCACGGCCCTGACGGGCAGAGAGCTCTCCTGACAACAGTTCCTGGCGTCGGACAGCAGGATGCTCATCAACCGGGTCTGTGATCAGAAGCAACAGCCTGGGACGACCGGTCCCGTGCAGCCGCCTCTGCCTGGTTGTCCCCCAAGCGGAGCAACCAGGCAGAGAAGGACTCGAGGGCTGCTACTCGCCGTGGCCGTAGTCCCCGCCCTTGCCGTCGTAGCCACCCTTGTTGTCGTGGCCCTTGCCGTCGTCGTAGCCCTTGCCGTCGTAGTCACCGTTGATGCAGGTGTTCCCGAAGGCCGGGTTCAGCAGGCCGATGACGTTCACCGAGTTGCCGCACGCGTTGATCGGAATGTTGATGGGGATCTGGACGACGTTGCCGGACAGCACACCCGGGGAACCGTAGGCGATCCCCTGTGCGCCGGCGTCCGCGCTGGCCGCGCCCGCACCGGCGAACACCAGGGCACCTGCAGCCGCGGTCAGAACTGCCGCGCTTCCGAACTTGAACATGAAATCTCCCGCAGAGTATGAGTGCTGCCCGCCTGGATGGGGCAGCTTCGATCACCATGCGGGCTCATCCCCCTCGAGCACTTCGACGCGCCCGCCCGGGGCCGCCAATCCCCTCAATGGCCGATGCCCCACCAGCCTGACCACCGCCAGCCCCGCCTGCGTGCCGATGCCAGCGGCTGCCTCGTCGTGGAGCGAGGACATCGGTGCCGCGGGCGGGACAGTGCCCCGGAGGAGAGAGAGCGGCAGGAACGCTTCCCAGCCATGCACTCGTACGGCGACGAATGCCCGACCATCGCTTCAGACCTCCAGAGCACGAATGTCGGTGGGCTGCCAATCGGCACCATTGCGGTCCATGACTCATGACGACGGGCCGAATCGCTGTCGCCCGGCTCTGACACGACCGAGCAGCGCTCGAGCGCCCGGCGCTGATGTGGAGCAAGGGATCGGTGTCGGATGGTTGAGTCAGAGCGAGCCCACATCCTGAGCACCGGCCGAGAGGGTGCAGCTGGCGGCGTTTTGGGTGTCGCGGACTGCCCGCCCGGTGGTGGTGAGGGACAACGAGCACGGCAGGCCAGCGGAGCAGCCGCACAAGGGTCCGCCTCGCCGGTCTGCTGGGGGCCTGGACGGCTCGTATACAGCTGTGGCAACAATTGCCGCATGACAGCTGATGAAGAACTCGCCCCTTCGCTGCCTGCGCCGCCTGTCCTCGCCCCTGCCGGCGAACTCGACATCGACTCCATCGGCCCCCTCACAGCAGAGATCGAGACGGCCCTCGCCCAGCACGACAGCATCGTCCTGGACGCCAGCAGCATCACCTTCGGCGACTCCATGTTCCTCAGACTCGTCCTGAGCACCCACGGCCAGGGCAACCTGCGCATCGCCGCGCCCTCCCCTACCGTCACCCGCCTGTTCCGCGTCGTCGGCGCCGACACCGTCCTGCAGATCTACCCCACCCTCGAAGACGCGCTCGCCGCTTAGCCCCCGCACGCGAGGGCCCCGCGGATTCCTGCGGGGCCCTGTCCGCGCATCAGCCCGGTATGCGGCCGGCAGACCCCGCACAGCTCAATGTCCGGCTCCGCCAGGGCCACCATCGCGTCCTCGCGGGAGATCAGCCCAGCCTGGTCCGGGTAGGTGGCACACCCTCCCCGGTGCAGCAAGGCCGTCGACGAGGAGCGCTGCGGCTGGATCTTCCAGGACATCTCCGCCCGCGCCCGCTCCCGGCGCTCCCGCCCGTGGGCCGTGTCACTCTCGATGTCGGACGGTCGCCCGAGCACGACCTGTGAGAAATCATGAACGGGATCCTCTACGCAGCCGTGGTGGGCGGGCAGGTTCTGGGCAGCGAGCTGATCACGATGAGTGAGGGCGCTGCTGAGTTGCGTACCGGCTGGGCCCCAGGGGACGCATACGCTGTTTTGCCCGACCGTTTCCGATCTGTTCATACTCCCGTTGGCTGATGCGGGTGGGCCGTCTGAGACCAGGCCCGAGAATGCAGTCCGTGAACCAAGCCCCCATTCCCCTGTTACCCGGGTTGGTTCCGGTGAATGCCGTTGCCTGGCTCTCCTCCGACGCGGAGCGCTGGCGTGCGCTGCGGCCCGGACGCTGGGCGCATCCCATCCCCCACGGTTCTGGCGATGGTGCTCGCGAGCATGGCTGTCCTCTGACTGGCCCCGGAGGACGACTACTTCTGCGACGGTCAAGGGGCGCGCACTCCCGACTGGCTCACTACGGTCATGGGGGCGCTCGTCGTCGCCGCTGTCTACCGGGGCATCAGACTGCTGCCCCTGGCCACTGCCACAGTGCTCCCCCTGGTGGCCGTCTGGGCGCTTATTGACCCGGACACTCCCACCGCGGCGGGCATCACCATGGCCGTCGCAGCCTGCTATGCGTGTCTCGGTTGTCTGCACAGGTCGCCGCCGCACGCCGTCAACGTCGGCTGGCAGTGGAGGCCGCCGGTCCCGGCCGGAATCCACTGCCCGGAGCTCTGAGTGGGTGGTTCGTGAGCCTATGAGTGGTTCTGGTGTCGCCTGATGGTGTGGACGAAGCCGGAACGTCCCGGTCCGGTGCCGGTGGCCCGCTGAGATCGGTGGGATGAGTGAACGCAAGCCGTACCAAAGCGACTTGTCCGACGAGCAGTGGGCGTTGATCGAGCCGGTGATCACGTCTGGAAGAAGCGGCACCGTTCCGTGAGCGGCCACCAGGGCCGCTATCCGATGCAGGAGATCGTGAACTCGATCCTCTACCAGTCCCGGACCGGCTGTCAGTGGGCCCTGTTGCCGAACGACCTGCCGCCGAAGAGCGCGACGTACTACTACTTCGCCGCCTGGCGGGACGATGGCACCGACCAGCAGATCCATGAACTCCTGCGCTGCCAGGTGCGGGAGAGGAACCGGCGGTTAGAGGACCCCACCCTGGTGATCCTGGACACCCAGAGTGTCCGGGCGGCCACCGGGGTCCCCGCGGTCACGACGGGTAAAGACGCCGCGAAACGGGTGCCTGGCCGCAAGCGGGGACTGGCCGTGGACGTCCTTGGCCTGGTCATCGCTGTCATAGTGGTGGCCGCGAGTGTCCACGACAACGCCGCCGGCATCGCTCTGCTCGACCAGGTCGCCGTCGCAGCCGGCGGCTCGGTCAGCAAGGCCCTAGTCGACCAGGGCTTCAAGAACCAGGTCGTCACGCACGGGGCCGCCCTCGGCATCGACGTCGAGATCGTCCGGCGCAACCCTGAGGAGCGGGGATTCGTTCCGCAGCCGTAACGGTGGCGGGTGGAGCAGACGTTCGGGACCCTGATACTGCACCGGCGCCTGGTCCGCGACTACGAACACCGCCCGGCCTCCTCCACCTCACGCGTCTACTGGGCCATGACCCACGTCATGGCCCGTCGGCTCACCGACGCGAGCACGCTCACCTGGCGCGATCCGCAGGTGGTCAGCGCGTGAACCTCAATCCCCTCCTTCAGGCGCTCGACCTTCAGGAAGACGCAGCCCGGACCCTGACCGACGATCTCCGCACCCAGATCGACACCCTTCAGACCCAGCTCCGCGAGGCCGAACTGCGACTGGAACACCTCGCCATCACCCGCACGACCATCATTGGCCTCGCCGACCGAATCCCTGTCCACAGCCCCGACCCATCAGGGAGTCCGGAGCTGCCCGAGCACCCGGACTACCCGCGCATCCTCGCCGTCTTCAACGGCACTACCGGCCCCCTGACAGCCCGTGCCATCTGCCAGGCCCTCGACTTCGAGCTCCTGCCGAAACACATCGAACGCACCCGAGCCAAGATGAAACGCCTCGTCACACTAGGAATCCTCACCGAGTCCGAGCCCGGCACCATCAGCAGGAAGCAGTAACCAAGCCCGGAACAGACAACTCACGAACCGCCCACTGCCACTCAAGCGCTCCCTGATCCGGCACCGTTGCTCCCAGCACGCGGCATGGTGGGAGGATGAGAAATGCGGGAGGGCATATGGAAGAGTCACAGTGGGACCAACGGCGGATCTCGACCAGCGGCAGGACGCTGCGGTGGCCCAGAGCGTTTCTCGTATTCGCCTTAGTCGATCTGACTTGGGAGATCGTCAAAGCCAATCTGAATGCCAACGTCCGTGACGACTGGCCGTGGCGGCTCACGGTGCTGGACACCTCGACCTGCGCAGCCATGGTAGCTCTACTTGCCGGCATTATCGTGACTCGCAGTCAGCTCTCGCAAACCATGCAGCCCGCGCTGAGTTGGTCTGGGACCGAGGGGCGCAGCGGCGAACTCAACGATTCGCTGAGGACGGTCTCCCTGGTCAACGCGGGCGGGGGTAGAGCCGTGATCCACTCCGTCGCTTACCGGATCCAGACCTCCCCGACAGGCTCGAGCATCGCCGTCATCCCTTACGCCTGGGTTTCCTGGGCCACGGCCATCGAATCGCTGGCGTCGCTGGGGCTCAACTGGGACGACGACTACTTCCTGCTTCACCTCGGTTCGGGTGCGGCCGTGCCGATGACCAACGTCAGCAGAGAAGGTATGGAACTGCTGGCTCTCGGCTCCAAGGCTCTCGAGAGAATCTCCGTACTGGACATCAGAATCCAGGTCATAGACGCCCTATTGATCAGAAACTCATGGGGTTCACTCGTCGAGGGTGTAGCGGACATGCGGGGCCTTGAAGTAACCGGTGATGATGTGAGGTTGGCGTTGT
>NZ_JBIWKR010000037.1:0-10711 GCF_044765765.1 Streptomyces sp. NPDC102402
TTCCGCGTCGTGGTGTGATTCCGTTTTATTCGACGGTGACGGGTGGGCTGGTCGATACGACGGAGTTGGACGGGGCGTATTGGTATCGGAATCTGCGGCGGAGGGTTCGTTTCGAGGAGACGGTGCGGGTTCTGCTGGAGCGTGGTTTCGGGACGTTCGTGGAGTGCAGTGCGCATCCGGTTCTGATGATGGGGGTGCAGGAGACCGCGGAGAGTGTGCCGGGCACGGATGTTCTCGCGGTGGGTTCGCTGCGTCGTGGTGAGGGTGGGCTGGAGCGGTTCCTGGCCTCCGCGGCGGAACTCTTCGTGCGTGGGACGGACATCGACTGGACCGCCCTGTTCGAGGGGACGGGGGCCCGCACCGTCGACCTCCCCACTTACGCCTTCCAACACCAGCACTACTGGCTGGAGAAGACGGCCGTCACTGCGGCCCCCACCGTCGAAACCGCCGGTCCCGACGCCTGGCGCTACCGCACCACCTGGAAGGGAATCAACGCCGAGGACCCCGCCGCCCGCCTTTCCGGCCGCTGGCTCCTCGTCCTCCCCGAGGCACTGACCGGTTCCGCGGCCGCCGAGTCCGCCCGGCAGGCCCTGGCCGACCGTGGCGCCACCGTCGAGCCGTTCGTCGTGAATCCGGCCGCCGCAGACAGGTCCCTGCTGCGGGCCAGGCTCGCCGAGTCCGCCGACCGGGCCGAGACGGAGCCGCTCACCGGCATCCTGTCCCTCCTCGCCCTCGCGGAGGACCGGCACCCCGGCCACTCGGCCGTCCTGCCCGGCCTGGCCGGAACCCTCACCCTCGCCCAGGCCGCCGCCGACGCCGGCACCGAGGCCAGGCTGTGGGCCGTCACCTTCGGCGCCGTGGCCGTGTCCCCGACCGAGACCCCGTCCCCCGTGCAGGCCCAGGTCTGGGGCCTCGGGAGGGTCGCCGCCCTGGAACTCCCCGTCTGCTGGGGCGGACTCGCGGACCTGCCCGCCACCGCCGACGCCCGCGCCTTCCAGCAGCTGGCCGGCATCCTCGCCGCCCCGGGCACCGACGACCAGGTCGCGGTCCGCGCCTCCGGCACGTACGGCCGCCGCCTGGTTCAGGCCCCCGCCGCAACCGCCGCCGCGAAGATCCGCCCGCGCGGCACCGTTCTCGTCATCGGTGACATCGCCGCCGTGGCCGGACCCCTCGCCCGCCGCCTCCTGGCCGGCGGCGCCGAGCGGATCGTCCTCGCCGGACTCACCGGCACCCTCCAGGAAGAGATCGCCGGGAGTGACGGGCCGCTCGTCGGCCTCGCCGACCGCACCACCGTTGTCCCCTGCGCGCTCGACGACCAGGACGGGCTGCGCGCACTCCTCGCCGCTCACACCCCCACCGCGGTCTACATCGCCCCGCCGACGGCTCCCCTCACCCTCCTCACCGAGACCACGATGGAGGGCTTCGCCGCCTCCGTCGAGGCGAAGACCGACCTCGCCACCCGCCTCGACACCCTGCTGGCGGACGCGGAACTTGACGCGTTCGTCGTCTTCTCCTCCGTCGCCGGCGTCTGGGGCGGCGCGGGCCAGGGTGGCTACGCGGCCGGCACGGCCTACCTCGACGCTCTCGCCGAGGGCCGCCGCGGCCGCGGACTGCCTGCCGCCTCCGTGGCCTGGACCCCCTGGCAGAGCGTCGCCGCCGGCCCCGCCGCCGAGCAGCTCTTCCGCACCGGTCTGTCCTTCCTCGACCCGGAGCGCGCCCTCGACGTGCTCGAAGGGATCGTCGGCCGTGGCGAGACCGGCATCGCCGTCGCCGACATCGACTGGGAGCGCTTCGAGCCCGCGTACACCGCGGCCCGGCCCTCGGCACTCCTCGACGAACTCTCCGCCGTACAGCGGCTTCGGGCTGCCGAGCGGGCCGCCGCGGACGAGCGGGACACCACAGGCCTCGCGGCCGTGCTGCGCGACAGGAGCGAACAGGAGCGGCAGCGTGAGCTGCTGCGCCTCGTGCGCACGCACGTCGCCGCCGTGCTCGGCCACGCCACGGGCGACGGCATCGCCCCCGACCGGCCCTTCAAGGAACTGGGCTTCAACTCGGTCACCGCGGTCGAACTGCGCAACCGGCTCCGCGAGGCCACCGGCCTCGGCCTGGCCCCCTCGCTCGTCTTCGACCACCCCACCACCGCGTCCGTCGCCCGCCACCTCGGCGACCTGGTCAGCGGTGCGCGGGAACCCGATACCGCGGCCCCGTTCGTCACCGCGCCCGCCGGCGGCGACAGCGAGCCCATCGCCATCGTCTCCATGGCCTGCCGCTTCCCCGGCGGCATCAACACGCCTGACGAACTGTGGCAGCTGGTGACCCACGGCGGCGACGCCATCACCACGTTCCCCACCAACCGAGGCTGGGACCTCGAGGGGCTGTACGACCCCGACCCCGAGGCCCAGGGCCGCACCTACGTCCGCGAGGGCGGGTTCCTCCACGAGGCCCCCGACTTCGACCCGGAGTTCTTCGGGATCTCCCCGCGGGAGGCCCTCGCGATGGACCCGCAGCAGCGGCTCCTCCTCGAGACCTCCTGGGAGGCCTGCGAGCGCTCCGGATTCGATCCGAACGTCCTGCGCGGCACCCGTACCGGAGTGTTCGTCGGCACCAACGGCCAGCACTACATGCCGCTGCTGCAGAACGGTGAGGAGGACTTCGACGGCTACCTCGGAACCGGCAACTCCGCCAGTGTCATGTCCGGCCGACTCTCGTACGTCTTCGGCCTCGAAGGCCCGGCGGTCACGGTCGACACCGCCTGCTCGGCCTCGCTGGTCGCCCTGCACCTGGCCGTCCAGTCGCTGCGCCGCGGCGAATGCGGCATGGCCCTGGTCGGCGGCGCCACCGTCATGTCCACCCCGGAGATGCTGGTCGAGTTCTCCCGCCAGCGCGTCATGTCCCCCTCCGGGCGCTCCCGCGCCTTCGCGGCCGGAGCCGACGGCGTCGCCCTCGGCGAGGGGGCCGGCATGCTCCTCGTAGAACGTCTGTCCGACGCCGAGCGCAACGGGCACCCCGTGCTGGCCGTCATCCGGGGCTCCGCCGTCAACCAGGACGGAGCCAGCAACGGCCTCACCGCCCCCAACGGACCCTCCCAGCAGCGGGTCATCCGCCAGGCACTCGCCGACGCCGGACTGCGCCCCGAGGACATCGACGCCGTCGAGGCGCACGGCACCGGAACCGAGCTCGGCGACCCCATCGAGGCCCAGGCCGTCCTGGCCACCTACGGCGAGGCCCGGTCCACCGACGACCCGCTGTGGCTCGGCTCGGTCAAGTCCAACATCGGTCACACCCAGGCCGCCGCCGGCGTGGCAGGCATCATCAAGATGGTCCTCGCCCTGCGCGGCGGCACACTGCCCCGCACCCTCCACGTCGACGAGCCGACCCCGCGGGTCGACTGGACCGCGGGAGCGGTGTCCCTGCTCACCGACGACGTGCCCTGGCCCGAGCGCGCCACCCCGCGCCGCGCCGCCGTGTCCGCCTTCGGTATCAGCGGCACCAACGCCCACGTCATCGTCGAGGAGGCGCCCCGCTCCGACACCGCGGCCGGCCCCGCCGAGGACGACGGCCAGGACGGAGCCGAGGCCACCAACTGGTGGGACGAGGTCACCGTCCCGCTGCTCTTCTCGGCCCGCTCCGAGTCGGCCCTGCGCGCACAGGCCGCCCGGCTGCGCGCCGGGCTCGTCGAACATCCCGGCATGCACCCCGCCGACGCCGGCTACACCCTGATGACGGCCCGCTCCCGCTTCGAGCACCGGGCCGCCGTCATCGGCGAGAGCCGGGAGGAGCTCCTCGAAGCCCTCAACTCCGTCGCCCAGGACCGGCCGCACCTGGCCGTGCTCCGCGGCACCGCCGGCCCCGGCGACCGCATCGCGTTCGTCTTCCCCGGCCAGGGCTCCCAGTGGCCCGCCATGGCCGAGGGGCTGCTCGACCGTTCGCCGGCCTTCCGCGAGTCCGCGCAGGCCTGTGACGCCGTTCTGCGTCGGTACCTCGACTGGTCCGTCATGGACGTGCTGCGACAGGTGCCCGGCGCCCCTTCGCTCAGCCGCGTCGACGTGGTCCAGCCCGTGCTGTTCACGATGATGGTGTCCCTGGCCGAGGCGTGGCGGGCCATCGGGGTCCACCCCGACGCGGTCGTCGGCCACTCCCAGGGCGAGATCGCCGCCGCGTACGTCTCCGGCGGCCTCTCCCTCGACGACGCCGCCCGGATCGTCGCCCTCCGCAGCCAGGCGTGGCTGACGCTGGCCGGCAAGGGCGGCATGCTCGCCGTGTCCCTGCCGGCGGAGCAGATCCGCTCCCGTCTGGAGCGGTTCGGCGACCGGTTGTCCGTCGCCGCCGTCAACAGCCCCGGCACCGCCGCCGTCGCCGGCGATCCCGAAGCCCTCCGCGAACTCCTGGAGGAGCTCACCGGCGAGGGGGTCCACGCCCGCGCCATCCCCGGCGTCGACACCGCCGGGCACTCCGCCCAGGTCGACGCCCTCAAGGACCACCTCATGGAGGTTCTGGCACCGGTGTCCCCGCACACCGGGCAGATCCCCTTCTACTCCACCGTCACCGGGGGGCTCCTCGACACCGCCGCCCTCGACAGCGCGTACTGGTACCGCAACATGCGCGAGCCCGTCGAGTTCGAGCAGGCATCCCGCGCCCTGATCGCGGACGGCTACGAGGTCTTCCTGGAACCCAGCCCGCACCCGATGCTCGCCACCTCCCTGCAGGAGACCGTCGCCGACGTCGGCGGCCGGGCCGCCGTGCTCGGCACCCTGCGCCGGGAGAAGGGCGGCGCCCGCTGGTTCGGCGCCGCGCTCGGCATGGCCCACATCAGCGGGGTCGAGATCGACGCCAACGCCCTGTTCGGCACCGGATCCCGCCGCGTCGACCTCCCCACCTACCCCTTCCAGCGCGAGCGGTACTGGTACCACGCGCCCGCCCGCCGCGGCGACGCCGCCGGCATCGGCGTCCGCGAGGCCGGCCACCCGCTGCTCGGCGGCGGTGTCGAACTCCCCGAGTCCGGCTCGGTCGCGTACACCGCCAGGCTCGGCTCCGACACCCAGCCGTGGCTGGCCGAACACGCCCTCATGGGCACGGCCCTGCTGCCCGGCGCGGCCCTCGTGGACCTCGCCCTGTGGGCCGGCCGCCAGCACGGCTGCAACCGGCTCGACGAGCTGATCCTGCAGGCACCCGTGGTCCTTCCCGACAACGGCGCCATCGAGCTGAGCCTGCTCGTCACCGCCGCCGCCGAGGACGGCAGGCGCACCCTCACCGTCCACTCCCGCGAGGCCGGCGCCGACCCGGGCTCCCCGTGGCGCCGCCACGCGGAGGCCGTCGTCGCCCCCGCCGAGGACGGACCGGCACCCACCGGCCCGGCCGTGTGGCCCCCGGCAGCCGCCAGGCCCGCCGCCGACGGCCTCGACGACTTCTACGAGCGGTTCACCAGCCGCGGCTACGACTACGGCCCCCTCTTCCGGGGCTTCCGCGCCGGCTGGGCCGAGGACACCACCGTCCACGCCGAGGTCGCCCTGCCCTCGCAGGCCGGCGAAGCCACCGCCGGTTTCGGACTCCACCCCGCACTCCTCGACGCAGCCCTGCAGGCCATGAGCCTCGGATCGTTCTTCCCCGAGGACGGCAAGGCCCGCATGCCGTTCGCCGTCCGCGGTGTCCGCCTGTACACCGAGGGCGCCGGGCGGCTGCGCGTCAGCATCTCCCCGGCCGGCGCCGAGACCGTGCGCCTGCTGTGCACCGACGACTCCGGCCGGCCCGTCCTCACCGTCGACGAACTCGTCGTACGTACCGTCTCCGACGACCAGCTCGCGGCCGGCCCGGCGGGCCGCACCCAGCGCAACGGCGCCCTGTACGAGGTCGACTGGCAGCAGCTGCCCGTCGCCCGGGCCCTTCCCGTGCGCCGGATCGCCGTCGTCGGCGAGGACCACGCCAAGGTCGCCTCCGCGCTGGAGACCACCGGCACCTCCTGCGACTGGTACCCCGGTCCGGCCGAGCTGTTCGCCGCCGCCGCCGCCGGGCAGGCGCCGGACACCGTCATCGTCTCCTTCCCCCAACTGCCCCGCCCCGACGCGCCGTTCGCGCACACCACCGCCCACCGGGCCCTGGACCTCGCCCAGACCTGGCTGGAGCACGGCAGCGCGCTCACCGGGACCACCCTGGTGCTGGTGACCCGTGGCGCCGTCGCCGCGGGCGCCGACGACGAGCTCGGCGACCCCGCCGCAGCCACCGTCTGGGGCCTGATCCGCTCCGCCCAGTCCGAGGAGCCCGGCCGCTTCGCGCTGCTCGACGTGGACACGGACTCCGTCAACGGCACCGCCCTGGCAGCCGCCCTGGCCAGCGGCGAACCCCAGGCCGCCGTCCGCGGCACCACCGTCCGCGTCCCCCGGCTCGCCAGGACCGGCGCCGACGCCACCCGCGGCGACGTCCTCGTGCCGCCCACCGGCACCACTGCCTGGCGGCTCACCACCAGCGGCACCGGCACCATGGAGGGGCTGCGCCTCGCCGAGGCGCCCGACACCCTGGGCCGGCTCCAGGACGGACAGGTGCGCATCTCCGTGCGCGCCGCGGGCCTCAACTTCCGCGACACCCTCATCGCCCTCGGCATGTACCCGGGGGAGGGCGTCATGGGAGCCGAGGGAGCCGGCGTCGTCACCGAGATCGGGCCCGGCGTCAGCGGACTCGCCCCCGGCGACCGCGTCCTCGGCATGTGGACCGGCGGATTCGGCCCGCACGCGATCGCCGACCACCGCATGGTCGCCCCGATCCCCTCGGGCTGGACCTACGCCGAGGCCGCGTCCGTACCCGCCGTGTTCCTCACCGCCCAGTACGCCCTGACCCGCCTCGCCGAAGCCGTGCCCGGCCAGAGCGTGCTGATCCACGCGGCCGCCGGCGGCGTCGGCATGGCCGCACTCCAGCTGGCCCGCCACCACGGGCTGACCGTGTACGCCACGGCCAGCACCGGCAAGTGGGACACCCTGCGCCGCCTCGGCCTGGGCGACGAGGCGATCTCCAACTCCCGCACCGTGCAGTTCGCCGACGAGTTCCTCGCGGAGACCGGCGGCAAGGGCGTGGACATCGTCCTCAACTCCCTCGCCGGGGAGTTCGTCGACGCCGGTCTGCGGCTGCTCCCCGGAGGCGGCCGGTTCCTCGAGCTCGGCAAGGCCGACGTCCGTGACCCGCGGCAGATCGCCGCAGACCACCCCGGCACCGTCTACCAGGCCTTCGACCTGGTGCAGGCCGGCCCGGAGACCGTCGGCGAGATGCTGCGCGAGCTGCTCGCCCTCTTCGAGGCGGGGGTACTCGAGCCCCTGCCGCTGACGGCCTACGAGATCCGGCACGCCCGCGAGGCGTTCCGCACCCTCAGCCAGGCCCGCCACACCGGCAAGCTCGTCCTCACCCTGCCCCCGTCCTTCGGGCCGTACGGCACCGTCCTGGTCACCGGCGGCACCGGCACCCTCGGCAGCGCCGTCGCCCGCCACCTGGTCGCCGAGCACGGCGTACGCCACCTCGTGCTCGCCGGCCGCCAGGGCATCGAAGCAGGAGGCGCCCCCGAACTCGCCGCCGAACTGACCGCCCTGGGCGCCGAGGTCGCCGTGCGGGCCTGCGACGCGGCCGACCGCGAACAACTCGCCGCGCTCCTCGCGTCCATCCCGCCGGACCAGCCACTGACCGCCGTGGTCCACACCGCCGGCGTCCTGGCCGACGGCACCCTGCCCACCCTCACCCCCGAGGGCCTGGACACCGTCATGCGTCCCAAGGTCGACGCCGTGATCAACCTGCACGACCTGACCCGCGACCTCGACCTGGCCGCCTTCGTCCTGTACTCCTCCTCCTCCGCGCTCTTCGGCAGCCCGGGCCAGGGCGGTTACGCGGCGGCCAACGCCTTCCTCGACGCCTTCGCCGGCTACCGCCGCTCCCTCGGGCTGCCCGGCGTGTCCCTCGCCTGGGGCCTGTGGTCCAGCAGCAGCCGCATGGCCGGACACCTCGACCAGAGCGGAATGCACCGCCGGCTCGCCCGAGGCGGCGTCATGCCGCTCACCGACGCCGAGGGGCTCGCGCTCTTCGACGCCGCGCAGGCCGTCGACAGCCCCCTGCAGGTCCCGATCCGGCTCAACCACGCGGCCCTGCGCGCCGCCGGCCCCGTCCCCGCCTTCCTCGGCTCGCTCGTCGGCGGTACGGAGAACCGCACCGACCGGGACACCAAGGACAACCCCGCCGAGACCCTCGCCGACCGGCTCGCCCACCTGGCCCCCGAGGAACAGGAGGAACTGGTCCTGGAGGCCGTACGCGCCCACGCCGCGGCCGTGCTCGGCCACGGCGGGCCGGAGAGCATCGTCGTCGACCGGGCGTTCAAGGCGCTCGGGTTCGACTCCCTCACCGCCGTCGAGATGCGCAACAGGCTGGCCGCGGCCACCGGTCTGCGCCTGGCGGCCACCCTCATCTTCGACCATCCGACCCCGGCGGCCCTCGCCGCGCACCTGCGCCGCGAACTGGCACCTGAGGGAACCGCGCCCGCGGCCGCCCCGGACGCGCGCGGCACCTCCGTCATGGCGGAACTCGACCGTCTGGAGGCCCTGTTCGGCGCCATCACCGGACAGACCGCCGACGGCACCGCCACCCCCGACGAAACGGCGCACAAGGAGATCGCCAACCGGCTCGCGGCCCTCACCGGCCTGTGGGGCGGCATCGGCAGCGGATCCGGCGGCACGAATCCCGCGGGCTCGAAGGGCGAATCGGTGTCCGAGTCCATCGAGGACGCCGACGACGACGAGATCTTCGCATTCATCGACGAGCGGTTCTGAACCGCACAGTACGTGACGGGTGACGAGACATGGCGAACGAAGAGAAGCTCCGCGAGTACCTGAAGCGGGCCACGACCGAACTGCACCGCACCAGCGAGCGCCTGAAGGAGCTGGAGGCACGGGCCCACGAGCCGATCGCGATCGTCGGCATGGCCTGCCGCTTCCCCGGCGGCGCCGGATCCCCCGAGGCCCTGTGGGAACTCGTGTCAGGCGGCACCGACGCGGTCTCGCCCTTCCCGGGCGACCGCGGCTGGGACATCGAGGGACTCTACGACCCCGACCCGGACGCGGCCGGCCGCTCGTACTGCCGTGAAGGCGGCTTCCTGGGGGCCGCCGGAGCCTTCGACCCGGCGTTCTTCGGGATCTCGCCGCGCGAGGCGGTGGCGATGGACCCGCAGCAGCGCCTGCTCCTCGAGACCTCCTGGGAGGCACTCGAGCGCGCCGGCATCGACCCGCTCTCCCTGAAGGGGTCCCGCACCGGCGTGTACGTCGGTGCCTGGGACGGCGGCTACACCTCCGGGGTGCACGAGCCCTCCGCGCAGTTGGAGGGCGACCTTCTCACCGGCGGGGTGGTCAGCTTCACCTCCGGCCGCATCTCCTACACGCTCGGCCTCGAAGGCCCGTCCGTCTCCGTGGACACCGCCTGCTCCTCCTCCCTGGTGGCCCTCCATCAGGCGGCCCAGTCGCTGCGCCGGGGCGAGTGCGACCTCGCCCTGGCCGGCGGCGTCACCATCATGTCCACGCCCGCGGTCTTCGTGCAGTTCTCCCGCCAGCGAGGCGTGGCCGCCGATGGCCGCTGCAAGGCCTTCGCCGAGGCCGCCGACGGATTCGGCCCCGGGGAAGGCGCCGGCATCCTCCTGGTGGAACGGCTCTCCGACGCCGTGAACAAGGGGCACCGCGTCCTCGCGGTGCTGCGCGGCTCGGCAGTCAACCAGGACGGAGCCAGCAACGGCCTCACCGCCCCCAGCGGCGCCGCCCAGCAGCGCGTCATCCGCCAGGCCCTTGCCGACGCCCAGGTCACCGCCGCCGACGTGGACGCCGTCGAGGCGCACGGAACGGGAACCAAGCTCGGCGACCCCATCGAGGTGCAGGCCCTGATCGACACGTACGGCAGTGCACACACCCCCGAACGTCCGTTGTGGCTGGGGTCGTTGAAGTCGAACATCGGGCACACCCAGGCCGCGGCCGGTGTGGGCGGTGTCATCAAGATGGTGATGGCGCTCCAGGAGGGCGTACTGCCGCAGACCCTGCACATCGATGCGCCCTCCTCCCAGATCCTCTGGGACGGCGGTGCGGTCGAGTTGCTGACGGAGTCGCGTGCGTGGCCGGAGACGGGACGCCCGCGTCGTGCGGGTGTGTCCTCGTTCGGTGTGAGCGGCACCAACGCGCATGTGGTCCTGGAGCAGGCTCCGGTGGTGGAACCCGCCGTCGAGGAAACCCCGGTCCGCGAGTTGCCCGTGGTGCCGTTGGTGGTGTCCGCGCGGTCGAAGTCGGGGCTCAGGGCGCAGTCCGGCCGGTTGCGGGCCGCGCTGGAGGGTGTGGGTGCGCCGCGTCTGGTGGATGTGGGGTATTCGCTGGTGTCGTCGCGTTCGGTGTTCGAGCACCGTCGGGTGACGTTGGGCGAGGCTGTGGTCGAGGGTGTTGCGGGTTCTGTGGGTCGTCGGGTGTTGGTGTTTCCGGGGCAGGGGTCGCAGTGGGTGGGGATGGGTGCGGGGTTGTTGGAGTCGTCTCCTGTGTTCGCGGCGCGGTTGCGTGAGTGTGGGGATGCTTTGGCGCCGTTGGTTGATTTTGATGTGGTGGAGGTGGTGCGGTCGGGGGGTTCGTTGGATCGGGTTGATGTGGTGCAGCCGGTGACGTGGGCGGTGATGGTGTCGCTTGCGGAGTTGTGGCGTTCGTTGGGTGTGGTTCCGGATGCGGTG
>NZ_JBIWKR010000038.1:0-10567 GCF_044765765.1 Streptomyces sp. NPDC102402
TGCCCCGGAAACACCAACACCCGACGACCCGTCACACCGGCCACACCCTCGACCACAGCCTCGCCCAACGTCACACGACGGTGCTCGAACACCGACCGCGACGACACCAGCGAATACCCCACATCCACCACACCCGGCCCACCCACACCCTCCAGCGCGGCCCGCAACCGGCCGGACTGTGTTTCCAGAGCGGTCGCCGACCTGGCGGACACCACCAAAGGCACCACAGGCAGTTCACGGACCGGGGTCTCCTCGACGGCGGGTTCCACCACCGGAGCCTGCTCCAGGACCACATGGGCGTTGGTGCCGCTCACACCGAACGAGGACACACCCGCCCGGCGCGGACGCCCCGTCTCCGGCCACGCACGCGACTCGGTCAGAAGGGACACAGCACCGCTGTCCCAGTCCACCTGCGAGGACGGAGCATCCACATGCAGAGTCCTGGGCAGCACACCTTCCTGGAGCGCCATCACCATCTTGATGACACCACCCACACCGGCCGCGGCCTGCGCATGCCCGATGTTCGACTTCAACGACCCCAGCCACAACGGCTGCTCAGCAGAGCGCTGCCCATACGTCGCCAGCAACGCCTGCGCCTCGATCGGATCACCCAACCGGGTGCCCGTCCCGTGCGCCTCCACCACATCCACATCACCCGCACCCAGGCCGGCACTGTCCAGAGCGGCCCGGATCACCCGCTGCTGCGACGGACCGTTCGGCGCCGTCAGCCCATTACTCGCACCGTCCTGATTCACCGCCGAACCACGCAGCACCGCCAGCACACGACGCCCACCGGCCACCGCATCCGACAACCGCTCCACCAACAGCACACCCACACCCTCGGCCCAGCCCGTGCCGTCCGCACCCTCCGCGAACGCCTTGCACCGGCCGTCCGAAGCCAGACCCCGCTGCTGCGAGAACTCCACGAACATCCCCGGAGTCCCCATCACCGTCACACCACCCGCCACAGCAAGATCGCACTCACCCGCACGCAACGACTGCGCAGCGAGATGAAGCGCGACCAACGACGACGAGCACGCCGTGTCCACCGTCACCGCCGGACCCTCAAGACCCAACGCGTACGAAATACGGCCGGACACGACGCTGCCGGAGGTACCGGTGCCGCCGTAGCCGCCCGCTTCCTCGTCGAGAGCGGCCCTGTCGGTGCCGTAGTCGTGGTACATCGAGCCGACGAAGACGCCGGTGCGGGAGCCCTTCAGCGAGTCCGCCGGAACACCCGCCCGCTCCAGCGCCTCCCACGAGGTCTCCAGCAGCAACCGCTGCTGCGGATCCATCGCCACCGCCTCACGCGGCGAAATACCGAAGAACCCCGCGTCGAACTCACCCGCCCCGTGAAGGAAACCCCCCTCACGCACATACGAACGCCCCGGAACACCCGGCTCCGGATCGAACAGCGACTCCACATCCCACCCACGGTCCCCCGGGAACGGCGACACCGCGTCCACCCCCGACGACACCAACTCCCACAACGCCTCCGGCGAACCCACCCCACCCGGAAAACGGCACGCCATCCCCACGATCGCGATGGGCTCGCTGCCGCGTTCCTCGGCCGTGCGCAGCTTTTCTCGGGTCTCGTGCAGCTCGGCCATGGCGCGGCGAAGGTAGTCGCGGAGCCTGCCCTCGTTGCCGGTGACGTCGTTGTGGGTGTCGTTAGCGGACACAGCTCTCCCCTGGAGGTGTCGGTGCCGGGACTTCAGGCAGTGCGGAAGCCACTGTCGAACAGCTGGAACAGCTCGTCGTCGGAGGCGGAATGGAGTAGTTCGGTGACGTCGCCGGTATCCGGCACGTCCGGATCCGGGGTGTGCCGTGCCGGGTCCGCGGCGACGGTGCCGAGGTCGGCGAGCAGTGCTCCGAGGCGGTCGGCCACGGTTTGGCGGGCTTCTTCTCCGAGGCCGGCCCGGGTCGCGGCCTCGGAGAGCTGGTCGAGCAGGGCGAGTACGGAGGTCTCGGCGCCCGGCAGTTCCCCGTCGAGGTGTTCGGCGAGGGCCAGGGGCGTCGGGTGGTCGAAGACGAGGGTCGCGGTCAGCCGGAGTCCGGTGGCTTCCGTGAGCCGGTTGCGCAGTTCCACGGCGGTGAGCGAGTCGAAGCCCGCTTCCTTGAAGCTGCGGTTCGGAGCGATCTCGGCCGGGCCTGCGTGACCGAGCACGACGGCCACCTGGGTGCGAACGAGATCGAGGAGGAAGGCGGTGCGTTCGGCCCGGGGCAGTTCCGCGATCCGGTCGGCGAACCCGGCGACCTGGTCGGCGGGCCGCTCGGCGGCCGCGGTGCGCGCGGCCGGGCGGCGGGTGGTGGGTCCGGCGAGGGTGCGCAGGACTTCGGGCAGTGCGCTGCCGGCGTCGCGGACTGCGGCGGGGTCGGTGCGCATCGGCAGCAGAACCGGTTCTTCGCGGGTGCAGGCCTCGTCGAAGAGGGCGAGGGCCTCCGAGTGCGGGAGGGGGACGAGCCCGCTGCGGCGCAGTCGGGCGGCGTCGGCCCCGGAGAGCTCGCTGGCCATGCCCCCGCCGGCCCAGGGGCCCCAGGCGAGGGAGAGGGCGGGCAGCCCCTGGGCCCGCCGCCAGGAGGCGAAGGCGTCCAGGTAGGCGTTGGCTGCGGCGTAGGTGGCCTGTCCGGCGCTGCCGAGAAACCCGGCCGCGGAGGAGAAGAGCACGAACGCGTCGAGGTCGTGGCCGCGGGTGAGTTCGTGCAGGACGCGGACGGCGTCGGCCTTGGGCCGCAGTACGGCGGCGAGGCGGTCGGCGCTCTGTGTGGTGACCAGGCCGTCGTCGAGTACGCCTGCGGTGTGGATCACGCCGGTCAGGGGGTGGGCGGTGGGCAGTTCGGCGAGGAGCGCGCCGAGTGCCTCGCGGTCGGCGGCGTCGCAGGCGGCGACGCGGACCGTGGCGCCGGCCTCGGCCAGTTCGGCGGTGAGGCGGGCCGCCTCGGGGGCGTCCGGCCCTCGCCGGCCGGTCACCAGCAGTCGGCGTACGCCGTGCCGGTGGACCAGGTGGCGGGCGACGGCGGAGCCGAGGCTGCCGGTGCCGCCGGTGACGAGGACGGTTCCTTCGGGGTTCCAGACGGGGTCGCCGGCGGGTTTCGCGGCGGGAGCGGTGCGGACCACGGCCGGGGCGTACGGGGTTCCGTCGCGCAGGGCGAGCTGACCGGGCGCGTCGCCGCGGGTGAGGGCGCCGGGCAGGGCGGCGTACGAGGCCGGGGCGGTGTCGAGGTCGGCGAGGGCGAAACGGCCGGGGTGCTCGGTCCGCGCGGAGCGCAGCAGGCCCCAGGCCGCGGCGGCCGCGGGGTCGGTGACGGGGCCGGCGCAGTCGACGGCGCCGTGGGTGAGCAGGGTCAGACGGACCCCGGCGAGGTGTTCGGCGGAGAGCCAGGACCGGGCGAGCCCGAGAGCACGGGCCCCGGCCTCGTGCGGGTCTCGCGCTCCGCCCAGGTCGGCGAGCACCTGGACGGGTGCGCCGTCCTCGGCGCGTACGCCGTCGAGGTCCTGCGGGCCGGCGCAGCGCCGCACGCGCGCACCGGCGGCGGTCAGGGCCTCGGCAACGGCCGGGTCGTGGTCGCCCAGGAGGTACCAGTCGGTGTCCTGGACGGTGGCCGCCCCGGTTGCGGCGGGTGCGGCCGGCAAGGGGTTCCAGGTGGGGCGCAACAGCGCTTCGGCAGGGGAGGCCGCGGCGGCGACACGGTCGGCGGAGATCCGGCGCATGGCCAGGGAGGAGGCGGCGAAGACGGCCCGGCCCGCGGGGTCGGCGGCGGTGACCGCGACGGCGTCGGGGCCGGCCGGGGAGATCCGGATCCGCAGGGCGTCGGCGCCCGCGACGTACAGGGTGGCACCGGTCCAGGCGAAGGGGACGAGCCCGTGGGCGTCCTCGCGGCAGGCGGTGACGGCGTGCAGGGCGGAATCGAGGAGGGCGGGGTGAATCCCGTACCTGGGGGCCTCGGCGGCCTCGGGCTCGGGCAGGGCGGCGTACGCGTAGACGTCGTCGCCGAGCCGCCAGGCGTCCCTCAGGCCCTGGAAGACGGGGCCGTAGCCGATGCCGGCCGCGGCGAACCGGTCGTTCTCTCCGTCGAGTGCTACGGGTTCGGCGCCCTCGGGGGGCCAGGTGCCGGTGAGGCCGGTGAGGTCGGGGCCGTCGGCGGGCCCGGCCGCGGGCCCGGTGTGACCGGTGGCGTGCAGGGTCCAGCCGCCGTCGGCGGGGTCGCCCGCCCGGGAACCTGCCGGAGCGGAGTGGACGGCGACGGGCCGGGTGCCGTCGGCGGCGGCCGGGCCGTGCCAAAGGCGCAGTCGGACGGGCGCGTCGTCGGGCAGCACGAGCGGGTTCTCGAAGGCGAGTTCCGCGACGCCGTCCTCGCCGGCGGCGGTCAGGGCGAGTTCGAGAAGGGCGGTTCCGGGGAGCACCGCCCGGCCGGCGAGGGTGTGTTCGGCGGTCCAGGGGTGGGTGCGGGTGGACAGGGTCGCCACCCACACGGCGCCCCGGCCGTCGGGAAGTTCGACGGTGGCGGCCAGCAGGGGGTGGTCGGCCGGGGAGAATCCGACGGTGGCCGGTGTGGTCTGCGGGACGGCGGCGTCGAGCCAGAAGCGGCTGCGCTGGAAGGCGTACGTGGGCAGCTGGGCCGCGAGGGCGGTGCCGGCCCCGCGGCGCGGCGCGGGGGCGACGGTCGCGGACAGGCCGTGCACGTGAGCGGTGGCCACGGCCTGCTCGAAGGCAGTGTTCTCGGGGCGGCCGCGGCGCAGCAGGGAGAAGGTGACAGCGGCCGGGTCCGCCTGGCGCGGGTCCGGTTCGTCGGTGTCGAGGACGGTGCGGCTCATCGCGGTGAGCACGGCGTCCGGACCGAGTTCGAGGAAGGTGTCGATGCCTTCGGCGCGCAGGGCGCGCAGACCGTCGAGGAACCGTACCGGGCGGCGCGCGTGGCGGACCCAGTGGTCCGCGCCCAGCGCGTCGCCTGCGGCGGTCTCTCCGGTCAGGTTCGACATGACAGGTATCTTGGGCGGGCGGTATTCGAGACCGCGAGCGATCTTTTCGAACTGTGTCAACATGCCGTCCATGTGCGGCGAGTGGAAGGCGTGGCTGACCTTCAGGCGCTTGGCGGCGCGACCGCGGCTCTTCCAGTGCTCGACCAGTTCACCGACTGCGCCCTCGTCCCCGGCGATGACGACGGCGGCGGGCCCGTTGACGGCGGCGAGGCCGAGTTCGGTCTCGCGGCCGGCGAGTTGGGGCGCGAGCTCCTCCTCGCTCGCGGCGATGGCGCCCATGGCGCCGCCCCCGGGCAGCTCGCCCATGAGGCGGCCGCGGGCGGCGACCAGGCGGGCCGCGTCGGCGAGGGTGAACACGCCGGCCACGTAGGCGGCGGTGATCTCCCCGACGGAGTGCCCGGCCACGGCCTCCGGGTGCAGGCCCCGGGAGGTGACGAGGGCGTGGAGGGCGGCTTCCAGCGCGAACAGCGCGGGCTGGGTGTACTCGGTGCGGTCGAGCAGCGCGGCGTCGGCCGAGCCGCGCTCGGCGAACATCACCTCGCGCAGCGGGCGCCGCAGGTGTGGGGCGAATGCGGCGCAGATCTCGTCGAGGACGCCGGCGAACACCGGCTGGGACTCGTACAGTTCGCGTCCCATGCCGGGGCGCTGGCTGCCCTGGCCGGTGAAGAGGTAGGCGGTGCGGCGGCCGGCGGCGGCGCGGCCGGTGACCACGCGGGCCGGGCCGGTCCCCTCGTCCGCGGCCAGGGCCTCGACGCCGCGCAGCAGTTCCCCGGCGTCCGCCCCGAGCACCACGGCCCGCTGGGGGAACGCGGTGCGGTGGTGGGCGAGTACGGCGGCCACGGCGGCCGGGTCGGCGGGGTGCCCGGCGCGGTCGGCGGCGCCGAGGTGGTCGGCGAGCCGTCGGGCCTGGGCTCGCAGGGCGGCGCCGTTGCGGGCGGACAGGGCCCAGGCGAGGGTGCCGGAGCCCGGGTGTGCCACCGGGTCCGCCCGGTCCTCGAGGGGTGCAGGGGCCGCGGCGGACGGGACGCCTTCGGCGGGCAGGGGGGCCGAGGGGGTGTCCGCGGCAGGGGCGGGTTCGTCCGGTGACGGGCCCGCCTCCAGGATGACGTGGGCGTTGGTGCCGCTGGCACCGAACGCGGAGACGCCGGCCCGGCGTGGCTCGCCCGGCCGCTCGGGCCACGGGGTGTGCTCGGTGAGGAGGGAGACCGCACCGGCGGACCAGTCGATCCGCGTGGACGGCACGTCGGCGTGGAGGGTCCGGGGCAGGGCGCCGTGCCGCAGGGCCAGCACGGTCTTGATGACGCCCGCGACGCCCGCGGCGGCCTGTACGTGCCCGATGTTGGACTTGAGGGACCCCAGCAGCAGCGGCGACGAGGCCGACCGGCCCTGGCCGTAGGTGGCGAGCAGGGCCTGTGCCTCGATGGGGTCGCCGAGCCTGGTGCCGGTGCCGTGCGCCTCGACGGCGTCGACCTGGTCGGCGGTGAGCCCCGCGCCGTCGAGGGCGGCGCGGATGACCCGCTGCTGGGCGGGGCCGTTGGGTGCGGTGAGGCCCGCTCCGGTGCCGTCCTGGTTGACGGCGGAGCCCCGGATGACGGCCAGGACCGTACGGCCTTCACGGCGGGCGTCGGAGAGCCGCTGGAGCAGCAGCATGCCGGCGCCCTCGCCGAATCCGGTGCCGTCGGCGGCGTCGGAGAACGCCTTGCAGCGGCCGTCCGCGGCGAGCCCGCGCTGCCGGGAGAAGTCGATGAACATCGTCGGCGTGGACAGGACGGTCGCGCCGCCCGCGAGCGCGAGGTCGCACTCCCCGGCGCGCAGGGCCTGTGCGGCCAGGTGGACGGCGACGAGCGAGGAGGAGCAGGCGGTGTCGACGGTGACGGCGGGGCCGCGCAGTCCGAAGGTGTAGGAGATGCGGCCGGAGGCGACGCTGCCGGCGCTGCCGTTGACGAGGTAGCCCTCCAGTCCCTCGGGGATCCGGCCGCCGGGGACGTGCGGGACGCGGGCGCCGTAGTCGTCGTACATCACCCCCGCGTACACGCCCGTACGGCTGTCGCGCACGGTGTCCTGGCGGAGGCCGGCCCGCTCCAGCGCTTCCCAGGAGGTCTCGAGGAGGAGCCGCTGCTGCGGGTCCATCGCGAGGGCCTCGCGCGGGGAGATCCCGAAGAACTCCGGGTCGAAGTCCGCGCAGTCGTGGAGGAACCCGCCTTCGCGGGCGTAGCTGGTGCCGTGCGTGTCCGGGTCCGGGTCGTAGAGCGCCTCCAGGTCCCAGCCGCGGTCCTCGGGCAGCGCGGAGACGGCGTCGGCGCCGGACTCCAGGAGCTTCCAGAGCGCCTCCGGGGTGTCGGCCCCGCCGGGCAGCCGGCAGCTCATCGAGACGATGGCGATCGGCTCCCGGGCGGCCTCGGCGGCCTCTTCCGCGGTGCGCAGCCGGGTGCGGGTGGCGACGAGTTCCGCGGTGACGCGCTTGAGGTAGTCGCGGATCCTGTCGGTGTTGCCGGTGTCTTCAGCGCCGTCGGCGCTGGTACTGGTGCCGTTGGCGGCGCTTCCCGTCACAGCTGCTCCTCGATGAAGGCGAAAAGGTCGTCGTCGGCGAGATCGAGCGCGGGCTCGGGCTCGGGGGCGCCGGGCGGGGGCCCGCCCAGGGCGGCGACCAGGACGGCCAGACGCCGGTGGACGACCTCGCGGCGGATGTCGCCCTCGGCGAGCGCGGTCACGGATGCCTCCAGCGCCTCCAGCCCGGCGAGGGCGGCCTCGCCGGCCTCCCTGCCGCCGCCCTCGGCGGTGCTCAGCTCCTCGCCGATGTGCTCGGCGATGGCCTGGGCGGTGGGGTGATCGAAGGCGGCGGAGGCGGCCAGCCGCAGTCCGGTCAGGGCGTTGAGCCGGTTGCGGAGTTCGACCGCGGTCAGTGAGTCGAAGCCGATCTCACGGAAGGCGCGGGCAGGTTCGACCGCCTCGGGCCCGGCGAAGCCGAGTACGGCGGCCACCTCGGCCCGGACCAGGGCCAGCAGTTCCCGCTCTCGGGCGGCGGCGTCGAGCGGGGCCAGGCGCCGGGCCAGGCCTTGGGCGGCGCTCTCACCGGAGCCGGTGGCGCCGCCGGCCGGCGCGGCCGCGGCCCGCGGTACCGCCTGGGCCGGGACCATCGCGCGCAGCAGGGCGGGGACCGCTTCGGGGCCGTGCGCGGTCTGCTCGCGGCGCAGGGCCTGGGCGTCCAGGCGCAGCGGTACGAGCAGTGCGTCGCTTCCCGGGTCTCCCCGGCCCGTGAGGGCCAGGTCGAAGAGGGCGAGTCCCTGGTCGTTGGTCATGGGGGCGATGCCGGAGCGCCGCATGCGGCGCAGGTCGGCGTCGGAGAGATGCCCGGTCATTCCGCTGGCCTCACCCCACAGACCCCAGGCCAGGGAGACGGCGGGCAGCCCGGCGGCACGGCGGTGCTGTGCCAGGGCGTCCAGGAAGGTGTTGGCGGCGGCGTAGTTGGCCTGGCCGGGGCGGCCGAGGAGTCCGGCGGCTCCGGAGAACAGGACGAAGGCGGACAGCGGCAGGCCGCGGGTCAGTTCGTGCAGGTGCAGGGCGGCGTCGGCCTTGGGCCGCAGCACGGTGTTCAGCCGCTCGGCGTCGAGGGCGGTGAGCGCCCCGTCGTCGAGCACGCCGGCCGCGTGGATCACGGCGGTCAGCGGGTGCGCCGGGTCGATGCCGGCGAGCAGGGCCGCGACCGCGGAGCGGTCGGACGCGTCGCGGGCGGCGATCTCGACGACGGCGCCAAGTGCGGTCAGTTCACCTTCCAGGTCTGCGGCCCCGGCCGCGTCCCGGCCGCCACGGCTGACCAACAGCAGCCGGCGGACGCCGTGGACGGTCACGAGGTGGCGGACGAGCAGGCGGCCGAGGGTACCGGTCGCCCCGGTGACCAGGACGGTCCCTTCGGGGTCGAAGGCGCCCCCGGTGGCGTCGGTCCCGGTGGCGTCGGTCCCGGTCCCGCTGGTGTCCGTGCGGGTGAGAGCTGGGACGAGCACCTCGCCGGCCCGCAGGGCGAACTGCGGCTCCCCGGTGGTGAGGGCCGAGGCGAGCGCGTCCGCCGAGGCGGGCGTGGCGTCGGTGTCGACGAGCACGAACCGGCCCGGGTGTTCGGTCTGGGCGGAGCGTACGAGTCCCCAGAGGCCGGCGGCCGCGAGGCCGTCCGCGGTGTCGTCCGCGGTGGCGGCGACAGCCTGCCCTGTCAGCACGGTCAGGGGTACCTCCGCGAGAGGTCCTTCCTGACCGAGCCAGTCCTGTACCAGGGCCAGGCCCCGGGCGGTGAGGGCGCGCACGTCCTCGGGCGCGGTGCCCGGGCCGGCCGCGAACTGCGCGACCACGGCGTCCGGCAGAGGAGCGCCCGCGGCGACGGCGGCGCGCAGTGCCGCCGCGTCCGTGTGCACCCCCGCCACGGCGCGGCCTGCGGCGCCGAGGCCGAAGGTGTCGGCGCCGAGCACGGCCAGGCGGGCCGGCGGCTCGGCCGCGGGACGGCCGGCGGGCGGCTGCCAGGCCACGCGGTAGAGGGGGAGCCCGCTGTCTGCGGCGGCGCCGAGCATCGCGTCCAGGCGGTCCTGCGCGAGCGGCCGCATCACGAGGGCGTCCAGGGTGAGCACGGGGACGGCGGTGAGGTCCGCGGCCTCCAGGCGCACCGCACCCTCCCCGGCCGGGGTGATGCGTACGCGCAGCGAGTCCGCGCCGGCCGCGTGCAGGGTGATGCCCTTCCACGCGAACGGCAGCAGCACGGAGCCGTCCGGTACGTCGAGCAGCCCGCCGGCCAGCCAGGGCTGCAGGGCCGCGTCGAGCAGCGCGGGATGCGCACCGTAGCCGGCCGCGTCGGCCCGTGCCCGCTCGGGCAGCCGGATCTGGGCGAACACCTCGCCGTCGCCGCGCCACAGGGCCTCGATGCCGGCGAAGACCTCGCCGTACTCGTAGCCGAGGTCCGAGAACTGCCCGTAGACGTCAGCGGGTTCGACGGGCTCGGCGCCGACGGGCGGCCAGACGGCGTCCTCGGCCCAGTCGGCGGACGCGGCGGGTCCGGCGGCGGGGACGACGACGCCCTCGCCGTGCCGGGTCCACCCGGCCTCTTCGGCACCGGCGGTGTCCTCGGGGCGGGAATGGACGGTCAGCTGTCGGCGGCCCTGCCCGTCGGCGGCCTCCACGCGCACCTGGATCTGCGCGGCACGGCGGCCGTCGAGGACGAGCGGGGACTCCAGGGACAGCTCCTCCACGGTGGCGCAGCCGGTCGCGGCGGCGGCGTGCAGGGCGAGCTCGACGAATGCCGTGCCGGGCAGCAGGGTCCGGCCGCGGACAGCGTGGTCGGCGATCCACGGGTGATCGGTGAGTGAGATCCGGCCGGCGAACACCGTCTCGCCGGTGGAGGCGACCGGAAGCGCGCCGCCGAGCAGCGGGTGGGTGTCCCACACCATGCCGAAGCGGGCGGCCGCGGCGTCACCGACGCCCGCGGGCGAGGTCGGCGCCCAGTGTCGGGTGCGTTGGAAGGCGTAGGTGGGGAGGTCGACGGTACGGGCCCCGGTCCCCTCGAACAGGGCGGTCCAGTCGATGTCCGTCCCACGCACGAAGAGTTCC
>NZ_JBIWKR010000039.1:0-8543 GCF_044765765.1 Streptomyces sp. NPDC102402
CTGACCACCAGCTCGACGCCCAGTAACCGCGTTACTCAGCACGCGCTGGCACCGCCCACCGACAACAGGGCAAACGTTGCCTGATGCGGCACTAGACGCCCGCAGCCGTGCATATGATCGGCGTCCGGCGGATGCGCGTCGCGGAGCGACGGCGCAGCAGCACCGGCACAGCAGAGGAGGATGCCAAATGAGTCCGCTGCACCTGACCGTCACGGCGGTACTCACCATTTCCGGCGTCGCGTTACAGATCTGGTCGTCTGCACCTAGCCAAAACGAGCGACAGTACGCCCTCCAGCTACCCGTGATTCTTCTCTACTCCCTGGCGGCGGCGCTCTTCCTGTTCTCCGCCTTCCCAGAGTCGCTCACCGAAGGCCGGGCGCTGGGGTTCGGACTAGGCGGCGCCGCAGGCTTTGCAGCGTTCTTCATGCTGGCATCCTTCGCATGGCTAGCCAAGACACGCAGTCGGGACGAGCTGGCGGCACGGCTGCTGAAGGTCAGCCGGGAGAACGCCGCCCTACGCCGACAACTGCTGAGCGAGCGCTCCTTGGGAGAGGCTCCGCGCCCCCTCGCCCAGTGCACCAGGTACGAACTGCCGCTACGTGGGGACCGGCGGCACCGGATCGGGATGGTTACCGGGAACCTGGCCAATGTTTTGGGGACGGACGTGTGGATCAATCCGGAGAACACCCGGATGGAGATGTCACGCGTCGACGAACCAACAATTTCCGCGACTATCCGCTACCACGGCGCCCGACGGGATCACACCGGCCAAATATCTCACGACACCATCGCCCTGGAACTTGCTCAGCACATGGCGGGCCGTTCACATCTTTCGGCTGGCCAGGTTCTAGCCACTGGACCGGGAGAACTGCAGGAAAGCAACCAGGTCCGGCGGGTCCTGCACGTAGCCGCCGTCGAGGGGGAACCCGGCTCCGGCTACCGCCAAGTCATGGATCTGGGGCGGTGCATTCGAAACATCCTCGCCGAAGTTGACCGAATCGCTGGGGCGGGCGAGCCACTGCGCTCAGTAGTGCTGCCGCTCCTTGGGACCGGCGGAGGCAACAGTGACCTGATCAAAACGGTGGACACCCTGCTGGCGGCCACCGTGGGCTACTTCCAATCCCACCCTGCATCGCCTATCCGCATCGTTTACCTACTCGCCTACACCGACGTGCAGGCCGCCGCATGCAGAGCAGCCCTCGACAGAGAGCCAGAACTGTACCCACAGGGTTAGCTCCGCGATCTCGCGGCGAATGGCTCCAAGGACGGCTCCGGATACCGCGTGGTCCCGGACCACTCACGTATCCGTGAGCGTTGGCCAGCCACAGAACTGCGGAGACCAATCGCGCCAACTCCGCACGGGCACCCGAGTGGCTGTGCCATGATCCTTGCATCAGGTGTGGGGAAGACGGAGTGAGAGTAGCCAACAGCAGATGAGCGATCCAATTGGGGAAATCACAAACGTTGAGAATCTCATGGAGGTTTTGGCGTCATCCGGAGGGCCAGATACCCAGTGGTATCGAGGGCACTCGGACATCTCGTGGCCACTCATCCCGTCATTGGCCCGCAAGCGGGAATGGATTGAGTCCGAGATTCTGATGCTGAAAAAATTCAAGCAAAACGCCATACCGCGCCTCGTTGGCCCACCTGCGGGAGAATGGGACTGGCTCTTCCTCGCCCAGCATCACGGCTTGCCAACCCGACTTCTCGACTGGAGCGAGAACCCTCTCATCGGCCTGTACTTTGCCTCCGAGTCCGACGAGGATGCCGATGGTCGTTTTTGGATCTTGCGACCGAATGACTTGAATGAGAAGAGCAGTCCAGGATCCCCTGGAATTTTGCTTTTCGGGCAGGATGACCTATTGGACACATACCTCCCGGAAAAGGCGAAGAGCCCGAGACCCACCCAGCCGCCCGTAGCCGCCGTTGCCGCCCGGTCATTTGGCAGGATCGTAGCGCAAAGCGGCACTTTCACAATTTGCCATAGGTCATTCGAGCCATTGGAAGGCGTCCATTCGGGCACTTGCCTTGAAAGTTACAGCGTCCCACTGACCCGAAAGGCGTTTATACGGGAACAGCTGAAGACGCTCGGCATCAACGCGATGACGGTATATCCGGATCTCAGCCACCTGGCCGAGTACGTGAGGAACGAGTTCTGATGGAAGAGTTCTCTATTGCACCGCTGCGCAACAGTTCAGTGGCATATATCTACCAGCAGCGCCCGCAGATCGAGATGGACCCGGTCTACCAGCGACAAGGCGGTATTTGGTCAGTCGACAAACAGCAACTGCTGATTGACTCACTGATCAACGGATTCGATGTCCCGAAGATCTACTTTCACGAGTTCGCGGCCAGGAAAACGGTGGACGGGAATCGACTTCGGTACGCCATCATTGACGGAAAGCAGCGCCTACAGGCGATCTGGGAGTTTCTCGACGGAAAGTTTCCACTTTCCGAGGACTTCAAATACTTCGAGGATGCTCAGGTCGCCATCGGCGATCTTACCTATTCACAAGTGGCGGAAAAGCATCCAGAAATTGCCGCGTACTTCAACGCAACCACGCTGGATATCATCGCCATCAGGACCGATGATATCGAAATCATCGAGGAGATGTTTTCTCGCCTGAATGAAGCCGTCCCACTGAATGCCTCAGAGAAGAGGAATGCACTTGGCGGACCGGTTCCACCCGCCGTCCGGGATCTTTCGCAGCATCCATTCTTCACTCAGCGGCTTGCATTCACCAATCGACGGTACCGCCATTGGGACTTGGCGGTCAAGTTTCTCTATTGGTGGCAAATGAATCGCGTTGCCGATGTGAAAAAATTCCATCTGGACGCCTTCGCGAAAGACATGAAGAAGAAGGAGAACGCAGGGAAGGAAACCGTAGAAAAAGACAAGGATGCAGTAACCAAGGTGCTCGACGCCATGGCCGAATGCTTCGAGGACCGCGACAAACTACTCTCCCAGGTCGGCATGGTCTCCGTCTACTACCTGGCGTTTCAGGAGATCATTCACGCGGGGGACGAGAACTTCCCCTCCAGGGATAGGTTTGCCGAGTTCGAAGAACTCAGGAAGCAAAATAGAGCCAAGGCCGAGTCTGATCTATCGGAAGCTCAGTACGAGTTGATCGAGTTCGATCGCTACGCTCAAAGCGCGAACGATGGGTCAGCCCTGGGATATCGCGTTAAAGTTCTCACAAGTTTCTTGAATGGAACACTCGGAGAAAATCCTGACCTGTTGTAACTGACGAAATAGTTCACTTCGGTGAAATTCTCCGGACTGCGCGAAGACATGAACCAAGAGCCCGTCCTACACGGCGGCAGGACGAGATACATTAGGGCAACTGCTTCGATATTCGCGTCAATGCTGCCAGGTTTCAACCTCGCCGCGTGCTGCGAAGCAGCTTAACTTTTCTCGCCTCTGCTGGCCCCACGGTCAATCACCACTTTAGGACGGGGTACTCATCGTGGTTGGCTTCGAATGCTCCACTCAGCCATCCGCCTGCAGGGCTGCCTCCTGCGGCTGCACTCGTCCGCCCCCACGTATCCTCCCCGGAGCGCAGCAGGGGTCTCAGCAGGTCCGCCGAGCAGGGTCGGGTAGCACGGTCAGCCCACCCGCGTCCCCCAAACCCGGCAACGCCGCTCAACGGACGGCTCACAGCATGCCGTTCTCCAGTAGTTCGCGGATCGCGTCATCCTGTCGACGGACAACCACTCGCCCGTCCCCATCGCTGTACACGACGACCGCGGCCCCTGGGGACAGCCCTGCCTCTGCAAGCACGCCCAGCGGGATCTCAACACTGCCGGCATCGGACACGAACGCCTCAGCTGGTTCCCTGATCATTCCGTCAGTGTGGCACTGTCACCGGCCTGCGCCCCTCACAGCGGGAAACGGCCATTGTGATCAAATCACTCCGGGCGGTCGCCCGGCCGCGCTCGCCGGAGGCGCTGCATGCAGCTTCAGGTGCTTGTGGATCGCCTCCCGGAGTGGTCCGGGCCCCGACGGTTGGGGGCGCATCCCCTCGGCCCACGGAACGCCGGCGTGGACCTCATGCCACTTTGGCCGCATTTGCTCGGCCTGACGGGGCCCTCCCTGGGGGTTCACGCCGAAGCCTTCAAGTATCACGTTCCAGACGGGCTGGAGGTCTTTGATCATCAAGCGCTCAGCCATCGGCGTGAAGAGGTCGTCGGCCGGGAGGTAGCGGACGTAGAAGTCCTCCAACTCGAAATCAGTAGCCGCTTTGAGCTTCCGCCGATGGGCCAAGATCCGCTTCCAGAGCGGCGTTCCTGCCCACGCTTCCGCAACCTCGAGGCCCTTGCGGCCGCCCTCGGGGTCGGACTTACCCACATAGATCGGCACCTCGAACGATCCGGAGATAGGCGCGTACAGCTCGTGATCCCCCGCATAGTAGATCGCGTAGATTCCGCAGCCATTGAACGACCGGACCATGTCCATTCGAACAGGGTCCCCAGAGGTAAGCGCCCAAAGCACGCTGCGGCCCAGGTTCTCTCGTCGAAGCGGGTCGTAGACGCTATCGACACCGGCTCGTGGCGGCTCGTCAACCGTTCCGTCGAAAGGAAGTTGGGCTGGCACTGTGGCTTCTCCGCCTCTTATCTGGAGCTGTCGGCTGCTGACTGCGCGCTAGTCCGCATTAGCTGAGTCAGTCATCCACTGCTGGTGGTTCGGCTACAACTACCCCGGCCGGTTCGGCCTCCGGCACGGCGCTGATGCGCTCTCCATCGCGGTAGTACCGCCACGCGCTCCGGTATGCGGTGGGGCTGTCGTCGTACATGATCACGTAGCCCATCAAGGCAGTGGCCTGCCACTTGGACGGTATTTCTGCGGAGACCAAGCGGAAGATCTCGTCGGCGGTGATCTCAGCCGCCGGCACGTGAACGTGCCGGGTCTTGAACTCCGGCGACTTCCCGTACCTGAAGTTGTACGGGAGGCCAGCCTTGATCGTTTCCAGAAGTTCATGCAGCGTCGTCTCGCCGGCCTGCAGACCCTTGACAGGTCGGTCCAGATCGATCGGGAACAGGACGTCGAAGTGGTTCTGCTTCAGGACTGTGCTGTCTCGCTGGCGGCCGGGGTCCTTGTTACCGAAGCCGTTGTTGTTCCAGGGGATGTCCCCCATGCCTTTGTGGTGGCTGATGAGCAGTTGTTCGGGGGCGAGGGCGGAGAAGTCTTCAGCCACGTACAAGCATGAGAAGGCCATCTCATCCAGGGAGATATTGCGGCGCCCCGAAATCTTGCTGAGGTGGTTGCGGAGGCGCGTCGGCAGGGACTTGTCGGCCTTGCCGACGTAGACGAACTCACCGTTCAGGTAGAGCTGGTAGACGCCAGGCTTCTCCTTCAGTCGCGTGATGCTCTCCTCAGCGAGCGGAGCCCTGGCGAGCCCGGCGAGCGCGACGGCCAGTTGATCGCCGAGCGCCTTAGTGATGCTCAGGGTGAAGTCCTTGTGGTACTGCGTCCCGTCGTTGGAGCCCACCACCGGTGCCATCCGCGCCCACTCCCCTTGGCCAACATGATCTCGGAAACCCTATAGGTGACCTACGAAGCCAGACGAACAGTCGACTCGAAATGGCTTGAAGATTTACAACTCCGCGGTATGCTTTTGGAATGGCTGAGCTGCAAGAAGGACCAAAGAAGGATCGCACAGGCGTCGAACTCTTCGCTGGCGCTGGCGGTCTGGCCATGGCCGTCCACCGCGCTGGGTTCCGCCCCCTGCTCTTCAACGAGTTCGCCAAGCGGGCTTGCGAGACGCTGGAGGCCAACGGGGCCCAGCGGCTGCCCGACGGTCAGCAACCCGCACGAGCCCCCGAGCCCCAAGAGAAAGTGCCCCTCGTCGCGGGTGATGTCCAGAATCTCGACATGGACTACCTGGCGGGCAAGGTCGACGTGCTCGCCGGTGGTCCCCCCTGCCAGCCCTTCAGCCTTGGTGGTGTCGCCAAGGGGGACGAGGACAAGCGGAACATGTTTCCGCAGATGTTCAAGGCCGTTCGTCAGATCCAGCCGAAGGCGGTGATCTGCGAGAACGTGCGCGGTCTACTCAGGCCCTCTTTCAAGCGCTACTTCGACTACATCCAGCGCGAGTTGGAGCTGCCCTTCGAGGAGCGAGCCGAAGGTGCCTCCTGGGAGCAGCACTACGAGTACCTGCTGGAGCGGCGCGAACAGGAGCCGGACGACCCCAAGAAGCGGTACGACATCGTCATGCTGCCGGTGAACGCCGCCGACTACGGGGTTCCCCAGATCCGTAACCGCGTGATCATCGTTGCGTTCCGTCGCGACCTGAATGTCGACCGCGAGATGTTCAAGGAGCTCGCTAAGCCGACACACTCCCAGGTCGCCCTCACACGTTCAATGGAGGAGGACGGAGACTACTGGAAGCGGCACTCCCACATCCCGGACCATGTGAGGGATCGAGTCATCGCTCGCCTACCGAAGATCATGCCGATGGACGATGGGCTTCTGCCCTGGCGCACCCTGCGCGACGCGCTTGCCGGTATCGGCGACAACAAGCCCCTTCCGGATGTTCCGGACGAGTGGCTGGATCGCAACGAGCACTTCCTGGGAGGCTTCACGGACCACATTGGCTGGCCCGATGCCCGCATCTACGACGGGCACACCCCTAACGAGCTCGATCGTCCGGCGAAGACCGTCAAGGCCGGAGTGCATGGGGTCCCCGGCGGTGAGTCAGTCATGCTCCTCGACGAGTTGGTGGCAGACAAGACAGCTCCGGGCGGAGTCCGTTACAAGCACAGGTACATGACGGTACGCGAAACCGCCCGCGTCATGACCTTCCCCGACACTTGGGAGCTCAAGGGCCCGCGGGGGGAGAAAATGCGCCAGCTCGGCAACGCCGTACCCGTTGCACTCGGCGAAGTGTTCGCGAAGGCGGTCGCGGCTGTTCTGGATGAAGCGGAGGAGCGTCAGAAGTGACCGGGCCCAGTAGTAGGGCGCAGGGCGGCTGGAAACAAGACTCGCCACCTGATCGAGCATGGAAGGGACGGCCTAGCCGTACACGCACGGCCATCACGGCGGAGCAGGACCGGGCCGCCGGGGGCCGTCACAGGCGGTCCGTGGACCTTGGCGGGGGACGGTTTGCCCGCGCTTCGGTGGAGCTAAAGGTGCTTCCCGATACGCGTCGGATTCGGGCGTACCTGCGCTGGTCTGACGGCGGCAAATCTCCCGCTCGCTACCTCGGCCAGGTAGAGCGTGCGACCCGTACCGAGAATCTCGCCGAGGGCTGGAAGGTGGCCTGGGAAAAGGGCCTTCTTACTGAGGAGCCACCGGTGGAGGGCTCCTGGGCCTCTTCGCCATCAGTACGTGCCGCCATGCGAGGCAACCGCAGCAAGGACACCCGACCCGAGCTACGACTCCGGTCCTTGCTGCACAGACAGGGTCTCCGCTATCGCGTTGCGGCACGGCCGCTGCCTGAGCTCCGGCGTACAGCTGACCTGATTTTTCCGAGGCCCAAGGTCGCGGTGTTTGTCGACGGGTGCTTTTGGCATGGCTGTCCCGAACACCTACGGGAGTCACATAAGAACGCCGATTTCTGGCGCAACAAGATCGAGGGCAACCGGACCAGGGACGCCGAGACGGACCATCTCCTGCAGAAGGCTGGCTGGACAGTCATTCGCGTCTGGGAGCACGAGGACCCCGAAGCGGCGGCCGCGCGAGTGGTAAGTGTTGTGCGAGGTTCGCCAGCGAATCAGAACGACGCGGGACATGTCGATCCCAGTCTGTCGAGCCTGTGATGCGGGTTTCAATTCTGAGCGCAGGGCACGTTGCGTCGATGGCGAATGTTGCGCCCGCACGATCTCCAGTCGGGGCTGGGGAGTGACGCTCTGATCGATCTGGCTGAGACTAAGCAAGGACGCACCTGGGCACCTACCGACCATGGATGAAGCGATGGCAGCTTGGGCATGTGCGGTGGCCGAGGGGGAACTGGCTGAGCCGCTTGCTCGGCGGTGGACGCACTCGCAAGGGGTCGCACGGCGCGCAGTGGGGCTGACCGGGGCTGTGGGTGGCGACGCTGAACTTCTAATCTCTGCGGCCATCCTGCACGATGTGGGATATGCGCCGCGCCTGGCCCTCTCTGGATTTCATCCGCTGGACGGTGCTCGCTTCCTCCGCGACAGCCACGATGCGGACAAACGGCTGGTCCGTCTCGTGGCCAACCACTCGTTTGCGTTGCTCGAAGCCGACGAGCGCGGCTTGAGGGCCGTGCTGGAAGCCGAGTTTCCACTTCTGGACGACCAGCGCCTTGTGGACGCACTTGTGTACTGCGACATGACGACAACCCCCGACGGCCAGGTCACGACGGTTGAGGCTCGGTTAGCCGAGATCACCGGGCGATACGGGTCCGACAGCCTGGTGGGGCGGTTCATCCGTCGGGCATCGCCGGACATCCTGGCGGCCGTAGGGCGGGTGGAGGCGGCCCTAGCTGTTCTATCCACGGAGGTTGGTGACGGATCCCACGGCTTGGGGATCTTGAACGAGTGAGGGCCTCCCGGGTTCGGTGTGGATTGCGACATCTACA
>NZ_JBIWKR010000040.1:1557-4856 GCF_044765765.1 Streptomyces sp. NPDC102402
GGTCGGGTCGGGCACGCTGTTGGGTATCTGAAGGTACGGGCTCGTTGAGTCTGGATCTTCGGTTGCCGGCCCCAGTGCACTCACCTGTAAGGGTGGGGTGATGGGTGGCTGGTCGTTGTTTGAGAACTGCACAGTGGACGCGAGCATCTGTGGCCAAGTTTTTAAGGGCGCACGGTGGATGCCTTGGCACCAGGAACCGATGAAGGACGTGGGAGGCCACGATAGTCCCCGGGGAGCTGTCAACCAAGCTTTGATCCGGGGGTTTCCGAATGGGGAAACCCGGCAGCCGTCATGGGCTGTCACCCGCTGCTGAACACATAGGCAGTGTGGAGGGAACGAGGGGAAGTGAAACATCTCAGTACCCTCAGGAAGAGAAAACAACCGTGATTCCGGGAGTAGTGGCGAGCGAAACTGGATCAGGCCAAACCGTATGCGTGTGATACCCGGCAGGGGTTGCGCATGCGGGGTTGTGGGATCTCTCTTTCACAGTCTGCCGGCTGTGAGGCGAGTCAGAAACCGTTGATGTAGGCGAAGGACATGCGAAAGGTCCGGCGTAGAGGGTAAGACCCCCGTAGCTGAAACATCAACGGCTCGTTTGAGAGACACCCAAGTAGCACGGGGCCCGAGAAATCCCGTGTGAATCTGGCGGGACCACCCGCTAAGCCTAAATATTCCCTGGTGACCGATAGCGGATAGTACCGTGAGGGAATGGTGAAAAGTACCGCGGGAGCGGAGTGAAATAGTACCTGAAACCGTGTGCCTACAAGCCGTGGGAGCGTCGCTGGCAGCACTTGTGCTGTCAGTCGTGACTGCGTGCCTTTTGAAGAATGAGCCTGCGAGTTAGCGGTGTGTAGCGAGGTTAACCCGTGTGGGGAAGCCGTAGCGAAAGCGAGTCCGAACAGGGCGATTGAGTTGCACGCTCTAGACCCGAAGCGGAGTGATCTAGCCATGGGCAGGTTGAAGCGGAGGTAAGACTTCGTGGAGGACCGAACCCACCAGGGTTGAAAACCTGGGGGATGACCTGTGGTTAGGGGTGAAAGGCCAATCAAACTCCGTGATAGCTGGTTCTCCCCGAAATGCATTTAGGTGCAGCGTCGTGTGTTTCTTGCCGGAGGTAGAGCACTGGATAGGCGATGGGCCCTACCGGGTTACTGACCTTAGCCAAACTCCGAATGCCGGTAAGTGAGAGCACGGCAGTGAGACTGTGGGGGATAAGCTCCATGGTCGAGAGGGAAACAGCCCAGAGCATCGACTAAGGCCCCTAAGCGTACGCTAAGTGGGAAAGGATGTGGAGTCGCAGAGACAACCAGGAGGTTGGCTTAGAAGCAGCCACCCTTGAAAGAGTGCGTAATAGCTCACTGGTCAAGTGATTCCGCGCCGACAATGTAGCGGGGCTCAAGCGTACCGCCGAAGTCGTGTCATTCATACACATATCCCCAACGGGAGTATGGATGGGTAGGGGAGCGTCGTGTGCCGGGTGAAGCAGCCGCGGAAGCGAGTTGTGGACGGTTCACGAGTGAGAATGCAGGCATGAGTAGCGATACACACGTGAGAAACGTGTGCGCCGATTGACTAAGGGTTCCTGGGTCAAGCTGATCTGCCCAGGGTAAGTCGGGACCTAAGGCGAGGCCGACAGGCGTAGTCGATGGACAACCGGTTGATATTCCGGTACCCGCTTTGAAACGCCCAATACTGAATCAGGCGATGCTAAGTCCGTGAAGCCGGCCCGATCTCTTCGGAGTTGAGGGTAGTGGTGGAGCCGACGAACCAGACTTGTACTAGGTAAGCGATGGGGTGACGCAGGAAGGTAGTCCAACCCGGGCGATGGTTGTTCCCGGGGTAAGGGTGTAGGCCGTGTGGTAGGTAAATCCGTCACACATTAAGGCTGAGACCTGATGCCGAGCCGATTGTGGTGAAGTGGATGATCCTATGCTGTCGAGAAAAGCCTCTAGCGAGTTTCATGGCGGCCCGTACCCTAAACCGACTCAGGTAGTCAGGTAGAGAATACCGAGGCGTTCGGGTGAACTATGGTTAAGGAACTCGGCAAAATGCCCCCGTAACTTCGGGAGAAGGGGGGCCATCACTGGTGATCCGATTTACTCGGTGAGCTGGGGGTGGCCGCAGAGACCAGCGAGAAGCGACTGTTTACTAAAAACACAGGTCCGTGCGAAGCCGTAAGGCGATGTATACGGACTGACGCCTGCCCGGTGCTGGAACGTTAAGGGGACCGGTTAGTGCACTTTCGGGTGTGCGAAGCTGAGAACTTAAGCGCCAGTAAACGGCGGTGGTAACTATAACCATCCTAAGGTAGCGAAATTCCTTGTCGGGTAAGTTCCGACCTGCACGAATGGCGTAACGACTTCTCGACTGTCTCAACCATAGGCCCGGTGAAATTGCACTACGAGTAAAGATGCTCGTTTCGCGCAGCAGGACGGAAAGACCCCGGGACCTTTACTATAGTTTGATATTGGTGTTCGGTTCGGCTTGTGTAGGATAGGTGGGAGACTTTGAAGCAGCCACGCCAGTGGTTGTGGAGTCGCCGTTGAAATACCACTCTGGTCGTGCTGGATGTCTAACCTGGGTCCGTGATCCGGATCAGGGACAGTGTCTGATGGGTAGTTTAACTGGGGCGGTTGCCTCCTAAAGAGTAACGGAGGCGCCCAAAGGTTCCCTCAGCCTGGTTGGCAATCAGGTGTTGAGTGTAAGTGCACAAGGGAGCTTGACTGTGAGACCGACGGGTCGAGCAGGGACGAAAGTCGGGACTAGTGATCCGGCAGTGGCTTGTGGAAGCGCTGTCGCTCAACGGATAAAAGGTACCCCGGGGATAACAGGCTGATCTTCCCCAAGAGTCCATATCGACGGGATGGTTTGGCACCTCGATGTCGGCTCGTCGCATCCTGGGGCTGGAGTCGGTCCCAAGGGTTGGGCTGTTCGCCCATTAAAGCGGTACGCGAGCTGGGTTTAGAACGTCGTGAGACAGTTCGGTCCCTATCCGCTGTGCGCGTAGGAATATTGAGAAGGGCTGTCCCTAGTACGAGAGGACCGGGACGGACGAACCTCTGGTGTGCCAGTTGTCCTGCCAAGGGCATGGCTGGTTGGCTACGTTCGGAAAGGATAACCGCTGAAAGCATCTAAGCGGGAAGCCTGCTTCGAGATGAGTATTCCCACCACCTTGAGTGGTTAAGGCTCCCAGTAGACGACTGGGTTGATAGGCCAGATGTGGAAGCCCGGTAACGGGTGGAGCTGACTGGTACTAATAGGCCGAGGGCTTGTCCTCAGTTGCTCGCGTCCACTGTGTT
>NZ_JBIWKR010000041.1:0-3764 GCF_044765765.1 Streptomyces sp. NPDC102402
ACGGTGCGGGTTCTGCTGGAGCGTGGTTTCGGGACGTTCGTGGAGTGCAGTGCGCATCCGGTTCTGATGATGGGGGTGCAGGAGACCGCGGAGAGCGTGCCGGGCACGGATGTTCTCGCGGTGGGTTCGCTGCGTCGTGGTGAGGGCGGGCTGGAGCGGTTCCTGGCCTCCGCGGCGGAACTCTTCGTCCGTGGGACGGACATCGACTGGACCGCCCTGTTCGAGGGGACGGGGGCCCGTACCGTCGACCTCCCCACCTACGCCTTCCAGCACCAGCACTACTGGCTCGAACCGGCTGCCCCGGCTGTCATCACCCCTGCCGCAGACCTCGCCGGCACGGACTCCTGGCGCTACCGCACCACTTGGAAGGGCCTGGGAGCCTCCGATGCCCCCGCCCTCGACGGCCGCTGGCTCCTCGTCCTCCCCGAGGACAACGGGACCGAAGACATCGCTGCCCTCGCCAAGGGCGTGGAAGCGGCGCTGGTCCGGCACGGCGCCCGCACCGAGCGCCTGACCGTCGACGCCCGCACCGCCACCCGCCAGACCCTGGCCGACCGGCTGTGCTCGTACCAGGCCGCGGGCGAGAGCTTCGACGGAGTCCTGTCCCTCCTCTCGTCGGCAGGGGGCACGGAGGCGGTTCTCGCCACCCTCGCGCTCGTACAGGCCGCTGCCGACACCGATCTCGCTCCGGCCAAGCTGTGGGCCCTGACCCGACGCGCCGTGGCCGTCACTCCCGGCGAGCTGCCCGAGGACTCCGGGGCCCAGGTGTGGGCTGTCGCCCGGGTCGCCGCGCTCGAACTGCCCGCCCTCTGGGGCGGGGTCGTCGACCTGCCCGCGCAGCCCGAGGCTCGTTCCTTCGACCGGATGGCCGCCGCGCTGGCCCAGGGCGGTCGTCTCGGAGCCGAGGACCAGGTCGCCGTCCGCGCCTCCGGTTCCTACGGCCGCCGGGTGACCCGAGCGGGCCGGGCCGCCGGGCCGGCCGGTGACACCCGCTACACCCCTCGTGGCACTGTCCTGGTGACGGGCGGTACGGGCGCCCTCGGCGCCCATGTCGCCCGCTGGCTCGCGGGGGCCGGTGCCGGGCACCTGGTGCTCACCAGCCGCCGTGGCCCGTCCGCGCCGGGTGCGGCCGAACTGGCCGAGGAGCTGCGTGCACTGGGCGCCGAGGTCACCGTCGCCGCCTGCGACGTCTCCGACCGCGAGGCGCTGGCCGCCCTGCTGGAGGCCCACCCGCCCACCGCCGTCTTCCACACCGCCGGCGTACTCGACGACGGGGTGATCGGATCGGTCACCGCCGAAGTCTTCCACGGGGTCCGGGCTCCCAAGGCCGACGCGGCACACCACCTGCACGAACTCACCCGCGACCGTGGCCTGGAACTGGACGCCTTCGTCCTCTTCTCCTCCGTCACCGGCACGTGGGGCAACGGTGGCCAGGCCGCCTACGCCGCCGCCAACGCCTCCCTCGACGTCCTCGCCGAACGGCGCCGCGCCGATGGCCTGCCCGCCACCTCCGTGGCCTGGGGCCTGTGGGGCGGTGGCGGCATGGCCGAGGGTGCCGGCGAGGAGAGCCTGAGCCGACGCGGCATCAAGGCCATGGACCCCGGCGAAGGCATCGAGGCCCTCCACCGGGCCCTCGATCTCGGCGACACCTGCGTCACCGTCCTGGACGTCGACTGGGCCGACTTCGCCCCGCGCACCGCCGCGTTGCGTCCCGGGCCCGCCTTCGACACCGTGCCGGAGGCCCGGCACGCGCTGGAGGAGGAGCGGAAGCAGGCCCTCGGCGCCGGTACGGGTCCCGCCGACGGACTGGCCGGGCGGCTCGCCGGGCTTTCCGAAGCCGAGCGGATCCGGACGCTGGTCGAGTTCGTCCGCGGCGAGGCCGCGGCCGTGCTGAGGCACCCCAGCACCGAAGCCGTCCTCGCCGACCGGGCGTTCAAGGACGCCGGCTTCGACTCCCTCACCGCGCTGGAGCTGCGCAACCGCCTCGCCGGTGCCACCGGCCTGCGGCTGCCCGCCACCGTCGTGTTCGACCGCCCCAATCCGGGCGCGCTCGCCGCGTACCTGCTCGGCAAGCTCCTCGGCGACACCCCCGCCGCAGCCCCCGCTCCCGCCGCCGCCCACGCGGCCGGCGACGCCGAGGACCCGGTCGTCATCGTGGGCATGGCCTGCCGCTTCCCCGGCGAGGCCGACACCCCCGAGGCACTGTGGGATCTGGTCATGGCCGAGCGCGACGTCATCGGCGCCGCGCCCGCCGACCGCGGCTGGAACCTCGACGAGGTCTACGAGCCCGACCCGGAGTCGGGCCGACGCGGCACCACGTACGTTCGCGAAGGCGGGTTCCTCCACGAGGCGGCCGAGTTCGACGCCGAGTTCTTCGGGATCTCGCCGCGCGAGGCCCTGGTGATGGACCCGCAGCAGCGCCTGCTCCTCGAGACCTCCTGGGAGGCCTTGGAACGCGCCGGCATCGCGCCGCTGTCGCTGCGCGGCACCCGTACCGGTGTGTACGCCGGCCTCACCCACCAGGAGTACGCCTCCCGGCTGCACGAGGCGTCCGAGGAGCACGAGGGCTACCTGCTCACCGGCAAGTCCGCGAGCGTGGTCTCCGGTCGCATCTCGTACGTGCTCGGCCTCGAAGGCCCGTCCGTCTCCGTGGACACGGCCTGCTCCTCCTCCCTGGTCACCCTGCACATGGCCGCGCAGGCGGTCCGCGCGGGGGAGTGCGACCTCGCCCTCGCCGGCGGTGTGACGGTCATGGCCGCCCCCGGCCTGTTCGTGGAGTTCTCCCGGCAGCGCGGGCTCGCCGTCGACGGCCGCAGCAAGGCCTTCGCCGACGCCGCCGACGGCACCAGCTGGGCCGAGGGCGCCGGCATGGTCGCCGTCGAGCGGCTGTCGGACGCCGTCCGCAAGGGGCATCCGGTGCTTGCCGTCATCCGCGGCGACGCCGTGAACCAGGACGGTGCCAGCAACGGCCTCACCGCCCCCAACGGCCCCTCCCAGGAGCGGGTCATCCTGCAGGCCCTGGCCAACGCCGGCCTGGGTACGGGTGATGTGGACGTGGTGGAGGCGCACGGGACGGGCACCCGGTTGGGTGACCCGATCGAGGCGCAGGCGTTGCTGGCGACGTATGGGCAGCGTTCGGCTGAGCAGCCGTTGTGGCTGGGGTCGTTGAAGTCGAACATCGGACACCCCCAGGCCGCGGCCGGTGTGGGCGGTGTCATCAAGATGGTGATGGCGCTCCAGGAAGGGGTGCTGCCCAGGACTCTGCATGTGGATGCTCCGTCCTCGCAGGTGGACTGGGACAGCGGTGCGGTCGAGTTGCTGACCGAGTCGCGTGCGTGGCCGGAGACGGGGCGTCCGCGCCGTGCGGGCGTCTCCGCTTTCGGCGTGAGCGGCACCAACGCGCACGTCATCCTCGAAGAGCCGCCCGCGCGGGAGCTCGTGCCCGAGCCGGCGACCCGTGAGTTGCCTGTGGTGCCGCTGGTGGTGTCCGCCAGGTCGGCGGCCGCTCTGGAAACACAGTCCGGCCGGTTGCGGGCCGCGCTGGAGGGTGTGGGTGGGCCGGGTCTGGTGGATGTGGGGTATTCGCTGGTGTCGTCGCGTTCGGTGTTCGAGCACCGTCGTGTGACGTTGGGCGAGGCTGTGGTCGAGGGTGTGGCCGGTGTGACGGGTCGTCGGGTGTTGGTGTTTCCGGGGCAGGGGTCGCAGTGGGTGGGGATGGGTGCGGGGTTGTTGGAGTCGTCTTCTGTGTTCGCGGCGCGGTTGCG
>NZ_JBIWKR010000042.1:0-3405 GCF_044765765.1 Streptomyces sp. NPDC102402
CCGGCGGTTCCAACTTTACCAGACTCTTTTCCGTTCCGTTTCCGGTCCGAATTTGATTCCGGCGGCCTGTGGAGTGGCCTTTGCCTTTCGGCTGACTCGACTTTATCAGAAGCAATTCGGCCGAAGCGAATCCGGCTTGACTGCTTGAAAGAGAAGAATCGATCGGCTCTGCGGGGATCACGTCCCCTGCACGAGCGAGATGAACCTTAGTCGGTTCCAGTCGAGCCTGTCCAGCTCGGTTGCAACCGTTAAAATATACCTCCCCACGCGAACCGTGTCAACGGTTTTTTGTGGGCGAAGAGGAGACTAGCAGGTCAGCAGCCCACAGCGCACATCGCTCCTCATGCTGCGGAAGGAAGTTCCGCGCTCCGCTCCGCCATATCCAGGTCACCCGTGTCCCCCGCTCGCGCGGCGCGACCTCCCAGGACGTAGACGTAGAGGAGAAAGGCCAGCTCAGCCACGACGCCGATGGTGATCCGGGCCCAGGTGGGAAGGCCTGACGGGGTGACGAAGCCTTCGATCACGCCGGATACGAAGAGAACCAGCGCCAGTCCGATCGCCATGCCGATCGCGGCCCGGCCCTGCTGTGCGAGGGCCGAACGCCGGCTACGCGGCCCCGGGTCGATGACCGTCCAGCCGAGACGAAGGCCGGTGCCGGCCGCGACGAAGACCGCGGTGAGCTCCAGCAGCCCGTGCGGCAGGACCAGGCCGAGGAAGGTGTCCAGACGGCCGGCGGAGGACATCAGGCCGATTCCGACGGCGAGGTTGAGGACATTGACGAAGAGGATCCAGATCACCGGTATGCAGAGGAAGGCGCCCAGCACCAGGCATATGGCCGCCGCTTGAGCGTTGTTCGTCCAGACCTGGGCGGCGAACGAGGCGGCCGGGTGGCTGGAGTAGTACGTCTCGTACTCGCCACCGGGGCGGGTCAGTGCGCGTAGGTCCTCCGGAGCGGCGATCGATGCCTGGACCTCCGGGTGCGTGCCGATCCACCAGCCGATGACTGCGGCCAGAAGTACGGAAAGCACCGCCGTGGGAATCCACCAATGCCTCGACCGGTAGACGGCCCCGGGGAAGCCGGCGGTCAGAAAGCGAGCGGCGTCGCGCCACGACGCGCGGCGGGTCCCGGTCACGGTGGAGCGCGCGCGGGCCACGAGCTGTGTGAGCCGTGCGGTCAGCAGGGGGTCCGGGGCACTGGACTGGATCATGGACAGGTGGGTGGCGGTGCGCTGGTACAGGAGGACGAGTTCATCCGCTTCCTCGCCTGTCAGGCTGCGCCCTCGGTGCAGGAGATGGTCCAGGCGGTCCCACTCGATCCGGTGGGTGGTCACGAAGACGTCGAGATCCATGGTCGGCTGCTGCTCCAGGCATGGTGCGTACGGGTCCGTACTACGGCGGTGCGCTGCGGGTCAGCTTGGCAGACTGTGGTCCCGAGGGGCAGGGAAGGGCGGCGAGGAGTGGGTGGCGATGAACGAGCTCGTGACCGGGGACGCGGTCGTACTGGGGTTGCGGCCGGCGAGGCTGCCGAGCCGGGCGTTGGCGATAGCCATCGATCTCGCGGTTCTTATGACCGTGTTCGTGCTGCTCTCAGCCGGTCTGGCCGTGGCGACGGTGACGCTCGACGAAGCGGCCACCGCCGCGATCTCCGTCGCCATGTTCCTGCTGGTGCTGGTGGGCGGGCCGGTGGCGGTCGAGACGCTCAGCCACGGCCGTTCGCTGGGGAAGCTCGCCTGCGGGCTTCGCGTCGTGCGGGACGACGGTGGGCCGATCCGGTTCCGGCACGCACTCGTGCGCGGGGCGATGGGCATGGTCGAGATTCTGGGCACCTTCGGGGTGGTGGGCTGCATCGCCTCCCTGGTCTCGGCCCGCGGCCGCCGGCTCGGTGACGTGTTCGCCGGGACGCTGGTCGTACGGGAGCGGGTGCCGGCCGGCCGGGCGCTTGCCGTGCCGCCGCCACCGCCCTGGCTCGCCGGACGATTCGCGCAGCTGGACCTCTCGGGCGTCCCGGACGGCCTCTGGCTGGCGATACGGCAGTTCCTGACGCGGATGAACCAGCTCGACGCCGGGGTGCGCGGGTCCCTGGCCGAGCGACTCGCCTCGGATCTTGCCGCGTGCACGGGAGTTCCCGCGCCGCGAGGGGTGCCGGCCGCTGCCTATCTGGCGGCGGTGGTGAACGAGCGGCAGGCACGCGACGTGCGCCGGGTGACCTCGTCGGCGGACAGGAGCGGTCGGGCACCGATGCCTTCGGCCGCAGCCACACCCGTCACCGCACCCGCGTCCGCACCTGCACCCGTCACCGCACCCGTCGCCGCACCCGCGGACAGGGGACTGTCCGGGTTGCCGGCGGCCGGAGTCCGGCCGGGAGACGGAGGCGCTCCCGCGGCGGCCTCCCCGAACAGGGGCGGTGCGGAAGGGCCCGGCCCGGCAGCGACGGGATTCGCGCCGCCTGCCTGATCCGCTCCCCGCCCCACCGCCTGCTCCTGCCCGTCGGAAGGTCCGCGCGTACCCGTCCGGACGTCCGCGCTGCGCCTGGGCCCGATCAGCCCCCGTCCGTCTGGCGGGACATCGCCGAGGGTGGGGATTCAAGGTGCTCGAGCTCGATTCCCGGCGCGGCCAGCACCACGTCACCCGCGATGTGGACGGCGTGCTGATCACCGGTGTCCAACGCGTTGACCTGGTACTCGTCCACGATCAGCGGCCCGTTGTCAGTGGCGTGCGCTTCACTGTTCAGCAGGGACCAGGACTGGTCCACGGTGCGAGGGGCGAGAACCGGGTCCGTGAAGGTGACCAGACGGACGCGGGCCGAGGGGGAATCGGGGGTGAGGCGCAGGAGCCGGGCCGTGGCGACGAGGAACGCGGGGGACGTACCGGAGAAGGCGTGGGCGCGGACGTTGCCTTCGGTGGCGTGGGCGCCGGTGGGGTCGGTCCGTACCCAGGTGACCCCGTCGAGGGCGGCGCCGCGGATCTGCCAGCTCGAGGCGTGCAGCGCGAGGCGGATGGGACGGCCGAGCTCGTCCAGGGCCAGATCGACGGATCCCAGGTGGGCGCCCGAGGGAGCCGTGGTCTGGGAGACATAGCGCCAGCCGGAGGGGCCGGGTGCGCAGTGGAAGTGTTCTTCGCCGAGGGGGGTGTGGTCGTGGAGATCGTGGAGCGAATAACGGCCGCGGGGCATGGGGTCCTTCGGGTTCCTCGGGCTGTGCGGGTGCGGTACGGGGCAGGCCCCCGGCACGGGGGTGCGGGGGCCTGCGCTCGGACCTGCTGCTGAGAGCCTTGCCGGCCGACGGCCGGCAGCGGGCTCAGTAGCGGTAGAGGTCGGACTTGTACGGGCCTTCGACCGGGACGCCGATGTAGTCGGCCTGCTCCTGGCGCAGGGTCGTCAGCTTGACGCCGAGCGCGTCGAGGTGG
>NZ_JBIWKR010000043.1:0-2985 GCF_044765765.1 Streptomyces sp. NPDC102402
GAAGCCCTCGACCAGCTCGCCATGGAACACCTCCTCAACGTCCGCTGACCCACCCCCCGGGGCACCCGGCACACCACCACCGGGCGCCCCGGCCCGGCGGCCCCGCTGTCAGACGTCCACCGGCGCGGGCCCGGCGTACGCGACGGGGTCGGCCAGCACGTCCTGCACCACCAGCGCCGCCGCGCCGCGCGCCGCGTCACCCGCGACGGACGACGCGCGCAGCCTGCCGCCGCCCCGGGACCAGAGACCGGACACCACTCGGCCCGTCAGCTCCGCGTCGGCGGGCGGGGAGAGCCACGGCATCAGGCCGCGGTATATCCCGCCGAGCACCACCGCGTCCGGATCGAACAGATTGACCGCTCCGGACAGCACCTGCCCCAGCATCCGGCCGGCGTCGGCCACGGCGGCCAGCGTCACGGGGTCACCCGCCTGCGCCCGCCGCTCCAGTTCCATCACCCCGGCGGCCCCGCCCGCGGCCTCGTCGATGCCGGCCGCCCGCAGCAGAGCCGACTGGCCGGCGTACTGCTCGAGGCAGCCACGCGAGCCGCACCGGCACTCGGGGCCGGCGGGGTCCACCACCACGTGACCGATCTCCCCGGCGAAACCGTGCGCGCCGCGCAGCAGTTCGCCGTCGAGCACCAGGGCGCCGCCGACACCGATCTCGCCCGTCAGGTAGAGGAAGCTGCGGACGGCGTCGAGCCCGCCGAACCACAGCTCGGCCAGCGCCGCCAGATTCGCCTCGTTCTCCGAGCGCACCGGCAGCGGTGCCGCGCCGGGACGCAGGCCGGCGAGCGCGTCGGCGAAGAGGTCCTCGGCGGGGACCTGGTTCCAGCCCAGGTTGGGCGCCTGGCGCACCGAGCCGCCCGAGACGAGTCCCGGCAGGGCGAGCGCCGTACCGACGGGGCAGAGGTCCTGTTCCCGAGCCGATCCGAGGGCCCGGGCGGCGATGCCCGCCGCCCGGGCGAGGACCTCCTCGGGCGGGGCGCCGCGGTTGTCCAGGTGCTCGGTCTGCCGCACCCGGCCTGTGCCGGCCAGATCCACCACGCAGACCGACACGTAGTCGATGTTGACCTCCACCCCGAGCCCGGCGGGCCCGGTGCGCGCCACTTTCAGGGCTGTGCCGGGCCGCCCGGCCTGACCGCTGAACGTCTTGCCGGACTCGGTGACGAAGCCGCTGTCCAGCAACTGCTCGACCAGCGAGGACACCGCGGCCCGGGTGAGCCCGACCCGCGCCGACACGCCGGCGCGGGTGGCCTCGCCGGCCTCGCCCTCGTCGCGCACGGCACGCAGCACGAGGCTCAGGTTGTGGCGGCGCACGGTGTCCTTGTCGGCCTTGGACCCCAGGGGTGTGAGGTAGCTCTTCATATCGTCGACGAGCCTATGCGATGCCCCCCGGGGCCCGGCCGCGGCGGGAGACCGGTCCCTGACTACAGGTCCGCCGCGACCTTCACCGCGCGAAGGTCGACGAACTTGAAGCCGGTCGCCTCCCGGCCGTCCTCGCTGCCCGACGCCGACGTCTCGTGACCGTCCTGGACCACCAGCAGCCCGTGCGGATAGCGGGCCCCCAGCGGCTCGTCGAGCACGGCGGCACCGTCGCACTCCTCGCTGCCGTCGAGGTCGGCCGACACGGCGGTGACGCGGAAGCCGCCCTCGTACGTGTTGCGCCGGGAGGGATCGCGGTCGTAGAGGGCGAAGCTGTCGTCGCCCTGGCCGGACGCCATGAGGTAGCCGTCCCGGGCGGACTTCCCGAAGAGGGTCAGGCCCTCCACGTCGGCCGCCAGCCGCTTCCCGCCGAAGCCGGGGTCCGCGCCCGGTGCGCACTCCTCGGTCTCCGGGTCGTACGTCCCGGGGACGCCGTACTCCCGGACCTTGTCCATCAGGACCGGGCGCCCGTTCAGTCCGGCCGGCAGGCGCCAGATGCCGACGTCCTCCTGGCCCGCGTAGAGCGTGCCGTTCTCCGGGTCGACGACCATGCCCTCGACCTGCGGCAGCTCGCCCGGCTCGCCGCACGGCGTCCAGGAGGTGCCGTTCGGCAGCCGGAACGACGAGGGGAGTGAGAGGGTCCGCACCAGGCGGTAGCCCACCGTGCCCGCCGCCGTGGGCCGGAGCTCCAGCAGGGCCAGGTCCGTGGTGTTGCGCCGGCTCACGAGGGCGTACGAGCGCCCGGTGGAGCGGTCCTGCCAGGTGGCGAGCCCGTACGCGGTCCGCTGCTCGTTGATCTCGGCCTGGTCCGCCGAGAAGACCGGGGCGGCACCCGGGTCCGTGACGTCCTTCAGCGGTCCGCCGGGCCGAGAGGGGTCGATGCGGTAGATGCGCAGGCGGTCGTTGCCCCGGTCGCTCACCACCGCCACGTCGGCGCGCCCGGCGGGGGTGCGGAGCCCGGTCAGCAGATCCACGTTGTTGAACCTGCCGGGCGCGTCGTCCTCCGTGGCGGCGGCCGGTGCCGGGACGGACTGGACCAGGGACGCGTCCAGACCGTAGACCCGCAGCCCGCCCTCCTTGGCCGTGGCCACGACCAGACTGCGCCCGGGGGCGGCGGCGTTGCGCCAGATCGCCGGGTCGTCGGCATTGGCGTTGCCCCCCTCCTCGTCGTCGTACAGCGCCGAGGTCTCCGCCGTCGCGCCGACGGCCGGGAGCGGACGGGCGTACGCGGGGGACAGCGGGACGAGGGTGACGAGTGCCGTGCCGAGGAGGGCGGTGGCCGCCAGGCGAGGGGAGCGGTGCATGCGCACAGTGCTTCCTGTCGTGAGAGGGACATGTCCATGACTCATCAGGAAGTGTCGGGCGGCGGGGCGGTGCGCCGGTGTCGTCCCCATGAGGGCGACGTGGGCGTGAGGTGAATTCGCGGTGTCGTGGGGGGGGGGGGGGCCCCCCCCCCCCCCCCCGGGGCCCGCCGGGGGGCGCGGGGGGGGGGGGGGCCCCCCCCCCGCCCCCCCCCCCCCAACAAAAGCAGAGAGGCGGGGGGGGGGAAAGTGTTTGTAACCG
>NZ_JBIWKR010000044.1:0-2601 GCF_044765765.1 Streptomyces sp. NPDC102402
ACACCCTCCTGGAGGGCATGAAGGTCGTCGGCGAACTCTTCGGCTCCGGCCAGATGCAGCTGCCGTTCGTGCTCCAGTCCGCCGAGGTCATGAAGAGCGCGGTGGCCTACCTCGAACCGCACATGGAGAAGACCGACGACGACGGCAAGGGCACCATCGTGCTGGCCACCGTCCGCGGTGACGTCCACGACATCGGCAAGAACCTCGTCGACATCATCCTGTCCAACAACGGCTTCAACGTGGTCAACCTGGGCATCAAGCAGCCCGTCTCCGCGATCCTGGACGCCGCGGAGGAGCACCGCGCCGACGTCATCGGCATGTCGGGCCTCCTGGTGAAGTCCACCGTGATCATGAAGGAGAACTTGGAGGAGCTGAACCAGCGCAAGATGGCGGCCGACTACCCGGTCATCCTCGGCGGAGCCGCCCTGACCCGGGCCTACGTCGAACAGGACCTCCACGAGATCTACGAAGGCGAGGTCCGCTACGCCCGCGACGCCTTCGAGGGCCTGCGGCTGATGGACGCCCTCATCGCGGTCAAGCGCGGAGTCCCGGGCGCCAGCCTCCCCGAGCTGAAGCAGCGCCGCGTGCCCAAGCGGGACACCCCGGTGATCGAGGCCGACGAGCCGGAGGACGGCGTGCGCTCCGACGTCTCCGTCACCAACCCGGTCCCCGAGCCGCCGTTCTGGGGCACCCGGGTCGTCAAGGGCATCCAGCTCAAGGAGTACGCCTCCTGGCTCGACGAGGGCGCGCTCTTCAAGGGCCAGTGGGGCCTCAAGCAGGCCCGTGCCGGTGACGGACCGAGCTACGAAGAACTCGTCGAGCAGGAGGGCCGGCCCCACCTGCGCGGGTGGCTCGACAAGCTCCACACCGAGAACCTGCTGGAAGCGGCCGTCGTCTACGGCTACTTCCCCTGCGTCTCCAAAAACAACGACCTGATCCTGCTCCACGAGGACGGCTCGGAGCGCACCCGCTTCACCTTCCCCCGCCAGCGCCGCGGCCGCCGACTCTGCCTCGCGGACTTCTTCCGCCCCGAGGAGTCGGGGGAGACGGACGTGATCGGACTCCAGGTCGTCACCGTCGGTTCGAAGATCGGCGGCGCCACCGCCGAACTCTTCGAGGCGAACTCCTACCGCGACTACCTCGAACTCCACGGGCTCTCCGTCCAGCTCGCCGAAGCCCTCGCCGAGTACTGGCACGCCCGTGTCCGCAGCGAGCTCGGCTTCGCCGGAGAGGACCCGGCCGACGTCGAGGACATGTTCGCGCTCAAGTACCGCGGCGCCCGCTTCTCCCTCGGCTACGGGGCATGCCCCGACCTCGAGGACCGCGCCAAGATCGCCTACCTGCTCCAGCCCGAGCGGATCGGCGTCCACCTCTCCGAGGAGTTCCAGCTCCACCCCGAGCAGTCCACCGACGCGATCGTCATCCACCATCCCGAGGCGAAGTACTTCAACGCCCGCTGAGCGAAAGGAACGAGCCCATGACCGCAGTGGTCGCAGAACGGCCGGACCCGGCTCCGTCGCGCCCGCGGCCGGGCGAGGCCCCGGGCATCCGGGAACTGCTCGCCGCGGGGAAGCCGTCGTTCTCGTTCGAGTTCTTCCCACCCAGGAACGAGGCCGGCGAGCGCGTTCTCTGGAACGCCATCCGGCGGATCGAGGCCTTCTCTCCCTCCTTCGTCTCCGTCACCTACGGGGCGGGCGGCTCCTCACGGGACCGCACCGTCGAGGTCACCAAGCGGATCGCGGCCGAGACCACCCTGCGGCCGGTCGCCCACCTCACGGCGGTCGGCCACTCCGTGTCCGAACTCCGGCACATCATCGGACAGTACGCGGATGCCGGCATCCGGGACGTCCTCGCCCTGCGGGGAGATCCGCCGGGCGACCCGAAGGGCGCGTGGATCCCCCACCCGGAGGGCTTCGACCACGCCCACGAACTCGTCGGTCTCATCAGGCAGCTGGGCGATTTCACCGTCGGCGTCGCTGCCTTCCCCGAGCGCCACCCGCGCTCACGCACCTGGGCCGAGGACATCGCACACTTCGCGGCCAAGTGCCGGGCCGGTGCCGACTACGCCATCACGCAGATGTTCTTCGTGCCGGAGGACTACCTGCGGCTGCGTGACCGGCTGGCCTCCGTGGGCTGTCCCACCCCCGTGATCCCCGAGATCATGCCCGCCACCGACGTCCGGCAGATCAAGCGATTCGCCGAGCTGAGCGACGCGCGCTTCCCCGACGCCCTTGCCCTGCGGCTGGAGGCCGCGCGGGACAAGCCCGACGACGCGCACGCCATCGGAGTCGAGTACGCCACGGCCATGGCCGAGCGGCTGCTCGCCGAGGGCGCCCCCGGCCTGCACTACATCACCCTCAACCGGTCCACCGCGGCTCTCGAGATCCACCAGAACCTCCACCTCGACTCCCTGGAGTAGCACGATGCCCAGTCAGGCCCCCGCTCAATTCACCGACTTCAAGGTCGCCGACCTCTCCCTCGCGGAGTTCGGCCGAAAGGAGATCAGCCTCGCCGAGCACGAGATGCCCGGCCTGATGTCGATCCGCCGCGAGTACGCCGCCGCGCAGCCGCTGGCCGGCGCCCGGGTCACCGGCTCGCTGC
>NZ_JBIWKR010000045.1:0-2028 GCF_044765765.1 Streptomyces sp. NPDC102402
CGTGGTGAGGGCGGGCTGGAGCGGTTCCTGGCCTCCGCGGCGGAACTCTTCGTCCGTGGGACGGACATCGACTGGACCGCCCTGTTCGAGGGGACCGGGGCCCGCACCGTCGACCTCCCCACCTACGCCTTCCAACGCACCCGACACTGGCTCACCGCGGAAGACCCCGCGGAGCACGGCCGGCTCTCCGTGGCCGACGCCGACGAGACCCTGCTCAGCCGAGAGCTGCACGGCCGCACCGAGGCCGAACAGCTCGACCACGTGCTGGAGCTGGTGCGTGTCCAGGCTGCCGCTGTGTGCGGCCGTGCCACCGGCGATTCGATCGCGTCCGGGAAGACCTTCAAGGAGCAGGGCTTCGAGTCCGTCAACGGCATCGAACTGCGCAACCGGCTGCGGGCTGCGACCGGCCTGCGCCTGCCCACCACCCTGATCTACGACCACCCGACCCCTCTTGCCGTCGCCCGGCTGATCCGGGACGCGGCCGCTGAGGCTGCTGGCGAGGCTCCGGCCGCGCAGCCCGCGGCCCCCGCCCGGGTTCCGGCCCGCTGTGAGCAGCCGGCTCCTGACCAGGACGAGGACGCCATCGCGATCGTGGGGATGGCGTGCCGTTTTCCGGGTGGGGTGGGTTCACCGGAGGCGTTGTGGGAGTTGGTGTCGTCGGGGGTGGACGCGGTGTCGCCGTTCCCGGGGGACCGTGGGTGGGATGTGGAGTCGCTGTTCGATCCGGAGCCGGGTGTTCCGGGGCGTTCGTATGTGCGTGAGGGGGGTTTCCTTCACGGGGCGGGTGAGTTCGACGCGGGGTTCTTCGGTATTTCGCCGCGTGAGGCGGTGGCGATGGATCCGCAGCAGCGGTTGCTGCTGGAGACCTCGTGGGAGGCGCTGGAGCGGGCGGGTGTTCCGGCGGACTCGCTGAAGGGCTCCCGCACCGGCGTCTTCGTCGGCGCCATGACCCAGGAGTACGGACCGCGCCTCCACGAGGACGCCCGGGGGTACGAGGGCTACCTGCTCACCGGCAACACGGCCAGCGTCGTGTCCGGTCGTGTGTCGTATTCGTTGGGTCTTGAGGGTCCGGCGGTGACGGTGGACACGGCGTGCTCGTCGTCGTTGGTCGCGCTTCATCTCGCTGCGCAGTCGTTGCGTGCGGGTGAGTGCGATCTTGCTGTGGCGGGTGGTGTGACGGTGATGGGGACTCCGGGGATGTTCGTGGAGTTCTCGCAGCAGCGGGGTCTGGCTTCGGACGGCCGGTGCAAGGCGTTCGCGGAGGGTGCGGACGGCACTGGTTGGGCCGAGGGTGTGGGTGTGCTGTTGGTGGAGCGGTTGTCGGATGCGGTGGCCGGGGGTCGTCGTGTGCTGGCGGTGGTGCGTGGTTCGGCGGTGAATCAGGACGGTGCGAGTAATGGGCTGACGGCGCCGAACGGTCCGTCGCAGCAGCGGGTGATCCGGGCGGCTCTGGACAGTGCCGGCCTGGGTGCGGGTGATGTGGATGTGGTGGAGGCGCATGGGACGGGTACCCGGTTGGGTGATCCGATCGAGGCGCAGGCGTTGCTGGCGACGTATGGGCAGCGTTCGGCTGAGCAGCCTTTGTGGCTGGGGTCGTTGAAGTCGAACATCGGGCATGCGCAGGCCGCGGCCGGTGTGGGTGGTGTCATCAAGATGGTGATGGCGCTCCAGGAGGGTGTGCTGCCCAGGACTCTGCATGTGGATGCTCCGTCCTCGCAGGTGGACTGGGACAGCGGTGCTGTGTCCCTTCTGACGGAGTCGCGTGCGTGGCCGGAGACGGGGCGTCCGCGTCGTGCGGGTGTGTCCTCGTTCGGTGTGAGTGGCACCAACGCGCACGTCATCCTCGAAGAGCCGCCCGCGCGGGAGCTCGTGCCCGAGCCGGCGACCCGTGAGTTGCCTGTGGTGCCGTTGGTGGTGTCCGCCAGGTCGGCGACCGCTCTGGAAACACAGTCCGGCCGGTTGCGGGCCGCGCTGGAGGGTGTGGGTGGGCCGGGTCTGGTGGATGTGGGGTATTCGCTGGTGTCGTCG
>NZ_JBIWKR010000046.1:0-1730 GCF_044765765.1 Streptomyces sp. NPDC102402
CTAGTGCCGCATCAGGCAACGTTTGCCCTGTTGTGATGTGACGCGCCGTTTCGGTGCTGTGCCGGGCGGCGCGTGGCCGTCACCCTGTCCGGGTGGCAGAGCGAGTACGTGTACGCGAGATCGACGATGACGAAGGCAGGCGGCTGCTTCGGATCATCCGCCGGGGAACCGGTTCGGTAGTGACCTGGCGGCGTGCCCAGATGGTCCTGCTGTCCGCGCAGGGCATGCCGGTGGCGAAGATCGCCGAGGTCACCTTCACCAGCGCGGACCGGGTCCGGGATGTGATCCACAACTTCAACGCCGACGGCTTCGACTCGCTGTATCCGAAGTACAAGGGGGGCCGGCCCAAGGTCTTCACGCTGGCCGAGCGCCGCGAGATCAAGAAGATCGCGAAGTCGAAGCCGACCGAACACGACCTGCCGTTTTCGACCTGGAGCCTGACCAAGCTGGCGGACTTCCTGGTCGCAGAGGGGGTGGTCGACGACATCAGCCACGAGGGCCTGCGCATCCTGCTCCGCGAGGAAGGCGTCTCGTTTCAACGTCTGAAGACCTGGAAGACCTCCCGGGACCCCGACTACTCGGCCAAGAAGGCCCGCGTCGAGCACCTCTACGCGATCGCCGACGGTGAGGTCATACCCGAGGCGGACGAGCCCGAAGTCGTCCTCTGCATGGACGAGTTCGGACCGCTCAACCTCATGCCCCACCCGGGCCGGCAGTGGGCCGAACGCGGCGGCAAGCACAAGGACCCCGACCGCGAACCCCGCCGCAGGCGGCGGGCGACCTACAACCGCTACGACGGAGTACGGCACCTGTTCGCCGCACTGGACCTGGCCAAGGACAAGCTCTACGGCCACATCAAGCCGGTCAAGAAGCGCACCCAGTTCCTGGAGTTCTGCCGGTACCTGCGCAGCCTCTACCCACCCGAGGTCCGTATCGCGATCGTCTGTGACAACTTCTCCCCGCACCTGACCACGAAGAAGTGCCAGCGGGTCGGCACCTGGGCCGCGGCGAACAATGTCGAGATCGCCTACACCCCCACCAATAGCTCCTGGCTCAACCGCATCGAGGCCCAGTTCACCGCACTGCGCTACTTCACTCTCGACGGCACCGACCACGCCAGCCACAAGGAGCAGGGCAGCATGATCCGCCGCTACATCATCTGGCGGAACAGGCACACTGCCGATAGTCGCTTGCGCTCCCTCGTCACTCGGGTCAACGTCGCCTGACACCTCACGAAGGCAGAGAGAATGACCATGCAGACCCATCCCGTCGACCACGAGCTCATCCAGGCAGCGGCGCACGTTGCTCGCACTCGCTGCCGGGGTGACAACCACACCATGGCAGCCGCGGCCCGCGCCCAGGACGGCCGGATCGTCACCGCCGTGAACGCCTACCACTTCACGGGAGGACCCTGCGCCGAGCTGGTCCTTATCGGCACGGCAGCCGCCCAGGGCGCTTACGAGCTGAACACGATTGTCGCGGTGGGCGACCGCGACCGAGGGGTTGTTCCCCCGTGCGGCCGGTGTCGCCAGGTCCTCCTCGACTACTTCCCTGCCCTTAAGGTCATCGTCGGCGAAGGCGATCGCATCCGAACCGTCCCCATCACCGACCTACTGCCCGAAAGCTACGTCTGGGCTGACCACCAGCTCGACGCCCAGTAACCGCGTTACTCAGCACGCGCTGGCACCGCCCACCGACAACAGGGCAAACGTTGCCTGATGCGGCACTAG
>NZ_JBIWKR010000047.1:0-1160 GCF_044765765.1 Streptomyces sp. NPDC102402
TGTCTGGAAGTTGGCCGGCGCCGGGGCACCCGATGCCGGCGGGACGGTGACCGTGGACCTCGACGGGGTGCTGGTTCTCGCGCACTCCAACAAGGAGGACGCCGCACCCACCTGGAAGCGGACCTACGGCCACCACCCGCTGATGGGGTTCGTCGACCACGGACCGGGCGGCACCGGCGAACCGGTCGCGGCCCTGCTCAGACCGGGCAACGCGGGATCGAACACCGCCGCCGACCACATCACCGCCGCCCGACTGGCCCTGGCCCAGCTGCCGAAGTCCTACCGGCGCGGGCGCCGGACCCTGATCCGCACCGACTCAGCCGGCGGCACCCACACCTTCGTCGCCTGGCTCGCAAAGCCGGGCCGGTGGCTGTCCTACTCCGTCGGCATGACCGTCACCGAGCAGATCCACAGCCACGTCCTGAAGGTCCCGGCCTCGGCCTGGACGCCGGCCGTCGAGACCGGCGGCCAAGTCCGCGATGGCGCCTGGGTTGCCGAACTCGCCGGCGACGTCCTTCACGGCTGGCCCAAGGGCATGCGGCTCATCGTCCGGAAGGAACGCCCGCACCCGGGCGCCCAGTTGAGGATCACCGACGCCGACGGCATGCGGCTGACGTGCTTCGCCACCAACACCGTCGGCCTCCCGATTTCCGAGCTCGAGCTCCGTCACCGACTGCGGGCCCGGGCCGAGGACCGCATCCGGGCCGCCCGCGCCACCGGCCTGCGCAACCTGCCCCTGCACACCACCGCGCAGAACCGGATCTGGCTGGAGATCGTGCAAACCGCCCTCGACCTGCTGGCCTGGATGCCGATGCTCGCCCTGACCGGCCAGGCCCGCCTCTGGGAACCCCGCCGCCTACGGCTCCGCCTGTTCACCACGGCCGGACAACTCGTCACCACCAGCCGCCGCCGAATCCTCCGCCTCGCCCGCCACTGGCCCTGGACCGGCGTGATCACCGACGCACTCGAACGGCTCGCACTCCTGCCGAACCCCGGCTGACCAGCAACTTTGCCGCCCCTACGACAGCAACCCGAAACCGGAGCAGTGGAACCCGGCGCCACCCCGAGACGACACTCGGGCCCCCGGCCTGCCCACCCTCAGCCCACCACACGAAAACGGCCCACCAACTCCGTCGGCGGACCGTCATGAAACTTCGAGG
>NZ_JBIWKR010000048.1:0-1112 GCF_044765765.1 Streptomyces sp. NPDC102402
TATTGATCCGAAACGCTTTCGGTGCAGGCTCGTTGATGGTGTGTGAGTGATCTGGTGGGGGATGCGCGGACTTGGTCGCCGGATGCGCAGGAGGCTGTGCGGTTGCTGGCGGTGTCGGCGCTGGTGGAGGGTCGGGGCCGGGTGGAGGTTGCCGCTCTGTTCAGGGTGTCGGTCAGGGCCGTGGACAACTGGTGGGCGAGGTGGCAGGCCGGCGGGCGGGACGCGCTGCTGTCTCGGCCGCGGGGCCGGCGCGCGGGGGAGCATCAGGTCCTGTCCGAGGCCGAGCAGGCCGCCGTGCGGCAGGCTGTCCTCGACCACACGCCGTCCGGCCTGGGGCTTTCGGGCCAGCTGTGGACGCGGGGGCAGATAGGCCGGCTGATCTTCAAGCTGTACGGAGTTCGCTTCACGGAGCCCGGGGTCGGCAAGTACCTCAAGCGCTGGGGGCTGACCTTCCAGCGGCCGGACAAGCGGGCCGTCGAGCAGGATCCGGAAGCGGTCCGGACGTGGCACGAGGAGACCTGGCCGGCGATCCGGGCCCGGGCGAAGGCTGATTATGGCGAGATCCTGTTCGCCGACCAGGTCGGGATCCGCTCGGACCAGGTCACCGGCCGCACCTGGGGCGTCAAGGGGAAGACCCCGGTGGTCCGCCGCACCGGGAACCGGTTCTCCGTGAACGCGATGTCCGCGATCAGCACCAAGGGCCGGATGCACTTCATGGTGTTCACCGAGTCGTTCGACGCGACGGTCATGTGCCGCTTCCTCGCCCGCGTCGTCGGTCACTTCGACCGGAAGGTCCACCTGGTCGTCGACCGGCACTCGGCCCACCGCTCGAAGACCGTCCGGGCCTGGCTCGCCGACCACCAGGACGAGATCGAGCTGCACTTCCTGCCCTCGTACTCACCCGAGCTGAACCCGGACGAGCTCGTCAACTCCGACCTCAAACGCAGTCTGCCCCACACCCACCGGGCAAGGAACCGGACCGAACTCGCCGACGAGACCCGCAGGTTCTTCCACCGCCGACAACGCCAACCTCACATCATCACCGGTTACTTCAAGGCCCCGCATGTCCGCTACACCCTCGACGAGTGAACCCCATGAGTTTCTGATCAATA
>NZ_JBIWKR010000049.1:0-1077 GCF_044765765.1 Streptomyces sp. NPDC102402
CTTCATGACCTCGGCGGACTGGAGCACGAACGGCAGCTGCATCTGGCCGGAGCCGAAGAGTTCGCCGACGACCTTCATGCCCTCCAGGAGGGTGTCGTTGACGATGTCGAGTGCGGGACGGGTCTGCAGGGCCTCGTCGAGGTCTGCCTCCAGGCCCTTCTTCTCGCCGTCGATGATCCGGCGCTGGAGGCGCTCGTCCAGCGGCAGGGCGAGGAGTTCCTCGGCCTTGCCCTCCTTCATCGACTTCATGTTGACGCCCTCGAAGAGCTCCATGAGCTTCTGCAGGGGGTCGTAGCCCTCGGCGCGGCGGTCGTAGATCAGGTCGTGGGCGGCCTTGACCTGCTCCTCGTCCAGCCGGGCGATCGGAAGGATCTTCGAGGCGTGCACGATCGCGGAGTCCAGCCCCGCCTTCACACACTCGTCGAGGAAGACGGAGTTCAGCACCACGCGGGCGGCCGGGTTCAGGCCGAAGGAGATGTTGGAGAGGCCCAGCGTGGTCTGGACGTCGGGGTGGCGGCGCTTCAGCTCGCGGATCGCGCCGATGGTGGCGATCCCGTCCTTGCGGGACTCCTCCTGGCCCGTGCAGATGGTGAAGGTGAGGCAGTCGATGAGGATGTCCGACTCGTGGATGCCCCAGTTGGTGGTGAGGTCCTCGATGAGCCGCTCCGCGATCGCCACCTTGTGCTCGACGGTACGGGCCTGGCCCTCCTCGTCGATCGTCAGCGCGATCAGCGCGGCACCGTGCTCGGCGGCCAGCTGCGTCACCTTCGCGAAGCGGGACTCCGGGCCGTCGCCGTCCTCGTAGTTCACCGAGTTCAGGACCGCCCGCCCGCCGAGCTTCTCCAGCCCCGCCCGCAGCACCGGCAGCTCGGTGGAGTCCAGCACGATCGGCAGAGTCGAGGCCGTGGCGAACCGGCCCGCCAGCTCCTGCATGTCGGCGACACCGTCGCGGCCGACGTAGTCGACACAGAGGTCGAGCAGGTGCGCGCCCTCACGGATCTGGTCGCGGGCCATCTCCACACAGTCGTCCCAGCGGGCCTCCAGCATGGCCTCGCGGAACTTCTTGGACCCGTTGGC
>NZ_JBIWKR010000050.1:0-1064 GCF_044765765.1 Streptomyces sp. NPDC102402
TGTACTGACCCGTGAGGTTGGGGACGCGGCTGGCGGGTGGCTGGCCCTTGAGCGCGGTGTGTCCGCGGTGGTGATTGTAGGTGTGGAGCCATCGCGGGTAGGCGTCGCGTCGTTCGGTCTCGGTCCGGTAGGTCTTCGCGTAGGCCCATTCGTCGAGCAGGGTGCGGTTGAACCGCTCGACCTTGCCGTTGGTCTGGGGTCGGTAGGGCCGGGTGCGCTTGTGTGAAACTCCTTGTTCAGCAAGGGAGTTGCGCCAGAGGTGTGACTTGTAGCAGGCGCCGTTGTCGGTCAGGACTCGCTGGACGGTGATCCCAGCTGCGGTGAAGTAGGCGTGGGCACGCTGCCAGAATCCGACGGCGGTTTCCTTCTTCTCGTCGGTGAGGATCTCGCTGTAGGCGAGGCGTGAGTGGTCGTCGACGGCGTTGTGCAGGAAGCTCATGCCGGCCCTTGCCCGGTTCTTGCGGCCTGCTTGGCGGCCGAGGGCCTTGTGGCCGCCGCCGTCGGGGATGTTGCCGAGTTTCTTGATGTCGACGTGGACCAGGTCGCCGGGGGCGGCGTGCTCGTAGCGGCGGACCCGCCGGCCGGTGGCGCGGTCCAGATGGGCTAGGCGGGCGAGTCCGTAGCGGGTCAGGACACGGTGGACGGTCGCCGGGTTCAGGCCCAGGAGGTAGGCGATGCGGGCCGGTCCCCAGCGGCGCAGAACCCGGACCTTGATGATCCGCCGCTCGGTGCGGTCCGGTGTCCGGCGCGGGCTGCGGTGAGGCCGGGAGGAGCGGTCGGCCATCCCGGCCTCACCCAGTGCGCGGTAGCGGGCCGCCCACCGCTGAGCCGTCGTGGGCGAGACCTGGAAGCGCTCGGCGGCCCGCCGCAGCGGCCAGCCGTCCTCCACGACGCAGCGGGCCAGACGCAGACGTCCGGTCTCGGTCAGAGGTGCATTACGGTGGGGCATGAGGGCCTTCTGGTCGTTCGTGTAGATGTCGCAATCCACACCGAACCCGGGAGGCCCTCACTCGTTCAAGATCCCCAAGCCGTGGGATCCGTCACCAACCTCCGTGGATAGAACA
>NZ_JBIWKR010000051.1:0-1063 GCF_044765765.1 Streptomyces sp. NPDC102402
GAGCGCGGGCTCCGGCCCGCGCGGCACGGATCGCCGCCAGAGCCTTCTCACCGGAGGCGGCGAGAGTGTCGACGAGACGGGAGACCGTCGGGTCCGAGGCCACCGGCCCGAACACAGCCGGCTCCGCCCGCAGCAGCCCGACATCCGCCAGGCAGTCCCCGCCCGACGCGACCGCCAACGCCACGTCCAGCAGGACCTTCCCGGGATCATGGACGGCCCTCGCCTTCCGCCACGGCGCCAACGCCGCCGATATCGCGGTGTCCAGGCCCGCTTTGCGGACGGTCTCGACCAGCAGCACGCTCCCGGCCTGCGAGACCACCGCCCGGCCGCCGCCCTCGATGCGGATCCGCGGGTATGACCCGACACGCTTCTTCACCTGGAGAGTGCTTCTTTCCGTGCAGCTGACAGGACCCTAGACAAGTCCCATCGTTGCAGGTCAGGAGCACTCTCCGCTTATTTGATCAAGACCCGGACGCCCCGCTCGCAAGGGCGCGAGGTCAGCCGTTTTCCCGGCCCGGCAGAGATGCGCCCTCCAGGAAGGCGCGATAGGTGTCGACGGCTTCCGGATCGATTTCAGGGTCGGAGGGGCCGTAGCGGGTGTCCGTGCGGTCCCGCTTCGGCCCGGAGACCCAGAACTCCTCGTCGGTCTGCACGTCGCAGAAGTTCGCATCGAACATCCCCCCTGCCCGGCGCAGTGTCCTCCCGCGGAAGTACGCAGTACTCCAGGTCTTCGAGAAGTCCACCCACCCGATCCACGAGGGTCCGCGGTCGGTGGTGTAACCAGTCTTCAACTGCACGAACATGAGACGTCGAGGCATACCCACAGAGTCCTGCACAGACCACTCCCGTGACCAGCCATTTTGCGGGCGCCTACGTGACCCCGCGGCACCGCCGACAAGAGCTCGGGCAAGCGGCCACGGCACGATGCGCTCGTTCACCTGGAGAGTGCTTGCTTCCTCTCAGCCGACAGCCCTCCTGGCAAGTCCCATCGCCGCAGCTCAGCGGTACTCTCCGCCTATCTGATCAAGGTCCGCGCCGGCCCGCCCGTGAAAGCCCGAGGCTA